>CAYJJU010000046.1:0-3379 GCA_964370635.1 uncultured Eubacteriales bacterium | reverse complement strand
AAAGTTTCCTTACGCCTACCCATTTGTGCAACTTTTTTCCTAACAGAGGTTTATTGACAGTCTGAACCGTCCATCTTCAAAATGAAGATGGACGGTTTTTTAAACTGAGAATTTAGGTTTTTGCAAAGTATCCATTTTTATAATAATTTGTAAGCCTCATCTGCGAGTAGTTTGTTTTTAAAATCACTTTCGGGCAGAGGTTTGTCAAAATAGTAACCTTGAATTAAATCGCATTTTAGTTTCTTTAAAAGATGGAACTGCTCAAGCGTTTCGACACCTTCCGATACGATTTTTATATTGAGTTTTTTTGCCATGTTGATTATGGCCTCAATTACTATTTCTCCGTTTTCTTCGGCAATGTGGTCGTCTAGGAAGGCTTTGTCAATCTTCACAATATCCACCATCAATTCACGAAGCCTGTTAAGTGAGGAAACTCCGCTTCCAAAATCATCCATAGACATGGTAAAGCCCATTTCTTTAAGCTGTTTTACTCTTTTTGCTATAACCAAATCGTCGTCAATAAGAGCAGATTCGGTCACTTCGATTTCTATGCAATTTATACCTATTTTGTGTTTTTGAATAATATCTGAAATTTGGCTTAAAATTTCTTCTTTTAAAAGTGTAATTCCGCTAAAGTTTACAGATATAGTCGGTACTTTTTCTCCGTTTTTCAAGCTCGCTTTAATAAATCTACAAACTTCTGTGAAAACGTAAAGGTCAAGTTGTGCTATAAATCCGTTTGCCTCAAAAATTGGAATAAATTCATTTGGGAAAATTAGAGAACCGTCTTGTTTTTTCCATCTTACAAGTGCCTCTGCACCTGCAATTTTAAGAGAGTTGATGTCTACCTTAGGCTGGTACACCACGTAAAATTCTCTGTTTTCGATGGCCTCTTTCATTCTGTACACTATCTCGGTTTTTTTCTCGTATCGAGCTCTCATTTCGGAATCGAACACGGCATAGGAGGTTTCGTGAATTCCTTTTCCTGTGGTTCTTGCCACGTTTGCCCTGTCGATTAAAATATTCACAGAGTCCTTGCAGTTATCAACTATATAAACTCCTGTAGACATGCTTAGATTAAATCTTTTGCCTATGACATTTTTAATTGCCGTAACGAGTACATCGTCGACAAGCTTCTTTAAATCTATGCAGTCACATTTTGCAAATATGATAAAGTTTTCTCCGACATTGCGAGTTACAAGTGCTGGCTTGTCCTTAAGCTCTTTTTGAAGGGCTTGTGCCATCGCAACTATAACCTTTGACCCTGCCTTGTATCCGTAAATGTTGTTTATTATTCTAAAGTAATCTACATCAAGAGATATTATCTCATATTCCATGGGCTTAGCTTTTTTAAGCAGCGCAATTGCCTGCTCTCTAAATTTATACATAGATATAAGCCCTGTTACATTGTCTGTGGTTAAAGCCTTGGTAACGGCACGTTTTTTCTTGTACTGCAAGTATCCGATGATTATCGCTACAATAAAAAATAAGGAAATTGCCGCAAATAAAAAGTAATATATGTTTTTAAGCACATATGCAATAAAATCAAAATCTGGATTATAGGCAGAGGTTTGCCTTGCGACAACCTCGTCATAAAAGCTGCTGTCTATTTGATCAAAAAGCAAGTCGATTGCCAATACATATTCTAAGTCTAAGTCGTTTGAAACGTAAAATAAAAGTGGTAAGTCAAAAGAAGTTCCAAATATTAAATAATCTTCCATGTCTAAAGCCGATTGAACATATTGTAGTCCTGTTGTTGTAAAAAGTCCGCTATTTATTTTGCCGCTGACTAAGTTTAAATATGCATCTTCAACGCTGTCCATATGTATAATTTCAGCCATGGGATAATATTCTTTTACAATAAATTCGGGTATAGTGCTGTATGAATATGTTCCAAGTACATATTCGTGGTCAATATCAAATGGGACATCTTTGTGAATAAGCAAGGTTAAAGGGAGGTATAAATACGGGTCTGTAGCAGAGTAATTATTACTCAGTTCATCGGACTCGTTTCGAACATTTATGATAAAATCAAAATTTTGTTCATTATCCGCTAACTCTAAGTTATCCATTTCGATATAGTCTACACTAAAATTTGCAAGCTCTGAAAGCCGATTAAGCACCTCGACCGCTATGCCGTCGGGCTCGCCATCGTCATTTGTGAACTGTATGGGATGATGGTCTGCGTTATAGCCTACGGTGAAGGTTTTGCCACTAAAAAGCGATGCCTCTTCACGGGTGAGAGAACGCTTTATCAGGCTTCCTTCTAAAAAATATTTGTTAGAAAGTTCAGAAAACAGAAGCCCGTCATTTATTTTTACGTTTATTAGTGCATCGTCTAAGGCATTGATAAGCTCTGTGTTTTCAAGGCTTGAAACAAAATAATAGTCTTGTATGTCTAAATTTAAGACTGTTTGCAAACCTTCGACGTCCTCATTGACAGATGACACCAAATAGAGGTCTGCTTCTTCGTCTAAGTAGTCCTTGTAATCATAATACTGATAATCAACCGAAATATTATTTTCGTTTAAATATATATCGAGAGCGTCGTTCATTGGACTGCCCTCATAGGTACTAACGGTTTTTCCGTCTATTGAGCTAGGGTCGTCGTAATAGGTGTCGGAAAAATTGTTTTTTGTAAGCAGAATTTGTGTCTGCAAAATAGAATTTTCCATAAATAGATATCTGTCTAAATATTCCTCTTCAAAGTGAACCAAGCCCACTAAGTCCAGTTTCCCTGTCTGGACGTCCATTAGGGCAAGTTCTAAAGTATCATATTCTATAAATTCAAACTTAAAATTAGATGAATTCTCTATGCTTTTTAAAACTTCATACCCATAACCTTTTTTATCGACTCTGCTTAAGTCGCTTACCATTGAAAATCCCTTTTCATAACCAACTGTAATTATTTCTTCGTCAGTACTTCCCAAAACATAATTAAATGTACCGGCAAACATAAATGCACAAAACAATATACAGCAACTGAAAATTCTGTGCGCCTTCACTGTAGAATCACTCCCTTTGCAATAAACCGCATGTTAAAATAATGTCAATATCAGGATTATATCACTGTTTAAGCCAAAAGTCAATAAAGTATGGTGCAAAATGAATAAGAAACGAGAGTGTTTTTAGTTCTTTTTTGTCAATTTTGATGATGGTAATCTGTATCATTTTTTTGATAGAATTGCCTAAAATTATTTCAGTTTGTGCCTGTATCTTGCGAGTATGTTATTAAATTTGCAAGAAATAGAAAAATGCAATTTAATACTGATTTTTACTTTAACTAAATAATTTATTAAAATAATAAAATTTTCTATAAAAAAGAAGGGGCTGTGACGAAATAGAATAATTTTCGTCACATTGACGGACAGATGTAGGG
>CAYJJU010000045.1:0-4435 GCA_964370635.1 uncultured Eubacteriales bacterium | reverse complement strand
TGAATTTTGCCCTAAAGGGGCAAAAGAGGAAAGTTTTGCGATAAAAAACTTTCCTAATTTGAGCTTTCCGCCATTCTAGTTCTCGGCGGCTTGTTTTTCTTTCTTTGCGTTTCTTTTTGAAACAATTACGGTCACCACGGTAAATAGCACTAATATGCCTATGGAAATTATCAGACCCCACGGATTGTTTGCCACGTCGCTTGCCGAGTATGAGGCATATATGTATATCGCCGAGCCCGGGAGCATTCCCACAAGCGTTGCGACGGCATATTTTAAATAAGAAATAGAGGTAAGCCCCGGCACATAGTTTACTATATTAAACGGAAACAAGGGTATCATCCTTAGGTACAACATGTATAAAAAGCCGTTTTTCTCCATTTGTTTATTTGCCTTGTCCAAAATTGTGCCGGATTTTATAAATTTCATGACAAAATTTCGCCCTGCGTATCTCGATATAAAAAATGTTATTGTACAGCCTATGTTTGCCGAAATTACGACTATCAAAAGTCCTTGCCAAAATCCAAAAAGTGGGGCGGCAAGCAAGGTCATGGGAAGTCCAGGCAAGACTAAAACCACCGCAAGCACATAAAGTGCACCAAAAATCAAAGGCGCTAGGGCAGAGCCACGCACGCTTTCTATCAAACCCGTCACGTATTCGGGCGTGAAATAATTTTTAAGCGGCGTAAATGCTACCACGCAAATTAGTATAATTAGCACGGCAATTGCTATGATTATTTTAAGCTTTTTCATAGGTCTTCCTCATTATTCGGCTAATATTTATGAAACGTATTATTCCCGTAAGGAAAATTACTCCCGTAAAGGCCAGCAAGATATAACCCGACACGGCAGGAAATAGCATCATAAGCCAAAAGGTGATAAATGTCTCTGTCCTCTCTGCAATTCCTGGGTCATAGTGCATACTTTTTGAACCCTTATTTTCCATAAGCGCGCCGGCCACAGTGAAAGTGGCAAAGTTAAACACCACGCTTATAAAAAACAAAAGGTAAAAAAGCGAAAACTGAGGAAAGGCAAAGTAAAAACCAATTACCACAGCACCCTCTACAAGCCTGTCTAGTACCATGTCCAAAAATGCCCCAAAGGGCGAGCTTTTCCCTGTAAGCCTTGCCACCGTGCCGTCTAAAACATCGAGTATTCCCGAAACTGCAAGTGCGATTATTGCAAGCACATAATGCCCAAACGCCACAAGCACTCCCGAAGAAATACCTATAAAAAATGCAAGCACGGTTATCTGATTTGGCGTTATCCCAGACTTTTTTATCGCATTTCCAGCCGCATCAAAGGCGGGTTGAAATGTTTTTCTGTATCTTGAGTCTATCATCGTTTATTCCTCCTGTGAATTAAAAATTTTAGCAGGTTTTTCTGCCACGGGGTCACATGTTTTTTCCTATATTCACTTGCCGCTTTTTTATAAATTTCTGCCTTTGTAGGATAGGGGAGCATGACTGAGTTAAATACCGAAATATTTTGACGTGCCGATACCGCAAGCGCCGCCGTGCTTATAAGCTCTCCTGCGTGCTCTGCCACCATAGTCGCACCTATAACAGTCCCCTTTTTGTCGAGTATCAGCTTCAAAAAGCCGTCTGTATCCTCTTCCGCCCTCGCCCTGTCATTTTCTCCCATAGAAATAAAAATCGTTTCTATTTGCAAGCCCTTTTCCACTGCTTCTTTTTCTAAGACTCCAACATGCGCCACTTCGGGGCTTGTGTAGGTGCACCACGCAATATTTGAGTAACTCGCCTTTGCCGACAGCCCAAACAGCGCATTTTGCACGACCACGCCGGCTTGATAGCCTGCACTATGGGTAAATTGATATGGGCCTGTTATGTCGCCACAGGCATATATGTTTTTCACAGAAGTCTGCAACCTGTCGTCAGTCTGCACATATCCATGCCTATTTAATTTTACACCAACTTTTTCAAGCCCAAGATTTTTACTGTTCGGCACTCTTCCCATGCTGACAAGCAGCTCCTGCGCCTTTACTGTGAAGCTTTCGTCATCTTTTTTGCAGTGAATTTTTACACCTAGCTCTGTTTTTTCTATTTTTTCTACGGAACTGCCCAAATAAAGTTTTACTCCGTCGGCTTTAAGGCTATTTTCCATGACGGAAAAAACCTCGGGCTCGTCCTTATTAAAAAGCCGTTCATTTCTGTCGATTATATGGACTTTGACCCCTAAATTTGAGAAACCCTGTCCAAGCTCTAGCCCTATAGGCCCACCGCCAAGCACTGCCAAGCTTTTCGGCAGTTTTTCCATTTTGAAAATATTGTGATTTGTATAATACGGCAGGCCTGCAAGTCCCCCAATATCTGCGACAAAGGCGGTAGAGCCTGTGGCTATTACTATGGATTTTGCCGAAAGTTTCTCGCCGTTTAAAACGAGGGTGTGACTGTCGGCAAAACTTGCATTTCCAAGCCTTACATCTACTCCCAAAGACTCGAAGCGTTCCACCGAATCATGAGGAGCTATGCCATCTACTACGCTTTTTACGTATGCCATAAGCCTTGATACATCGGCAGTTTGATTTTCTGCAAAAACCCCGTATTTATCGGCAGATTTCATGCGCCCTGCCAAATGCGCCGCATGAAGAAAACTTTTGCTTGGAACACAGCCATAATTTAGACAGTCGCCCCCCATTAAGTCGTTTTCTATTAGCAAAACCTTTGCGCCCAGCGCCGCACTGCCTGCCGCAACAACAAGACCGGCACTGCCTGCACCCAAAATTGCAATATCATAATTATATTTCATGCCAATCCCCCTTTTTTCTTATTATATATCAAAAGGGAGGTTTTGTACATACAATATCACTAAAATTAATAATAATATTGGTAATTTATATTAATATTAGTCGAATTGCTAAATTACTTGATTTAAACTAATTTTTGTAGTATGATGTATGGGAAATTTAACGGAAAAGAGATTATTATGAGCAGTAAAAACAGTCTTAAAATTTTTCTTTTGGGCTTTATGGCATATTTTTCGGCATATCTCGGCCGCTGTGTTTATTCCGCCGCCTTGCCGGAAATTATCTTAGACACGTCTTGGGACAAGTCTATTTTAGGCCTTGCCGGAACTCTTTTTTTCCTCGCCTACGGTTCAGGGCAACTCATAAACGGCATATTAGGCGACAAATTCGCACCTAGAAAAATGATATTTTGCGGCCTTTTCCTTTCGGGATTTGTAAATATACTGCTAAGCTTTGCCTTTTCGCCATATATAGTAAATGTATTATGGTTTTTCAACGGCTTGCTGCTCTCCATGGTCTGGTCGCCGCTCATAAGATTTTTCGCCATGAGATTTGAGTCAAAGGACAGGTATTTTGCGGCTACAAAAATAAGTTTTACCATACCGTGCGGTACTATACTATCTTTTTTACTAACCGCAGTTTGCATCTACTTAAGCTCATGGCGCACGGCTTTTTTCGTGTCTGGCATATGCGTTTTAATAAGCTCCTTTGTGTGGATAAAATTCACAAGCCCCACCACGGCTGTAAGCACAGAAGATAAAAAAGAAATCACCTATGAAAAAATGCCAAAAAAATCAGGAATGACGCTACTTTTTATCTTTGTAATAATATTTGTAATGGCTCAGGGCGTGATAAAAGACGGCGTGACCATGTGGGCACCTACCTACATTTCCGAATTTTTCGGCATGGACTCGGTGGCATCAATTTTGACAACACTCGTCCTACCCATAGTAAATTTAAGCGGAGTAATTGTCGCAAGCAAAATAAATATAAAAATAAAAAGCGTTATAAAAACGGTTAGCCTAATGTTTTTATTTGCTTTCATCTTTCTTTTGCTCCTATATTTTTTCGGGCAATACTCGGTTTTTATCGCCGTACTGCTATTATCGACATCTACCGCCTGCACCTTAGGAATAAACACCATGCTACTAAGCGTTTTTCCAATGTTTTTTTCAAAATACGGAAAAACCTCTACCGTAACGGGAACACTTAACTGCTTTGCCTATATATCCTCGGCGATATCAAGCTACGCAATAGGCGTGGTATCCATGATTTTCGGCTGGGACAGCGTAATCTTGCTATGCGCGGTAATTTGCGCAGTGGCAATTTTAGCCGCACTTTTCGCCCAAAAAATCAGAAATCCCCTAAAAAAAGAAGGGGTATAAAATAAAATTTGATTTAACAGTTGACTTAATGACAAAACTGTGATAAAATAAGCTTCGTTAAATTTAAGGACCAATAGCTCAGTTGGTTAGAGCAACCGGCTCATAACCGGTTGGTCCGGGGTTCGAGTCCCTGTTGGTCCACCAGAGAACTATAAGACAAGCAAAAGCTTGTCTTATAGTTTTTTTATGCAACAGGGACTCGAACCCTGAGAGGGTGAATGGCGTTAAAAAAAGTTGCCTGTGGCAAGTTTTTAGCCATGAAGTCCTTGCGCCTAAAAGCGCAAGG
>CAYJJU010000044.1:0-5782 GCA_964370635.1 uncultured Eubacteriales bacterium | reverse complement strand
TAACTGCTCTTTTAATAAAATTCATATTCTACCTCCTGCTTGTAAGTAACACCGTCGGTTTAATTCTTGTAATACAAATCGTTTGAATAAGTGCGGAGATTATTGTTAAAACTCCTGCAAAACCTATGAAAGTCAATAGCACTTGTAAATTATAAGTCGGTATGATATTCGGCGCTACGCTTAGGTCTGTTGGAGTTCTCCGCACGAGATATACACTTATTACGTGGTACTCTCTACTAACTCCACTGTTTAAGCTCTCTGTAAACTCCGAATTTGTAATTTCATTTACTTGACTGTCCAACTCCGACTGTGCAAGGTAGGCGCTGTTAGTATAATTTGATACAAAGGGCACACCCATAATTATACCAATGAGCAAACCGACGATTGCAGCTGTGCATATTGTTGTGAAAGTTTCTAAGCAAATTTGTAAAGCTATTTTAGCTTTACTTTCGCCCATTGCTAAAAGAACACCAAATTCATTGTATCTCTTCTTAATAGAAACGCTCGATGTCAGTACAAGTATCAAAACCGCTCCTCCTATAAATCCGATTAGTGCAAACCCTGATATATCCCTCACTTTTTCTACAGGTTGCGCCACCATTTCATACCACTCTGTGTCAATATTGATGTCTAGGTACATATTTTTATAATAGAAATCTGACAGTTCCTCAAAGCTTAAATCTTGCGCCTCTTGTGGTATCGGTGGAGGTGCATAGTCATATCTCGTTTCAAATATTTTTCGCACATTAAACTTGTTTTGAACAAAACTAATATACTTATCTCTGTCCTCATGGTTATCAAAATAAACACTTACCGTCGTTATAAAATCAAATATCCTTGCATCTTCGTTTTGATACATAAAAATTGACTGTGATGGGATAATTACAATTTCTTCGGGCGATTGTCCCGTACCTACAAGAAAATCGCCGTCAACACCGTCAAATAAGCCTATTATCTCAAATTCGAATTTTAGTTTCTCCTGAGAATTTGAAACTGCTGTAAACATATCTCCAATGTTTAAGTTATTCATGTCTGCAAACTTTTTTGATATCATTCCAACTTTTTTATTGGCATCGTCTTTTGTTATATGTCGCCCTTCGACAAGCGAAAAACCAAAGGCGGTAAAAGCTATATCAGTTTTTGTATCAACGGAAGTATATAAAGTGCCGTCTGCACCTGTCTCAATCAGATACTGATTATCTGTTGAACTTTCAAAAAGCTTATACTTTCCACCATAGTCTAAATATTGCGTAAGTGAATAATTATATCCTGCAATACCGTCGAACTCCAATAATTTGTCCACCTCTTTTTGTGTTAGGTAAACTTGACTTACTTTAGTCGCACCGCTTTCTCCAACCGAAATATCCGCACCGCTAACCGTAATCGCATTCTTAACCGACACTTCCAAAGTCTTCACATAATCGTCAGCGGTTTGATAAATGATTAAGCATGCGACAATGAACATAAATACAATCGAGTAAATTGTTATTTGCAAAACTGTTTTGCTCAAATTTACCTTTAGGCTGAGATACGCTCTTTTTATGCTGTTCATTTTTAACCCTCCTTATTATCAAGCGTTAAGCTTTTTCCCCTCGAGCTTTACAACAACATCGGCTTCACTTGCAAAAATTTCCGAGTGGGTTACCGCTATCACGCATTTTTGGTCGACATGTGCTAAGTCTTTTAGAATGTCGACTATGCCTTTTGCCGTGTCGGCGTCTAGGTTTCCTGTGGGCTCGTCGGCTAAAATTATGTCCGCATTTGTGGATATCGCCCTTGCAATTGCAACTCTTTGTTGCTCGCCACCTGATAATTTATTTATGTTTCTTTTCATCTGCTGTTTTGTAAGTCCCATGCGAAGAAGTAACTCTTCTGCTTTTTCCTTTTTATTTGGAATATCATTTTTAGATATTTCCATGGCCGTCATCACATTTTGCATGGGGTTTAGGTAGCTTAAAAGGTTGTAACTTTGAAAAACTATGCCTATTTTGCTGTTTCTATAGTATGTATAGCCTATGTCCTTAAGGTTTTTGTCATCAAACAAAACTTCACCCGATTTAGGCGCTTCGAGTGCTCCTGCAAGGGTTAGGGTCGTGGTTTTACCCGAGCCTGACGGCCCTACTATCGTGTAAAGCTTACCTTTTTCAAAGTCAAAACTTGCATTTTCTAAAATACTTACCTTCCTGTTGTTGCCTCCGTAAAAATAGTCCACGTTTCTAAATTCTAAAATCTTGCTCATAATCATTTCTCCCTATCTGTAAACGTTGCATCCGATTACATTTTAACTTTAATACTATATATATATAACGAATTCAATTACTTATTTGCGACAAAATTTTTAGAATACGACTTACTGTGTCAAAGTAGCTATATTTAGCGTTGTGTTTTTATTCGATATACCAAAAATATAAAATTGTCTAAATTTTTGTCGCAAATAATGCGATTAATACGTTAGTATAATATGTGGTTAATGATTAATGTACGATTTAATTGCATTTATAAGGGGAAAAAATATGTTATCACTTTACTTAAGTGTTATTGATACAAAAGAGGAGAAAGATAAATTTACTCAAATTTATCTTAGATACAATGGGTTTGTCTACGCTATTGCAAATAAATTTTTTAAAAACAAAAGCGATGCAGAAGATGCGATGCATAATATTTTTTTAAAAGCTATTAGATATCTCCATTGTTTCGATAAGATCGATAGTTTCGAAACAAAAGGACTTATCGCTAGAATTGCAAACAGCGTCTGCATAGATTCTTACAGAAAAAACTCAAAATTTGAAATTCTTAGTGTTGATGATATTGAAGAGGTTTCTACTTCATATCTTACTGCAGAAGACATATATATGGAAGATGAAAAAACCGCAGCTCTATATAGCAAGATTAATGGCTTTAAACCCATATATAAGGACATCATTATTATGAAAGCTGTGTATGGTCTTTCGTATCAAGAAATTGCTGATATTTCTGGTGTGGAAATTAAGACTGTACATAAGCGATTTGAACGTGCTAAAAACATGCTCAAGGAGTTACTCTGATAAATTTTAAAGCGAGGTAATATGTTTTGAAAAAATCAAAAGACATAGACATTTTTAGTGATTCCACTTTAATGTCTATACTAAAACGCATCGAAAAAGAATATGTCACTACACTTCCCGACGAGTTAGCGCTTGCCGGAGCGTTTTCATATTCCAAAAAGCACAAAAAGAGAATGGACAAGCTATTAAAAAACTCTGATAGCTTTAGGTATAAAGTTCTATATAACACTAAAAGAAGAGTAGTCGCAGCCTTAATCGCCGCGGTAATGCTAATTAATATGACAATTTTAGTCAGTGCCGACGCTAGAAACGCAACAGGAAATTTCTTCGTTGAGATACATGAAGATTTTACAGATATCTTCTTCAATTCACCCGATGCACCGACAGAAATTGAACAGGCATACTACCCTAGTTATGTGCCAAACGGATACGAAGTGGCAAATTCTATTAAAACTACAACTGCCGTCACTACCGAATACTTGAATAGTGAAAATATTTCTATTTTATTCAACCAATTCATAATTAGCAATTCCACCTTTACTTATGATGCTGAATTTACTACGGGTGAAGATATATTTATAAATGAATATAGTGCAACTCTATCAGAAACTAAAGGACACTACCACATTTACTGGAGTACAGACGCATATATGTTTGATTTATTTGGTCTTGATAAAGACGAGCTAATCAAAATGGCAGAGTCATTAGTACCCAGTGCCTAGTGAAATAGTTGTTATTGCACAACGTATTTTAGATGCCATATTTTTGCGTTAAAATTTAATATCCTTATAGCTACTCATTATTTTATCATTTCTTCTGGTTTTGTTTGATTACTGACCAAAATGATTTAACTTTGAGTTGCTATTTTTTATGCTTACATTATAAATTTGCAAGCATAAAAAATCTAATGAAATTTGCCATTTTTTCTAGGGGTCTTTCCGTTTCTCCCGAATAGAAAAGACGATTAAAGTAGTGTCTGTAGGAATAAAGATATGTCTACCTCCTGCTTGTAAGTAACACCGTCGGTTTAATTCTTGTTATATAAATCGTTTGAATAAGTGCGGAGATTATTGTTAAAACCCCTGCAAAAGCTATGAAAGTAAGTAGCACTTGTAAATTATAAGTCGGTATGATATTCGGCGCTACGCTTAACTTATTTGGCATTTTAAAGCTTAAATCATAACTTGCTGAATAATATTCTTCATCTATGCCATTATAGTTTTGCTCATATATTTTATCGTTTGCTAGTGCATTCACCTGAGTGTTCACCACCAATTGAGCCTCGTACGCTCTACTTGTGTAGTGTCGTATCGTCGGCACCCCTAGCGTAACGCCGAGTAAAAATCCAATTAATGCTGAGACTACTATTATAGTGAGCGACTCTACATATATTTGCGTTACTATATTTGCTTTACTTTCACCCATAGAGAGCAAAACTCCAAACTCGCGGTATCTTTTCTTTATAGAGTTACTTGAAACCAGTACGAGTATCAAAATAGCTCCGCCAACAAATCCTATAAGTACAAAACTTGATAAGTCCCGCACTCTTTCTATCGGCTCTGCAACCATTTCGTACCACTCTGTGTCCAGTTTAATATCTACATATAAGTTCTCATAATAATATTCCATTAATTCTTGAAACGAAAAATTTTCCGCATCCTTTGGAACAGGTGGTGGTGTAGAATCATATCTCGTCTCAAACACTTTTCTCACATTGAAGTTATCCTCTACATATTTGACATAAGTTTGCGCATCATGGGAAGTTTCAAAGTATAAGCTTATTAAAAGTGTTTCTTCTTCTCTAGTTTGTAGATTTAAAAAAGCTTTTGTAGGCATTATTATTAGTTCAGTCGGTGAACTTCCATATCCTTCTAAGAAAATGCCATCTGGCCCTTCAAATATGCCTATGATTTCAAATCGATATTCAATTGTATCCCTTTGATTAAAAAATTCATCTGTATAACCCAAGACCTCGTCTCCAAGACTTAAGTCATTCATTTGAGCAAACTCTTTTGATACTAGCCCAACATTCTGACTCTGCTCCTTCTCGCTTACATGCCTACCTTCAACCAAATTGTAACCACCAACAGTAAAAGCATAGTCATATTTTGAATTTACTACAGTATATATAGTTGCATCAAATTCAGAATTTGTTGAATACGGGTTGTCAGGGATTGAATTTTCCACCAGATGGTACTTTCCTCTATACTCGATATACTCCCAATACGAATAATTATGCGATTTCAAATAAGGTACATCGATAAGTTTTTCTATCATATTTTCTGGCAGAGAAATATGCGCGCCTGTAGTTGCACCCGAAATAATAGATTTTACGTCTACACCACTTACAGTCACCGCATTCTTAACAGACATTTCCAAGGTCTTCACATAATCATCAGCAGTTTGGTAAATAATTAGGCATGCGACAATAAAAGCGAATACTACCGAAAAAATTACTATTTGCAAAATTGTCTTACTCATATTTGATTTTAGATTAAAATATGCTCGCTTTATGCTGTTCATATTTTTACCTCCTGCTAGTAAGTAACACCGTCGGTTTAATTCTTGTTATATAAATCGTTTGAATAAGTGCCGAGATTACCGTTAAAACTCCCGAAAAAGCTATGAAAGTCAGTAGCACTTGTAAATTATAAGTAGGTATGATATTCGGTGCTACGCTTATGTCTGTTGGTTCTTTTAATACCATTACCGTAGATATAGTGTGGTAAGACCTATCT
>CAYJJU010000043.1:0-6360 GCA_964370635.1 uncultured Eubacteriales bacterium | reverse complement strand
GCTACCTATACCATTGGTAGCACTATCTTCTAAGAAATAGCAATTTTGCACTGTGCCAAAGTTAAATCCGACAACACCGCCGCTGCTGTCTCCACTGACTGCGCCTGTGTTATAGCAATTTTGCACTGTGCTATAGTTAACTCCGACAACACCGCCGACGCCGTTAGTTCCGCTGACTGCGCCTGTGTTATAGCAATTTTGCACTGTGCTATAGTTAACTCCGACAACACCGCCGACGCCGTTAGTTCCGCTGACTGCGCCTGTGTTATAGCAATTTTGCACTGTGCCCCTGTTTAATCCGACAACACCGCCGACATTATCAAAGCCTATTATATGGGAGTTAATCACGCCCACATTTTGTATCACAGTATCGCTTGCGGTAAACGCAAACAAGCCTGTGCCTAAGCCCGCATTTATGTACACACCACTTACGGTATGGCCTTGTCCGTCAAATGTACCTGTAAATTGGTATGTAGTTGTGCCGATAGCAGGCCAGCTGTTATCTGCGGTCACGGTAGCATCCATAACATTGCCTGTGCCGCTGTATCCCGTCACGCCTGAGTCAGTTAGGACGATATCATCAGTTAGAACTACAGTTTTACCTGAAAACACATTTGTTCCGTCGTTGACTTGCTGTGCAAAGTATGCAAGCCCTGCCGCTGTGTGGATTTCCATATTGCCGTCCGCGTCCAGGGTGTAGTCAGTGCCATCGACTGCGGCATCTGCTACCTCGTCCCATGTGCTGTAAGTGTCCGTCGCACTCGCTGAAATAGATGCGGTGGACAGCACCACCGCAAGCGCTAGGTATAGTAGCAATGATAATATCTTCCTGCTATTTGTTTTCATAAATTCCCTCCGATTATTTGCGTTATTTTTACTTATCTATATGCTGTAATATAATTATTTCTATTGTACTGTAGTTTACGTGAAATGTCAATTTATATATACTATAAAAAGCATTAAAATTACTGTTTTTTCACAGAAAATTGCCCGCAAAAGCTGATGGAGTGATTATTGACATTTAGTGATGTTTTTTAACGAAAATTTTGATGGGAATATTTCGCTACTTACAATGGTCGATGACAAACTTTGTGCCTCGGGAAGTGCCGTCCCAAAAAGCAAGCACCACGTCGGCATATTCTATAATTGTAATATTGCGTTTAAGCTGCATAAAAAAGTGTAGCAACATCAGTCAAGTCTAACTTTTGGGGGTCACTACAAATATCTACCTGTTACACTATTGCCAGAGAGCGAAACTTCAAATGGTGTGCCTGTGGCTATAATCTTGCCACCTTTATCGCCACCGAATGGTCCAAGCTCGATAATGTAATCGCTTTTAGCTAAAATATCTGTGTTATGCTCAATCACAAATACAGAGTTATTTTGCAATACTAATTTTTGAAGTAGTGCCAAAAGTTTCTCGCTGTCTGCTGGGTGAAGTCCTGTTGTCGGCTCGTCCAAAAGATATAATGTGTGACCACTATTACCTTTTGCAAGCTCTTTTGACAGTTTAAGTCTTTGGCATTCACCGCCTGAAAGTGTGGTTGTCGATTGTCCAAGTTTTAGATATGCAAGACCGACTTCGTTTATAACACTAAGTTTTTTGTAAATTTCGTGGTTTCCCGCAAAAAACTCCAAATTTTCAAGCACAGTCATATTCAAAACATCAGAAATACTTTTGCCATTATATGTTACAGACAGCACTTTTTTCTTAAATCTATGCCCTTTGCAAACAGGGCAAATAACCTCCACATCATCTAAAAACTGCATATCAAGGGCAATTACTCCAAGTCCCTCGCATTTTTCACAGCGACCGCCTTTAACATTGAAAGAAAAATCGGAAGGCTTGAGTTTTAGTTTTTTTGCCTGAGCTTGAGCTGAGAATAGTTCTCTTATGAGTGTGAAAACTTCTGTGTAGGTTGCGATATTGCTTCGGCTTTGTCTGCCTATTGGACTTTGGTCAATTTTAATTACCTCTGAAACATGTTCAAATCCTTTAATACTATCGGCATTTTTTCTCTGTTCTATAACATCAAAAACAAGTGAGCTTTTCCCGCTACCGGAAACTCCGGCGAAAGAAACGAGCTGACCGAGTGGAATGTTCACCGATATATTTTTAAGGTTATGCACAGTGGCATTTTTAACTTCGATAAATCTACTCGCATTTATCTTTTTATCGTTTGGCTTGGCTTTTTCTTCCCTCAAATACTTCGCGGTCTTGGAAATTTTGTTTTGTGAAACTTCCAAAACTGTGCCACTTGCGACAATTTCACCACCGAGAGAGCCTGCACCGACACCAAAATCAATGACATAATCGCACTGCTTTACAAAATCCATATCATGCTCAATAACGATAACTGTGTTGCCAAGGTCACGCAGTTTTTTTATTGCTTTTAGCAGTAGCAAAGTATCTCTTGCATGAAGACCTGTGGTAGGCTCGTCTAAGATGTAAAGTACCCCTGTAAGCCCACTTTCCAAAATACTGGCAAGGCGAATTCGCTGGCTTTCACCGCCTGAAAGGGTGCTAACTGGTCGGTCTACCGAAAGATAATCAAGTCCGATTTTTATAATACCGTTTGCACGTTTCAGAATATCACCTATTACCACTGTCGCAATTTCCTTAGCAGATGGAGATAGGTTTGACAAAACTTCTTCCAAAAACTCCACAAATCCCGACATTGTAAAAGCGCTGACTTCTATTATGGTTTTACCACAAAGTTTTGCAGTCCTGCCGTTAAATCCAAGCCTTGCACCATGACATTCATCACAAGGAGTGCTTCCAATGGCATTTGCAATAACAGGATTAGCGACTTTTTTCGTAGCAGACTCCACCACTTTTTTATTTACAAAAGTTCGAAGTCCCTCGACATAACCGTCCATAACTCGTTTTGGCTTTTTGATATTGGGAAACTGCTTTTTAAACTTCTCGCAGTCAACACCATCAAGAAGTACGAGCATTTCAAGTTCGTTATAGTCTTTAACAGGTTTTGAAACATCAAAAGTAAAACCATAATGTTTGCCACAAGCCTCAAATGTATTTGAATAATGCTCCCAAAAAGTTTCGTTACCCCAAATTTTTATAGCACCCTCTTTTATAGTAAGGCTTGTATCAATAAGCTTAGATAAATCCACATCTTTTACAACACCAATACCCTTACATTTTGGGCAAGCTCCCTCTGTTTTGTTAAATGAAAAACTTGCCATACTAAGATGTGATAGCTTGGTTTTGCAGTGAGGGCAAGAGGTGTCTGTAAAATCAATTTCTTCATCTTCATCAAAATTCGGAGAGATTTCACCCATACAATTAGTGCAAATTCTTGTCGCAAGTTTTGCGTATAATATGCGGAGATAGGTTAGTATTTCGGTGTATGTGCCAACTGTTGAGCGTGGATTTTTTGAAAGCACCCTTTGACCTACTGAAATTGACGGTGAAAGTCCAACAATGCTGTCTACTTGTGGTTTGTTAAGCCCGTCTGTCACCATTCCCATTGATTCTAAATACTGACGCTGACATTCTTTTTGCAGTATATCCATAGCAAAACTGCTCTTACCACTGCCGGATACACCGGTTAAAGCGACAAGTTTGTATTTTGGTATTTCTACCGATATATTTTTTAGGTTGTTTTCTCTTGCACCTGTAATTTTTATAAATTCGTTTCTCATTATTTATTATCGTCCTCCAACAAGTAATCTGCCATAAAGTTTAGTATTTCCGAAAATACGGCTTTTTTATCATTAGAAAATTTTTCATCAACTGCATCCATAAGGGAGGCAGACTTCGTACCATTACCACTTTGAATTAAGCTGTCTGGTAGAGATAAATAAGTTACCCTTTTATCTTCGGTAGACCCAGTTTTTACAACCAAACCTTTATTTGCAAGTTCATTTACCTTTTGAGTTGTTGCAGGGCGAGAAAGATTAAGCCTATCGGCAAGCTCACTAACAGTCATGTTCTGCTTGTGGTTTATGATAAATAATTGCAAAATATCGGAATATGGCAGAGTGCTACCGATTTCACTCTCACGGATACTTTTATAGCAGTCAATATCAACCGCACTCATAAATCTAAAATATGCTTCTCTCATATAATACCTCATTTAATATAGTTTCAATATTGAAACTATATCACCAAGAGAAGCAAAAGTCAATACAGTTTCAAATTTGAAAGTATATTGACTATCCTTGTGCGAGTATTAACTGGGATATAGTGGGCATATAACAAGGTAAACTAGGATATGTTATTTAGTAAAATAATAAAGCAGCGACATCGTTACAATAATACTGTCGCTGCTTTTGTCGCCTGAAAAACGGGAAACTTCAAACTGTTTTAAAACTCCAGTCCCTCAACTCCTGTCACCGCATCACCGTTAAAAAACATCACAAAGTAAATCGGGATATAATGAATCTTCCCTTTCGAGGTGATTTCTCGTTCGTTCGATAACACAAATGCTTTTTTTATGTTGTAGCTCTCGTTAGCGACAAATGTATTTAGCGCACTGTGCACAGTGTAGTCCTTTCCGGACTTCACCTCGATAGGAACAACGGACAGGCTATCGTAATCATCAATCAGATAATCCACCTCGCCACGGCTTCGGTTATCGTAATAAAACAGCTTGTAACCGTGGGCGATAAGCTCGCTTGCAACCACCGTTTCATAAACAGAGCCAAGGTTAATACTCTTTTGGTCATCAATAATAGCACGAATATTATTTCTGTAAAGAATACCAGAGAGTATGCCGACATCGTTTAGATATAATTTCAAAAGGTTTTTGCCGGTTGATTCTATCAGTGGGAACACAGGATTTGTGATTGCCTGCACATTTAAAGCTATGCCGGCGCTGATTAAATACTCGAATTCATCCATGTAGTTATTAAAGGTTTTACCCTTGATATTCTCAATATCTTTGGCGACGATTCGCTTCTTTTTGTTTTCCATATTAGAGGGGATTAAATCGTAAACCCGTCTAATTTTTAGCTTGTTGTCATCGTCGTATTTTGAGGCATCTGCCCCGTAATAGCTATGAATTTCGCTTTGAATTTCACGCACCGATAAGATGTTTTTTTCTGTGAGATAAGAATTTACCGCATCGGGCATACCGCCAACAAGCAGAAACTTACGGAAAAAATCCATCATTTTATTGTGCATTGCTTCATCAAGCGACTCAAAACTCTCGAATTTCTTTCGCAGTGAAGATATCGCAAGCTCATTCATTCCGTTTGCATACAAAAACTCCTCAAAGTCGAGCGGAAACATTCGCACCTTACGGATACTGCCCATGGGGATTGAAGTGGTTTGCGAGAGCGTAACCCCAAGCAGCGAGCCACTGGCGATAAAGGTAAAGCGGTTATCCTGAGATAGAAATTTAAGCAGTGTGAGCAAATGAGGGTAAACCTGAATTTCATCTATAAAAACAAGGGTGTTTGACTTCTCTTTCATTTTATCGCCGGCAAGCACGCTGAGGTTAAGGTAGAAATCGTCCACAGTTTTAATCTGCTCAAACAGTTTCTCACCCAAAGAATCCTCGACCATATTCACTTCGATAAAATTTTGGAACAGCTCTTTCCCGACATGGCGAATAATAAAAGTCTTTCCGACCTGCCTTGCACCATCAATCAGAAGTGTTTTAGGAGACTCTGATTGTAGGTGTTTTTTTATTGTTTTTCCTATTTTTCTGTATAACATAATGCACCTCGCTTGACTTTTCAATAGCTAAACATTGTAATTTAATTGACTTTTCAAGTAAATTATAGCATGATTTCATTGACTTTTCAATAGAAATATGTCGAGTGAAATGCAACTTTTCAAAATATAATTAAGGTGTTTTTCCTTAATGTTTTTAGCGTTTCATTTTTTATGATAATACCTGCTTTCTAATTTAACTTATTATATTAGCATAAAAACAACAAAACTCCGCCGTATATAAATACAGCGGAGTTTTCTAAAAACCGAATACAGTTGTGTAAAATGCTTAGTGTCACTTGTCTTGCACCAGGGGCTTTAGCGTCTGTATACACTTCTCTAAAGTGCCTGTGCAAGGACTAACGACGGCAGAGTAAGATGAAATTACTATGCTCTATAATATGTTTAAGTTTATTTAAGTAATTTCTTTTTTGCCACTACCAAAGTTCCTAACAAACTGATAAATAGTAATGTCACCCATATTATAATATTGCTATCATCGCCTGTTGGTGGAAGGTTTGAGTCCGTTTCAGGCAGCGCAGTAGGTGCGGGTGTGGGTGATGCGGGTGCGGGTGTGGGTGATGCGGGTGCGCCCTCAGGTATACTTACAATAGTTGTACCCGTAGTCTCTACTTGTTCACCGCTAAAAGTCACCGACAAGTCGTAGTCGCCTGCAGGTA
>CAYJJU010000042.1:0-7252 GCA_964370635.1 uncultured Eubacteriales bacterium | reverse complement strand
AAATTTTTTGAAAAAAATTTAGTAAAACTTTTATTAATTGTCATTATGACGAAACGCGATGTTTTTTTTAAGAAATTATTGTTTCGCTCACCGTTGGGTGTGGGAAAATGGTTTTTTCAAGCTCTTTTACCGTAATTTTGTTTGCTATCAATGTGCCTATAGTGCCCACCATTTCGCCTGCGTGGGTGCACATAAGTGTTGCGCCTAGCAAGATTTCGGTTTCGGGCTCAAAACATAATTTTACAAAACCCCTGTCCGCTTCCTCGATTACTGATTTTCCGTTTGAGGAGGTCAGTTTTTTTACGGTCTTTACATTTATACCCTGTGCCTTTGCTGTGTCGGCATCTAGGCCTACACAGGCAATTTCTGGGTCTGTGAAGACGACAGAGGGGATAAGTTCCATGTTTTTTTCTGCCTTATTTTCATAATTTAAGCCTACAAAGTTTGCGGCATGAGCCTCTGCGACGTGGGCTAGTTGAGTTCCACCTAGTACGATATCGCCTATCGCATAAATTCCGTCTGCCTTTGTCATGTAGTTTTTGTCAACAGGAATATAACCCCTTTGCATCTCAAGGCCTAAGTCGCTTTCAAATAAAGTGTCGGTATTAGGTGTTCTTCCTGTGCAGACTAGCATTTTCTCGGCCACCACGGTGTGCTCTTCGTTTTTAAGAACATAAGTACAGTTTACATCATCGCCCGTATTGCCGATTTCTTTTACCGATGCGCCTGTGATAACGTTAATTCCACGCTTTTTAAGCACCATGGAAAGACTTTGACCCACTTCACGCTCTAGAAGCGGTAAAAGCCTTGGCATTGCTTCGATTATTGTAACTTCACAGCCGAGTCTATTATAGATTTGTGCAAATTCAACACCAATTACACCGCCACCTACTATTATAAGGCTTTTTGCGTCTACCGAATTTTGCAGGAGGTAATCGCTGGTGTGCACGTTTTTGCTGTCAATTCCGCTAATAGGCGGTAGGGAAGGGCGGCTTCCCGTTGCAATTAGAATTTTGTCGGCAGTGTAGGTTTCATCGCCTGCCTTTACAGTCGTGCTATCTACTATTGTGGCTTTTTGGTTGATAAGTTCAACTTTAGACTTTGAAAGCAAAGACTTAATACCCTCACGAAGTGTAGATACAGAATTTCTCGCGCTGTCATACATTTTTTCCATATCATAATTAATGCTTTCGCAAATTATGCCACTCTCTGCACTGTGAGCGCTTTCATGGTAAATTTTTGAAAGTCTAAGCAAAGCCTTTGTCGGAATACAACCTCTGTTAAGGCAAGTGCCTCCGACCTCGCTAAATTCAAAAAGTGCCACAGTTTTAGAAAGTTTTGCCGCATGCAAGGCTGCGACATAACCGCCGGGGCCTGCGCCTATAACTATTAAATCAAAATGTTTCATTTAAACCTCCGTCAAAGTGCTTTTTATGTCACTTATTATTTCTTTTAGATGAGGATTTTCTTCGCTTAACTTATCAAGCTTTAGGTTAAGCGTGTTTTTATCAAAATTAATACCCACAAAGCTATCTACTATTTTTTGCGATAAAGTGTCGTCTAGTGCGTCGGTAAAAAAATCACACTGAGTAATCACTTGTCCGCTCACACAAAACGAAAGTTCTATACCACCCCAAGAAAATCTGTCCTGTACGGTGTAGTTATATTCTCGCTGGGTACCGTAAAGCCAGTCGCTTGATGAAAATTTTGCAAAGCGCTTTGCAAGATTGTTTTCATCAATTCTTTCTTTTGGGAGAGTTTCTGATTTTGTGCGGTACAGCCCTTCAAAAGCTGTGACTAGTGCTTTTTTCACCGACTCTACTGTGATATCAGGGTTTAAGTCGCAAAGATTTACCACCCTTGACTTTACAGATTTTACGCCCTTGCTCTTAAGCTTTGCGGTGGATACAGTAAGATAGTTTGAAAGCTTTGTCATGTCGGCGTTTATAAGTATGGTTCCATGGTGAAATTTATTGTCGCCTGCGCTGTAAAATGCATTGCCCGAAAACTTTCTTTCATCTATTGCTATGTCGTTTCTTCCGCTTTTTTGGGCACTAAGTCCCAATATTTTAACGGCATTTATTATTACATCAAGTTGCTTTTGCACATCATAAATGTCTTTTTTAGCCAAAAATGTAAAATTTAAATTGCCTAAATCGTGATAAACGGCGCCGCCGCCTGAGGGCCTTCGTGCAAGATATCCGCCGTCGTCTCGCAGTGAATCAAGCTTGCACTCTGCTCTACAGTTTTGGTTTTTGCCTATTACCACGGTCTGTTTATTTTGCCATAAATACATTATAATCTCATCGTCTTGCAAATTATAAAGCAAATATTCTTCAAGGGCTAAGTTTTTATATGGGTTAAAATCTTCGCTGATTATGGTATAAGCTTTTACGCTCATGGCATGTACCTAAGTTTAGGTTTTCTTGCCGCCATTACTTCGTCAGGTCTTCCTATAGGAGTTGTAAGAGGGGCGGCCTTTAATTCCTCGGGATTTACATATGCTTTTTTAATCAGTGAAATCACCGCATCACATGCGAAATCCAAGGTTTCTTTAGACTCGGTTTCTGTGGGCTCAAACATCAAAGCTTCTTTTACTATTAGTGGGAAATACATTGTAGGTGGGTGCATTTTATAGTCTAGCATAGATTTTGCTATGTCAAGGGCTGTGACGCCTGTTTCTTTTTTTACGTCTTCTAAAGACATTACAAATTCGTGCATACAAAAACCATCGTGAGCGATTTTGCAGTGTGGTTCAAATTTATGTTTCATATAATTTGCATTTAAAACGGCAGTTTTTGCAGCTTCTCTAAGGCCACCCATGCCTAAAGTTTTCATATAAAGTAGCGCTTTAAGCGATACAGAGAAGTTGCCGTAAAAACTTTTTACACGGCCTATAGTCTTTTCTGCATTATGCCACTCAAAGCCGTTTTCTGTTTTTATCGGATGGAAAACAGGAAGGAAAGGTTTTAAGATATCCTTAGCGCCTACAGAGCCTGAGCCGGGGCCTCCGCCGCCATGAGGTGTGGCCATGGTTTTATGCAGATTTAGATGTATGACATCAAAGCCCATGTCGCCGGGTCTTACCACGCCCATAATTGCATTAAGGTTTGCGCCGTCATAGTAATTTAGTCCGCCTGCCTTATGAATGATATCGGTAATTTCAAGTATATTTTTATCAAAAATACCTAAGGTATTAGGGTTAGTGAGCATTAAACCTGCCGTGGTATCGTCTACGGCTTCTCTAAGTTTTTCAACATTTACGCTTCCGTCTTCATATGAAGGTATATTTATTACTTCATAGCCTGTCATTACAGTAGTAGCCGGATTTGTTCCGTGGGCAGAGTCGGGGACTATGATTTTTGTTCTCTTAAAATCTCCTCTTGACTCATGATAGGCCTTAATCATCAAAATCCCCGTGAACTCACCATGTGCGCCGGCCGCAGGTTGGAAAGTTACGACATCCATTCCTGTTACATCGCATATCATTTTTTCGGCGTCAAAAAGTGCCTCCATGCTTCCTTGTACAGTGTCAACGCTTTGTAAAGGGTGAACACCTGAAAAGCCTTTAAACGATACAATTTCTTCATGCACAGCTGGATTATATTTCATGGTGCAGCTTCCCAGTGGGTAAAAACCATCGTTTACGCCATGCACCTGTTTTGCAAGCTCTGTATAGTGGCGGCTTATGTCAATTTCAGAAAGCTCCGGTAAATCTAGGCTTGTTTTTCTTGAAAACATGTCGGGAAGCGTTACACTTTCCACATCAGATTTTTTTACTACCGAGCAGTATCTGCCGGGTCTTGATTTTTCAAATACTAGTTTCATGCGTTTAAAGCCTCCTTTATTTTAATAATAAGATTATCTATGTCTTCCTTAGAGTTTTGCTCTGTGGCACACCATAAAATGTCGCCGTTTATATTAAGTCCGCCTAAAATATCGTTATCGGACAGATGTTTTAGCAGTTTTTCTGCGTCTACTGGGCAAGTAGTTAAAAATTCATGGAAAAATTCGCCCGTGAATTTAAGTTTAAATCCATCTATCTTCAAAAGCTCATTTGCTAGATAATGCGCCTTGTCGTAGCATAACATTGCGGTTTCGCTCATGCCTTTTGCGCCTAAAGTTGCCATATAAGCCGTCGCTGTCATTGCACAAAGTGCTTGGTTTGAACATATGTTGCTCGATGCCTTCTCACGTCTTATATGTTGCTCTCTTGCTTGCAGGGTAAGCACAAAACAGCGCTCTCCCTTAGAGTCTACCGTTTCACCGGCAATTCTTCCGGGAAGTTTTCTTGAAAGTGCAGATTTACATGCCATAAATCCAAGGTATGGACCGCCAAATGATAAAGGCATGCCTAAAGGCTGTCCTTCGCCTACTGCAATGTCCGCACCATATTCTGCAGGTGTTTTTAAGACTGAAGCGGCTATAGGATTTACTCCCATAATAAATTTTGCGCCTGCTTCATGTGTGATATTTGCCATTTCCTCATAATCTTCCATTATGCCGTAAAAATTAGGCTGTTCTGCGTATACGCATGCATCTCCCTTAATCAAGGTTTCGGCTAACAGGTCTGTATCGGTTTTTCCGTCTTTTGATGCCAAAACCACGACTTCCATACCATTTCCGAAACAGTAAGTCTTAATGGTTTCAAGCACCATGGGGTTTATGCTGTCTGATACTATAACTCTGTTTTTATTTTTCTCTCTGCACATAGCGACAGCCTCGGCCGCTGCAGTTGCGCCGTCATATACAGATGCATTTGATGCATCCATGCCCGTTAGTGCGCAAATCATGCTTTGATATTCAAAAATTGTCTGTAAAATACCTTGGCTAATTTCAGCTTGATACGGTGTATAAGCAGTTACAAACTCCTCTTTTGCTGTAACTCTTTTAACTATAGACGGTATGTAGTGATTATATGCGCCTGCGCCTCTGAAAATTGATGAATAAACCTTGTTTTTTCTTGCAAGTTTTTCGGCGTATTCAATAAGCTCAGGCTCGGTAATTCCCTCGTCTAAATCTAATTTTTTTAGCATTAAATCCTGTGGTACATCTGAAAAAAGTTCTATAGAACTTTTTATGTTCAGGATATCAAGCATTTCGTTTACTTGCTCTTTTGTTGATGGTATATAGCTTCCCATTGTTTTTCTCCTTAACTTATTTAAATACCCGCCGTTTCAATAAATTGATGCGACGGGCTGGTTTTTAAAGACTATTGCAGTATTCTTCGTACTGTGAAGCATCTAAAAGCTCTTCAAAATCTGCTACATCGCTTACTTTTACAAGCCAAGCGCCGTATGCATCTTCGTTAATGCTTTCTGGTGCATCGAGTAAATTTTCGTTAACTTCTGCAACGACACCGCTTACAGGGCTGTAAAGGTCTGATACTGCCTTAACGCTTTCGACATCGCCAAAACTGTCACCGGCTGTCATGTCATCGCCCTCTGATGGCAAATTGACAAAAACTAAGTCGCCAAGTTGACTTTGTGCATAGTCTGTAAGTCCTACTTTAAATGTGTTTTCTGCTACTTCCTCAATCCACTCATGGGATTTTGTGTACTTTAAATTTTCTAAAATTTTCATATAAATTCTCCTTAAATTTTATTTTTTATAAAAGGGCAGTGAAACTACTTTTACAGGTATTTCACGTCCTCTGACTACTGCTATAAGCTCTGTGTCGAGTGCAGAAAACTGCTTATCGACATAGGCCATTGCAAAGGCGGCACCTAGATGTGGGCAGTGTGTACCGCTTGTGGTTTTTCCTATTTGAATCCCGTTTGAAAGCAGTACTTCGTTTTCTCGAACTATTCCTCTGCCTGTAACTTTAAGGCCTACACGCACAGGTAAGTTTGCCGGCGGATTTAACACTTCGCTTTTTCCTATAAAGTCTTCTTTATCGGTTTTTATTGCAAAGCCTAAACCTGTAGACATCACGTGGATTTCATCGGATAACTCGTGACCGTAAAGTGGCATTGAGGCTTCAAGCCTTAGTGTATCCCTTGCGCCAAGGCCACAGGGAAGTGCGCCACCCTCAATAAAGGCGCTCCATACCTTAGGTGCATCTTTTGGGTTTAAATATATTTCATAGCCAAATTCACCTGTATAACCCGTTCTTGAAACAAGGCATTTTACGCCTGCTATCATCACATCTTCTTTAAAGCTGTAATATTTTACTGGTAAATCTTCTTCACTGCAGTATTTTGTAATAACGGCCTTTGAATTTGGGCCTTGCAGTGCAATTTGTGCCGTTTCGTCGCTTAAATCTATGCCTATGCAGTCGCCTTTTAAGTTTAGGCTTATATAGGCTATATCCTTTTCGGTGTTGGAGGCGTTTAAAACAAGCAAATACTCGTCCTCTGCCTTTTTATAAACGATTAAATCGTCTACCTGCGTGCCGTTTGGATAGAGCATTAAAGTGTATCTGCAAGCGCCTATCTGCATGGTATCAAAGCTGTTTGTCATTATTCTGTTAAGGTTTTCAAGGCTGTCCTTGCCTTTAAGCAAAAACTCTCCCATGTGAGACACATCAAATATGCCCACATCGTTTCTTACTGCATTGTGTTCTGCTATGACGCCACTGTACTGAACGGGAAGTAAATATCCTGCAAAGGGCACAATTTTTCCCGAAAGCTTTACATGCTCATCATAAAGCGGTGTTTTCTTCTCCATAATTTCCTCCAAAATTTAAATAATAAAATAAAAAAGGGCACACTTATAAAAAGTGCGCCCCGTCATTTAACCTGAAAGATTCTCCTAAAAGGATTGCTTCGTCGGTACTGTAAAACAGATTTCCGGAGTTTGTCAAATATCGGTCCTTTTGCCTGAGAGTTTTTTGCATTTTCCCCTTCGGCGTCACGTTGTCCGTGCCCTCTCCCGATATCATCAACCAAATAGATTAATAATTTAATTAAAAATACCACAAGATACTACAAAATGCAATAGTTTTAAAGAAAAATAATATATAAATAAAAATATCTTGACAAATAGAGTTTTTATAAATTATAATAAGCTGTACAAAAAAATGCTGTTATGGCTCAGGCGGCAGAGCACGTCCTTGGTAAGGACGAGGTCACCGGTTCGAATCCGGTTAACAGCTCCAATCGAGAACCTCGACACGCAATTCGCGTTCGGGGTTTTCTTTGTGCTTTGAATTATCCCTTAAACCTCTGTTAGGAAAAAAGTTGCACAAATGGGTAAGTGTAAGGAAACTTTTTCTATCGCAAAAACTTTCCTCTTTTGCCCTTTTAGGGCA
>CAYJJU010000041.1:0-7585 GCA_964370635.1 uncultured Eubacteriales bacterium | reverse complement strand
GTCCGTTCACCAGCTCCATTTTTATGTAAGCAAATTGATTGCTAAACCTCAATGCAGGTAGAAGAGTCTATTAAGGCTCGAACCCTGAGAGGGTTTTCACGTTAAGAAAATGTTCCGGTGGAACATTTTTAGTGAAAAGTATTGAAGTAGCTGTGCTACGAAATACGCAGAGCAAGGCTCTGCTGTCCGTTCACCAGCTCCATAGCCTGATATCAGGCAAACAAAGCAGAAGCACTTTAAAAGTGCTTCTTTATATGGGAGAGTTCCCGAGTGGCCAAAGGGGGCAGACTGTAAATCTGTTGCTTTCAGCTTCAGTGGTTCGAATCCACTCTCTCCCACCAAAAAATCAAGAACAGGTTTTGTGACCTGTTCTTTTTTATGTGTAAATTAATTTACTTTTCATCCTTTAAAGAGAAAATATCTTCCTCATCTTCTTTAAATAAATCAAGGGTGTCTTCAAGTTCTGAATCGAAAATATCGTTTTCTATTCTTTCGTTTGATTCTTTTATGGTTTTTTCACCTATTATATACTCGGTAAGGGAAGTGTCGCCGTCGTTGTTATAGTCAAATATGGAATTATTTTTGAAAATGTTTGACATAATTATCACCAACTGCCTTTCGCTTTTGTTTATATATTTTATTGATATTATATTATCATAAAATTTGTAGATTGTATATGACAAAATTAATTCTATATAAATAATATTTATACATATTTTAAAAATAAAATTCTGATTTTTTAGTAGACTGTAGTCGATATTTCTGCTATAATAGCCTATATATTGATTTTGAGAGGGTATAAACGTGAAATTAGGATTTGATAATGACAAATATTTAAAAATGCAGTCTGAAAAAATTGCGGAACGAATAAACACTTTTGGAAATAAGCTGTATCTAGAGTTTGGCGGCAAACTTTTTGATGATAATCACGCTTCAAGGGTGTTGCCGGGCTTTAAGCCTGACAGTAAGGTTAAGATGCTTTTAAAGCTTAAAGAGCAAGCAGAGGTTGTTGTCGTCATAAACGCAGAGGATATCGACGCTAACAAGGTGCGTGGAGATTTAGGCATTAGCTATGACATGGATGTATTAAGGCTTATAGACGCATTTAGGTCTATAGGTTTGTTTGTCGGCAGTGTTGTGCTTACAAGATTTACAGAAAAAACAAGCGTAATTAAGTTTGAAAAGAAGCTAAATATGCTAGGCGTTAAGACTTATCGTCACTTTACAATTGACGGATATCCCTCTGATATTAAAACTATAGTAAGCGACGATGGATATGGTAAAAATGAATATGTAAAGACAGAGCGCTCTTTGGTTGTTGTTACAGCCCCGGGCCCTGGAAGCGGTAAGATGGCGGTGTGTCTATCTCAACTTTATCATGAAAATAAAAAGGGAGTAAAAGCAGGTTATGCCAAATTTGAAACATTTCCTGTTTGGAATTTACCACTTAAACACCCTGTCAATTTAGCCTATGAGGCGGCAACTGCCGATTTAAATGACATCAATATGATAGACCCATACCACTTAGAAGCATATGGCGAAACGACGATTAATTATAACAGAGACGTTGAAATTTTCCCCATACTTAAGGCTATGTTTGAAAAAATTTATGGCACTTCTCCGTATCAATCGCCCACCGATATGGGTGTTAATATGGCAGGAAACTGCATTTTTGACGATGAAATTTGCAGGGAAGCGTCGAAACAGGAAATAGTAAGACGCTACTTTGAGGCAATGTGCTCATATGTAAACGGGAAATGGGGCATAGAGGTCGCAAATAAGCTTGAATATATTATGGAAGGCTTGAAAATATCTCAAGACATAAGAAAGACAATAAAGGCTACAAGGGACATAGAAGAGAAGTTTGAGCAACCTGCGGCTGCGATAGAGCTTTTTGACGGCACGATTATTACAGGCAAAACCTCACAGCTCTTAGGTGCGTCTTCGGCAATGATTTTAAATGCGCTCAAGCATTTGGCAGGAATTGACGATGAGGTGCATTTGCTACCACGGACAGTAATTGAGCCTATACAAAATTTAAAAATTAGCCATATGGGAAATAAAAACCCAAGGCTTCATACAGACGAAATATTGATTGCACTTGCAATAAGTGCCGCAACCGACGAAAGGGCAAAACTTGCACTTGAAAAACTGAGTGAACTTGAAAACTGTGATGTTCATTCAAGTGTAATTTTATCTCAAGTTGATGAGAAAATGTTTAGAAGACTTGGAATGAATTTAACCTGTGAGGCTAAATATCAATCGACAAAACTTTATCATGCTTAATATTTAAAACGCGACGGGCGACCGTCCCCTACACCAAATTTCGAATTTTCATCGTAGGGGCTGTCGCATTAAGGTAAAAATAAACAAAAAATAGGGGAGGGCGTGATGCCCTCCCTGTTTTTGTAATTCATATGTAAATTACGCTGCTTTGTTTTTTGATGCGCCAATGATGAATAGTACAGGCATAACTGCACCTATTACTAGGCCTAACCAGTTGATATCCATTGAAATAGCTAAAGTAGAAGCTAAAGGATTAGCTGATACGATAAGTGGGATGATGACTGAGCTTACAACATTTAATAATAATACTAGAATGCCGAAAACCATGCATACCATTGCTTTTTCTGGTTTTTTAGAGAAAGCAACACCTAAAATACCTGTTACAAGTTGTAAAATTGAACCTATAACTGCTGTGATTGACATTAGGTTTAGTAAACCTGTAATACCTCCGTCGTCTGCTCCTCCGACTAATGCAGCTATGGCTATAGTAGCAGTGGCAGCTAAACCGCTAATGATAATACTGATTCCGCCGAATACTATCATTAAAATTCCAACGACTTTAAGAAAGCCCGCACCTGATGGTTTGTTTTGTTCCATTTTGAAATCCTCCTTATTAATATTATGATATCAGTTATGACATCTTCATAATTATAACATATGTTCAATTTTGCGTCAATATAACAGCTAGACAAAAATGAACAAAATTTGACTAAATTATGTCTTTTATCCTAGGAAAAGTAAAAAACTCTCGACAAATAATGCCGAGAGTCCTTAAAATTACTGATTTTCTTCGTCTGTAGCAGGATTTAATAGTACGTCAAACTCGTTCATAACATGTTCATAAGTATCCATGGTAATATCAGGCATTCCGTCGCCTGTTTCGGTGTCGAGTCCCGCTGCTTCAAAGCCTTTTATTACAGCTTCTTGCATTTCCTTAAGAGTTTCGGGATTGTCACCGGCTATGCTTGTTGCCATGAGCATAATTCTTTCAGACACAGCCTCTATAGAATACGCTCCGCCTTCTGATATGTCTGCCAAGGCACCCTCGGGTGTTGTGGCAGGGGTGGGAAGTGCGGCCTCTAGACTTCCAAAAATTTCGGTAAGTAAATCGGATGATTTTTCATCGATTTGAAATGTGCTATGTAAAACCGTATTATAGCCTGTTTGGTTAGTGGCGTACTGCATTACGGTGTCTTTTACTAAGTTTGCCATAGCTTCCATTCTTTGTCTTTGAATTTCCTCAACCTGTTCAGTAGTAAGTTTTTTTGGTGGTTCATAAGTTACACTTTCACTTACAGCGCCTTCTTTTTCAAATGCGTCTACTCTTTGCACAGGCTCAACCGCAGTTGTTCGGTCTTGGCCCGGCTTAAAGTTTATATCAGTGCCTATTTTAGTGGTGTTATTTATGACCGCATTTTGCACATTAGAAATTAACATAATAATACTCCATTCCGCCGCTGTACATCGGCACAAAATTTAATTAAACCTATAACACTCTCACGTACAGCACAAGGAATGACAAGAGTATTATTCGCACATCGCACGTTGTAGCGTAGTTACAAACTGTGCGGTGCATAAATTAGAGATAGTTTGAACTTGTTTCAAACTATCATCTCCTTTATAATGACAGAGTGCATCCTATAATATTTATTCTACAAATTTGCTTATTTTAAATAGTTAGAAAAAATTTTAATTAAATAAAAAATATGAGCTTATGAGCACCTGTGCGGATATATATGTCGACATTATTATAAAATCAATAAGCGGTGTTTTTTTAATGAATACTCCACGTGCCAAGACATAGTCGGAAATAAAGAACAGAGTGCTGCCGCAAAGAAGTGCGGTGCTGTGAACGCTCATAGATGAAAAGAAAATATTTACCGAAAAGAACGTAATTCCGACAAGGCAAAGTAGATAGGCGATAAGAGGTGGCTTCATTTCTTTTTGAACATGGTTTTTTAGGCTATTATAAATAAGTATAATAAGCGTTAAAAGCACAGCCGATACAATGATGATTACAGGAATATTATAAAGTGCAAGCTCGCCTGCCATGGCAAGCATATACATTACATGACCCACTAAAAATGAGCTAAGGCCTAGTAAAAACATGTGGCTTTTGTCAGAGAGCAAAAATAGGTCGCCAAGCCAGCCGAATAAAAGCCCTAAATAAATAAGAAAATTCATTTGTGGGTTAATTAAATAGCATAAAAGTATAATTAAGGGAACTAAAAAGACTTTAAAAACTCCGGCCAGCTTATATCTTTTTGTAACCAGACCGAAAAGGTTAAAAAAAGATGCAATTATAAGCAAGGAAGCGGTGAAAATAATTGGCAAATTCATAAAATTAACCTCCTTTTGGTTATATTATACATTAAAAATCCCCGTGTTGCAATGATTTTTATTAAAGCAAAACTGGAAAAGAAAAAATCCTGTAATTGACGAAAATTTTGCTATGTGTTATCATTAATCAGTAAATTATAAAAAAGATGGAGTAGTGTATATGGAAAAATTACATGTGTTGGTAGTGCCTTCTTGGTACCCAAACGGAGTCGATAAATTAATGGGGCAGTATCACATAGATTTTTGTGAAGCATTAAGCTCTTTAGATAATGTAAAAGTAAACATGCTTTATGTATACAGGCATGGTTTGTCTATGGCAAAGGATTATTTTTTTGGAAAAAAGGAATTTGAAGATAAGTTTGACAAATTCTCATGCTTTGGAAGAAAAATGCTAGATGTTTCAAAGTTCAGCTTTGACATGCAGATGAAATCCTATGCAAAGTTGCTGTATAAAGCCTATAAGAAATATGAGAAAATTCATGGAAAACCCGATGTGCTTCACGCACAGGTGGCATTGCCCTCGGGATATGCCTGCGTGATGCTTTCAAAGAAAATAAATGTACCCGTAATCATGACAGAGCACTTTTCGGGGTACTTAAGATTTTTTGATTGCCAAAATAAAAAATATAACGATATAGTGATGAAAGAGGCAAAAATCACCTGTGTTTCAAGTTTTATGGTAGAAGAATATAAGGAAAAGGGTGTAAATGCAGATGTTTTGCCAAATGTGGTAGAGTGTAAAACCTTTGATAAGACTCGAGAGAAAAGGCCTGAGGGAAGATATAATTTGGTATCACTTTGTGCGATGAGGCCGGGGAAGAGGCTTGAAAATATTATTGAGGCTATAAAAACTTTGAAAGAAGAAATTCCTGCAATACATTATACCGCAATTGGCGATGGGGAGCTTTTAGAGTATTACAAAAAATACGCAAATGACAGTGGACTAAGTGAGTATGTTAGCTTTGTCGGGCGAAAAAACCATGATGAAATTGCAGAAATTTTCACAAAAATGGACTGCATGCTTATACCCTCAGACGTTGAAACCTTTGCAATACCTGCAGTAGAGGCAATGGCGGCAGGTATTCCTGTGGTGGCAACAAAAACGCAAGGCCCTAAAATGTTCTTAGACGACACTTGTAGCATAATGTGTGAAATCGATGACGTAAAAGACTTAACACGGGCGATAGGCGAAATGTATGAAAATCTCGATAACTTTGACAGCGAAAAACTTAAAGCTACGGCCAAAAAGTTTGATAGCACAGAGGTCGCAAGGTTAAGTTATAAGTATTATATGGAAATAATATAAAAATGGCGGCACACTTATAACTTTGAACGTCTACATTCAGCTCTGAACTAGCATCCATGTATTATCCTATGCAACTCTTATCGATGGTTGCAGAAGAAAGAGGGGAGCACTCTTTCTTCTCACAAATTAAATTCATTAAAAAAGAATTGTTTTTTTGTCTTGACAACTGACCCACTATAGTAGTAGCCAAAAAACCTGTGCCTTGCTTTAATGCTTGGCACAGGTTTGAGGTCTGATTAGTTGGATTTTATGTGATTTGAGCCAAAGGAGCGATGTCGAACTATTGCTCATACTGTCATTTTATCTGCCTTTTTAATTGCCTTTAGATATTGATTTTTAACTCCATTATCGGTTTCATTTTCGCATATATGCTTTAATGTATCAAAAAGGGGGCTGTTTGCATGATGCGGCAAAACAATAATTTTTGCCAGAGTATAGGCGCTTCCCCAACGGACAACCGTCCCTTCATTATTCGTGTTTTTAAGCAGCTTTTGGATAGAGCCATCAAGATTGTTTTCAAAAAGCCGGGCAATATTCCCGACAACCCTTGATGCTTCTCTTTTTAGGCTGTTAGAGGGTGAATCTATATGATTTTCGGCAAACGACAACCATTCAAGTGTTGCCATTTCAGGCTGTGTGCGAGTTATGGCCTCCATTGCTTCAAAAATAATTGCCAGCTTTTTGTCATCAATTGCCTCAGAGATTGCTATTATTTCATCAATCCCAAGTGCTTTGAGCTGTAAGGCGTTTATGATTTCCGAACGCTTTTCGATTGCTTTTAAAATTTTTTCTTCTAATAAACTCTTTATATCCATAAGTTTTCCTCCGTCAAATACAAGTTAGCTCTAAAAATTATATAACCATTATATCAAAATGAATATCATAGTCTCAAGGTATTACAAGATTTATTTTCACTATCCTAATGCAAGTATTAACTGGGATGTGATTGGCTTGTAGGGTAGACAAATAATAAAGTGCGACCGAAAGCAGTCGCACTTTAATTAATTTATTGGGTTTTCCCAGTTCCAGTTGGTGTAAATCGCATAAGCTTCTATTTTTTCAGAGTTTTCATCTAATGTAAAGCCAGCAATAGAGTTCCCAACCCTAAAAGTAGGTTCTATAAGTAGACTATCCTTCTGTTCGACACTTGTACAAGTTTGACCTATTGCTGTATCATCAGTAATATAAACCCACTTGCCATTGTCAAGTTTGAAGCTAAGACCATCTTTTGAAACTTCTGTGATAACTCCCTCGATGTTCACAGCTACATCAGCAGATATAGAACCAGAGAACTCAGGTGAGCCTGAAAATTCTTCAATTACAATCCTATCGGTTAAATCAATAGGCGGATACTGAGTGTTATTATTAAAAACAGCTACTGCACCAATTATTACCGCGAAACAAGCTGCAATAGAAACATATCTTTTAAATGGTATAATTTTATTTGCTGTGATTTCGGCAGCATTTTCAATCAATTCATCATCAATATTATTTATTGCATTATAAAGCTTTCTCATATAGAATATCCCTCCTTTTCAAGATGAGATTTTAGTTTGGCACGAGTTCTTGAAAGTATTACTTTAGCATTACTCACACTAATGCCAAACATTTTTGATATATCGGAGGTTTTATCATTGTACCAATACCTACGAA
>CAYJJU010000040.1:0-8328 GCA_964370635.1 uncultured Eubacteriales bacterium | reverse complement strand
AAATGAGCCAAGCTGGCTCATTTTTTTGCGGTTGCGGGTTTTTCGACAGTCTGAATCGACCCCGTGACAGGGTCGATTTTCTTATTTACCACAACATTTTTTATATTTTTTACCGCTTCCACATGTGCAAGGGTCGTTTCTGCCTACTTTTTCTTCCTTAACAACAGTTTTTGAAGCTTTTTGCTTTTTGTAAAGCTCTTTTCTTTGCTCTTCACTCAAATGATTTTCCCACATTGGTAGCTCATAAAGCCATGTTGCCTTTGCCGCAACCATGTTGTAATATAGCTTTTCTTTGTCGTATGAAAGAGTAACATTTGTATCCTCTTTTAATTCCTCAAGCTTGATTGGCCTTTTAAGGCTGTCGTTAATTCCGTCAATAAAACCTGTCATTAGGACTACATCTACATCAAATTTTTTCGCAAGTTCCTCGACTGTTCCGCTTACAGGAGTTTTCCTTGACAAAATTTTCTCATACATTGCTTTCTCTTTTAGAAAATAGTCGTTCCAAAATTGTTGTGAATTTTCACTTTCTTGTTGCTGGGTTGCAAATTCATTCCATTGATTAATAAGTGACATATGCTACACTCTCCTACTTTTTTGTCTGTACCTATGTATACAAACTGTATTTTGTATATATAATATAACAAAAATCAGCATTTTACAAGCACTGAAAGTAAATCTTTTTATTTATTTGCGATTTTTTATTGAAATTCCTCTAAAAAATTGATATAATTTTATTTTGTAGAGATAAATTATTTTTTACGGGGTGAAACAATGACAGACAACAAAAAAGATTTTGACGATATTACTGATGCCGTAAACGCACAGATTGAATCCGATATTTATTCTCAAAACGAAGAGGACACACAGAATAACGATATTTCCTCTCACAGCGATGAAAGCGCAGAAAATAACGATATTTCCTCTCACAACGATGAAAGCGCAGAGAATAACGACATTTCCTCTCACAGCGATGAAAGCGCAGAGAATAACGATATTTCCTCTCATAGCGATGAAAGCGCAGAGAATAACGATATTTCCTCTCACAGCGATGAAAGCGCAGAGAATAACGACATTTCTTCTCACAGCGATGAAAGCGCAGAGAATAACGACATTTCCTCTCACAGCGATGAAAGCGCAGAGGAAGCCGAGGCCAAGGCGGTAGCCGTGGAAAACGACTATGATATTTACTCTAATTCTAAGATTGACGACAGAGACGATTTTTCTTTGGAGCTTGAAATTGAGCGTTCTAGAATGGAAGAAAGATTCCAAAAAGAGCAAAGCCTTAAAACCGCCGGCCATATGCATATATTTCAAGATGCGGAAAATGTCCAAAGCACCGCTCCTTCAAAAACTTCTTTTTCGGCTAAAAACCTGACTAAGGCCATAAACGGTATTTCTTATAAAACTTTAAAGAGAAAACGCAGCCTTTCTCATGTGCTTTTAAACAACGGAGAGCCTCTCCCCTTTGCCTTAAGAAGCATGGCGCTACAACTGGGCGCACTGATTTTATGCACGGCGGCGATTTTAGTTTGTATAATTGGATTTAACTTTTTTGTTAACTCCGCAGAAAACAACTCGCTTGCTTACTTTTCGGTAAGTAGAGACTATCAAACAGCAGTGAAGACAGACACAATACAAGCCGTTTCATCAAGCAGGGCAGACCTTCTTGCGCTTAACACCTTACTCACCTGGGCAAATGCCGACACAGTAAGCCAAAGCACGCTTGACACCGATGTGCTACTAAATCCCAAGACATTAGAAACACAAATTTCAACGGCACTCCCCGATTATGAAGTCACCTTAAAAGAAGGGCTATCAAATTATGATTTAATTGCCCAGATATATGAAAGCTTAACACTCGAAACACCCGTTTTAGTGTCTTGCACCACGAACTTTTCCGTTATTGCAGACGAGGCAACTATAAGCTATGCCTTAATAGTCGGAATGGACCCACGCCAAGGTTTTGTTACTTTGATAGACGAAACCGGCACACAAAAGCAAGTCAGCTTTGATGCCTTCATACAGTCTACACGCTTTGACAATATAGAAAACGCCTCATTTTCCGACAATTTGAATTTTCTATTTGGAAATTATATCGAAAACTCAGCCATTTTTTTGATTGATATAGTATGAGTTCTTTTATATTTGACTTACCAGAATACGTAAACACAGCCCTTGAGCGACTTTCTGCCAAGGGCTTTTCGTCATTTATTGTTGGCGGGTGTGTAAGAGATATGCTTTTAGGGAATATGCCAAAAGATTTTGATATGTGCACCAGTGCCACGCCTTTACAAATAAAAGATACATTTAAAGATTTTCAGACAATCGATACAGGAATTAAACACGGCACGGTAACAGTAATTATCGATAATTACAGCATAGAAATAACAACTTTTAGAAAAGAGGACGGATACGACGACCACCGTCGCCCCACAAACGTAGGTTTTACCGCAAATTTAGAAGAAGATTTAAAAAGGCGAGATTTCACGGTGAACGCCATGGCCTATGATAAAAGCTGTGGTTTAGTGGATATTTTTAACGGAATTGGTGATTTAAATAACAGACTTATCAAAGCCGTCGGCAATGCTTCTAAAAGATTTAACGAGGACGCACTGAGAATGATGCGTGCGCTTCGCTTTTCATCTGTTTTAGAATTCACGATTGAAAAAAACACCGCAAATTCCATAAAAAGGCTGTGCGGGGACATAAAATTTGTTTCCAAAGAAAGAATTTGCAGTGAACTATCAAAGCTCTTATTAGGAAAATCCGCAAAAGAGGTTTTGATAAATCACAAAGAATTAATCTTTGAAATTATACCCGACTTAAAAGCCTGTTTTAACACATCACAAGAAAACCCTTATCATATATACGACGTCTACACCCATAGCGTGCATGCACTTGATAAGGTCCCCCCCATACTCTCATTAAGGCTATGCGCCCTGCTCCATGACATTGGCAAGTCGCAGTGCAAAACTATAGACAAAAACGGCGTGGCGCATTTTTTAAACCACGCAAGCATAAGCATGTTATTAGCCGATAATATCCTTAAAGACTTAAAGTTTGATAACAAAACAAGGAAAGAATGTGTGCTTCTGATAAAGCTCCACGACAGGCCTTTTCCAAAGAGTAAAAATAAGCTTACAAAAAAAATGAGCATGTACGGCTATGATATTATGAAAAAGCTTATTATGATTAAAAAAGCCGACATTCTGGCACAGGCGCCAATTTTTAGAGATAGCCGATTAAAAGAGCTTGAGGACGCTGAAAATCATATAGATTTTATAGAGCAAAGCGGCACATGCTACACTTTAAAACAACTAGCAATAAGCGGACATGACCTTGAGGATTTTCCTATTGATAAAAGGGATTACTCAAAAATTTTAAACGAGGTCTTGCACTGTGTAATTTACAAACAACTTTCAAACGAAAGGCATAGTTTGCTTAAATTTCTCACAAAAAAATTCAAGTGATAATTTAAACATACTATTAATTTTTAGGTTTAGACTTGAATTATTCTTAATTTTGATGTATATTAATAATGTGGTTAGGAAAATTAATTTTATGAGGAGGTGTACCCATGGCTGAGCGCCCTATAGACGAAACTCAAGCTTTTTCGGTTGAAAACATTCACAATTTAGATATGCACCATGTGCTCACATTAGTTTATGAAGCACTTTATGAAAAGGGCTATAATCCTGTAAGTCAAATTGTGGGTTACATTTTATCTGAAGATCCCACTTATATAACAACTCACAGAAATGCTCGCTCTATAATAAGAAAACTTGACAGAGATGAACTTTTAAAAGAACTTGTGCGTTCTTATTTAAGAAGATAACAAACGAAAGGATGAATTTACATGAGTGAAACTTTAAATACCCCATTTCCAACGTATAAAGGTAAGCCTTTCGTTCGATGCGGTGACACAATATATCTTGGCGACATGAAAGACCGCTATGTGGTTAAAATGGATATAAAAACAAAGAAAAAAGTTAAAGACATTGAGATTGCAGATAAGGTAAGCATTCAACTTATTTGCACCGACCCGACTGTAAGCATTAAGGAAAGAGTCGAAAAACACAGCGAAAAAAATGGCCTTTACCTAGCGCTTGACATAGCCAACGTTTGGCTTGAAAGAAAGCTTTCTGAATAAACAAAAAATTATGGGGCTGTCGCAAATGACAAAAATCATTTGCGACAGCCCCACCGCTTATGGCACAGCCACTTCGCGCCATTTTGGATTCAAATCCCTCTAAACAAAAAACTTCAAGCAGCTTTTTGCTACTGTCGGAAAATTCTTTGCACTCACGAACTTGCCCCTCGATGCTTTCTTCACGCTGATTGTCCGAGCTGTAACGTGCGCAAATTACGGCTCGCATATTTTCCACCTCGCTTTGGTTTTAGTTTTGGGGAGATTGGGCTCATTTTGTTAGTTAAGTATCTATATTGTATCATTTCTCTCCATGATTTTTTTATTATGAAAATCAATGTGATATAGTTTTTCCCAGTGATTGAAATTAAAAGTTCCTTTAGTAAGATGTATCGCTAAATAACAACAATTTTCATCTTTTTCATTATTAGCCATATCATACCACGGCTCAAATGCTTTACGAAGTTTTGTTCTAATATCTTTATTTTTTGGGTCAAGTGCCCAACCTAAATTTTCGCCAATTCCAATACCAGTGAACATTTGCTCAATTATGCAACCTGCAATTGATACTTGCGGATTTTCCTTAATCTGTTTCATTTTGTTAGACAGTGCATTTGTAACAACATAAAAAATGCCGTCTTCATAAAATGCGTCAACAGTGCGAACGATTGGCATAGGTTTCCCGTCATTACTTTTGCTAAGAGCTATAGTAGAAATTGCAATACAATTGTCTTTTCCGTTTCCAAATGCTTCTTCCATAAGTTTCATACCTTCATCATATTTGCTCATTGTTTTACCCTCCATATAAATACTCTTACATTAAAACTCACTTCTTTGTATCAATTTCCTCACCCGTCATCATTTGAAAAAGTGTTTCTTTCAACCGCTCGTTCATCGGTGAACTTGGGTCAAAACACATCTCGATAAACTCTTTAAGCTCGGGGTGGCTTTGCTCTAATTTCGGCTTGCACTCAAACTGTGTACCCTGTGGATTTTCCGTTCTCCCAAAGATGTAATCAAGCGACACATCAAAATAATTTGCGTACTTGTAAAGTGTTTCGCAAGACGGCTCACTCTGATTATTTTCATATCGGTTGATTGCACCGACTTTCAAATCCAACGCTTCCGCCATTTTGGGTTGAGTTAGATTAACAGTGTTCCGTAATTCTCGTAATCGTTTTGCTACAATTTCCACTTCGCTCACCTCTCGTTTTTTGTTATTTCATTATATCACATAACAATCTAAAAATCAACTGAAAATTAAAATTTTATAAGCGCTAAAAACGAAAATAATTTCGCTCGCTTTACTGGGCGAAAGTGTAATTTTTTGTTGCAAATTAGCACCGTTTACGGGGCGTAGCATCTGCAATTTTATTGCAGATTTTGAGGGTTTGGGATACCTCCCAACAAGCGGCAAACAGGCAAGTGGCACACCACATGCCCTGCTTGCCAATTTGCAAGGTGTGTACACACTTGCCCTGCTTGCGAGATTGATTATTATATTATTCTACCTCTTGATTAAGATATTTTCTAAATACCATTCCATGTGATTTTAACATTCCAAATTTTTCGTAATACGATTGCAAATCCACATCGCAGGTTAAATCAATATTGGTTATATCCTTTAATTGCTCAAACAATATCCTAAGCAGTTCCGTTCCTATCCCATTGTTTTTATATTCGGGGAGGACTTCAAGCATTGGAATAAATGCAAAATGTACTTTATCGGATATTGAATTAACAAAGCCTACTACTTTGTCGTCGGATTTTGCGATAACAAAACGATAACTGTTTTCAAGTATCTCGTATAATTTCTCTCCACTTAATGGGTATTTCCACCCAACACAAAAGTTAGATAAATCATTTAGAGATACATCATTTAAGTTAAGTTGGTAGTTTATTTTCATTTCAAACCTCTTTCTATAATCCAATCAACAGATGTTTTCAGTCCTTCTACAGTTTTTGTTTCAAGTACCACACGAGAATTAGTTTTGTTTGCTAAATCAAAATATTTATGCAAATCAATTTCTCCACATCCAAGTATAAGATGGTCTTTTTTTGTATGTTCTGTTTTATATGCGTCATGAATATGTAAGTGACATAGTTTATCTTTAAAGGATAAAATTGTTTTTTCATCTTCACCACCATTGCAGTAACTGTGTCCAATATCAAGTGTCAATCCAAAAACATTACTATTAATTAATATATCTAAAGCGTGTATATGATAAGAACGAAAACCACTTGCGTTTTCAATACATATTTTAATTTTGTTGTTTAGTAGTTCTTCTTCGCAAATTCTTACAAATTTCTTTTGTGATGACAAATAAATATCTTCATACATTTCAAACAGATATATTTTTTTATCAGGTAAACTGAACCTAACTCCGTCATGTAAATGCATATTAATAACAGGACATTTAATTGCTTTTGCTAACTTAATAGTGGCTACAAGTGTTTCAAAGTATGCTTTAGCTACAAAGCTATTATAATTACAGGCATCAAAATTCTCATCAGCATGAATAGTGTAGTATATCCCATATTTTTTTGCTATTGATAAAAATTCATCTACATCTATTTTGTCGGGTTGATATTGTGGTAAATTCATATTTACTTCAATAAACTTTAAGCCTAATTCACTGCATAATTTTGCACAATCTTCAATTCCCGGTAGTTCGATTAATGTTGGCATACCAAAATCCATAATAGCTTATCCTCCTGTCATAATGGCATTAAATCGAATTAAACACTGCATAATTTACAGTGACATACAAGCTATTATACATCATTCAAAAATTGAAATCTACCTAAATTCTGTTAATTTTCAGATATTTTAATAAAGCTATTTGACAAACACTCTCAAAGGGAGTATAATAATATCATAAATTAAATACATAAACGAATTTACCACACCTTGACTGCGAGGTGTGGTTTTTGTCGTTCAAGTTTGTACCTTGAAAATTAAATATTATTACGGAGGTTGTATGAGAAAAAACCACCTGATAGCAACGTCATTCAAAATGACACAAATGTCCCGAAACACGAACTCGAAAGTTTGGCAAGTGTGCTCCTGCCGGAGATACAAAAACACTTCGAGAGTGACGAGGGTAAGCGAGAATTTGAACAATGTAAAAGGCAAAAGACGGAAAAATAAAACACCCCTAACATAACAATACAGGGTATCACCAAAAAAATCGACGATACCCTGTATTTGCAAAACATTGTGCATAAAATCAATTTACTTTTGTCGTTTTGTAGTTTATAATAATCCCATAGTCAATGATGTTTGGCTTAGAATAACAAACGGCAAGGAATGAATATTATGAAAAATAATGTATATATCACCAAAACAAAAAATAGGAGGGTGACTATACTTTAACCCTCCTTAAAAATGGAGGATTATATGTCTTATAATTGGATTAACCCAGAGCAATACACGATGGATACTTTTTTGTACTTTGACAGATGGATTATTCGTTACATCATGAAAGAAAATGTGTGGTATAACAGCGACACTCAAGTATACAAAACTGATATGGCAATAGCGTTAAAATTTTACCCTTATGTACTATCGTTTTGCAAACACAAAGCACCGGAATGCAAAAAGTTCTTAGATGAAGTATCAGAAATCAACACCGAAAATATTAGCAAAGAAGAAGCACGAAACGCAGAAATTAATATTATAAGAGCAATAGAAACTTTTGTAGTATACGCATATCCCGAGATTATGGAGGATGTGAATTATATCAAAAATTGGAATGCTCAAAGACTATATGATTTGGTGGATTTACAAGGTAAGGTAGTGCTTGATATTGGCTCAGGAACAGGTAGACTTGCATTCGCAGCAGCAAAATATGCTAAAGTGGTATATGCAAGCGAGCCTTGTGACATGTTACGTGAATATATGCGTGACCGCATTAAGGCGAACAGTATTACAAATATCAAGGTTTTAGACGGAGAAGTTTTAAGTTTACCATACGAAGCTGACACCTTTGATGTTGTTTTATCAGGTCATGTTGTTGGCGATTTTTATGATGATGAAATAGCTGAAATGGAGCGCATAACAAAAAACAAAGGTAAAATTGTTATTTGTAACGGTGACGATGAATTTAAGCGAGAGTCGCCTAATGGGAACGTGAAAAAAACTCTGTAAATAGTGAAAATCTAGGCTTTCTATGATA
>CAYJJU010000039.1:0-9283 GCA_964370635.1 uncultured Eubacteriales bacterium | reverse complement strand
TTTTGCGATAGAAAAAGTTTCCTTACGCCTACCCATTTGTGCAACTTTTTTCCTATCAGAGCTTTCTCGACAGTTTAAAGGCTGTGACAGTAGTCACAGCCTTTTTATTATTCAACAGAAACAATAAAATAATATACAGGCTGATTGCCTTCTACTAAATTAATTTCTACATGGTCGGGAGATTTGCGTTTGATGAGTCTGTACGCTTCGTCTGCCTGCTCGGGTGTTATATCGCTGCCGTAAATCAATGTGATAAAAGAAGTTTTCTTGTTCATCATCTCTTTTACTACTCTGTAGCAGGCGTTTATTGGATTTTTCTCTATAAATTCCATCTTGCCATTTACAAGGCCTAAAATGTCATTCTCTTTAATTTTGTGTCCGCCGTACTCAGAATCTCTTGCCGCAAAGGTTACAAGACCTGTACCGACTTTTGATATAGCCTCTTTCATTGCCTCTAAATTGTGCTCTGGCTGTGCGTCGAAGTCAAATGAAAGCATAGCAGACAAGCCTTGAGGTATGGTTTTTGTTGGAATTACAATAATTTCTCTGTCGTTTACAAGTGGAACGGCTTGCTCTGCCGCCATGATAATATTTTTATTGTTTGGAAGAACATAAACCACTTTTGCAGGGGTCGCCATTACGGCCTCGACTATGTCTTCTGTGCTAGGGTTCATGGTTTGACCGCCGCTTACGACATGTGTGCAACCCAAATCTTCAAACAGGGAAACAATTCCGCCTCCGGCTGCAACCGAAACAAATCCTATGCCCTCACTTGGTTCTACCGGCGCTAGTTTTTCTTTCTTTTCGGCATCGACAGATTTTTGTGATGCGCTAATATTCTTGTGTTGCTCACGCATATTCTCAATTTTTATTGTGACTAATTGTCCATAAATTAGTGCCTTTTGTAAGGCATTGCCAGGCTCTTCTGTGTGCACATGCGCCTTGATAATGTCTTCGTCGTCGACTACTACTACGCTGTCGCCTATGCTTTCAAGATATTTTCTAAGCTCCATAGGGTCTTCGGTGCAGTCTAAATCCCTACCCACGATAAATTCAGTACAGTAGGTAAAGTTTATCTCGCCGTCAAATTCTGCCGCCGCACTTCTAAAGAAGTCGTCGTCAATTTTTGAAACGTCCACTGCATTTTCGTCGGCTTTTATTATTGTGCCATGTTTGAACACTGAAAGCATTCCGTCGAAAATAAAGCAAAGTCCTTGTCCGCCGGCGTCTACGACACCTGCTTTTTTAAGCACAGGAAGAAGCTCCGGTGTTTCTCTTAAAGACTCGGCAGCTCCCATGCAAGCCGCACCCCACACGTATGTGGCACCGCTATCTATGTGAGATGCAGAAGTTCCGACCTCTGCCGCAAGTCTTGATACAGTAAGCATTGTGCCTTCTGTAGGTTTCATCACGGCGCCGTACGCCGCTTCAACGCCTAAAGATAGGGCGTTTATAAGGGCTGTGCCGTCGGCAGTTTCCATCTCTGCAAGACCTTTTGAAAAGCCTCTAAAAAGAAGAGATAGGATAACGCCTGAGTTTCCTCTTGCGCCCCTTAGCATGCTTGATGCCGCAAGTTTTGCAACCTGTGCAACCGTCACATCGTCGGAGAGCTTAGAGAGTTCATTTGCAGCAGCCGTAATTGTCATGGTCATATTTGTGCCGGTGTCGCCGTCTGGAACCGGAAAAATATTTAAATCATCGACATATTTTTGGTTGTTTAATATATTATTTGAGCCTGAGATAATAGCATCTCTTAATTGAAATCCTTTAATCATAACTACACTTCCTCTAAAAATTTATCCATAAAATTATACTGCATATTATTGTAACATAAATTTATACTAAATACAACTCAAACATAGCGTTATTATATTAATAAATAATTAATTATCTGAGCGATATAGCCTTTATGCTTTGGCAGACTCCCGTTTTTTGACAAACTGAAATTAAGGCGCAGTCCATCTTATAAGGACCCGGAGCCGTTTCAAATCTTACGGGAAGCTTAGTCTTTAATTTCTTTATTATAAGCTCGCTTTTTACACCGAGGACTGAATAAATTGGCCCTGTCATACCGACATCGCTTAAAAATCCTGTTCCTTTTGGGAGTATCATTGCGTCATTAGTCTGTACATGCGTGTGCGTGCCTACAAGTGCGCTTATTCTGCCGTCTGCATAATATGCAAGTGCGGCTTTTTCTCCCGTGGCTTCGGCATGAAAATCCACAATTTTAATTTTAGGCAGGCTTTTGTCGCTTAGTATTTCATCGAGTGCTGTAAAAGGGCATTCGTGATTATCCATAAAGGCCTGACCTATTAAATTGATGACGCAAACGCCGGTGCTTCCCATATCATATACATAATAACCTTTTCCGGGTGCGAAATTTGAAAAATTATAGGGTCTGATGATTGCTTCCTGCTCGTCTAAATAATCGTAGATTTCATAGCGCCTAAAGCTGTGATTTCCCAAGGTTATAACGTCTGCTCCGCTGTCAAAAAGCATTCTTGCAGACGCAGGGGTCACGCCGTTTCCGTCGGAAGAATTTTCTCCGTTTACTATGACGAGGTCTATATTGTTTTCACGTTTAAAAGCCGGCAGTTTTTCGCTTAAAAATCGGCACGATACACCGGCGATTACGTCGCCTACCATTAAAATATTCATAAATATCACTGCTTTCTTTTCTATAAGAATAGGGGCAAGCCCACGTGCTTGTCCGAAAACTTAGGAAAATCCTCTGAATTCGGGCCGCACACAGGATAGCCCCTATTGTTTGTGTTTTATTTTGCAAAATCAACGGCACGGCTTTCCCTTATCATATTAACCTTAATTTGACCTGGGTAACTCATGTCATTTTCAATTTTCTTGCAAATTTCTCTTGCAAGTAATGCCATTTTTTCATCATCAATAACCTCGGGCTTTACAAGGACACGCACTTCACGGCCTGCTTGAATTGCATAACAGCGGTCAACACCGTCAAACGAAGCGGTAATTTCCTCAAGTTTTTCAAGGCGCTTAATGTAATTTTCGAGATTTTCTTTTCTGGCTCCCGGACGTGCTGCCGAAATTGCGTCTGCCGCTTGAACAATACATGCTATAACAGTTCTTGCTTCAATGTCACCGTGGTGGGCGGCAATTGCATGCACAACAGCTTCGCTCTCTTTGTATTTTCTTGCAACATCAACACCGATATCGACGTGTGAGCCCTCAATTTCATGATCAAGTGATTTACCTATATCATGTAAAAGTCCTGCACGGCGTGCAATTGTTGGGTCAAGACCTAATTCCGATGCCATCATACCCGAGAGGTATGCGACTTCTAGTGAATGGTTTAACACGTTTTGGCCATAGCTTGTGCGATAACGCAATCGACCAAGCAGTCTGACTAGCTCGTGGTTTATTCCATTTACACCTGCTGATATAACAGCTCTTTCGCCTTCAGATTTTATTGTAGCTTCTACTTCTCTTCTGGCTTTATCAATAGTTTCCTCTATTCTTGAGGGGTGTATTCTGCCGTCTGAAATAAGTTTTTCAAGTGCCAGCCTTGCAACCTCACGGCGCACAGGCTCAAAACTTGAAAGAGTAATTGCCTCTGGTGTGTCGTCGATAATTAAGTCAACACCTGTTAAAGTTTCAATAGCCCTTATGTTTCTGCCTTCTCTACCTATAATTCTTCCCTTCATTTCATCGTTGGGAAGCGGTACAACGGATATTACTGCCTCAGATACGTGATCTGCCGCACAACGTTGAATTGCAAGCGATATAAGCTCTCTTGCAAGCTTGTCGCTGTCCTCTTTCATTTGTTGCTCATAATCCATTATTTTCATAGCTTTTTCTCTTGATAATTCATCTTCAAGAGTTTGTAATAAATATGCCTTTGCCTGTTCTTTAGTAAAAGAAGAGATTTTTTCAAGCATTTCAAACTGACTTCTTTTTATAGTTTCGGACTCTGCTAAAAATTCGTCTGCTTTTTTGTTTTTGCCTTCAATAGTATGCTCTTTTTTCTCGATTTGATCAATCTTTTTGTCAAGATTTTCTTCTTTTTGTAAAAGTCGTCTTTCTTGTCGTTGGACTTCTTTTCTTCTTTCGTTTATCTCACGCTCAGCATCAGCACGTTGCTTGTGGATTTCATCCTTACCCTCAAGTAAAAATTCTTTCTTCTTCGCTTCGGCCGATTTAATGGCATCACTTACTATTCTTTTTGCTTCTACTTCCGCAGAGCCTATAGAAAGCTCAGCGCTTTTTTTCCTATGATTTATACCGGCAAAGAAAGCGACAATTCCTGCAACTGCTGCCGCTAAAACGGCGATAATTACAACTAAAATTGGAGACATTTGGCACCTCCTTTTCTCATAAGTTTTTTTAAATTTAATTTTTAAATAATAATACGGGTGCGTTAATCCCTATATATGCAATATATCTTTAAAATACATTAAAAATAAATCTATCGCATTCCTATACTATTGTATAGCCTAAGACCCTGTTTTGTCAAGGAATTTGTGAATAATAGTTAAATATTTAATTAAAAAATACTTTTTGCATTATTTCTCAAATTATTTCTTGACAGTGTCGGCAAAATAGTTTAGTATGTAGGTAATAAATTTGCGTCGATGAGAAGCTGTGTTTTTAAATTTGCAAAAGAGAGTTTTCCTCCCGGCTGAAAGGGAAAACGGCAATGTAAAATGCGGTACCAACTCTGAGCATCTGCTGACTAAGGCAGACGTTTAAGCCCCGTTAAAGGCTAATTGAGTTATAAACTTGGGTGGAACCGTGAGCTATCTCGCCCCAAGGTCCTTTTATAGGGACTTTGGGGCGTTTTTTATTTTATTAATTACATGAAAGGAATTTTAGTTATGATTAAAGTTAATTTAAAGGGAGAAGAAAGAGAGTTTGAGAAAGGTATTAGCATAGCCGAGCTTGCAAAGAGTATTGGCATGGGGCTTTATAAGGCCTCTTGTGCGGGTCGTTTAAACGGCAAGGTAGTAGACCTTAGGACTGTTTTAGAGGAAGACTGTACGCTGGAGATTTTAACTTTTGACGATGAAGAAGGAAAAAAGGCATATTGGCACACAGCCTCGCATGTGCTGGCACAAGCCGTTAAAAGGCTTTTCCCAAATGCAAAACTTGCAATAGGCCCTGCGGTCGACAATGGATATTATTATGACATAGATTTTAATGAATCTGTCAGTATGGACATTTTTCCTAAACTTGAAAAAGAAATGAAGGCGATTATTAAAGCGGATTTGGAGTTAAGTAGTTTTACTTTACAAAAAGAGGAAGCTCTTCTTGAAGCACAGGACGAACCTTATAAAAAAGAGATAATTTTAGAACATGCAGACAAGGGCGAGGAACTTTCTTTTTACAAACAAGGCGAATTTGTCGATTTATGTGCAGGTCCGCACCTAATGAGTACAGGAAAACTCAAGGCTGTAAAGCTAACTGCCCTTACGGGTGCTTACTGGAGAGGCGACTCAAACAATAAAATGCTAAATAGAATTTACGGAACTGCTTTCCCAAAACAGTCGGCACTTGATGAGTATTTAGAAAAAGTTGAAGAAGCCAAAAAACGTGACCACGTAAAACTTGGCCGTGAACTTGAAATATTTACAACTGCAGAAGATGTAGGCCAAGGACTTCCCATACTTTTGCCAAGGGGTGCAAAAATTATTCAAATTTTACAGCGCTTTGTAGAAGACGAAGAGGCAAGGCGTGGCTGGCAGCTCACAAAGACTCCTTACATGGGAAAAAGCGATATCTACAAAATTTCAGGACACTGGCAACACTATAAAGACGGAATGTTTGTAATAGGAGATGAGGAAAAGGACAAAGAGGTTTTCGGCCTTCGTCCAATGACTTGTCCGTTCCAGTATCAAGCATATCTAAGCCGCCAGCGCTCATATAGAGACTTGCCGATAAGATATAATGAAACATCTACTCTTTTTAGAAACGAAGACAGCGGAGAGATGCACGGTCTTATAAGGGTGCGTCAGTTCACAATTTCTGAGGGCCACTTAATGTGCAGACCCGAGCAACTTGAAGAAGAATTTAAGGCATGTGTCGAGCTTGCAATATACATGCTAAAAACTTTGGGCCTTTATGAAGATTTCTCTTACAGATTTTCACAGTGGGATCCGGCCGATACAGAGAAATATATAGGAACTAAAGAGCAGTGGGAAGAGGCTCAAGGCGTCATGAAGAAAATTCTTGATGACCTTGGAATTGATTATAAAATAGGCATAGGCGAGGCGGCTTTCTACGGCCCTAAACTTGACCTGCAAATTAAAAATGTCCACGGTAAAGAGGACACGCTTATTACAATTCAAGTAGACCAAATGCTTGCGGAAAAATTTGGAATGGAGTATGTAGACGTCGACGGACAAAAGAAAAATCCATATATCATCCACCGCACATCGATAGGCTGCTATGAAAGAACTTTAGCGCTTCTCATAGAAAAATATGCAGGCGCATTCCCATTATGGCTAGCACCGACTCAAGTAAAACTCCTGCCGATAGCCGACAGACATCTTGATTACGTATATGAAGTAAAAGCTCTGCTAGAGGGCAAGGGTGTAAGATGTGAAGTCGACGACAGAAGCGAAAAAATAGGCTATAAAATTAGAGAAGCGCAACTTGAAAAAGTTCCGTACATGGTTTTAATAGGCGATAAAGACATAGAGGGCAAGGTAATATCTGTAAGACACAGAAAAGACGGCGACCTAGGACAAATGGACGCACAAAGCTTTTTAGATATGATAGTAAAAGAAAACGATGAAAAAACTATAAAGTAATTACGACTCTAGAAAGATGTAGTGTTTCGACATAATGGCGCTTATTAAAAGTTTTACTAAATTTTTAACAAAAAATTTCGGGTTCTTAGGGCTGAGCACTAAGGTGTTTTTCGCAGAAAACGAAATCTTTTGCGATAGAAAAAGATTCCTTATCTCGCCCCTTATTTAGAGCATTTTTTGCCACAGGGGTTTATTGATAGTCTGAAAATCCGACCAATACGGTCGGATTTTTAAGTTTTCTCAAACCAATTAAACATTTACACGCTAAAGTTTAATTTTCTAAGTCAAAATAATATTGTTGACCAAAAGATGCATATTTTGATATAATATGTCAAAAGAGGGCGTGGGGATAGATTTTAATGTAAAAATAAGAGAGGAGATGCATATGTTGAAGAAAGTAAAGTTTTGGGAAAATAAGTTTTTTTACCCCGTTACTTGCTCCATTTTAGTTTTAGTGGCATTATGTATAGCTTGGTTTATGCTGTATGAGCGGACTTCTTTAATTATTCATTTGCCCGATCCTGTCGATGGGATAAGCGATGGCATGGACGTAAATTATGAAGAGGGAATTGCGAGGCTTTCACGGGAGATGGAATTTTATCCGTGGCAGCTTTATACGTCCGAAGATTTTAGCAAGGGAGATGTCATAGCTCCAAAAATGCGTGATGAAGTGCCAAATGCTCATGAAGCCAGATATGCCACGTTTAGAACCGTGGTACAGCTTCCGCCCAATACATATTTTTCGCTGGCAGGATATTCTGTCGATTACGGCACGAGAATGTATGCAAACGGGGTAGAGGTTGCAAATGTCGGCGTGGTTTCAAGCGACCCGGACATTGCACAGCCCGGTGTAAATTATATGCATTTTGGAATATATAGTGGCGAAGACGGAGTAGTTGAATTTATAATACAGTTTTCAAACTTTGTGCATCCTGAGAGCGGGTTTACTCCATTTTTGTATATCTCGACACCAGAAAACATAAATCGAATGATAGTCGATATCGGACTTCCTACATATATACTAAGCGGTGGGCTGATACTGCTTGCGGCGTATTACTTCTTACACGGAGTCTTGCGCAAAAATAAAATTGCGATGCTACTTAGCTTTTGCTGCCTGCTGTTCTCTTTACGTGACCAGTGGTTTTATATAGTTTCATTAATACCGTATGATTATAATTGGTATATACATTATAGGGTAGTAGTCTTAGTGGGCATGCTCACACCTGTTGCCATATTAACCCTGATTAACGCCTCTTACCCAAAGGTAGTGCCTCGAATAATAACTTATATTTACATTGGCATCAATTTAATTGCGACCGTTATGTTATTTGTTTTATCGACTATGTATTCTGCGCGGTTTTCCACGGTCATACAAATTTTAGCGGTGCCATACACTTTGCTTTTAATTGTTGGAATAATACGATACTACATAAAAGCACGAAATTTCACCCTAAAAGATGCATATTTGACGATAGGGATTATTATTCTCATACTTACGGCAACGGTTGACTTGTGGTACAGCGACAACTTAATTCCAATAACTAGGTCGGGCATAACGCCTATAGGCATGCTTTTGTTTGTGATAATTTTCATGTCAATTTTAGCACAGCAGGCGGCGCTTGATGAAGTTGAGCTGGAAAAAAGCAATAGGGACAAACTGATGCTTGAGCAAATTGCACTAATGAAGAGCGAGTTTTTTGCTAAATTAGCACATGAAATTAAAGTGCCATTGTCTGTCATGAGTGGCTATGCACAGCTCACCAATATGCAGATTGAACATGAGGAAATCGGTAAAGACACGGTAACAAATTTAAAAGTTATTACGACTGAGGCGAAGCGACTTGCCGATTTGGTATCAAATTTACTGGAAATGCCCGTGGATATGAGGGCAAAACCCGAGCTTTCTAAAGTGTCGCTTATCGAATATTTAGAATACTGCACGGTTTTGTGTAAAGCCGTGTTAGATGGACATGATAATGAGTTTGTTGTAAACTGTGAAGAGGACGTATACATCATGGCAAATACCGAGATGCTGATACAGCTCATGCTAAATTTGGCATTTAACAGCAATAAATTTATGAAAAACGGCAAGTTTAGCGTAGAAGTAATTTTGCGTGACAACGACACGGTTTCGCTGATAATTTCCGATACAGGCAGTGGCATAGAAGAGAAAAATAGAGAAAATATCTTTGAAAAAGGATTTAGCACCGGCGGCTCTAAGGGCTTGGGTCTAGCCATATGCAAAGAAATTGCAGAGTTTCATGAAGGTGAAATAGCCTTACTTGATAGTAAGGGCGGGGCAAAATTTGAAATTAGCGGACTAAAAATAATAAAAGAAGAATAAAAACTACCCGATTTTTGTAGTGGCGGCCGCTGACCGCCACTACATTATTATAAATCACCTCAGTTAAATAAAAAACGGGGCTGTCGCATTAAAGACATAATACACAAATGATATGGCAGATTTGTAGGGCAAGGGCTCTGCTCTTGCCGTGGTTATA
>CAYJJU010000038.1:0-9625 GCA_964370635.1 uncultured Eubacteriales bacterium | reverse complement strand
CCTACATCTGTCCGTCAATTTGACGAAAATTATTCTATTTCGTCACAGCCCCTTTTATTAGTACATTCCGCCCATATCTGGAGCCGCTGGCATTGCCGGTGCTGGCTCTTTTATGTCTGAAACGAGGCTTTCTGTTGTAAGCACTGTGGCTGCTACAGAAACAGCGTTTTGAAGTGCTGAGCGTGTAACCTTTGTCGGGTCAACTATGCCAAACTCCATCATGTCGCCAAAATTTTCTGTTAGCGCATTATAGCCGTATCCTACTACACCTTTGTTTACTAGCTCGTTTACTATTACAGAACCCTCAACACCTGCGTTTTCTGCGATTTGTCTTACAGGGGCTTCAAGTGATTTTAATAGTATTGAAGCGCCGATTTTCTCGTCGCCCTCAAGGGTTTCTACCAAGGTTTTGACTGTTGGTATTACGTCGATAAGCGCTGTGCCGCCGCCTGCAATTATGCCTTCTTCAACAGCCGCTTTTGTAGCCGCAAGAGCGTCTTCTATTCTAAGTTTTTTCTCTTTCATTTCGATTTCTGTAGCCGCACCAACCTTGATAACAGCAACACCGCCTGCAAGTTTTGCAAGTCTTTCTTGTAGTTTTTCACGGTCGAAATCAGAAGTTGTAGTTTCGATTTGGCTCCTAATTTGTCCAACTCTTGCTTTGATATTATCGGAGTTTCCTGCGCCGTCTACAATTATTGTGTTTTCTTTGTCTATTCTTACTTGGCTTGCACGTCCTAGTTGCTCAACCGTTGTTTCTTTAAGGTCTAGGCCTAATTCGTCGGTGATAACTTGACCGCCTGTAAGAGTAGCTATGTCGATAAGCATTTCTTTTCTTCTGTCGCCAAAGCCCGGTGCTTTAACGCCGACACACACAAAGGTGCCTCTTAATTTGTTTAGAATAAGGGTTGTAAGTGCCTCGCCCTCGATATCCTCTGCGATGATGACAAGTTTTTTACCTGCTTGAACAATTTGCTCTAGCAGTGGAAGTATGTCTTGTATTGAAGAAATTTTCTTATCTGTAATTAAAATGTAGGCGTCATCAATTTGAGCCACCATTTTGTCTGTGTCTGTAACCATGTAAGGTGTGATGTAGCCTCTGTCAAACATCATGCCTTCAACAACTTCGCTGTAAGTGTCGGCAGTTTTTGACTCTTCGACAGTGATAACGCCGTCTGAAGTAACTTTCTCCATGGCATCGGCGATGAGAGTACCAATTTGCTCGCTCGCAGACGATACTGCGGCTACCCTTGCTATGTCTTTTGTGCCGGATACTTTTTGTGAATGAGTTAAAATAGCTTCGACAGCCTTGTCTGATGCCTTTTGTATTCCGCTTCTTAAAATCATAGGATTCGCACCTGCTGTAACGTTTTTCATTCCGTCACGGATTAAAGCCTGTGCTAAAAGTGTGGCGGTTGTTGTTCCGTCGCCTGCAACGTCGTTTGTTTTTGTAGCAACTTCTTTTACAAGTTGAGCGCCCATGTTTTCAAAAGCGTCTTCAAGCTCTATTTCTTTTGCAATTGTAACACCGTCGTTAGTGATAAGTGGTGCGCCGAATTTTTTGTCTAAAACCACGTTTCTGCCTTTAGGGCCTAAGGTGATTTTAACCGTGTCTGATAATTTGTTAACGCCCTCTAAAAGAGCCTTTCTTGCGTCTTCGCCGTAAATAATTTGTTTAGCCATAATGTTTTTCCTCCTAAATTACTCTTCTACTATTGCCAAAATGTCAGATTGACGAACTATAGTGTATTCTTTGCCGTCAATTTTAATTTCGGTGCCTGTGTATTTTCCTGTGATGACCTTGTCGCCCTCTTTGATATACATTTTAATTTCTTTGTCTTCAACTATGCCGCCGGGGCCTACTGCAACAACTTGTGAAATTTGTGGTTTTTCTTGTGCAGAGCTTGTTAAAACTATGCCACTTTTTGTTGTTTCCTCGGCCTCTAAATTTTTGATTAGTACTTTGTCTAGTAATGGTTTAACTGTCATGATAACTGCCTTTCTCCCAAGATTTTAGTCTGTGGGTTAAAATATGTTTTAATTAAAATTAAATCCTTAAAATTTAAGTTTTAGCACTCGTGTATTGTGAGTGCTAAAAACATTTTAATAAAGTCTTAGCTAAAAATCAAGTGCTTTTCCTGTAAAAATTTATTTTTTACAATTTTTTCATAATTAAGCCGTCTTTTTTGGGCGCTCTTTAATTTTCCATGCAACAAATAGATTGCCAAGCGATAGGGCGGCGGCTAGGAAAAATACCCAGTGTGCCCCGTAAAGCTCCCAAATAAAACCGCAAATTTGTGCCGCAATTATCGACACGACGTGGTCAAGGCTTATTCCTGTAGATAAAACACTTGTAATTTCACTTTGTTTTACTGCAATTTGCTTTAAATAAACAGATTTAACCATGCCGATTTGCATTGAGAGTCTGTCAAGAACAAACAGGCCATAGACTACCATTACAGGCCAGCCGGACTGCGGCACTGCGTTTTCGGCAATACCCCAAACTACAAACCCATAGACTACGTATATTATTATGAAGGTAAGAGCGTCTAAATACATCATAAATTTAATTCCAAGTTTATCCATAAGTTTTCCTATGTACTTTAAGAAGAAAATTCCTATAAAGCTTGAAACTATAGTCAAAACAGACATGACGTCTGCTCCCTTTAAAAGCAGGTCTATTACTACCCAAGAGCCAAAAACGTATGCAACCTGTTTTTGCACACCGTGAAGTATGGTGAGCATGTAATAAAATTTATATTCTTTTCTAAAAATAAGTTTAAATTTCTTTTTCTGTTTAAGCTGTAGAACATTGTCTTTTTTGGCCTGTTTTACAAGCAAAACCGCAACTATAACGGCCAGCGCAAAACTTGCTCCCGATACTATGAATATGCTTGTTATTTGTCCGCCAAAACTAAAAAGCTCTAGTCTAAAACCAAAAAACACTATAAGTCCTGTCGAAAATAAAATTGCCGTCCTAAAGCTTGCATACATTCCCATGCGCTCACCGACCCTGTCAGGCTCCGCAAGTGCCATACCAATTCCGTCTTGAAGTGGCATAAATATATGCATACCAAGTGAGTTGATAAATAAAAATATTAGCATCACTGTAAAACTTGGCGCAAAAAGTCCAAGCGCCATAACGCCTATACAGGCTAGAATTTGTGCAATTACCGCTATCTTTAAATCTCCGATAAAAGAAAGTGCTGCAATTATAAAAACACATAAAACACCGGGTAGCTCTCGTGGAAACTCGATAAAAGCCCTTTGTGATGCCGTTACATTATAAGCCTCTTTATAATAGTTTGCATAAACCGCATCGCTAAGGCCGTTGCCAAAGCTTGCAATGCAGATTAGTATAATAAATAAAAACATAGACATGCTTATTCCACGTTTATTTACTATAAAGTCTTTAATTTTGCTCATCTTAAACCTCCTAAATAAAATCCTACTAAGTATAGCATTTTATGGCAAAATTAGCAAGTTTATATTGACTTTCTTAATCAGAGAAAGTATTATTATTTTAGCACACTAAAGAATTTGCAGGGGGAATTATGAATAGAATAAATAAAAGTGACATAGTTGTTGTAAAAGTAGGCACGTCAACCCTTACATATGAAAACGGTAAACCGAATTTAAGACAGATGGAGGAGCTTGCAAAAGTTATAAGCGATTTGCAAAATTCGGGTAAAAAGATGATACTTGTGTCCTCGGGCGCAATAGGGGTAGGCATGGGCAAATTAGGGCTTAATGTGAGACCCGACGACACGGCGAAAAAGCAGGCCTTAGCGGCTATTGGTCAGTGTGAGCTCATGTTTATGTACGATAAATTTTTCTCACAGTTTAATATTAACATAGCGCAAGTACTTCTCACGGGTGATGTTGTAAATAATGAAGAGGGCGTAAAAAACGTAAAAAACACTTTTTCACAGCTTCTGTCGATGAATATAGTGCCTATAGTAAACGAAAACGACACCGTGGCAACATTTGAATTAGAGGGCAGCAATATTGGCGACAACGACACATTGTCGGCGATAGTTGCAAAGCTCGTAGATGCCGATGTCTTGATAATTTTAACCGATATAGATGCCCTTTACGACGGCGACCCTAGGCTTGAAAAGGGAGCAAAGAGAATTAGCTATGTCGAAAAAATTGATGAAAATATAGAACTGCTTGCAGGAGATGTGGGCTCAAAATTTGGGACAGGCGGAATGAAGACAAAAATAAGTGCCGCCAAAATTGCAACAAAAAGCGGCATAACTACCTGCATAATAAAAGGCGACAATCCAAACAATATTTACGATTTGCTTGACGGCAATGATATAGGAACGATTTTTAAGGAGGCTTAAATAAATGAGTGAAGTTAAAACTTTGGGCAGCCTTGCAAAAAAGGCGGCAACAAGGCTTGCGGTTTCAGGAAGTTTAAGGGATAAGGCGCTTGAAAATATGGCAAATGCCTTGCTTTTAAACAGCGAGTATATTATTGAGGAGAATAAAAAAGACTTAGCCAGTGCCAAAGAAAATGGGCTAAGTGATGCAATGACCGACAGGCTTATGCTAAATAAAGAAAGAATAAGCGCCATGGCTTGTGCGGTGAGAGAAATTGAAAAATCGCCCGACCCATTAGGCGAAATTTTGGAGGGGAAGACCCTTCAAAACGGTCTGGTAATCACAAAAATCACCGTGCCGCTAGGCGTTATAGGCATAATTTTTGAATCCCGCCCTAATGTCAGCTCAGACTGTGCGGCACTGGCTATAAAGTCGGGAAATGCAGTGGTTTTGCGAGGGGGAAAAGAGGCGATTAATTCTAATATTGCAATTACCGAAACCTTGCGCACCGCCATAGAAGAGGCAGGGCTTCCAAAAGACTGCATAAACCTTGTAAAAGACACAAGCAGGCAGTCTGCAAAAGAGCTTATGGAACTTTCCGAGTACCTAGATTTGCTTATTCCAAGAGGAGGAGCGGGGCTTATAAATGCAGTGGTGCAAAATGCTAAAGTGCCTGTAATTGAAACAGGGGCCGGCAACTGTCATGTTTATGTGGATAAAATGGCGGATTTAGACATGGCAAATGAGATAATAGTAAATGCAAAAACCTCACGCCCATCGGTCTGCAACGCTATAGAAACCGTTTTAATACACAAAGACATAGCAAAAGAGTTTTTGCCAAAAATGAAACAAAAACTCGATGAAAAGGCGGTAAGGTTAAGGGTTTGTGAAAAAACAGCTGAAATTTTACTAAGCGAAGAAGCTGCGGCGGAAGAGGACTGGTATGCCGAGTATGGCGACTACATTTTGGCGGTGAAAATTGTAGACGATGTAAAAAATGCCGTGGAGCATATTGAAAAATACTCAACAAAACACAGCGAGGCGATTATCACAAACGATATAGCCACAGCGGAATTTTTTATAAACACGGTAGACAGTGCGGCGGTATATATAAATGCCTCCACCAGATTTACCGACGGAGGAGAGTTTGGACTGGGTGCGGAAATAGGGATATCCACCCAAAAACTTCACGCAAGAGGCCCTATGGGGCTTAAACATTTGACCTCATATAAATATATTATAAGAGGAAACGGACAGATAAGATAAGTAAAAATAGAAGGAGAAAATCATGAAAATTGGAATTAAAGGAATAAAAAAAGAAACTGTAAATAACACTAACACGGCAAAGGCTGTGGGAAGCGGCTCGCTAGAGGTGTTTGGAACACCTTCTATGATAGCGCTTATGGAGGCCTCTGCCTGCGAGTGCATTAACAGTTTTTTAGAAGAAAATCAAAGCACGGTAGGCACCGTGATTAACGCAAGTCACCTAAGCGCCACTCCGATAGGTTTAGAAGTGTACGCCGAAAGTGAGCTTGTAGAAATTGATGGAAAACGCCTTGTTTTTAACATCTTAGCCTATGACACGAAAGGCCTCATAGGAAAGGCCACACACGAGAGATTTATGATAAACTGCGACAAATTCATGGAAAGAGCAAGCTCTAAGTTAAGTTCTTAAGAGTCTAAACTCATATTTTTCAAGCACTAAATTGCCACAAAGCTCTATTTTCTCGCCACTTACCTCGTCAAAAAAACTGCCGTTTAATGAGTGATGAGAAATACTGCTTTGGGCATTTTCTATGTTTACCAAAAGTAAAACGCTTTGCCCGTCGCATTCTCTTTTTATAAAGAGTTGCTTATTGTTTATAAATACATTTTCGTAAGTTCCAAAGTTTAGTGCCTTAGATCCTCGCTTGAATTTTGCAAGTTTTGCGATAAGCCTTGTAAGCTCTGTCTCTTGCGGGGCGGTGAATTTTGGGCGAAGGCTCCAGTCGCCGTCGCTTTTATTGCCCACCTGGGCCCATTCACTTCCATAGTAAATACAGGGTATGCCCGGCATGCAAAACAGTAGGGCATAGGCTACATTAATTTTTTCTTTATCGTTTAAAATGCTGTAAATTCGAGACACGTCGTGATTGTCTAAGAAACTCATCAAATGTTTATCTCTATAAATACACCACGGCTCCCTGCCGTACTGTCTGTTTAAAGAGTGCGCAATTTCAAATAAATTATTGTCGTTGAGTGAGGAAAAAAGTCCCTTGTAGCACTCGTAATTTGTACAGCTGTGAAGCATGTCGTTGTTTACTATCAAGTTGTAATCGCCAAATAAAACCTCGCCGATAAGCGCAAAATCAGGCTTTAGCTGACTGCAAGTGCTTCTGAGCCTTCGCATAAACCCATGGTCTAAAGAGTATGCCACATCAAGCCTTAGGCCGTCTATGCCAAACTCGTTTATCCAAAATTTTGTGCAGTCAAGCAGGTAGTTTACCACTTCTTCGTTTTGTAAATTTAGTTTTACAAGCTCAAAATGGCCTTCCCAACCCTCATACCAAAAACCGTCGTTATAAGAGCTGTTTCCGTCAAAACTAATCTTAAACCAATTTGCATATTTAGAATTTTGTCTGTGCTCCTGCACGTCTTTAAACGCCCAAAATCCACGCCCTACATGGTTATACACAGCATCAAGCACTATCTTGATGTCGTTTTCTTTTAGGGTTTTGCACAGCTTTTTAAAATCTTCATTAGTTCCAAGTCGCCTGTCGACTTTCATGTAATCTCTCGTGTCATAACCGTGGGAGTCCGACTCAAATAGCGGGTTAAACAAAATGCAGTTTACCCCAAGTTTTTTAAAATGCTCCAAAAAACCTAGCACATTTAAGATGTCATTACTTTCGTATCCCTCGTTTAGTCTGTCCGCCCCACAAAATCCTATGGGGTAAATTTGGTAAAAAACGCTTTCATAAAGCCACATAACACATCACCTCTACTATATTTTAGCACATGCAAGTACTAAATTATATCGCTAAAGTAACCGAAAAAATTCATGCAAATGAGTAAATATGATATTTTATAGGCTTGTACACACTCATAAAGGATTAAATTACCATTCCGTCGTCATTTCCCGACATTTTAAACAGCCTTAACACCTGTTCTCTTATGCGTCTGTTTTGAGGCAGATTTAATTCTCGGTCTTCTTTTAAAATATTACCGGCGCATTCCTGTGCGCTTTTAAGTATCACCATGTCGCTTACCATGTCGGCTATTTTCATTTCGGGAAGTCCGTGCTGTTTTTTTCCGAAAAAATCGCCGGGGCCTCGCATTTTTAGGTCTTCGTCGGCAATTTTAAAGCCGTCACTGCTCTGCTTCATTATATTAAGTCTTGCGACTGCCTCTTCGTTTTGTGCATCACTTATCAGTATGCAAGTGGACTTATGCTCTCCTCGCCCTATTCTGCCCCTTAACTGGTGAAGCTGTGAAAGGCCGTAGCGCTCGGCATTTTCTATTAGCATGATAACCGCGTTTGGCACGTCTACTCCAACCTCTACCACCGTGGTGGATAGGAGTATTTTAATTTCACCACTCGAAAATTCGCCCATGACACGGTCCTTTTCTTTTGGCTTCATTTTTCCGTGGAGTATGGCAAACTCGTCTTCATTAAAATAATCTTTTAAAATTTCGGCATAGGCATTTACCGACGCCAAGTCGCTTTCGCCCTCGTCGATTAGCGGACAGATAATGTAGCCCTGCCTGCCCTCGTCTAAATGCTTTCGTACATAATTAAACGCCCTATGCCTTTTTTGGGAATCTACCGCATAGGTCTCAATTTTTTGTCGTCCGGGTGGGAGCTCGTTTAGTATTGATATGTCTAAATCGCCGTAAATCATCAGCGCAAGGGTGCGGGGGATAGGCGTTGCACTCATTACCAAAGTGTGAGGGCTGTTGCCTTTTTTTGCAAGCGCCATGCGTTGTTTTACGCCAAATCGGTGTTGTTCATCGGTGATGATAAGTCCTAAGTTTTTAAAATTTACGCCCTCGCTGATTATTGCGTGGGTTCCGATAATAAGGTCAATTTCACCTTTTTCGAGCCTTTCATAAATAAGTCGCTTATTTTTTGCAGTGGTAGAGCCTGTTAAAAGCTCCACATTTATTCCGGCAGGCGACAAAATCTCGGTTAGAGACTTTGCATGCTGGTTTGCCAGAATTTCGGTAGGCGCCATCATGGCGCACTGGAAATTGTTTTTTACCGCGTTAAAGCAAACCGCCGCCGCCACCGCAGTCTTGCCGCTTCCAACGTCGCCCTGCAAAAGTCTATTCATAGGGCTTGGTTTTGTCATGTCCTCGGTCATTTCGTCTATCGCCCTTTTTTGCGCACCGGTGAGTGTAAAGGGGAGAAGATTTAAAAAATCATTCGTAAAATTTTTCGATATCACATGAGAGCTAAAAGTTTTAAAGCGGTTTTTAATTCTGCTAAGTCCCAACTGCAAAATAAGAAATTCTTCAAAAACCAGCCTGTGTCTTGCAATTTTCAAGTCTTCGTCACTTTTTGGAAAATGAATATTATTTATTGCGTAACTAATATGGCAAAGCTCATATTTTGCCCTTAAATCTTTAGATAAAATTTCTTCAAAGCTTTGCAAATAAGCGGCAAGTGCTCTTTTTACCGCATTTGAGATTTCTCTTGTAGATAGTCCGCTTGTTTGGGCGTAAATCGGTACTAAGTCCATCGCTTTTTCTACGGGCATAAACTCAGGGGAGGCCATCTCTTTTTTGTTAAAGCCACCGCTTACCTTGCCCCTAAAATAATATTCCTTTCCCTCTTTTAAAAGGTTTTGTATGTATTTGTTGTTAAAAAAAGTGAGATGCAAATCGTCTTCGCCGTCGCTTACAACTGTCTTGAAAAGTGTCATTCCGCCACTTATCCGCTGCATAACAGGGGTTTTAAGCACAGTGGCGCACACGGTATTGATGTCATTTATCACCACTTCCTTTATAGGGCAAGCGGCGCTCCAGTCATCATAAGTCCTAGGATAATTTCTCAAAAGGTCGTAAACCGTGAACACCCCTATTTTATTAAACAGCAGTGCTTTTTTAGGGCCTATTCCTTTAAGAAAGCAAATGTCATAATTTAAAATACTGTTCATCTTCTCCTCCATAAAATAAAGGCATGGCGTTTTGTCATAATGACAATTATTAAAAGTTTTACTAAATTTTTTTCAAAAAATTTCGGGTGCTTAGGGCAGAGCTCTAAGGCGTTTTCCGCAGAAAACGAAATCTTATCCTTAGAAGAGCATTTTTGAAG
>CAYJJU010000037.1:0-12232 GCA_964370635.1 uncultured Eubacteriales bacterium | reverse complement strand
AAAAAAACTAAAAAAGGAGATAGAATATAATGATTGAAAATATTATGAAAAAAAAACACTTTATACTTAACTGTGATATCTGTGACACAAGGAAGATTGGTGAAGATGCATTTGTCGGCTATGACAGCGTAATTATCAACACCCATATCATTATACAAAACGATATAAGCAAAAAAATATTTGAAAAAAATTCTATGATTTTAAATTACGACACTGTAATTGACAGCGATAGGAAAATTATCCACAAAAAGGATATGTCTATTACGGCAGATACGGTGATAGATGAAGATAAAATTTATATTATCAGCGGTAAATTAAATATAGAAAAAAATAGCGAAGATGTTTTGGCAAAAATACACAAGGCATATGTAATAGGCAGTGCACAGTACCCCAAAAGCGTTGCAGATATTCTGACTAATTTTACTTTTATCGGCGATACCCTCATATTCCCTGATGACAGTGTCATTATGGATAATACCAAAATTATTGACGATATTTTTGAAATAACCGCTAAAGAAAATACATTATATTATGCAAAAAATAAAATTGTTATTTCAAAGATAGATATTGATGCTATCCTTTCAAAAAATATTAAATTTGAAACTAAAAAACTTGTTTTAGACAAAGCTCTTTTTAGAAAAGCCTTGCCACTTTTTAACCCTGATATAGAGCTTGTACTTTTACCGGAAAACTGTAGTTATCACAGCGGAAATGCAACTTTAGACTCTGCTTTTAGAAAAAAATACGGTGCAAATGTTTATATTGACGGTCATCTTACGGTAAATGGGGATAGCGATTTAACAAATGTTGAATATCTATTTGTAAACGGTGATGTTTATATTTTAGAAAGACTCAAAGATGAATTTATTAAGCTTAATGCAGTATATAACAATATAAATTTCATAAAAGGTAAATTTTTAGGAAATTGCGGTAGCGTAACTGTTGATAAATTTATACTTGAATCTAATCTCGACGGAGTTTCGATAGAAAATTTTGGCAATGCACACATAAGTGAAGATGTAACACCTAAATTAATTTTGGAACGCCTTAGTATGCTTAATGGTGGAAATGTTTCTTGCTCCGAAGAGCAAATCAGCGCAGTACAGATGATAACTTCTAATGTCGGGAATATCGCTGTTTCTAAAAAAAGTGACGGGAACCCTCTAAAAGAAATTATGGAGGCTTTATCAAATAAAATAGTCAATGCAGATTACTATGTTTTTTAAGACATTTTCAAGGACTTCCAAATAAGCTACATCTTACAAATGACAGGGCAAGGTTTTTTAGGTACTCTCCTCTAAAAATCTTGCCCTTTTGCTATGCCCTAAAACACGGATATAATTGTATTTTATACTATAAAGTGGAATGTCATTTGACTTTTTATAAAAAACTCGTCCTCCATTTAGGCTGGAATTAAACACTCATTGGTTTTACTATGTCTACACTTATTATACTTTTAAATTTAAGCAACCAACACATCTGTCGCCATAAAAAAACAAACTGAAAATTTGTTTTTTTCCTTTACACCTAGGCAAAATGCGTGTATACTAAAGCTATAAATTAAGCTTTTAACACTGTAAGGTAGTAACATAAATCATTGTTATACATACACTGCAAGTTGTGCTACTTTCATTAAATACAACCATTGGGAAAACGGAAAAGGGGTAATAAAATGAAAAATGCTAAATTCATGAGTATTTCAACAAAAATCGCTATTTATCTTGCTATTTCGCTAGTTATAGTATTCTCAATTTTTTTAATATCTTCTACAGCAACCTTACAATCGATGTTTAATTCAAAAACTACTAATGAATTATTCGTTATTGCTCAGTCTAACGCAAAGTCAGCTCAGTCAATTATTGATGGTGCACTGTTTATTAACGCAAATGCAACAGATCACACAGTCTCGCATTACGACGATTTTTCAAAAGAATCTGATGAAGATGATATGATTTTCTCAAGCCAAATTTTTAAAAATTATAAACTGAACTTATCGCTTTACAACACTGAAAACTATCTTTTTGAAATATTTTCTTCTGCCACTAAAAATAATGATGCAATCGTTGGCATGGGTGTGCTTTTTGCACCAGGCGCTTTTGGTGATTTTGAAAATTATGCAGTTTTTGTGACAGAAAGCGCCGCACAGGAAGGAAGCTTTGACGTTGCTTATACTACAGATTATTTTGAAGCTGAATATTACTTTGTCCCAATGCAAACTAAAGAAATATATATAACAGAGCCTTATGTTTCCACTGCAAATGCTGGGAAAATCATTGTTACTGTTTGCACTCCTATCGTAGCCGGAAATGAAAGTATTGGTGTTATTGTTACAGATGTTGTAACTTCTGCATTTACTCAACAAGTCAACGATAGTTCAGACTTTAGCACTACATTTTCTAGTATATTCACTCAAAGTGGAGCTTTTGTAAATGATACAACGAGTGATGACTATTTAGGCAAATCACATTTTGATAATTTAGAAAACACATCACAACTACAAGCCTTGCAATCTCAAATATCATCAAATGCGCCATTTTCTATGATAATCGGCGATAACACAAATTTCTATTATCCACTTACATTAATGGATACTACTTGGTGGTCAGTGAGTGGAATTTCTACAGCAGAAATGAACTTGGACACTGCAACTATGGCTATAATACTTATTTTTTCTTCTATTGCTTGTATGATAATTATTTTAATTGTATCGATAATTGTTGTAAGACGTTTACTTGCTCCGCTTTCACAGCTCAATTTAATGGCAAATAATATCGCAAATGGTAACTTTGATACCAGAACGAGCATTACTGCCAATAATGAAATTGGAAATCTTCAAGATAGCTTTAATGCTATGTCAGATACGCTTGCAAGAATTGTTTGTGAAATTGAGAGTTTATTGTTCGCTATGAGTAATGGTAATTTTGATTTGGACGTTTCAGGAAATGATTTATATGTAGGTAGCCTTAACAGCATTAGGACTAGCTTTGAAAAAATCATAGTGCAAATTGGCAATACAATGTCTGGCATTAAATCTTCCGCATGTGAAATGTCTGATGTTTCTGTAGCAATGTCCACTGCTGTTTCCACAATTGCTCAAGGAAATGAACAACAGGCAAGTTCTGTTGAAGAATTATTGGCTTCTATGCGTGAAATCTCAGAATTTATTAATACTACTGCTCAAAATGGAGCTAATGCCGGTTTGATGGCTACTGAAATTGCTAATGGCATTACTTCAAACAATCATCAAATGCATGAGCTTATGTTGGCGATGAATGAAATTGCAGTTAAATCAAACGAAATCAGCAAAATTATTAAAACAATTGAAGATATTGCATTCCAAACTAATATTTTAGCTTTAAATGCTGCTGTTGAGGCTGCTCGTGCGGGTACAGCAGGTAAAGGTTTTGCCGTTGTCGCTGACGAAGTTCGCAACCTTGCAAATAAATCTTCTATTGCGGCTAAAGACACTGCAAATCTTATTAGTTCTTCTATGCTATCAATTGAAAAGGGTGTTGCACTTGCAAAGCAAGCCGAATATGGACTAGACCAAACTGTTGTTGAGGTTCAAGATTGTGCGACCTTAATAACGAACATAGCAGATAGCACCGATAAACAATCTCGTACTATAGAACAAATTAAAGATAGTGTTACTCAAATTTCTGATGTTACACAGTCTAATGCTATTTTAAGTCAAGAAAGCGCGATTACCGGCTCACAACTTTCTGGCCGAGCTAGCAGTCTTTCAAATCTTGTATCCGCGTTTAAGCTTCCCTCAAGTGACAAGCAATCACTTGTTGAGCAAAGCGAAAATCATACACAAAATTAAGCAAAAACAGCAATCTGAAAAGGCAAGGTTTTTGGCACTCGCCTAAAAATCTTGCCCATTTTCATTTCTTTTAAGTACTACGCATGGAAAGTCTTTTGATAACACGCTATTCTACTATCAGTCAGCATTAGACTTTTATTTAGCACAATAAAAACGGAGAGATTACTATGAAAACATATGCGATTTGCGGAAGCATGAAATTTGCAGAGGAAAACCGGGCTATCCGTACAGGAATTTTAATATGCGGTCTAAACGGCTCCGGTAAAAGCACTTTAGGAAAAGTTTTAGCCGAAAAACTAGGTTTTCATTTTATAGATAGTGAGGATATATTTTTCGCTCAGAAAAATGATTATAACTCTCAGCGCTCACATAAAGAAGCGACCGATATTTTATTAAGTGAGATAAAAAAGCACCCAGACTTTGTTTTCTCATCTGTAAAAGGCGAATTTGGCGAAAGCTTTATATCACACTTAAAATATGCTGTTTTTATAGAAGTGCAAGAAGAAATCAGGCTAAAAAGAGTTAGAAACAGGGACGTTCAAAAATTTGGCGATAGGGTATTACAGGGCGGAGATTTGTTTGACAGCACAGAAAATTTCTACAAATTTATCCAGTCAAGAGATGACACTCATGTAACTAAGTGGCTCGACAACTTAGACTTAAAGGTAATACGCATAGACGGCACTAAGGATATAAACGAAAATGTCAATTTGATTTTAGGAATGATAAAATGAATATAACAATAAACGATGCGAAAAGATTTTTACTGCTAAAACAAGGCTTGCTCGGTGAGTATAAATTTAAAAACGAAGACGGAGCTTTTAGCTACATAGAACAGGCATCGTGTTTACAGTTTGACCCTGTAGATAGCTGTGGCAAAAATGCAGAACTTACGCTACAATCTAGGGTGAAGAATTTTAAGAAGTCCATGCTTCATAGTTTGCTTTACGACAAACGAGTACTGTTTGACTACCCAGACAAGCAACTTTCTATCATTCTCACAAAAGACTTACCGTATTTTACACGCTATAAAAACAGGGCGATAGAAAGCGGACTGCACTTTGAGGAAGCGACAAAGCTTGAGCCTGAGGTTATAAATTACATAAAAGAGCATGGCGCAGTGTCGTCCTCAGACTTGCCTGATTTAGGCGAGGTTCACTGGCATTCTGCAATACATTGGAGTGGCAACTGGGGCAAAAAAGGCAAGGCTACAAGGGCAGTGCTTGAACAGCTGTACTCCACAAATGTTCTCTTAATCCACCACAAACAAGGCAGCAGAAAATACTACGACTTAACAGAAAAATACATCTCCCCCACCATTTTAAACGCACCTGACCCACTACCGAGTGATTTTGAGCACTTAAAATGGCGAGTTTTTAGGCGAATTGGAGCAGTAGGCTTAATTTGGAACAAACCCTCTGATTTATGGCTTGGGATTGGGAATTTATCATCAAATGACAGAAATAAAATCTTTGAAGAACTGCTAATAGATAATAAAATAACCGAGCTTAACATTGACGGAATTCGAGATAAATTCTATATAAAAACTGAGGATTTACATATTTTAGAAAAGGCGAAAAGCGAGGAAAAATTTAAGGAAAGATGCGAATTTTTAGCCCCACTCGACCCATTTATGTGGGACAGAAAACTTATTAAAAAGCTGTTTGACTTTCACTATTCCTGGGAAATTTACACCCCAGAGGTAAAACGAAAATACGGCTACTATGTGTTACCTATAGTATACGGAGAAAACTTTGTCGGAAGAATTGAAGCTGTAAACGACAGAAAAAATAAAACTTTACTTGTAAAAAATATTTGGTTTGAAGAAAACATAAAAATCACAAAAAAGTTAGAAAAAGCGATGGGTGTGGCTATAAAAAGATTTGCTAAGTTTAATGAGTGCGAGAAGATTAAAAGGGAGTAATATAAATGTATAATTATAGCTTTAAGCTTGATAAAAATGATAAAAACGTAGGCACAGTTTATCTCCCAAATGAAAATTCTACAAACTTACCTGTAATTGTGTACTGTCACGGATGGAAAGGGCGCAGACAATTATGGACTCCGACCGAAAAACTGTGTGAATTTGCTATGCAAAATAACATAGCTTTAGTTACATTTGATTTTTTTGGATGCGGTGAAACAGGCGGAGATTACAGTGAAATGACATATAATAGGTGGAAAGAAAACCTTATAGATATCATTGATTATATTAAAGAGCAAGCTTTTTCTGATAATAATAAAATTGGATGTTATGCTTTTAGTTCAGGGTCAGTCGCTGCTTTCAGACTTGCGGCAGAAACTGATGTTATCAAATTCATTATTTCTGTTGGAACTTGCATTACCTCAAATATTTTCATGGGAAGTGGAAGTCCTGCAAAGTGGCTATCAGACAATATTGAAACGTTGTCTAATGGTGGAAAAATCAAAGATTTTGGACTTGAGTTTTGTACAGATGTTGTCAGTAATGCACCTGTACACACGGTAAAAAATATTTCATGTCCAGTATTGTTTTTACAAGGGACAGCAGATAATATTTTTAGAATTACTGACGCAAGAATAGGATATGAGTTAATGAAATCAAATGGTAGAGATGTTACTCATATTGAAATTGAAAATGGCACACATGAATTAGAAAATGTAACTGAAGTAGCATTTGAACATATCTCTAAATGGCTTTTGCCGTTATTGAAGTAAAACGGTATTAGACTCAGATGTCATGCAACACTGCTTATATAATCCTTTATATGAAGTAAAACCGCATGAAAAAGAGAGGTTTAATTCGCTTAAAATCGAATTTGGGTTGCTGTAAAGAATGGTAGCTTTGAAAGTCAGATATAAATATAGTATAATTGAAAATACATAAACCGTAAAATTTTATTAAATGCAAAAATAAAAAGAGCAACTGCGCTCATATATTCCTTATAATGAGCGAGAAGCAGTGGATAAAGAAACCATGCTAGTCGAGCTTATTATAATTTGCGTTTTCGTGTTAAATCAGCGTACATTAACTTGCGTTTTCGTGTATTTCAAAAAATTTAGCCGAAATATCGGAGAAAAATATGTTTTATACCCTAAAGATGTAATGATTAAGGACAATATCATTTATCTCCCACTGTATATGGCTATGTGTTTGTAATTTCTTTAACAGAAAAATTAAGGAGTTTCTTATGGTAAAGTTTGATAATGACTGGGATGAGCTTTTAAGCGAGGAATTTCAAAAGGATTATTACTTAAAGCTCAGAGAATTTTTAAAAACAGAATATAAAACGCATACTATCTATCCGCCGATGTTTGACATATTCAGTGCTCTAAAACTCACGTCTTGCCGTGATACCAAGGTCGTAATTTTAGGTCAAGACCCGTACCATGGGGAAAATCAAGCGCATGGCCTTAGCTTTTCTGTAAAAAAAGGCGTGGCTCTCCCGCCCTCTTTAAAAAATATATTTAAAGAAATTGAAAGCGAATTTAATGTAAAAATGCCACAGTGTGGAGAGCTTACTAACTGGGCAAAGCAAGGTGTACTGCTCTTAAACACCGCCCTTACCGTAAGGGCCGGCATGGCAAACTCCCACAAGGGCAAAGGTTGGGAAGTGCTTACAGATGAAATTATTATTAAGCTAAATGAAAGCCACAGCCCAAAGGTATTTTTACTCTGGGGCGCTAATGCAAGGAGCAAGGCAAAGCTTGTCACAAACGAAAGGCACCTCGTCTTGCAAAGCGTTCACCCGTCGCCACTTTCTGCCCACGGTGGATTTTTCGGCTCTAATCATTTTAAGCTGGCAAATGAATTTTTAGCAAACAACAATTTGTCCACAATAGAGTGGGATAAACTATAATTTAAAAGGCAAGGTTTTGGGGTATCACCCTAAAACCTTGCTCAGCGTGTGTAAAAAAGTCCTACTTTTTTGCATACGCTGTCGGACTGCCCAAAAATCTGCAAGACAAGGAACAAATACTTTCAAATGACCGAGTAATACGAGGGTATATGAGGGAAATTTTAAAGTGTTTGTGACGCAGGAAGCAGCAAAGTCAGCCAAACTGGCTGACTTTGCTGCGGTTGTGGGTTTTAGGGCAGTTTGGGCAAGGTTTTGGGTATCCCCCTAAAACCTTGCCTTTTGTATTTAGATTTATCTTACGATTTTCTCCAAGTTGGGATATAAAACAGTATTAGCATTGGGAATATTTCAAGTCTGCCTGCGAGCATATTAAAGCTTAATATCAACTTGCCAAAATCGCTGAAGTTTGCAAAATTCCCCATGGGTCCTACCTCGCCAAGGCCTGGGCCTATATTGTTAATACAGGCTATTACGGCCGTTGCTGTGGTGGTTATATCAAATCCGTCTAGCGATAAAAGAAGTATTGATACTCCCATTACAAACATATACACCACAAAAAACACGCCAACGCCATGTAAGACCGTCGGTGAAAGGGCCTTTTTATCCATTTTGACTGCGACAACAGAACGTGGATTTAGCGTCCTTTTTATTTCTTTTATCCCTTGTTTAAACAAAATTATCACACGACTTACCTTTAAGCCGCCACCCGTCGAGCCGGCACTTGCTCCTATGAACATCAGTAGCACCAAAATTGCCTGTGAAAACACCGGCCAACTGTTGAAATCCGCCGTACCAAAGCCTGTTGTTGTAATTATGGAGGAAACTTGGAAGAACGAAGCCCTAAATGTTTGCTCAACATTTTCATACAGTGGGTAAATATTTATGAATATTAAGGTAATTGCGACTGCAATTATAATTAAATAGCTTCTGAGTTCCTCGTTTTTAAGCGTAAGCGAAAATTTCCTTATCAATAAATAGTAAAACAGATTAAAGTTTATGCCAAACAAAAGCATAAAAATACTGATAATATATTCAACCGCAGGGCTTGCATATCCGCCTATGCTTGTGTTAAGCACAGAAAAACCGCCCGTTCCCGCTGTTGCAAAGGCGTTTACGGTGCTGTCAAAAAGAGGTTGTCCTACAACGAGTAGGCATATAATCTCTAAAACGGTAAGTCCAAAATAAATAGCATATAAAAGCCTTGCGGTAAATCTTGTTTTACTTACAAGTTTACCCACCTTAGGCCCCGGAACCTCTGCCCTCATTAAATGCATTTCGGTTCCATGTGCACTCGGCAGCACCGCAAGCACAAACACCAGCACGCCCATTCCGCCTATCCAGTGCGTAAAACTGCGCCAAAACAGCAAGCTTTTTGGCAGGGCTTCTATATTGGTCAAAATACTGCTTCCGGTCGTCGTAAAGCCCGATACCGTTTCAAAAAAGGCATCTACCACCGAGGGGATGTGTCCGCTTAAAACAAATGGGATGCATCCAAATGCAGAAAGCAGTATCCAGCTTAGTGCCACAATTACATATCCCTCTCTCGCATGCATAGACGCCTTTGTTTTAAACGCAAACTGCAAGAGTGTGGACAGTGCCAATATTGTCAGTATTGGAATTAAATACACCTCAAATATCCCCTCGCCATAATAGAGTGACACACACATGGGTAGAGATAACAAAAGTGCAACTATAAACATTATTCTACTGAGAGTCTTTGAGACTACAGCATAATTCATATTGATGCTCCATTCCGTCGCTTTGCGACTGGGTATAGCACAGCCTAACTTCATCTGTGTTAGCTATGCTTATTTTAAGGATTTCAAGCCTCTAAAAATCTTCGACTATATCTTCTATGTCTTTAATATGTCGGTCAGTGGTAACCACTATTACATTATCATTAAACTTAATTACATCGTCACCGCCAGGAATAACCGTTTCATTAGAGCGGACTATTCCCGCAATAATTGCCCTGTCCCTTATTTTTAAGTTCTTAAGAGGAATATTAAGCCATTTGGTTTTCGAGCTTACGAAAAACTCCAAGGCCTCAGCCTTGCCATCTACGAGTTTTGTCAGCGTTTTTATTTTGTTGCCATCTGTATTTTGCTTTGCCCTAATATACTGCAAAATAGTGTTGGCAGTGGTTTCTCTTGTGGATACTATTGTATCATTGCCAAGGCTTTTTGCAAGATTGATAAGCGCCGTCCTATTTATCTTAGTGACAATTTTTCTCACATTTTTAGTGCTTGCATACATGGAAATAATCATATTTTCTTCATCAATGCCTGTAAGAGAAATGCAGGCGTCTACCGTGTCTATTCCCTCCTCTAAAAGGAGCTCTTGCTTTGTTCCGTCGCCATGGATTATTGTGGTTTTTGGAAGTTTTTCGGCTAAAGCCATGCAGGTTTCTTCGTTATTTTCTATTATTTTAACCTGCATTCCTATTTCTTCGAGTTGTCCTGCAAGATAAAACGCCACCCTGCCTCCGCCAATAATCATAACCGTTTTTATTGGGTTTTTCAGTATTCCCATGGCTTTAAAAAACTTGTTTAAATGGGCGTGAGAGGCCGTAACATATATTTTATCGCCCTCGCTAATCACCATATCGCCTTTAGGGATAATTACCTTTTCGCCTCTTTTTATGGCGCAAACAAGCATTTTAACCTTAAACACTTTTGAGAGCTGCGCCAAAGAGAGGTTTAGAAGTTTTGAGCTTGAATTAACATTGAGCTCAATTAAATCTACCCTGTTTTTTGAAAATCCATCTATTTTAATCGCCGAGGGAAATCTCAGCGTCCTTGAAATCTCTATAGCAGTTTGCGAATCTGGGTTTACTATCATAGAAAGGCCCAGTTGTGTCCTCATAAAGGGAATTTGCTTTATATAACTCGGGTTTCTTACCCTTGCAATACAGTGTCTTGCCCCCATTTTTCTGGCGGTCATGCAGCATAATAAATTAATTTCATCAGAGCCTGTGGTAGCTATAACAAGATACGCTTTTTCCACCTCGGCTTCTGATAAAACAGAGCAAATTGCGCCATCTCCACAGACGGCTTGTATATCGACCCCGTTCATGAGCTCCTCTAAAACGGATTCTCTTTTATCTATAACGGTGATGTCATGGTTTTCCTCGCACAAATAGCTTGCTATTGTAGCACCAACCTTGCCCGCACCTACAACGATAATATTCATAACAGACTATGCCTTTCTAAGTTTAACATGTAATTTTATACTTTCCTACTGATTTTCAGTATACAACAATATAAGGCATTTTTCAATATTTTTTGAAAAATGCCTATATTAATTTTAAAATCGTAGAGTAAGTACATAGGTGGTGGGTAATAATAGCTCAAGTTTGAAATTAACTGTGTATTAAAAATTGTCAGCCGTAAAAATTTTCATGGGTATTGGCTTTATAAGCTGCTTTGCCGCCTCTATGCTGTATTTTTTATCGGTAGACAAAATATCAACAAAAGGAGTCTTAAACCCTGCCCTAATGCCCGTTTGAAAAAAGCCGTTTCGCTCATAAAATGCTAGCCTTTTTAGCCTTTGCCCATAGTTTGCAGCACCCTTATCCGCCATGGTTTCAATAAACAAGCTCACAGATTTATCTGGGTGTTTATCAAATAATGCTTTTAGCAGTTTTGAGCCATAACCCTTTGAATGAATTTCATCATTTACCGCAAGGTAAAACACAAACACCGTATCTTTTTTCATTATTGTAAACAAAATTCCCACAAACAAGTCCTTGTCATAATACACCTTAAAATCATAATTTTTTTTAAGTGTCAAAAGTCTTATAAGCCACATCGGCATAATCTCCTCTTTTGGAAAAACCCTTTTCATAAATCGACAAATCTCTTTATAGTTATGAAGTTTTTTTGATAAATTTTTTTCTGTTAAACTCATATTAGTATTCCTTTCAAGCTAAAGTCTTTTCCAAGTGGATTACACATTCTCTTTTTCCTCGCTTATATTCTCAGCCAATAAATCTGACAAAAATTCAATCAATTCGCAAAACAAATCTACATTATTTTCGCCGAATTTTTCTAAAATTTTACTCTCTATTTCGCTCTCATAGCTTGCTGTCGTTTCATAATCTTTAGGACTATCGGGGTTTATCGAGAGATAAAACACCCTTTTGTCAGTTTCACTTTGCGTTCTTAAAATATAGCCTTTTTTGCATAACTGATTTATTTTCTCTGTTACCGACGGACGAGTTATTTTAAGCAAATCTGCAATCTGAGAAGACGTGTACTCATTCGGGTGTGCCTCTATAATGTTAAGATAAAGCGTGTCATGGTATGAAAGCTCACTTTTTTTATCGTGAGAATAAAGGCGCTTTAATTCATACAGCGCAGTATCGTGTGTTATCTTATGTAGTGCTTTTGTCAATTTACCATTCATATTACTGCTCCCTCTAACCTTAAACTGATTACTTTAAACTAACTACTTTACACTAACTATATTAAACTAACTAATTTGATTTGTCAAGTCTTTTAATAAAAAAACAAGGGGCTGTGACGAAATAGAATAATTTTCGTCACATTGACGGACAGATGTAGGG
>CAYJJU010000036.1:0-12508 GCA_964370635.1 uncultured Eubacteriales bacterium | reverse complement strand
GCATTGAGGTTTAGCAATCAATTTGCTTACATAAAAATGGAGCTGGTGAACGGACAGCAGAGCCTTGCTCTGCGTATTTCGTAGCACAGCTACTTCAATACTTTTCACTAAAAATGTTCCACCGGAACATTTTCTTAACGTGAAAACCCTCTCAGGGTTCGAGCCTTAATAGACTCTTCTACCTGCATTGAGGTTTAGCAATCAATTTGCTTACATAAAAATGGAGCTGGTGAACGGACTCGAACCCCTGACCTGCTGATTACAAATCAGCTGCTCTACCAACTGAGCTACACCAGCATTTGTTGGCTGTTCTCTTGAGAACATTTGCAATTATACATGTATTTCTCCTAATTGTCAACACTTTTTTTAAAATTTTAAAAAATTTTTAATTTGCACAAAAAACTTCAGTGTGATATACTGGTAAAAAAGAAATTTAGGAGGGGTATATTTTGACACTGGAACTTAATAATATATGCAAATCTTTCACAAATAAAGAAGTGCTTCACAACATATGTTTTAGCGCAAAAAGTGGCGATGCGCTGGGAATTTTAGGAAGAAACGGAGCTGGAAAAAGCACTACCATTCGTATAATTATGGGTGTGTTTTTTGAAGACAGCGGCGAAGTTTTAGTAGACGGCAAAAAAATTGACAGAAAAAATATAAAATTTGGTTATCTTCCCGAAGAACGAGGACTTTACCCAAAAGTTTCGATTATGGATCAGCTAGTTTATTTCACAAAACTTAAAGGTGTTTCTAAAAACGATGCAATAAAATCTGTGAACTACTGGCTTGATAGACTCGAAATGAGCGAGTATAAAAATAAGAAGCTAAGCACCTTATCAAAAGGAAATCAACAAAAAATTCAACTTATCACCGCAATATCGGCAAACCCTGACATGGTAATACTAGACGAACCGTTCTCAGGCCTTGACCCTGTAAACTCCTTGCTATTAAAAGATGTGGTTAAAGAGCTCATAAGCGACGGCAAAATCGTGCTGTTTTCCAGCCATCAAATGAGTTACGTCGAAGAATTTTGCTCAAGCATCGCGATTATTAACGAGGGCCATATTAAACTGCACGGCAATCTCTCAGACATAATAAGAAACTATCCTCGCAACAAACTTGAAATTTTTTCCACTCAAGGCGAAAAAATAATGTCAAGTTATAAGGATATGTCTGAATTTGAAAACGGTAGAGTAATACTTAATTTAAACTCTCCCGATGATAAACTAAGCGTAATGCGTAATATTTTAGAAAAATTTGATGTCGACAGAATAAATGTACTCGAACCCTCTCTAAATGAGATTTTTATAGAGTACACGAAAAATTCAATTTAAGGAGGGACGGTTTATGAATAATTTTTGGACTATATTTGAATATGAACTCATGCAGTTTGTAAAGAAAAAATCCTTTGTAATTTTCACTTTAGTGTTTGCTTTGATTATTGCAGGCGCTTTGTTCACACCCAGAATTCTTGAAAGCTTAGACTCCCCTACCGCCACACCAGAGCCAGAGCCTCCCGCACAAGAGCAGGAAGACGTCGTTACCGATAATTTTGATACCTATATAATAAATTCCGATGATAGCACTTTTTCATGGCTTCAAGCCAGCCTAAGCGAGATTGGAATTAACGCCGAGCAAACAGATAAATCGCTTGATGAAATTACAAAATCGATAGAAAACGGTGATTATCAACTGGGTCTAACTGTGAGTTCAGTCGATGATATAAATATAGTGCTTAAAAATCGAGGAATTTATGACAGCAATGTCTCAATGATAAGTTCAATGTTAACACAGTACTATAAAATTGACGCACTATCTGATTACAATGTGCCACAAGAAGAAGCGGCAACTATACTAAACACAGGTATTTATGTAAACACAATCGAGCTTGGAGTAGACCAAAGCCAAACTTATATGTACACGCAGGTAATAACTTTTTTACTGTATTTCTTGGTACTATTTTATGGGCAAATCATTTGCATGGGTGTCGCAACAGAAAAAAGCTCACGTGCAATGGAACTTTTGGTCACAAGCGCAAAGCCAAACGCCTTACTTTTTGGAAAAGTATTTGCAACCGCACTTGCAGGCCTTTTACAGCTCATAGTAATTTTAGGCAGCACTGTTATTTCATATAACTTTAACAAGGCTTACTTTGCCGATATACCGATTATCGACACCATTTTCGGAATATCGCCCGAAATACTAATATACAGCTTTGTTTTCTTCATTTTAGGATTTTTCCTATATGCGTTTTTATACGGCGCCGCCGCTTCTTTTGCCTCAAAAGTAGAGGACGTAAGCGGTCTTGCGTTTCCAATAACCATAATATTTATTATATCTTTCTTTATAGTAAGCTTCTCTATGTCAAGCGGAAGCACGGATAACAGCATATTAAGCATTGCATCTTTTGTGCCTTTTACCTCCCCTATGGCTATGCTAACACGACTCACAATGGGAGAGGCCACAACAGTCGAAGCACTTATTTCTATAGCTATTTTATGCGTAAGCGTATGGCTTATAGGAATGCTCGCCGCTAAAATATACAGAGCAGGCGTGCTAATGTACGGAAATTCACCGAATATTAAGACTATAATTAACAGTTTGAAGAATTCGAAATAGTAAGGAGAGCTTTATGAAACAAAATTATTTTAAACCATCCATACTATTTGTATTCACTGCCGCAAGTTGTCTATTCCTCTTACCCATGACCAGCCCTATTTTTAGCCTTATCGGTGATGACAGTGCAATATTTTTACTTATAGGACGACTTCTTCCGCAGGGAGGTGTATTTTATACCGATTTATTTGACCATAAGGGACCATTAATATTTTTCATAAATGGATTCCCTCAAATATTTATAAACGGAACTCTTGGCGTATGGCTTATAGAGGTAGTTTTTTTACTTGCAAGTTTATATTTGATATATAAAACTGCCTTGTTGTTAATTTCTGAAGAACTTGCCATATTCCCTGCCATCTCTTACCTATTTTATTTTATACTTACAATTTCAAACGGAAACTTTACTGAAGAATATGCTAATTTTTTTTCAATTATAGCAATTTATTTATTTGTAAAACGTATAGAGATTTTAAAGCACTCAGATAAAACACTCCATATAAATAGATTTGCATTTTTACTCGGTGTTTTGTTTGCACTAATCTTTTTTACACGTGTAAACAATCTAACCACCTTAGCGACAATAGTAATTATGATGTTAGTGTATTTAATGCCAAAAAATCTAATGTCTGCATTGAAATTTATACTTTTTGGCATTGTCGGTATACTCACCGTAACACTACCGATAATTATATATTTTTATCTAAACGGCGCCCTTTATGATATGTTTTATGCTTCTATACTTTATAATTTCATGTATAGCGAAAATCTAACCAGCACGAACTTTGTTTTCCTAACCAACCCGTTTTTCCTTCTTGCGATAATTGTTTGTCTTTTAGCCTTTATATTCTGCTTGAAAAATAAGGAATTTTTTTATGGAGGGTTTATTGCCGTAAACACACTGATAAGTACTGTAGCTGTAAATTTGTCCGGTTATCCCTTTAGGCATTATTTATTGCTACTTGCTCCAGTTTTCATGTTCAGTATGATTATGTTAATAAAGTTTTCTCATAAAAATATTGTTGCATTTGTATCAAAATATAGTACCAGTTTTTTTGCACTTTGTATATTACTGCTTATAGCCGTGCAAGTTGCAAACATCGTCTTATCCGATGGACTATATGATGTCTATCTCGAAAAAGAAAATTACGACGCTCAAGTTTTAGAAACAATGGACTATATACCGGAAGATCAATGGGATGAAATTTATGGTTACAATATCGATGCAAAATGGTTTTATACGGCAAATGTAATTCCTTGTTTTAAATATTTTACCTTGCAAGACTGGCAGGGCGAAAATGATAAAAAGATTTTTGAGGAAATAAATCATTTTTTCGACACTTCACCACCGAAATGGTTACTCATACCTAGTGGCGAAGATACTGTAAAATATCAAGATATCCTACTTGAAATTTCAGAAAATTATGTAGAGGTATATAAAAATGAATTGAGCATCTTATACCAAAGGAAATAAAAAAAGCTGAAACGGAATTCACGCCGTTTCAGCTTTTTTCATCTTGAATTAATTATCTTGCTAAGTTCATCCATAAAAGTATTAATATCTTTAAACTGGCGGTAAACTGATGCAAATCTTACATAGGCTACCTCGTCTACAGATTTAAGTTTTTCCATGGCATATGTACCGATTATTTGAGAAGGGATTTCTCTGTCGAGTGAGTTTTGAAGCAAATTTTCAATCTCATCTACAATTTTCTCAAGCGTTGCAATTGAAACAGGTCTTTTTTCGCAAGCACGAAGCAAGCCGTTTAAAAGTTTGTTTCTGTCAAATGTCTCTCTTGATTTATCCTTTTTGATAACAACGACAGGTACTGTTTCTATTGTTTCATAGGTTGTAAATCTCTTCGAGCACTTAAGACATTCTCTTCTTCTCCTAATTTTTTCGCCTTCATCTGTTGGTCTTGAGTCTATAACTTTACTCTCTTCATAAGCACAAAATGGGCATTTCATAATTTCCACCTCCAAGGTTAGTGTTAACATTATACTATAAAGCATATTAAAAAAGCAAGAAAAAAGTGCTTTTTACTTTACATTTAGAGAAATTGACCTAGAAAAACCCTGCTTTTTGTTAAATTTTCACTGCTTTTTATTGAGGATGAGTACACTTCGGTGCAAATTGTTTTGTCATACCCTTGATTTTTAAGTCGGGAAAAGAATTTTAAAAAGTCAAAATCACCCTCGCCCGGCAGTATGCAAAGCTCATCTGCTGTACAGTCACTCATATGGATATGCATAAGATTTTCACCCATTGCATCAAGCATATTAAAGCAGTCCTGCTTTGCATGCCTTGCTTGTTTTAAGTCAAATACAAACCTGCAGTCATCCTTCAAATTCTTCTTCATATCTTTAATAAAATCAGTCTTTTCACTCCTATAAAACTGCACATTCTCTTGGCATGCATAAACACCAAACTCCCTTGCAATTTCATAAAGTTTTAAATATCTTTCAAAATATCGTAAGTTTTCTCCGTAAAAACCGCCGTATTTTCCGTGCTTTTCTCCGTGGAAAACAAATATTTTTGCACCAAGATATGCGCACGCCTCAAAATATTTCTTGTATTTTTCACAGCTTTCTATAAATCTTCTATCATAATCTGAAAAAAACATCATCGCTTCAAGCAAACATTCAAAGGGGTGCAAGCTGGTGAACTTTACACCACTCGAGTCGGCTATGCTTTTTAGCTCTCTTAAAAAATCAATTTTTATTTCACTATGGGCATTAATAAATAGCTCAAAATTTTTATATCCACAGTTAATTAGGGTTTTTAGGCTGTCTTCGGTAAGCTTTGGATAAAGACAAGCGGTAGAAATTCCTAAATTCAAAACACATCCCTCATTTCTTTTCTTTTATTATACACTTAAAAATGCTTGATTTAAAGTTAAATTTTTATTATACTTAACATATTACAATTTTCACTTAGGATTGGAGCACATATGGCACTACTTACAGTTAGTAATATTAAAAAGATGTTTTCCGTCGATACGGTACTTGAAAACATAAGCTTTGAAATACAAAAAAATGACCACATCGGCCTTGTGGGTGTAAATGGCTCGGGGAAAACGACCTTGTTTAAAGTCATTTCCAAAGAGTACGACAGCGATGAGGGTCAGTGTATTTTTTCAAAAGAAACAAAAATCTCCTACATGGAGCAACATGTCTGCAAAGATGAAGAAATTACCGCATACGACGAAGTCTTAAGCGTTTTTTCTGATATTTTGAATTTAGAGCAGGAACTTGAAACCTTAACCGAAAAATTATCGCATAAGCACAGCAAGTCAGAGCTTGACAAGTTAATTGCTTTACAAACAGATTTGAGCGAAAAATTTAATGACATAGGCGGTTTGACCTTTAGAAACAGGGTAAAAAGCACCCTGCAAGGCCTTGGCTTTACAGAAAAACAAAGCACTGAAAAGGTAGTCAATCTAAGCGGAGGCCAAAAAGGCAAGCTTCAACTTGCAAAAATGCTTCTAAGCGGAGCGAACCTTTTGCTTCTTGACGAACCTACAAACCACCTAGACATAAACGCTACCGAATGGCTTGAAGACTTCTTAAAGGCATACTCCGGCGCATTTATGGTCATCTCACATGACAGATATTTTCTTGATAAAATCACAAATAAAACCTTTGAGCTTTCTGGCACTCTTTTGCATAAATATAACGGAAATTATACAGCTTTTATAAAACAAAAGGACGAGCGCATACTCTCGATGCAAAGAGTTTATGAAAATACACAGAAGGAAATTAAGCGCATAGAAGGTATAATTGAACAGCAAAAACGCTTTAATCAAGAGAGAAATTATATAACTATTGCCTCTAAACAAAAGTCTATAGACCGACTTGAAGCGACGCTTGAAAAGCCTCCAGAGAGTGACGACACGATGAATTTTGAATTCTCGGTCAGCAGACGTGGAGGAAATGATGTTCTTTTTGCCCAAAACCTTGCACTGTCTTTTGGTAATCATAACATTTTTTCCGGTGTATCCATGGAAATTTATCGAAAAGACAGAGTTTTCCTTTTAGGTCCTAACGGTTGTGGAAAAACTTCTCTTTTGAAAATACTTTTAGATATATACAAAAGCGACGAAGGAAAATTCAGCTTCGGCTCTAATATCGATATCGGCTATTACGACCAAGCGCAAGACAATTTAGACCCAAAAAAGACTGTAATAGACGAAATTTGGGACTTGCATCCTTTGATGACACAGACCGAAATAAGAAGCGCTCTTGCTGTATTTTTATTCAAAGGAGAAGATGTTTTTAAACCAATCAGCGGCTTAAGTGGCGGCGAACGAGCAAGGATTTTACTCTTGAAACTGATGATGTCCGACACAAATTTCTTAATTTTGGACGAGCCTACCAATCACCTTGACATAAGCTCAAGAGAGGCCTTAGAGTCTGCCCTTTTGAATTACGGCGGCACTTTACTCGTTGTATCACATGACAGATATTTAATCAACAAGCTTTCCAACAAAATTCTATATCTAAATAAAGATGGAATAGATACCTATAACGGAAACTACGACTATTTCTTAGAAAAAAGAGAGAGTAAAGCCGAAGTACTTTCTACCGCCCCTATCAAGGTAAACGAGTATAAGCTTAACAAGGAAAGAAAGTCCGAGCTGAGAAAGCTTAACACTCAAATCTCAAAATGTGAAGAAGACATAGAGCGAATTGATGCTGAAATTTCAACTATAGAAATTGAGCTTGCCTCCCCCGAAGTTGCAAGTGACTATGTAAAGGCACTTGACCTTACAAATAGAATGCACGAACTTAAGGAAGAGAGCGAAAACTTATTGCTACTTTGGGAAGAGCTTCACGCAAAACTATTGGAATACGAAGAATAAGAGGTAAATTTTGAAAATTAAAACAGTAACTCTGGGATGTAAAGTAAACCAGTATGAAACACAGGCAATACTTTCTTTGCTTGAAAAAAATGCAATAACTCAGGCACAAGACGGCGAAGAGGCGGACATAGTGCTGATAAATTCTTGCACGGTCACCGCCTCAAGCGACAAGAAAGTGCGCCAAACTTTTAGACAAGAAAAAAAGAAAAACCCCCATGCCATCATGATTTTAACGGGCTGCATGGCACAGGCTTTCCCTGAAAAATCTCAGGAGCTCAGTGATGCCGACATTATCATAGGCACTACAAATCGCAAAAATTTAGTAAGTCACATAATGAATTTCATGGCACACAAGCAGCGCATAATTGATATTACAAGCCATGAAAACGACGAAAAATTTGAGGATATGGAAATAAGCTCTTTTAGCGACAGGACACGTGCATACCTAAAAATCCAAGACGGTTGCAACCGCTTTTGCTCATATTGTATTATCCCTTATGCAAGAGGCCGTGTGCGCTCTAAAGAGCTTCATTTGATAGAAAAAGAGCTTAATATCTTATCACAAAACGGATATAAAGAAATAGTTCTAACAGGAATAAATCTCTCCTGCTATGGTCAAGATTTAGGGCTTGATTTGTGTGATGCCGTGGAGCTTGCCTGTAAGACAAGTGGAATAAAAAGGGTGCGACTTGGCTCTTTGGAGCCTGAAAAACTAGACATTGATGTGATTAAAAGGCTTGCAAAATGCGAAAAACTATGTCCTCAGTTCCATTTATCCCTTCAAAGCGGCTGTGATGAAACTTTACAACGCATGAACAGGCACTACAGCGCAGACGACTATAGACTCATCGTAAAAAATTTGAGAGAGCATTTTGAAAATGTTGCAATTACGACAGACATTATGGTAGGTTTTCCCGGCGAAAGCGACGAAGAATTTGACAAGAGCTTGAGCTTTGTAAAGGAAATCGGCTTTTCACAGGCGCATGTCTTCGCCTACTCCAAAAGAGAGGGTACAAAGGCCTATGAAATGAAAAATCAAATTCCTAACTTACTAAAAGATGCGCGAAGCAAAAAAATGATTTCCCAGGCAATTAAAAGCAAGCTTAGTTTTCATGAAAAATTAATCGGTAGCACCCTTGATGTCTTATTTGAAAGAGAAGTAAAGAAGAATGTTTACGAGGGTCACACATCAAATTATGTTAATGTATTAGTGAGCTGTGGTGAAGATTTAAAGGGAAATTTGTGCCCTGTTATTATTAAATCGTTTGACGAAACATCTTGTTATGGCGAAATACTAAAATAAACCTAAATTTAACAAAATTTTAGTTGCTTTTTTTCAATTTTTGTGGGATTATTATTATATAAGAAATTAACTAGGAGGACAGTATGGACAAAATTAAAAAATTCACCAAAACTGAACGAAGTTGGATAATGTATGATTGGGCAAACTCTGTTTATGCTACAAACATGCTTGCGGCAATTTTTCCTATTTACTTTGCGTCAGTATGTCAGGCAGCCGGTGTAGACAATGTTGTTTTATGGGCATTCGGAACCTCTGCGGCAACATTTACCGTTGCAATTTTAGCACCATTTTTAGGTGCACTTGGCGATCACAAAGGCTTTAAGAAAAAACTTTTTTCTATATTTTTGTTTTTAGGTGTCGGATTTACCGCATTTAACGCTTTTACCAATAATTATGCCTTTATGCTTGTCGGCTACTCTTTGTCTTATATAGGCTTTGCCGGCGCAAATTTGTTTTATGATTCTTTCATGACCGATGTCACCACAAAAGACAGAATGGACAAAGTTTCGTCATGGGGTTTTGCCATGGGTTACACAGGTGGCAGCACCATAGCCTTTATAATTTGCATAGCATTACTGCTAATTATGGGCATGGACAATGTCGTGGCACTGAAAATAGTGCTGGTACTTACCTCAGTTTGGTGGCTTGTTTTCTCAATTCCATTCTTAAAAAATGTAAAACAAGTTCACTATATCGACAAACCAGCAAAAGGCCTTGTAATATCTTCATTTAAAAATTTAGCACATACTGCTAAGAGTATTTTCAAAGTTAAGCCCATACTTTTCTTTTTACTTGCATATTTCTTCTACATAGACGGAGTAAACACCGTCATCACAATTTCGACTTCTTATGGCTCTACACTAGGGCTTGATACGACAGGCATGATACTTGCGCTTTTGGTAACGCAAATTGTGGCAGTCCCTTGCTCCATCATTTTTGGTAAGCTTTCCATAAAAGTCGGCTCAATCAAGATGATTTACATAGCAATTACGGTTTATATATTTATTTGCCTTGTAGGCTTCTACATGGGTTTCCATGTGGAACAAAACAATTTTTCACAGGAAGCAATAGCATTTTCACAAATACTATTCTGGATTTTAGCCTTTATGGTCGGAACGGTGCAAGGCGGCATACAAGCCATAAGCCGTTCGTATTTCGGAAAACTAATTCCGCCAGAGCGTTCTAACGAGTATTTTGGATTTTTTGACATTTTCGGGAAATTTGCAGCGGTTTTAGGACCTTTGGTAATTGCAAATATTAAACTGGCAACAGGCCGTGACTCTCTTGGAGTGCTTAGTTTAATCGCATTATTCACGCTTGCCTTCATTTTCTTAACACTGGGCAGAAAGCATTTTAAGAAATTAGACCTATAATTTACCTGCATACATACAAAAAATATATCCTTAAAATCTAATATAAACCAAGTAAAAAAGGAAAACAGCGCAACTAAGTCGCTGTTTTCCTTTTAATTTATCTTCTCCTCTTTTTACGAAAGACAAAGCCTAAAAATGTTCCTGCAAGGCCGCCTACTATGTGCGTAAACTGAGATACATTATCGCTAATAAGTATGGCGTCGTATATTTCTTGACCCAAGTATAAGCCGGCAACCAAAATCAAGGTAAGTGGTATCTGTCCCTCTTTAATTCCTGAAAATGATGACATCATAATTAGCATAAACACTATTCCACTTGCACCTAAAAGCGCGACGTTTGGAAACAGCAGGCACTGCAAAACGCCAGATAAAAACGCTGTAAAAACTATGCCCAATAAAAGCGCACGACTTTTATATTTTTCCTCCATCGGCGGCCCTATGACGAGCAAAAACAGCATGTTGCCTAAAAAATGCTCATAATCGGCATGCCCTAAGACATGCAAAAAAAGCCTTAAATAACCCAGCGGATCAAGCGGTGAAAAGCTGTATACCGAAAATAATATCCTGTTAGTATAGCCATTTGTCGCAAAATTAAGCAGTAAAGCAAACAAACTCAAACTCACCATAGTCAAAACCACGGGCGAATTATAATATATCTTATTAAAAATTTTCAATTTCCTACTCCCCCTTTTTTAAGAGTAGTTTAACACAGTTTTTCCATTTTGTCGAGGGTTCGTGCTCTATGTTTTGCCTATTTCATAGCTATGAGAAAGCTTGGATGCCACAAAACGGACTGAAATATTTCATCAGTCCGGTTTGTGGCAAAAAAGAACTATTTAAATTTCAGACTAACTATCCTCACTGCGCAAGTATGGCTTTTATATTTTCAACTTCAGCTGCGGTTTGTGGGACTGTTATGTATTTGCTTTCGTACAAAATTACTCCGTCAAAATTTGCCGCCCTCGTGTCGTGAATTTGACGTGCTATGATGTCGTCTGCATTTTTCCATGTTCCCTCGTCTTCTGTATCGCTTCCAGCCTTATAAAGAGCTAAGCCTACATACACGTCAAGCCCTGAGTGTTTTTCCATCTCGACCCACTGCAAAAGCGCATTTGAAAAGCCCAAAGCCGGATTTTCATAGCTAAAATAAATCTGTGGAGCTATATAGTCTATGTACCCTACCGTTGAGCACCATGTGTATACATCTGCGCTTAACGCCTCATTATTTGAGATGTTCCCTTGCGGTGAAATTCCAAAATCCACCTTTTCATTTTCCGCCTTTATTTCTCTATAAACCTGAGATATAAGGGCATTTATGTTTGCCTCTCTCCAGCGCTCTACACTAAGTGGATTTTCACTTGTGGCATAATATGCATCATAGGCGACACTGTCCTCACTTCCCATCTCATATGGGTAAAAATAATCGTCAAAATGTATGCCGTCCACCTTGTATTTTTCCACAATCTCAACAACACCATCTGTAATCAGGCTTCGCATTTGAGAATATGCAGGATTTAGATACACATCTCCCTCTATTTCTATGAAATAATATGGATTAGACTCACCGTAAATGCTGTATGGATTATCGGGCGAGAGTATCGCAGGCGTGACCTCGGTTTTCACCCTTAAGGGGTTAATCCACGCATGAAATTCCATTCCATTTTCATGTGCAGTTTCTATCATAAATTCCATTGGGTCAATTTCGGGCTCTTTCCCCTGCACACCCGTCAAAATATGCGACCACGGAAAATAATCCGACTCATAAAGCGCATCGCTATACGGCCTCACATGCACAAAAAGGCTGTTAGCTCCTATAGATTTTGCATCCATGACAAGTTTTTCATAATTTTCACAAAACGCCTCCACGGTATTTTCCTCGGTCTGCAAAGCAATAAAAGAAAGCCATACTCCCTTCATTTCTTTTTCCTCATCGGCACTAACGGGAAGCGTGGTTTCTTCCTCTTCTTCATTAAAGGTTTCAACTATATTTTCGGGTTCACCGCTTTCAACATCTTCCACTTGTTCTATCTGAGAATTATAATCACCCTGAGTAGAAGTATAAGCCACAAAAACCGTCCCGGCAAGCAACATCCACAACAAAACATAAACAAAAACCGAAGGCCTTTTTTTCATAATTTATCATCCTTTTCATTAATTTATTACTAATTATACGCTTAATAAAGCGAGAAAATGATAAAAAAATGTTTTGTGACTAATAATAATTGACTTTAATTAGAATTTGGTATATAATTATCAAGCAATTAAATAAGCCTTCTTAGTTAAATGGATATAATAAACCCCTCCTAAGGTTACGTTGTAACTAACCCCTCAGCTCTCAAGGTATTAGTCAAA
>CAYJJU010000035.1:0-14004 GCA_964370635.1 uncultured Eubacteriales bacterium | reverse complement strand
TCCAAAAGAGATAAAATGGTATAAATGGCTTGTGCCATTTTATCTCTTTTGGAAGGTAAATAGTTAGTAAAGCAAATGCAAATTGACACTTCTCCAAAGAATTGTTATAATGGTTAATGAAAGTAAAACATGACTACTAATCAAGTGCAAGTTCAACTCAAGTTCGAATTGATGTTTGCATCTATATTGGACAGTCATGCCAGAAAACTCAGTGTTTAAGCCATATTTTCGGCTTAGACACTTTTTTCTTTTGCTAACAAACCTATATATCTGCTCACGGTGACGTTTTTTCAAAAAGCAAAGAAATCAAAATATTTTAATGCCAAATTTCAACTGATTACTAATCAAGTATTCGCGCGTCTATTTCACTTGGCTTCAAGCGACTTACCGATAATCATGCACAAAATACATTTACATTACTTTCAATGTATGTTAAACTTATATAAACGCATTAAAATATAATGAGTAGGAGTTTATTATGAAGAAAGATAATTATGTGGAAGATAAAAATTGGGGCGCTAAAGATATTCCCGAGTGTATTAAAGGCGCAATGCTAGAACTTCAAGTAATGCATGATGAAATTGAAAAAAACAAGCGTAAATTTTGGAAAAAAATAGTTCCCGTTCATCTTTTTGAAAACAAAGACGAAGAAAACGCGTTGAATGCTAAGTTTAAAAGCGAGGTTCTTCCAGTTTTGTTAGAGCAGCAATTTCAGTCTGTAAACTACTACCAAGACCGAGGTGTTGAGATAAGTGGCACGGGTGTTATTTCAAAGTATTATAGATGCACAGGCCGTATAGATAACCCGAATTTAATCACAGCTTGCAGAAAAGGTATACCATTTGAGGCGGGACAAATCCTTATACGAACTTCCGGCGTTGAAAACTCGCAGACAGGCTCATCCAGCTCTCAAGTTGCGTTTACAGGTGTATTAATAACTCTTCAAAATAAATTTTCGGTAGAAAAACCAGTGACTTTCGCGCCAAAGGTTCCGAAGACCGGCTTGGTTAAAGGTATGTTTCAAAAGTTTAAAGATAATCATCATAGTGAATCCGATTTAGAATATGAGTTTAATAAAAAATTTAATGTTATAACAAAAGACACATATAAAAGTTATTTAACACCAGATTTGATGAGAGAGTTAATCCATATCCGTTCAAATGACTATTTTGGTTTTACTATGTATTTTGAAGGAGATAAAATTCATATTACAAAGTCTAGGTATTATGATGATAAATTTGGATTTTCATTTTACCTACCGGATACACTTGAAAAGAAATTTAATGCGATAAATCTAACAATTCAAATGATTGCTGAGATAATAGATTTGGCTTCGATATTAACGTATTAACTTCGCAAACATATAACTGATTGATATATTAATAACTAGATTACGATACAGAGGTTTTTATGCAAACAATTTTAATAACAGGTGCAAGTGGCTTTTTAGGGGCTAGGGCGGTGCAATATTTTAAGCAAAACTACAAAGTCATAGCACCTACACGAAAAACAGTAAATATCACAAACGAGCAAGAACTTGTGGATTATATCAAGGCTATAAAGCCACAATATGTCTTGCATTCGGCGGCAATTGCCGATTTATCCATGGCGGAAAAAGAAAAAATTCTTTCAGACTCTGTAAACAGATTAGCGCCATTATATATAGCAAAAGGCTGTAAGGAGATAGGTGCAAAACTTATAAACCTTAGCTCTGACCAAGTATATAGCGGAAATACCCAGCGTGTAGCACTCAAAGAAAATGTTGCGCTTAACCCACAAAATTTATATGCAAAACAAAAAGTCGCGGCCGAAAAATTAATTGCAGATGTTTTGCCAAGTGCCGTGAGTTTGCGTTTAACGTGGATGTATGATAACCCCAAATCCTTAGCTATGCCAAAAAAAGGTTTGCCGGAGCTATTACTTGCTAAAGCAAAAAAAGGCGAGACTTTGAGGGTAAACATAAATCAAATGCGCAGCATAACATTTATTGATGATGTAATAAAAAATTTGCCAAAGTGTTTTGAACTAGATGGAGGCATATATAACTATGGTAGCGAAAATGAATTATCGACACTTGAGTTAATTCGACTTGCCGCAAAGTTATTAAAACTCCCCACCGGCATGATTGAGCCTTTTGAAGGCGATAATGAAAATATTTTAATTAATACCAAAAAAATAAGAGCGCAAGGTATTATTCTAAATACGGCAAAGCAAGGCTTGTATGAGGCATTGAATAAATAAAATTAAACAGAAAACTTACAACAAAAGGTGAAAAGTCCTTATGTTGTAAGTTTTTTCTTGCTTTTCAGCTTAAACAAGTAACTTGACAGATTCACTATATTGTTGTATTCTTAATAGAGAACATCAGTTCATTATTAGAAAGGTGATAATATGGCACAAGTTTTAAAAGAAGAACAGCGAAAAAAGATAGTAATGTCGGCAAAAAACGAGTTTTTTAAAAATGGCATCGCAAATGCCTCTATGCGAGAAATTTCTAAAAATGCAGGAACTCCCGTTGGAAATATTTATAGATATTTTAAAAACAAGCAAGATTTAGTAGAGGCAGTCCTCTCCCCTTTGCTTACAAAACTAAACGACTATGATTTTAATTCATTAAACGAGGAAAGCCTTTTAAACGGTGAGGCAATCAGTAAATTTTTAGCCAATTGGGTTGACAATATTGTGGAGCTACAAAGTGCATATCCCACTGAAATGAATATTATTGTCGATGACGAACAAATAAACCTAAATTATCAAAAAAGTCTTACCCAGCTTATTACCTCTATTGTGTTTATGATAAAGAGTGAGGCGACAAAAGACGATGAAACGCTTCAAATTCTTTCAAAAATGATAGCAAAATCAATTTTTGCAGGAATTAGAGAAGGAGTAGGGTTGAAATATAATAGCAATATTGATAAAGAAGCGTTTAGAAAAATAATGCATACGTATATGAAAAACACGTTTATAATGTTAGAAAATATCGATTAGGAGATGGAGTATTATTATGAAAATAGTATTATTTGGAGCAAGCGGAAAAACAGGCCGTCTAGTTTTAGATTTAGCTTTAAACGCAGGGCATGAAGTCACTGCCGTTGTGAGAGATGCAAGCAAAATTAAAATTTCACACGAAAATCTTACGGTCAAAACCGCCAACTTGTTTGACGAAGACTCGATTACCGAGGTATCAAGCAATGCAGAGCTTGCAATATCTTGTCTTGGTGGTGATGCAAACAACAAGTCCACCCTCTTATCTGACATGATTAAGTTTATTGTTCCTGCAATAAAAAAGGCAGGCGTTAATGAAATGTTTCATATAAGCTCTGCAGGAATTCACGATGAAATGCCAGGGATTATTGCAAAATTATTTGTAAATTTATTCTTTAAAAACGCCATTGCCGACCATAAAATTGCCGCTAACACAATAATTAACAGCGGGCTTGATTACTTAATATTAAGGCCTTTGTCTTTAGTAAATGGAGAAATGACCAAAAACTTTAGAACTTCCGACACTTGTGTTCCAAAGGGTGGTAAAAACATTAGCCGAGAAGATGTCGCTTATTTTCTTGTTAATGCAATAGGCAAATTAGAATTAAAAAACAAGTCAATATGTCTTTGCTATTGATTTAAATATGGAGGATTAAATGAGTTATATAAATTTTTCAGAGGTTAAGAAAACCTATCGTGTAGGCGAAGTCGACATCAAGGCGCTTGATGGAGTAAATTTTGAGATAAACAAAGGGGAATTTGTCATCATCGCAGGCGCTTCGGGTGCAGGAAAAAGCACAATACTCAATATTTTAGGAGGAATGGACTATGCTACTTCCGGCGATATAGTGGTAGATAATAAAAAAATCAGCGCTGTAGGCGAGAAAGATTTGACCGATTACAGACGATTTGATATAGGCTTTGTTTTTCAGTTTTATAATTTAGTTCAAAACTTAACAGCAATAGAAAATGTTGAGCTTGCGACACAGATATCAAAAAAACCATTTGATGCCGACGAAATAATAAATTTGGTGGGTCTAAAAGAGCGCTCAAACAACTTTCCGGCGCAACTTTCGGGCGGTGAGCAACAAAGAGTTGCCATTGCCAGGGCGCTTGCAAAAAACCCTAAGTTGCTATTATGTGACGAGCCAACCGGCGCACTCGACTACGAAACCTCAAAACAAATACTAAAACTGCTTCAAAGTACTTGCAAAGAGTACGACATGACAGTAGTGCTTATCACCCACAATCTTGCTCTTTGCCCTATCGGCGACAAGGTTATAAAGGTTAAAAACGGCAAGATTTCCTCTATTACTTTAAATAATTCCCCAACACCTATAGAGGAGGTCGAGTGGTAAATGAAAAACAAATTACTCCTTGATACTTCTCGCACTATAAAAAACTCGCTCGGAAAATACGCTTTATTAATCATTATAGTCTTTATGGGTGTTTCATTTTTTGCCGGAATGCTCTCTATTTCTTCTGCCATGGGGCAAAGTGTGGATAGCTATTTGGACGATAATAATTTGTTTGATTTTCAGCTTTTTTCAAATTACGGATTTGATGACGATGACATTAATTCCCTTAAGGAAATTGATACGGATTTAACTATTGAGGGTGGGCATTTTTATGATGTTCAAGCAAGTTTTGGTGAAACCGACTATATTTTCCGAATAGAATCCTTTAATGAGGATAATATTATAAACGAAGTCCAACTTGTCGACGGCAGATACCCCACTGCCGCTAATGAAATTTTAGCAGAAGCCCCTAACAATTTATATTTAACCCCCGAAATCGGTGATATTATCACAATTGAAAGGGCTCAGTCAGAGCTTGATGAGATTTTTGAGCACACGGAATATACTGTAGTGGGCCTAGTTAACACCCCAAATTATATGAGTCTTGAAAAAGGAAGCGGAGCCCTTGACAGTTTAACTATTAATTCTTTTTTATATATCCCCGAAGAAGCCTTCGTACCAGACTTCTACACGGTGGCTTATATTTCAAGCAAAGAGGCTAACTCGCTTGATTTTTTTGGCGAGGATTACTCAATCTTAATAGACACAAAACAATCGTCTTTAGAGAATGTAATCAAGACGGCACAGTTGGTTCGAGCAGAAAATGTAAAATCTGATGCACTTTCAGAATATAATAGCGGACTGCAAGAATACAACAAAAATTTAGATGACTTTAACTCCCAAATTAAGGAGGCGCAAGACGAAATCGACTTAGGGCTTAAGGAAATTGAAATTGCAAGGCAACAGCTGCCACCGGACCCAAATATCGCTGCAGAAATCGAAGCAGAGCTTGACATAAACGAAAAAGCTCTAGAAGAAGCACAATTGGAGCTTAGCACACAAGCTTTTAATGGACAAAAAGAGTTTGATGATATTCTACTAGAGCTTGATAGCGCCAAAGCGGAAATTGACAAGCTTGAAGACGGAGAATGGACACTGCTAACAAGAGAAATGCACTATTCAATGGCAACATACAAAGATACGGTAAATCAAATGCAGGTAATAGGCCTTATCTTCCCCATTTTCTTTTTTCTCGTTGCCGCACTGGTCTGTTTAACCACAATGAAGCGCATGGTCGACGAACAAAGAGGCCAAATCGGAATTTTCCGCGCACTGGGTTATAGCAAATTTAAATGTGCTTCAAAATATTTAATATATGCACTCAGCGCAACTTTAATAGGCGGTGTGCTCGGCGCTATACTTGGAATTATGATTTTCCCTCCTATCGTGTATGGCACGTGGAGCATTATGTATAATCTTCCACAACTAAACTACGAAACCCCCTTTTTTAACATGATAGTGGCCGTTGTGATATTCCTTATACTAATGGGACTTACCACTTTTAGTTCCATTATAGCAGAAACCGCACAAGTAACGAGTGTCTTGCTACGGCCAAAAGCCCCAATTTCAGGCAAAAAAGTATTTTTAGAGAAAATTCCCTTTGTTTGGAATCGCTTTTCTTTTACAAATAAGGTAACGGCGAGAAACCTTATTCGCTACAAACAAAGATTTTTCATGTCTGTCTTCGGGATTGCCGGTTGCACCTGTCTACTTGTAAGTGGATTTGGAATGCAGGGCTCTATAGCTGGAATTGCAGATATTCAGTATAAGGAATTAACACTATATTCGGCCCTTGTTTCGACATCTGATAACAATGAAAACACACAGGAAATCGCAGGTGAAATTAAGGCTTTAGATGAAAGCTTGAATGTACTACCAATCGCGACTTACGCCTCAGAAATCACCCTTTTAGACGAGGAGCTAGTGGCCTATGCTCAGGTTTATGACAAGGATGAGACCTTAAAATCCATGAATAGTGTACGAAGCACAGACACTAATGAGGTCATAACTTTATCCGATGACTCCTTACTAATTAGCTATAAACTGGCAGAGCTACTCGGTACCTCCATCGGCGATGAGATAAATATTAAAAGCGCTAACGGAGATGAACAGACCGCAATTATTGGTGGAATATATGAAAAATATATAAATCACGAAATATTTATGAGCCAAAGCTATTATGAAACCTTGTTTGGCGAACCTATTGAAAACAATGCCCTTATAATAGACGGCGATATGGGCTCACAAGTCACAAGAGATGAGATACTAAAGCTTGACAATGTAAGTGGAATAACATTGAACGAGAGCATAGTATCAAGCTTTGAAAATATTTCTACCAGCATGAATATTGTAGTTGCCGTCATAATAATTTCAGCGGCGGCACTCGCCTTTGTGGTTCTTAGCAATTTAACAAGCATAAATATTAGCGAGAGAAAACGAGAAATTGCAACTTTAAAAGTCTTGGGCTTTAGGCATAGTGAAACTAAGGATTATATATTTAAAGAAAATATGATATTAACAATTTTTGGCGCAATACTTGGTGTTTTTCTTGGAATTTGGGCTCACAATTTCATTATCACCCAAGTCGAGATGGACTTTATAATGTTTATTCGCTCTGTTTCATTTTCAAGCATAGCATACTCGGTGATTTTAACTTTTGCATTTTCTGTAATCATTAACAGACTAATGCTTTCAAGGCTTCGCAAAATAGACATGATTGAATCATTAAAAAGCGTTGAGTAAAAACAAAATAAACGCAAATAAAACTTCCTTAAGGACTTTTCTCTTTCTTTGAGTCTAGTCCCTAAGGAAGTTATTTTTTTTGAAAGTTTTTCCACAAATACGCAGTTAAGACAATCAGCGCTCTTTTATTAGCCCTGTCCTATATGCTTGCACCAGCATTTTTAATTCATTTATTTTTTTGCCAATTTTCACACCACGGTCGGTGTCATTAATTATCATACGATTCTTATACGTGTCTACCGGTATGTATTTTGAGTGCATATCGTCATTATTTTTAATTACTTCATCTACCGATTTAAAGGGATGATGCTCCGATAGTAAAAGCTGATAGCTGTTTGATACCAAGGTGTATCCTGCAATGCCTGTCACTTTTTGATATACTTTTGAAATGCCGCCGTCTATAATTAACAGCTTGCCACCGGCTTTAATTGGAGATTCACCCTTTACTATTTTTATGGGCACATGTCCATTTACAATATGTGAGTTTCTTGCAAACACGCCAAACTCACGAAGTATCATCTCTGCGGTCGTTCTGCTCTCGATAAATTTATAGTATTCATCTTTTGGCTCATTCCAAGTGGATTCATCGTCGATAAAAGCTCTCTCAAACGTGGTCATCTTCGTCTTGCCGTTAAGCGGAGAATTTCCGCCACACCATAAATACCACATAAAATCAAGCCCAAATTCTTTGTCACTGCCTTTGCTGTACGCACCAAGTCTACAAATTTTGTCGCATAAATCTAAAAAGCTTTTACCGCTGTATTCGTTTCCGTCTAAATAAAACGATAAAAACGAGCCGTCTTTATCCATCGGTATACAACCATGGTACATTAAATTATTATTATATATGCGGTAAATTCCGCCTTTTTGATACAAAAAGTTGACATGTTTTTTTAGTAACTTACTGTGCAAAAACGACAGTTTTAATTGTTCCATAACCATTTGCTCGTCATCGGTTAACTTATACGGGTCATTTTTATCAACAGTCGGCAGATTAACATCTTTCACTTCATATTTTTTCCCGTCTATTTCTATGCTCTTTGTTTCATAGTCAATCGCGCCCAGTTGTAATCTATCTTCCATTTTAAATTCTGTGCGTTTTTTAATTATTTGCCCCTCTAATTTAAGTTGGATTATAGTTATAGCCTTGTGCAGTTTTTTTGCTTGCTCAAAATTGCTTAAATCAATTTTGTTAGTTTTATACTCGTCTTCTACCTTTGCAATAAAGCCCTCACAGTCGTCGTCTCGGTATTGCTCCATCGCAAAAACCGCAAGCGGGCGAATATTTATGCCATACGCCTCCTCAAGAGAGTGAAAATTGTTGTAACGAATGCTGTTTCGCACGACATTTGCTATACTTGCCAAATGTCCGTTTGCCGCGGCCATCCATACTACGTCGTGATTTCCCCACTGTATGTCAACATCATGAAATTGGCACAAGTCCTCCATTATAAGGTCGGCACCTGTCCCCCTGTCAAAAATGTCGCCAATTATATGCAACTTATCCACTATAATATTTTGTAGCAAGGTTGATAATTCTATAATAAAATTATCTGCCCTTCCAATTTCTATTATGGTGTCTAATATTTTATCAAAATACTCATGTTTATTCATTTCAAAATTATCGGTATACATGAGCTCTTCAATAATATATCTAAAATCTTTCGGCAATTTTTTTCTAACTTTCGATCTAGTGTATTTTGATGTAGCCACACGGCAAAGCAGTGCAAGTTTAATGAGTATTGCTTTATACCACTCATCGTCACATATGCCTTTTGACTGCAAATCAGCCAGCTTTTCTTGTGGGTAATATATAAGTGTGGCAAGCAAATCTTTTTCCTCTTGCGATATTGTGTCCTCAAAACAGCTATTTATCTTACGCTTAATTGAACCCGACGCACTTTTAAGTATATGGGCGAACACGTCATATTCTCCATGTAAATCACTAATAAAATGCTCTGTACCCTTTGGCAAATTCAGTATTGCCGTAAGATTAATAATCTCAGTAGACGCAGTTTGTATGGTTGGATAATTGACCGCTAACAATTCAAGATATTTTTGCTCTAACAGCATAGATTCTTGACTAAACATAATAACACCTCTTAACTCCCGTAAAATTTTCAGTAAACTAAAATAGATATGTCCTCATTATATCATATCTCACGACAAAAGTCCTCATAAAAAATAAATTTATGAAGACTTTTTTTGATACGCTATCTGGTGAAAATTTCTACAAAAAACAATTAAATGCGCAAATTCAGGAAGAAAATTTTACATTTTTGTTGTATAATAAAAAAAGCTTAAAAAAAGAGGTGCCAAAATGTATTTTAAATATGGCAAAAAAGAAATTGATTATTTAAGAAAAAAAGATAAGCGATTAGGTGAAGCGATAGATAAAATCGGCATGCTTAAAAGACCAATAGACAGTGATATATTCACGGCTCTCATAAGGGCGATACTCGGACAACAAGTGTCAAGGCAGGCAAGAGAGACCGTGTTTAGACGAATGAAAGACGGACTTTCCTCCATTAGCGCAGACAGCATACACGCCTTAACAGTAGAGGAAATACAGGCTTTTGGCACTACTTTTAAAAAGTCGCAGTACATGAAAGATTTAGCGGATAAAGTCTTTATTGGAGAATTAAACCTTGAAAAACTGCAAAAACTTAGCGACAAAGAAGTCATCCAAACGCTATGCACATTAAAGGGTATCGGTGTATGGACGGCAGAAATGCTGCTTGCAAGTGCCTTACAGCGTGACGACGTTTTCAGCTTTGGAGACATTGCAATTCATAGAGGCCTTCGTATGCTGTATCGCCATAAAGAACTTACAAGGGAAATGTTTGAGCGATACCGAAAGAGATACTCGCCCTATGGCACGACAGCAAGCGTGTATCTATGGGCTATTGCCGCAGGAGCAATCCCGGAGCTTGACGACCCAAAAAACAAAAAGACTGTAAAAAAACAAGTCAGTACAAATATAGATTACTTTTAAGACGTTAAAAGAAAGCAGGTAGCTTATGAATAATAAATTTAATATGTCTTGTGCCGAAATGTATGATGCTGTAATTTCAAACGATGAAAACTACGACACTGTATTTTTTTACGCGGTGAAATCGACAGGAATTTATTGCAGGCCTTCGTGTAAATCCAGGGCACCAAAGGCAGAAAATATAGAATACTTCAAAACAGCGGACGAAGCGGCAAGCGCCGGATATAGGCCCTGCAAAAGGTGCAGGAGTGATTTGCCACTTTATAATCCTACGAAAAACATTGCAAATAAGCTTAAAAACCTTATCGACGATATGTTTAAAGAAGCCGAAAGCTTAAACAGCCAAATGGATAAACTCGGACTATCACGCAAGCGGATGGTGGAGGTTTTTAAAGAGGAGTATGGCAAAACGCCAAGCGGATATCTAAACGATTTAAGGTATAAAGAAGCAGTAAGACTTTTAGAGCAAACGGATAATGAAGTAATTGACATTGCATATTCCGTGGGATTTAGCAGTCTTTCGGCATTTTATAATTTTTTTAAAGAGAGGGCAAATATGACCCCTGTGGCATATAGGAAAGGTAAAAGACAATGAATAATTTTGCAATTTATGAAACACAATTAGGATATTTCAAAATAGAATATGCCGACGATATGATAACTTCTTTCAAGAAAATTTTTGATGAAAACATAGTCGATTTTGGCACAAAAACTAAGCTTAGCGATAAGGCATATACAGAGCTTTTAGAGTATTTTGACGGCAAAAGAAAAAAGTTTGATGTGCCTTACAAGTTAAACGGCACCGATTTTCAAAAAAAGGTGTGGTCTGCCCTTTGCGATATTCCTTATGGCCAGACGAGAACCTATAAAGATATAGCAGTAGCCGTCGGAAACCCAAAGGCCAGCCGTGCCGTCGGCATGGCAAACAACAAGAACCCCCTGCATATTTTAGTCCCTTGCCACAGAGTTATTGGGGCATCGGGAAAACTCGTAGGCTATGCAGGAGGTCTTTCTATGAAAGAGTTTTTACTCGATATGGAAAAAAAATTTCTTAATAACTAAAATCACCTAATACCACTCGCTTTTTATACTGCGGCTAAACAGGCTATCTAAGGCTTTTACGCAGTCGACATTTTCATATAAAACACTATACACCACCTTGCATATTGGCAAATCCACATTGTACTCCTCTGCCATTTTAACCAAGGCTTTAACCGTGTAATATCCTTCTGCTAATTTATCATAGCCCTGATTTTTAGCAAACCTTTCGCCATACAGCCTGTTTTGGCTAAATTTTGAAAAGACGGTCGCCTCATAATCACCCAGATGGCATAAGCCATATGCGGAGACTTCCTTGCCGCCTACAGCAGCTATCAAACGTGCTATTTCTCGTGAGCCACGTGACATTAATGCGCCTTTTAATGTAGACAGCTGTAAGCCGTCTAGCATTCCTGCCGCTATGCCTATAACGTTTTTTGCGGCGGCGCCAATTTCATTTCCTATGAGGTCTTCACCATAGTAAAACCTGATAAGATCGCTTGAAAAGGAATTTACCAAAACTTCCTTTACCTGTGCATTTTCACTGTCTATAACCATACAGTTCGGTATACCATTATAAAATTCTTGCACATGCCCAGGCCCGAGCCATACTGCAACAGGGTTGCTACTGTCCAGTATGCTACTTGCAATTTGCGATAGCCTCTCGCCTGAGTCTATTTCTATGCCTTTCATGCAAAGCACTACAATTGTGTTTTGTAAATTAGCTTTTGCAAGCTCTGTACACAAGGCACGCAGTCCTTGCGAATTTACCGAGAGTATCAAGGCTTCGCTGTTTGCAACACAGCCAAAATCTGTTGTTAATTCAATGCTATGCGGCAGGCTTAGTATGCTATTTTTGCGTGTTTTGATAAGCTCCTGCATGTTTAAAGAGCCCTCTCGACCATAGAGTGTCACACTATGTCCTATGCTGTCAAGATACCATGTAATATAAGTGCCCCAGCGTCCGCAGCCAATTGTTGTAATCTTCATATATAAATTCCTTTTGATAAATAATTTTCTTCGTACCATTATAACCTTTACCAAGATGATAAGCAAGCTTTAAAAATAGATTTACAACTTAAATTTGTTGTGATATAATGTACCTTAACGCTTTTTAGCAGAATTTGAATTTTTAGAGGAGAATCATAAATGTTTGCACGCTTTAAATCACTATTTGGTGCACAGGATATGACGGTAGGAAACCCTACATCTGTCATACTAAAATTTGCCATACCTTTACTAATAGGCAATTTAGCGCAACAACTTTACAGCACGGTAGACGCCATAATTGTCGGGCAATATGTCGGCGACGGCGCACTAGCCGCAGTCGGTGCCGCCTTTCCCATTTTCAACTTACTACTAGTTTTCTTCATGGGCATATCTATAGGTGCAGGAATAATAGTATCGCAGTTCTTCGGTGCAAAAAACAGAGAAATGCTCTCAAAAACCATCTGCAATATCATAACACTTACCTTGCTCATGACCGCATTCATTATGGTAGTCGGCACGCTTATTTCCTTTCCAGCTCTTGAGCTTGCGGGCACACCGACTGACATAATCCACGATGCCTCCGCCTATCTTACAACAATATGCCTCGGTTTCTTAGGCTGTGCGTTTTACAATATGATATCCGGAATGTTAAGGGGCATGGGCGACTCTATAATGCCTCTCATATTTTTACTTATCACATGTTTTTTAAACATTGTCTTAGACCTGCTTTTCGTTGCAGTTTTCGGCATGGGCGTATTTGGTGTTGCACTTGCAACAGTAATTGCACAAAGTTTTTCTGCCGTTCTTTGCCTAATTCGTCTTCTAAAAATGAAAGACGTTATAGACATGAAGCTAAGTTACTTAAAGCTTGACAGTCACATAGTTGCAAGAACCGTAAAACTCGGTCTTCCCGCAGGCCTTGCACAGGCTATATTTGCATGCGCCGGAATAGTGGTGCAATCGCTTACAAACTCCTTTGGCACAAGTTTTATCGCCGTTACCACCGTTGTAATGCGTGTTGACGGATTTGCGGTTTTGCCTTGCATGTCTTTTGGAATGGCAATGACCACTTATGTAGGACAAAACATCGGTGCCGAAAAAACCGACCGTGTCAACGGCGCCTCAAAACACGGCCTTAAAATATCACTTATAGTGTCGGTATGCATTGTAGTACTCATTGTATTTTTCGGAAGATATCTCATACAAATATTTACAAGCACTCCCGAAGTTTTAGACATGGGCGAGCGTATGCTAAGGCTTTTATCTGTAGGCTACATAGCCCTTACCCTTATGAATGTATTTATGGGAATAATGAGAGGTGCCGGAGATACAATGACACCCATGATAATTTCAGCAATAGGCACTGTAGGAATACGTGTTCCGGTGGCTTATGGTATTGCCTACTTCACAAGAAGCGACGCTTTACCAAACGGAAACCCCGAGGCAATATTTTACTCACTCCTAATCTCGTGGGTATTAGGCGCCGCACTTACCTATATATTTTATAGAAGAGGAAAATGGAAGACAAAGTATAAGAAAGTTGAGAGTTAGTTAATAATTAATAATTAATAATTAATAATTAATAGTTAATAGTTAATTATTGGAACGACGCCCTCGTCGTTCCCTATTGTTTAATAAATTTCAAGCTATACTTCTTTTCATACGCTAAAACTTTCCTCTTTGCCAATAAATTGGCAAATTCACCTTCAAAAAAGCTCTTCTAATGCAAAAGATTTCGTTTTCTACGGAAAACGCCTTAGGGCTCTGCCCTAAGCACCCGAAATTTTTTGAAAAAAATTTAGTAAAACTTTTTATAATTGTTACACTATACCTTTTTTACACATGCTGTCGGACTGTCCAAAAATCTGCAAGACAAGGAACAAATACTTGCAAATGACC
>CAYJJU010000034.1:0-15031 GCA_964370635.1 uncultured Eubacteriales bacterium | reverse complement strand
GCTTGACTGGGGGTCAAGAGGCCGCAGGTTCAAGTCCTGTCACTCGGACCAAATTCCATGCAGTACCACACAAGTGGTAGTGTATGGAATTTTTTTCATTTACAGGACTTGAACCTCAAGGAGGTAATTTTCGTTAAGAAAATGTCACAGTGTTCAGAATATAAATACGGATATAATCCAAATCATGAAAAAAGCAAAGGGAATGCTAAAAAATGCATGACAGAGGAAATACTAAAGCATTTACCAACGGCTTTACACATGAAACTCAACTTGCATATTTTGAAGAGCACGAAAAAGATACACAGCCGGCTTTTAAAATTATTTTGGACTCAGGCGAACATTTGGAGGATATGCTTGCCGTATTATAAAATTATTTCTACATTTATTCATTTTATTAGAATTTACAATATTTAAGATATTTGAGGGTTTCTGCTAAGTTTATAATAACAACGCCTTACAAACGGCCTTATAAACGCCTTTAACGCCTTTTTCAAATATCTTTTTTCCTCCCCTCAATTATACAAAATATTAATTTTGTATAATTGTTTATATTTTTACGGCTGTGCATTTATATTAATGTTCTTGCCTCACAGGCTTCTACTCCCTTATCAATTCACTTCTAACAACACAAACAAAAACCGTGCCATCATGTTTTATTATGACTGCACGGTTTTGGCTTTATTTAAATTTCTTCGCTAAACTCGACATTGATTTTGCCGTTAGAGGTTTTAACTATAAGCTTTCTTTCCTTGCTACTTGTAAAGCCTAAGTTTGAATTTGCATTTGATGTCTTTGAGTCTATAGAAAAATTTTCTCGCTTGTCGCTTACAAGGCCTTCAATTTTTCCATTGCTCGATACAAGCTCCATGTTATAGCCTACAATTTTATCAAACACAATATTGGCATTAGAGCTTTTAAATATAAGCTCTCCTTTTGCCTGTATGTTTTGCGCCTCAATTTTTCCGTTTGAGGTTTTAAGTGCAATGTTTGTTGTAGATACGTTTTCGATTTTCACCTTAGAATTTGATGTGGTGGCATATATGGCTTCATTGAAATTACTGTTTTCCACCAAAATATTGCTGTTTGAGGTTTTAGCCCTCGCCCTATCTGAATTTACACCTTTAAGCGCGATATTTGAATTAGATGTTGTAAATTCGCCTTCGTTAAATGTAATCTCGTCGCAAATTAGGCTCGAGTTGCTCGTGCTTAAATTTAAATTTGCACTATAATTTTTTGGCAGGTATATTTCAAAATCCCTTAATTTACTAAATCCGAAAAATTTAAACTTTTTAACTATTTTTTCAATAATGATTTTTTCATCATCAATATTGACACTATATTCTTCATAATCGTCCTCGGTGTAGATTAAATGTATACCATCATCCGGCGACTCAAAAACTCTTACCGCCTCATTTTTTGTGTTTAAAATTATGTTTCTAAAAGTTTCATTAAACACTTTTTCGGTTTTTGTCTTGTCGGCGGTATTGATTAAACTAGATGAGTTTTGCACCGAAAGTCTTGTAGTTTCCATGTCTTCAAGCACGTTTTTAATAATCTCATCAAAGTCGCCTAAACTATTTACCGCCTCTTCCTCTGATAATCCATCTTCTACCCTGTCGGCTATCATTTCGGTAAAAAAATCGCAAATTTTCTCTGTTTCACTTGAGGATATTTTACCCGTTTGCGCTAAATTATTTCTTAAATTTTGTAAAAACATTAGTTTATTCATCTCTTTCACCTCTTATAAAATCATAAATTTTTGCAACATCTTGCCACTCACTTAGAAAATCAGACAGCTTTTTCTCTCCGCTTGCCGTAAGCTTATAGTATTTTCTAAGCCTGCTGTTGTGCTCGACCGAGTAAACCGATAAAAATCCCGAGGCTTCCAGCCTTTTTAAAATTGGATAAAGAGTTGACTCCGAAATCTTAATATACGGCGATACATCCTTTATTATTTTGTAGCCGTAAGAGTCCTCTTTTTGCAGTGATTTCAATATGCAGTTTTCAAGCATACCCCTTTTAAGTTGACTATCCATAAAATTTATACCTCCCTTTGCTTTATACTATATAACACATAGTATAATTTGTCAAGAGGTATTTTAAAATAAAAAATGCAGGACTGAAAATCAGCCTGCATTTTCATATTTTATGCGGATAATGGATAATCAACACCAATTTCCGTAACCCAGTTACTGCTTAAAGTTCTATCAATAAGGACTTCGCCGGTTCTGATATTTAGATAAAAAACAAAGGAGTTTCCGTCAAAGCTTGTACGCTGTACTGAACTTGATTGAGGACGCTGTATTAAGTCTAAACTAAGGTTTCCTTTTTCATCTACCCATCCCATAAGGCTTCCAACAGTGTTTTGTAACGTCGCATTTCTTCCACTTCTTACATAGCCATTCGGCACTCCTTCAGCGGTTACTGTCGCCGTACCCATATGCATATTCATGTCAGTTCCATAACCTGTTTCGTATCCCCATTTAAAATAGTACCATTCGTCACTAGCAATGGCATCTGGATTACTATCATCAAATTTCGAGTTTAACTCTAACATGGTAACTGCAATAGTTGCCGCTTCAATGTAACCTGTTGCAATTTGCAAATCTGTCGCCTTTCTTGACTCCTCTACATATTTAAAATACTGTGGCGCAAGCACTGCTGCTAATACCGCTATAATCGCTATGACTATTATTAGCTCCACCATAGTAAAACCTTTATTTTTTTTCATCTTCATTTCCCCTTTAAATATTATGTAAACATTATGCCACCTATATCATTTAATTTATGATTAGATAATTCAATGATTTTCTTGTTATATAAGCTAATATAATCTTTAATTTCATAAAAATTATGTAAACTTTCTAAACTTCCCGAAAAATAAATATTTTCGCCGTCTACTCCGTAACAACCGCCTATAAAACCATAGTCATAAGCTTTTAAGTCAATGCCGCCCTGCTTAATTTTCAGCACATCAATATGAAGTTCATTTGCTCTTTTATAAATTTGCTCATCTGCTGTAATTATGGCATTTTCTGATATTTTGCAAATTGAGCACGCCGTGTAGCCTTGATTTACATGTGCTATCATATAACCTAAGTCATGTGCAAGATTTAAAACCGTTTCATCTATCACTTTTTCATTACAAAACAAATATTTTCCTACAGTTACCGCATTGCAAAGGCAATCTAGAGGATATTTATTTTGCGGCAAAAGCTTAGTTTCATAGACTGTATAACCAAGATTTTCAAGCACCTGCTTTAAAGGATTACCCTTAAGCACTACCGCCTGCCGCTCTTTTCTGCTTAAGATACATACTTGTAGGTCGGTGTGATGTGATATATTAATAGGCAGTCTTAAATCCGCTGTATTTTTAATAGTATCAACGCCTGTTTTTTCAAGCTCTAAAATCAATTCAGGAAACTTGTCCGTAATTATCGCCCTGCTCATTTCGAGCAAGCCTCAAACGCCGCTCTAACAGTTTTTGCGCCGATAAGCTCAATATTCATGTTTTTATTTGTAATTTTTTTATATGAATGATATGGAAGCACACATCTTGTAAATCCCATTCTAAATGCTTCGGAAATTCTTGACTCCACCTGATTTACCGACCTGAGTTCTCCCGATAAACCAATTTCGCCAAAAACTATGGTGTCTTCTCTTATTTCGGTGTCCTTAAGGCTTGATAAAAGCGCCATGGCCACCGCTAAATCCACCGCAGGCTCCTCTAGTCTTAAACCGCCTACTACATTGATATAGGCGTCTAAGTTTGAGAAAAAATATCCTGCCCTTTTTTCCAAAACCGCTAAAATTAGTGACATTCGATTATGGTCAAAACCTGTTGCCATGCGTCTTGGTGTTCCAAATCCACTTGTCGTTGCAAGGCCTTGGATTTCTGCAAGTATAGGCCTTGTGCCTTCCATAACAGCCGTGACACAGGAACCAGAGGCGTTTTGCGGTCTGCCCTCAAGCATTGCCATAGAGGGGTTTTCCACTTGCTTAAGGCCATTTTCGCCCATGTCAAACACGCCAATTTCATTTGTAGAACCAAATCTATTTTTAACCGCCCTTAAAATGCGGTAGCTCATCTGCCTGTCGCCCTCGAAATAAAGCACTGCATCGACTATATGCTCTAAGACCTTAGGTCCTGCAATAGCGCCGTCCTTATTTACGTGTCCCACTATTATCGCAGGTATGTCAAGGGACTTTGCACAGCGCATTATCGCATTAGTGCACTCCCTTACCTGTGTAACGCTTCCTGGAGACGAGGAAAGGTCGGTAAAATTCATGGTTTGAATTGAGTCGACCATTATAATGTCCGGCTTTTCAGACCTCACATGCTCTATGACGTACTGCACATCGGTTTCGGTGAGGACTCTTAAATTCTCAGAGCTTACATTAAGCCTTTGCGCCCTAAGTTTAATCTGCCTTGCAGATTCTTCTCCTGACACATATAAAAGTTTTAATTTTCTGCCTAGATACTCACAAATTTGAAGCAAAATTGTAGATTTACCGATACCCGGGTCTCCGCTTATCAGCACCAAAGAGCCTTTTACAAGCCCACCGCCTAAAACCCTGTCAAATTCGCTGAGTCCTGTATGATATCTATGCTCATTTTCTGTATCGATTTCATTTATCGGTATGGATTGTAGCGACTTTCCCGCCGTATAAGAGGAGCCGATACCACCCGACTTTACAGGTGTTTTAATTTCCTCTTCTAAAGTGTTCCAAGAACCACAGTCAGGGCATTTACCCATCCATTTTCCGACTTCATAGCCACAATTCGAACACACATAAACAGTTTTACTTTTAGGTGGCATAACATACTTCCTTTACACTTTAATATTCCTATATTATCACAAAATATGACAATAAACAACAGTAATTTTATTTTTGATAAAATTTTGTAATCGCGTCTAAAACGGTTAAGGCAAACTCGGTTTGATAATTTGTATCACAAAGAAGACTCACATCGTTTTCGTTTGATAAAAAACCGCATTCGATTATAACCGTCGGCAAATCGCTGTTATTTAGTAAAAATTTATCGTCGACGCATTTTGCAAGTCTTGAGCTGTCATTTTGTAAATTTTCAATTACCTCATCTTGCAAAATTTCGGCAAGTACTGCACTTTCTTCCACATTGCTACTATAAAACATTTGAGCGCCACCGTATCTGCCGTCTGAAAAGCAATTTTGATGTATACTTATCACTAAATCGGCCTCTGACGCATTAATTAAATCTACTCTTGCATTCATGTCGGATTTTTTTCGCTGTGAAACAGATTTTAGCGTAGGGTCTGCCAAATCTTTATCGCTTTCACGGGTCATAATAACTACATATCCGTTATCTTTTAATATGTCTCTAATTTTTAGAGATATTTCAAGGTTTATATCTTTTTCAACCGTGTCGTAAAGCCCCACTGCCCCACCGTCTTCTCCTCCGTGCCCTGCGTCTATTAGCACCACTCTTTTTTCAAGCCTTACATCCATGACATTTACGGCACTTACCAACACATTCATTAAATTGATAATTATCATTGCGCAAATAAAAACACTCAGCAAATAAAATAATTTATTCTTAAACAAAAAAATTCCCCCATATAACTTACTTCTAAATTATATGGGGGGAATAAATTATTTATACTCTACTATTTCTTTTAATAGGCTTTTTACTTGCTCTTCCATTACTTCATCGGAAAACTGGCAAGTTCCTACCGCCTTATGGCCGCCGCCACCGTATTTAAGCATCAGGCTTCCCACATCGACATTTGAAGTGCGATTTAGCACCGAATAGCCAACGGCACAGCTGCAACCCTTGCCGCCTCTACCGCTTACTATCCATACAGAAATATTCTTATCAAGATAAAGGCTGTAAACCAAGAATCTATTTCCTGTATAAATAGGGTCAACTCCACGTAAATCACTAATTATTACGTCGCCCTCAGTCCTTGTATACTTTTTAACCATTTCAATGAATTTCTCGTTTTGCTCCCAATAAGTCTCTACTCTCTCTTTTACATCGGGAAGCTCTAAAATTTCTTCTATGGTCATTGTGATACAGCAATCAATTAGTTTTTCCATCAAAGCGTAGTTTGATATGGTGAAATTTCTCCATCTTCCAAGGCCTGTGCGAGGATCCATTAAAAATCCAAGTAAAATCCAGCCATCGGGATTTTGGATTTCGTCGGCAGTTAAGTTTGCGGCATCTACCTTGTCAACCGCCCACATCATTTTATCTAGTGTGGGGAATTTTTCTGCACCGCCATAGTACTCATAAATTATTCTGGCACATGAAGGAGCAAGTCTGCTCTCTCCCTTATATTTGCCCTCTAAAGCAAGCCTTTCGTGCTCGCTTGAGTGATGGTCAAACCATAAGCCACAGCCTTCAACATACGGCACATTGGCAAGGCAATCGTTTTCTGTAATTTCTACCAAACCGTCTTGCAAATCTTTTGGATGCGCAAATGTCCAGTGGTCAATCACTCCTGCCTCTTTTAGCAAAGCGGCACAAGCAAGTCCGTCGAAATCAGATCTAGTAACAAGTCTCATATATATACCTCCAAAATTGAAATCATATTATGTTATTATTTTATCATATTAAAACAAAAACTTCAACCATAAATTAAATAATTTTCGCCTACGAAATCGGTGGCATGAAATCATATTCCGTCGCATACCAATCGTTATCTTCATAATGCCACCACTCGCCAAAATAGCCGTTAAAACCGTGCTTTTCCATTATGTCTTCTAAAAATTGAGAGTTTGCGGCCTGCTCTTTAGTGCAGTCGCTATAATTTCTGTCAGCCTTAACCGAGAAATCATCAAAACCGGTTGGCATTTCAAGCTCGATTCCATTTTCGTCGACAATAGTAAGATCGACTGCGCTTCCCGAATTATGTATAGATGCACCGCCGTTTGGGTTTGCCACATAAACGGGGTCGGGATACACTTCCCATAGTTTATACTGTGCCGCTACAGGGCGAAAACCGTCCCATATTTTAAGCGAATATCCCATTTCCTCCAGCTCTTCCTGCACCTTTACAAGTTTCATAACCGTTCCGTATCGTAAATATGCATCTGTAAACTCATAAATGGCCACCCCTGTAAAATTCCTGTCGGTTGCATAAACTAAATCCACCTCTATATTAGGGATATAATCAGTTATTTTTACAAATTCATGATTTTCCCTTACCGGCGCCTTTGTCGGTGTCGGCGTTGCAGTTGGCGCAAGCCCCAAAAGTGGAGCATAGGTAGGGCTTGGTGTCGGCGAAGGAGTAGGCAAGGCAGTCGGCGTAGGTGCAGGTGTGACGACTTGAGCCTGAGAAGGTAGAGGACTGCTTTCACTTTCCAAAGGCTCCGTGTCTGCACATGCCGTAAGGCTACAAAGCAGAAATAAACATATTAAGAATAACTTTATCATTCTGTATACTCCGGTCTGTAATTCCCTAGAAATTCAACTTCTGTAATTAATGTGTCGCTATACATGCTACCACTATACACATCATCTATAGTTATACTTACCCAATCGCAATACTGTGGAATGTCAAACAAAATTTCATATTCCCCAGAATAATTATCTAAGCTAACATAAAATTCATAACCTGTAGAAAACTCTACAATAAGCCCTGCGGGTCTTGAATTTTTATAAAATAAATCCTCTGATTTACCGTATCCCGGCTCAATAAGCATTGCTCCTATTAAATAATCATCATCAAATGTATAGGTTACACTCTCGCCTATGCCGTCTCCGGGAACACCCTCACTCCACGCAGTAGAGCTGTCGCCGTCTATTGTTCTATTCGGTGAATGTGTCATGCCGTATTCGGATAAAGAAGAGCTTGCGGACACACTCGCTATATCACCCATGCTAAATGGATTTATGACTTCTTCAAACTGCTCTAGTAGTCCGTTTGCTTGGCTTAATAATTCATTTGCAAAATCTACATTAATCTCAAGCTTTTCTTCGCTCTCATCAATTAATAAATTCCCATTGCTATCTGCAGGCCACACCTCGTCTAAATTGAAGGTTTGATACCTTATGCATGTATCGTCTTGGAAGAAATAATAACTCGCCAAGGCTTCACCAGGTTTATATTCAACTTGGACATACATCGCAAGCTTATCGTCTATAAAATAATAATCAGCAGGCATTTCGGTAGAGTAAACTGAATAAACTTGAAGTTGGTTAGACGGAGTAAAAGTCATTGAAGCTTCGCCCAAATTCACAAAATAGCTTGTTCCACCCATTATGGTAGAGCTTATCTCAGAGGTTTGTTTATAAATATCTTTTGCAGTTTGTACAGAAGTATCTACAGGCTCGGGTGTAGGCTCTGGTGTGGGTTCAGGCGTGGGCTCTGCTTCTTGCGCCGGTGTCGGCTGTGCGGTTGGAGTTATATCATCAGGCTCCGATGAAGTCGTATCGTCTTGGCTCACACTGCTACTACCATCAAGCGAAGAGTCGAGTGCTCCAAAAAGACTTGGCATATTATTTTGGGGCAATAGCAAAACCACTGCTACAACAATCGCCGCAACAACAAGTGCACTTGCTATTCCTATAATAAGCCCCACAGGCTTTTTCTTTGCCGTAGTAGGCTCTGGCTCATACATTTGCTCATTTGTTTGGGTGGCAGTCTGATAGAAACCTCCAATCAACTCGCTTACGCTTTGCACTCTGCCCTCTAGCGCATTTAGTAGCATTTGCTCTTTATATGGGTCTATGCTTATTCCTAAGGCAGACGGGGCTTGTAGGCCTTCACTTGGACTAAGCCCTGTAATTAGTTTATATATTGTGGCGCAAATAGAGTAAATGTCTGCAGCGTAGTTGTTATTTCCCTCGCCGAAAAAATTAATCAGTTTTAATTCACCGCTAGCTGTCACCATAATGTTATCTGCATTAATATTTCCATGAACAATGCCCACGCCGTGGACTGTCGCCAAAGAATAAATGACAGGCTCAAGCATAGTAAATATTTGCTCTGTTGACACTGCGTACTCTGTGCAGTAATTTTTAAGTGTTGCGCCATCGACAAACTCTGTAACGATAAACGCCCTATTATTTTCGGTAAAATAATGGAGCACGCTCGCTACCCCCTGTACATCTCTAAGCCTTGCAAGATTTTCGGCCTCGCCCATAAACCTACTGCTGTCATAACACTCTCTAATGCTAATCCTAGAATTTGAGCCAATATCAAGCGCAAAATATGTAAGGCCTAAATTATCCTCGCCTAAAACTCTGCCTATAATGTATTTGTCCATAAGCACAGTCCTTGGCGGCAAATGATTTGGAGATACGTAATAAGAGTTTTCCGAAAATCCACAATAATCACAAGTCCCATTAGAAACAGTTCCAAAAAAACAGTTAACGCACAAATTATTATAATTACTTGTATCAATCTGCATATCAATACCTCCAAAATTTTATTGATTATTTTATATTACTATATTAGCATATTAAAATTGAAACTTCAACTATAAATATGATTAAAAATCATAAAAAAAGACACAGCCGTAGCTGTGCCTAATTTAATATTATTTATTGTTTTACAGTGAGATAAGTTTAATTAGCTTCTCGAAAGAGATAGTTTATTCTTTATACCGTCAACTGCTCATTAGCTCGGTTCAAAAGTTAAAAAAAGGTATATTTGCATATTCCTTTGGCATTGAACTTTCAAAATCTATCCAACCTAAATCTTTAATTAAGTGAGATTGCTCATCGGGGAATGCAAATGTATTCAGGTACAAAATAAAATGTGTTTCATTGAATTTATTTCTTTTTCTTAATATTTTCTTTACATCAGGGCTATTCACTAACCAATCATTGGCAAAGAATTGGCAATATTCCTCTAAGTTATTTGCTACTTGATTTGGAACAGCATATAAATATCTGTTGCTGTCAGCACTTAAAATAACTTCTTTCAAAAAAACACCTACTTTCATCACTATAAAATTTGTTGAACCTCGAATAAATCATTGCTTCAAGATTATCATTGATAGCCTACTTAAAAGGGGTAGGCTATGGTTTGTACCGATAAATGCTCATAACATACAAACTATCGTGTAAATAAACTTTTCTTGAATGATTTGATTTGTTCATATTTTTCTTTCGGTATGCAACTCAAAATTAATGTACCTATCGCTATTCCATAACATAGCCCAAATACAAGGTCAGGAAGCACTAAAAATCGTTGTCCAATCAAAACACTAACTAAAGCCAATGCGCCAATAATTTTAAAATTTTTCATAATATTATCCTCCATAAACTAATATAAATAACCTCTCAGTTACCCACAACTGAAACAGGTCGCAGGAAAACTAAACTTTTCTTTATCGCTCTAACTCGTCATCTTCTGTATCTTTAGTACAATCTTCCATACTATAAAAGCTGTTTTGATTTTTTCTAATACCTCTTTGGGTACTAAGTGCAAGTTTTTATTATATAAATCTCTTTTTTCTAAAAGCAATGCAATGTTCACTTTTCACCTCGAGTTCTTAAATTTACGCTAAGCTCCTCATCATTTAACTTCAATGCCACCCCATTCAATGACAACAAAACCTTCTCTGACAAATGGTGTTAGCTGTTGTGGCTCAATCTCTATTTCTTCATCAAGTGCTTTAAACGCCATAAATACCCGCTGAATGCTGTCAGGCTCTGGTATTATGTTTAACTCTGCACTGCATGTGTAGGTTTCTTGTGGGAAGGTAATGAGATTGTATGGGTTTTCTATCATGCGAGGCAACCAGTATACAATGAACTCATTATATTCTTTTGGAGTCAAGCCTAAATATTCTAATTTTTTTATTAAAAAGGCCTCTGTGTCTTCACCCTTTACAATAAAACCTTTGGTAAAGTCATACTCGACATCGCTTATTCCGTCCCAAAACAGATAAGAGTACTCTCTACCATCACTGATTATTGTTCCATCAGGATAGGCTGTTACTTCCCAGCCGTTATCGTATGTGGGATAGGTGAATATCAAATCGCCATCAAAATCCAATTCAATAAAAATTTCTGTCTCTTCTGTAGGATAAAGATAAATTACAGGTTTTTCCGTAACTGGTTCGGGTTCAGGCTCGGACTCAATTGTCTGTGTAGCCCCACAAGCCGCCAAAGATAGCATAGAAAGACAAATTAGCGCAAATACAAAAAGTTTTTTCATAAAATCAACCCCTTAAATCTTAAATATATACTTACATACTAACACATAAATATTTATAATTCAATCGAAAGTTATATAGGATTTGAAATCGCAACACCTTATATCAATACATATAAAAAGATCTGTAGCTATTTTTCTTCTTTAAACTGCTTATCGTAAAGCTCTTTAAATTTACCACCTTTTAAAAGTAGCTCATCAAAAGTTCCCTCTTCGACTATCTTGCCACTGTCCATAACAATAATTCTGTCGGCTGCTCTTACAGAGCTTAGCCTGTGTGCAACGGTAACAGTTGTTATGCCTTTTGTGATTTCGTTTAAATTGGCAACTATATCTTCTTCTGTTTTAGAGTCAAGCGCTGCTGTGGCCTCGTCTAAAAGCATTATAGGTGCACCCTTAATAATAGCCCTAGAGATAGCAAGCCTTTGCTTTTGCCCACCAGATAGCCTAGAGCCTCGCTCGCCTATAGCTGTGTTGTATTTCTCGGGTAAGTTCATAATAAAGTCGTGAATATTCGCTCTTTTTGTAGCGTTTATAACTTCATTTTCACTTGCGTTTGTTTTGCCAAGCAAGATATTTTCTTTAACACTTCCCTCAAACAAAGAGCACTCTTGAGCTATGTATGAAGATAGCGTTCTTGTGTCGGCAATTGTTAAATCATTACTGCTTTTCTCAAATAGCTTTACACTTCCACTTTGTGGCTCATAAAAACGGGCAATAAGTTTTATTAATGTAGATTTACCACCGCCAGAGCCACCTACAATAGCAACATGCTCACCGTTTTTTATAGTAAGGCTTAAGTTATCTATAACTTTTTTATCCTCGTTATAGTAGAAACTTACACCGCTAAACTCTACTGCATACTCTGTATTTGTGTTTATATTTTCTTTTTCCACTCCGAGGTCTTCGGTAGGTAAATCAAGAACATCAAACACACGCTCCATAGATACTAAGCTAGGCTGAACCAAAAGCAAAAATGTGCTAAGTCTTAGCATAGAATCCGCCATTAAACCAACTATAGTAGCCGAGAAAACAGCACTTACTATGTCTACTTGATTTATAGAAATTAGTATTGCTATAATAAAAGCAACAGGCTGTGCAGAGAATGTAAAAAAGTCTATGACTCCATAGGTTATCCCCATTACTGTTCTGTATTTGCTTCTTTTGCTTTTAATTATTTTACATATGTTATGGTATTTCTCTGCTAGCACTTCATGAAGAGTAAAGACCCTAATAATAGGAATGCCTCGCATAGCCTCTATAAGCGATGAAGCCGAGTTTACTATCTCTATTTTAGCCTCTTTTTCAAGACTTTTAGCGTAAGGGTTTAAAACAACCGATAATACTAGGCTTATAATTCCGTAAATAACACCTACTAAGGCAAGTCTTGGGTCACTCATTAAAAGTATTACCAAAGTAATCGAGAACACCACTATAAAGCGAACTAAACAAGTAAAAGCAAAAGAGCTATAAACCTTACCTGATTTTGTTACATCGTCTGTAATTCTTGTTATGTAGTCGCCTGTTTTCAATTTTAAAAGTGTACTGTACGGAACATTCATTATATGCTTAAAGATAGCGTTTCTAAGGTTTTCAGTCGCTCTTGCAGCTGTGGTGTTTTGCAAATACTTTCCTATAATTACCGGTGGAACAAAAGCGAGAAAAATCACAAAAAGCACTAATAGCATATACACAATATTACCATTTGATTGCCCTGTTACAATCTCCATTAAAGCCTCGTTAATGTAAGGTGTTGCAAAAAGCAAACCAAGCTCAAATGCACCTAAAAACAATCCTAAAATATATTTCCCTTTTTGTTCCTCAAAAAAAGAGAAGCTTCTAACAAACAGTTTTGTGTAATATTTAAGTTTCGTCATTGTTTTCACCTGCTTTCACTAAACCTTGACTTAAGCACATGGCATAATATTTTCCTTTTCTCTCAAGTAAATCGTGCGGAGAACCTTCTTCTGCAACAACTCCATCTTCAAAATAATAAATATAATCTACATTTTGAATAGTAGTAAGCCTATGTGCCACAATAACAGCCGCTTTGCCTACAAGTAGCTTATCAAGTGCCTTTTGAACCTCGTTCTCACTGCTTGTGTCCAGCGCAGAGGTCGCCTCGTCCAAAATTACTAAAGGAGCGTTTTTTACCATAGCTCGTGCAATACAAATTCTTTGTCTTTGCCCACCTGATAGCGTGCCACCAAACTCTCCTATTTGATGATTAATTCCGTCTTTTAAAGAGCACACAAACGCCCATAGACCTACCTCTTTAAGGGCATACTCCGCTTGCTCTTTAGTAATGTTTTTGCCACCGTAGGAAATATTTTCGTAAACACTTCCATCAAAAAGAACAGACTCTTGCGACACTATAGCCATATTCTCACGCAGTGCATCGCCATCCCACAAAGAGATGTCTTCGCCTTTAAACTCAAACGTTCCGCTGTTTGGTAAATAAAACCTGCATAAAAGCTTAACCATTGTACTTTTACCACAGCCACTAGGACCTATTAGAGCAACTTTTTGAGAGCTATTAATTTTCAAGTTAATTCCTTTTAATATTTCTGTATCTCCGTAAGAGAATTTAAGATTATCTATCTTTACAAGCTCGCCCTCGTTTCTTCCTGTAAAAGTCCCCTCTTTTTCAAGTGGAATATCAAGCACCTCATACACCCTTTGTGCTGTTGCCTCGCCATCCCTAAATGTGCGTAGGGTGTAGTCTATATTTTCAAAAGCTTGTGATACATAAACAGAAAGTGTAATAAATGCCACCAAATCTCCAACACTTATAAGATTATTAGACACAAGCACTGCACCTACAAAAAATAAAACCATTGTTTGCACTACACTTGTGGCATATCTCACACCTGTCATAGCTCTATTTATTTTCTCTGAATTAACTGTTGCCTCAAAAGATTTATCGGTAAGCTCTTTAAATTTTTTATTCATTATAGGCTGAACACAAAAAGCCTTAACTGTTAAAATGCCATTTATAACATCTGTGGCAAGGCTTGCAGATGAGCCTGTTTTATCCATAGACTGCTTTGCTTGTTTTTCAATTGGTTTACTTATTTTGTTTAAAAACCATATAGAGAATGGAAGAAGTATAAAATATGCAAGAGATAGCTCCCAAGTTAAAAAAATACAAGCTATAGCAGAGAATACGGCTTGAGAGATAACTCTTACGTGATTGCTTATAGCTCCACCCATAAAATCGTTTAATTTATCGATATCGTTATTTATTCTTGTTGCCGTATCTCCACTTCTAAAGTCATTTTCAAGTACCGCCACATCGCCCTTGTTAAGTCTCTCAAATGCACGGGTTCTGTACTCAACAAAAAGCTTCTCAACGCTTGCTCCCATATAATGGTAAAGCAATGAGGTCCTTGTGCAATCTAAAAGTATTATTACAGCCATAAATACGGCAGAACTCAGCATTAAGTTTATTTCTCCTCCAATGCCGTAGTCTACTACATCTCCCCAAAATGTAGAGGATAACATTTTAAACACACCAGCTAGCATGGTTAGTCCAAAAATTAATGCAAATGCGCCCCAATAACGTTTGTTCTCTTTATAAACTCTTAAAATACTACTTCGTTTCTTCACAGTTCTAGCTCCCTTTTTAGTTAATGATAAAAACAATTCTTCTTACGACAAACACTTAAGAAGAATTGCTTAGATAAATATTTAATTTTATCAGATTATTTATATATTAACAGATTTATTCGAAAATGGCAATAAATTTTACAATATTACAAAAACGACGTGTAGAAAGAGGTAATAAGAAAAAAATCCAACCAGTAAAACTGATTGGATTCTTTGGAGGCGTCACCCGGATTTGAACCGGGGAATCAGGGTTTTGCAGACCCATGCCT
>CAYJJU010000033.1:0-15562 GCA_964370635.1 uncultured Eubacteriales bacterium | reverse complement strand
ATGTTAAAAACATGATCACAGGTGCTGCTCAAATGGACGGCGCTATCCTAGTTGTTTCAGCATCAGACGGACCTATGCCACAAACAAGAGAGCACATCTTGCTTTCTCGTCAAGTTGGTGTTCCATACATCGTTGTATTCATGAACAAAGCTGACCAAGTTGATGACGAAGAACTTCTTGACCTAGTTGAGATGGAAATCGTTGAAATTCTTAACGAGTACGACTTCCCAGGCGATGATACACCTATCATCCGTGGTTCAGGTCTAGTTGCTCTTGAGTCAAAATCAGAAGATACAGCTGCTCCAGAGTATGAGTGCATCATTAAACTAATGGACGCTGTTGACAGCTACATTCCTACACCAGAAAGAAAATCTGACCTTCCTTTCCTAATGCCAGTTGAGGACGTATTCACAATCACAGGTCGTGGTACAGTTGCTACAGGTAGAGTTGAAAGAGGACAAATTAAACTTGCTGAGGAAATCGAAATTGTTGGTCTTGCTGATGAGTCAAGAAAAACAGTTATCACAGGTATCGAAATGTTCAGAAAACTTCTTGATTATGCAGAAGCAGGCGACAACATCGGTGCTCTACTACGTGGTATCCAAAGAACTGATATCGAGCGTGGCCAAGTTCTAGCTAAACCAGGTTCAATCAAACCTCACACAAAATTCAAAGGACAAGTTTATGTTCTTTCAAAAGAAGAGGGTGGACGTCATACTCCATTCTTCAATAACTACCGTCCACAATTCTACTTCAGAACAACAGACGTTACAGGTGTTGTTACACTACCAGCAGGCACAGAAATGTGTATGCCTGGCGATAACGTTGATATGGACGTTGAGCTTATCACTCCAATCGCTATCGAAGAAGGTCTTCGTTTTGCTATCCGTGAAGGCGGACGTACAGTAGGTTCAGGCGTTGTAACAGGTGTTAATTCTTAATTTTCTTAGAAAATTAAATAAGTCTTCGGGGCGGGGTGTAATTCCCCACCGGCGGTATAGCCCGCGACCTGTGTGAAAGCACAGCTGATTTGGTGAAACTCCAAAGCCGACGGTATAGTCCGGATGGTAGAAGAAAATTTATGCATTAGTATAAACTATATGTATATATATCGTCCCACATTTATTTGTGGGGCGATTTTTTTTCTTTTACACTTACATATAAATTAGTGAGAGGTGTAAATTATGATAACAAAAACAAAAAAATTAACAGTAACGGCAATTTTAGCGGCAGTTTCATCTGTGTTGATGTTCTTTAGCATCAATGTACCACTTATGCCGTCATTCATTAAGCTAGATTTATCAGAGCTGCCTGCAGTGATTGCTTCGTTTGTTTTAGGACCTGTAAGCGGAGTTGTTGTAGTACTTGTAAAAAATGTAGTAAACCTATTTTTTACAACAACAGGCGGTGTGGGAGAGCTTTCAAACTTTTTACTAGGCTGTGCACTGGTAATTCCAACAGGCATTATTTTTAAAAAGGGAAGAAACTATAAATCGGCAATAATAGGCTCTTTAGTTGGGGCAGTTTCTATGGCGATATTAAGTGTCGCAACAAATTTCTTTATAGTCTATCCGATATACTATAATTTCTTGCCACTTGAAGCGATTTTAGGAATGTATAATATTATTAATCCATTCATAGGCACAGAGCCTACAAACGAGAATTTGTTAAGAGCACTACTGGTATTTAATATGCCGTTTACCTTTATTAAGGGAATGATAAGCGCAGTTATTACCATGTTAATATATAAACCACTAGCACCGGTACTTAAGAGTTAAGAGTGAAAATTTAAATTTACATCGTAGGGCAAGGGCTCTGCTCTTGCCTTGCGGTTTTCTGCAAGCTGAAGTTTAAAAAACTTTTTTTCTTTCAAAAAGTTTTCTCTTTTTGCCTCTGGCAAAAATTCACTTTCAAAAATGCGCTCCTCATGATAAGATTTCGCTTTTTGCGAAAAGCGACAAAGGCTCTGCCTTTTGAAACCGAAATTTTTTGAAAAAAATTTAGTAAAACTTTCACGTTCAACTATCAACTCTCAGCTCTCAACTAAAAAATTCTTGACTTTTTTATAAAACTGGGTATAATATAAGCATAACAACTAAATATGACCTTATCAAGAGTGGTGGAGGGACAGGCCCGTTGAAACCCGGCAACCTGATTTAATCAAGGTGCTAAATCCTGCGGTATTTTACCGAAAGATGAGGATGATTTTTTATCCTTGTCAAAACGACAGGGATTATTTTTTTGTAAAAAACTATTTTAACGGAGGATAAATATATGAGCAACTTTTTATTCACATCGGAGTCAGTTACAGAGGGGCATCCCGATAAAATCTGTGACCAAATTTCAGACGCAGTCTTAGACGCAATTTTAAAACAAGACCCAGAGGCGCATGTCGCTTGCGAAACAACAACTACTACTGGTGTAGTGCATGTTATGGGTGAGATTTCCACATCTTGCTATGTCGACATAAACGCTCTAGTGCGTGAGGTGGTAAACGACATAGGTTATAACAATCACGACTGTGGTTTTGATGGCAGTGTTTGTGCAGTGCTTACTTCAATTGACATGCAGTCACCTGACATTGCTATGGGCGTCAATAAGTCTTATGAGGCGCAAAACGACGGCGCTACTGATGAAAACGACCTAATAGGCGCAGGCGACCAAGGCATGATGTTCGGCTATGCTTGTGACGAAACACAGGAGTATATGCCTATGGCTATATCACTTGCGCACAAACTTTCAAAACAGCTTACAAAAGTAAGAAAAGACGGTACCCTAACATACCTAAGACCCGACGGTAAAACACAGGTTACAGTTGAGTATGAAGACGACAAGGTCAAGAGAATAGATGCAGTCGTTGTGTCGACTCAGCACAGTGAAGACGTCACTGTAGAGCAAATTAGAAAAGACATTAAAGAATATGTAATAAATGCAATTGTTCCTAAGGAATTGATGGACGAAAACACAAAAATCTATGTAAATCCTACAGGTAGATTTGTAATCGGTGGTCCTGTAGGCGACAGTGGCCTTACAGGCAGAAAAATCATAGTCGACACCTATGGTGGTTATGGCAGACACGGCGGCGGCGCATTCTCAGGCAAAGACCCCACAAAGGTTGACCGCTCTGCGGCATACGCTGCAAGACATGTCGCAAAAAATATTGTGGCAGCGGGACTTGCTAAGAAATGCGAGGTTCAACTTGCATATGCAATAGGCGTTGCACATCCTGTATCAATCATGGTAGACACTTTTGGCACAGGTGAATATACAAACGAAGAGATAACTAAGGCAGTAGAAAAGGTGTTTGACTTGCGCCCTGCCGCAATAATCAAAAATCTAGGACTTAAAAATCCTATATACAGACCACTTGCAGCATATGGGCACATGGGTCGTGAGGATTTAGGCGTTTCTTGGGAGAAAACAGACAAGGTAGAAGAGCTTAAGGCTCAGTTTTAATAGCAAATAAACAAAACCTGCATATAATAAATTAAATATATATAGGCAGGTGGTAAATTTGGATTTATTTATTGGAATGTTGCTCTCATTTTTTTCAGTGCTGGGCGCTGTTGAACTTTTTCGTAAAATTTCTTTCTGGGCGCAAAGCGATGTCAAAGACCCCGTGTATATAACGGTCGTGCTAAGTAATCCCGAAACGGCCGAAAGTACACTCAAAGCAGTAATATCAAGGATAAGGTGGATGGAGTTTTCGCAAACTGTCCACCTTGTTTTAGTTCATGATGAAGAGAATGAAGAGTTAAAAAAGGTAGTGGGTAAAATTATTTTAAAATATCCACAAATAAAGCTTTCATCAAAGTGAGATTTATATTATAATATAATGTAAAGAAAAATTAAGGAGGGTGAATATGGCACAGCTTTATCAAATTGAAGGCTCGGTCGAGCGCATAGTGTATCATAATGAAACAAACAAGTACACCGTGTTTGAACTAAATTCTGGTGAAGAGCTTGTGGTGATAGTAGGAACCTTTCCTTATATAAGCCTTGGAGAAGAGTTTGAAGTGGTGGGTGAGTGGACAAATCACGCAACATTTGGCATGCAACTCAAGGCATCAACCTTTGAAAGAAAGCGCCCTAAGACTATATCGGCAGTCTTGAAATATTTATCGGGTGGCGCGGTAAAGGGCATAGGCCCTGCAACGGCAAGGCTTATAGTCGACACTTTTGGCGAGGACACAGTAAGTGTGATAGAAAATGAACCCGACAGGCTTGCGCAGATTAAGGGTATATCAAAAAATAAAGCACAGCAGATATCTCAGGAATTTTTAAAAATTTACGGAATACGTGACCTCATGCAGTATCTTGGTACATTTGGAATAAAACCTGAGGAAGCTGTGAGAGTTTGGCGAATTTACGGTGCAAATGCAATAGAGCTCATAAAAGAAAATCCATACATACTTTGTAGCGATTACATAGGCATAGATTTTGCCCTTGCGGATGAAATTGCATATTCCATGGAAAAAACAGGGGATAATAGGGGCAGGATTTGTGCTGGTATAATTTATATTTTAAAACATAATGCAAACAATGGACACAGCTGTATACCCATGGATAAGCTTATAAAGGCCGCAAGTAAAATGCTTGAAACATCAAGTGATACAGTAGAAGAAATTTTAGTAGGGCTTTGCGAAAGTGAAGATTTATTTTGCCTTTTGCTTGAAGACAAACAGCTTATATTCATGCCGAAATATTTTAAATCTGAGACGTATATCGCAGACAGAATTAACATGATGCTAAAATACCCTCCACGCTCTATAGTTGGGATAGAAAACGAGATAGAGCATATTGAAAAAATACACGGTGTGGAGTATGAGGGAAAGCAAAAAGACGCAATAAGGGCGGCCTGTGGCAGGGGACTGCTTGTGCTTACAGGAGGTCCCGGCACGGGCAAAACCACCACACTTAATGCGATAATTAAAATACTTAAAATGAGCGGAGAAAGAGTGCTTCTATGTGCGCCGACGGGAAGAGCCGCAAAGAGAATGAGCGAAGTCACAGGGGAAGAGGCAAAGACCATACATAGAATGCTTCAGGTAGACTGGGATGAAAACGACAACCCCATATTCATAAAGGGTGAGAGCAATCCCTTAGAGTGCGACGCTGTAATAATTGATGAGCTTTCAATGGTGGACTGCACCGTGATGGAGGCCGTCTTAAGAGCCTTGCCGCTTGGGTGCAGGCTGGTGCTAGTTGGCGACTCCGACCAGCTTCCAAGCGTGGGTGCCGGAAATGTTTTGGGCGATATTATTTCATCAAAAACAGTGCCTGTAATAGCGCTTACAGAAATTTTTAGGCAGTCGGGAGAAAGCCTGATAGTCACAAATGCACATAAAATAGTAAGGGGAGAAGAACCCATACTAAATAAGACGGATAATGACTTCTTCTTTATGCAGATGAGTGAGGAGCAAAGGCTAATTAACACCATCATAGATTTATATGAAACAAGGCTTGCAAAATCCTATGGCTTTAATCCTATTGAGCAAATACAAATTTTATGCCCAGGCAGAAAGGGCGTTGTGGGCACTGAAAATTTAAATCTTCTCATAAGAGAGAGGGTAAATCCGGAAAATCCAAACAGAAGACAGGCCACAATCAGCGGCACTGTTTTTCGTGAGGGTGACAAGGTAATGCAAATTAAAAATGACTATAACCTGCCATGGTACAAAGAAGATGGAACCGCAGGCGAGGGCGTTTTTAATGGCGACATGGGAGTCATTTCGGAAATTGACAAGGCGGCAGGCATAATACGTGTGAAAATTGATGACAAAGAAGCCGTGTATGAGTTTGAAAAAGCGTGGCTCGATTTAGAGCTTTCTTATGCGGTGACCATACATAAAAGCCAAGGAAATGAATTTGATGCGGTAATCATCCCCACATATAAGGGAACATCAAAGCTTAAGTACAGAAATTTACTTTACACAGCAATAACAAGGGCGAAACAAATTTTAATTATTATTGGGCAAAAAGAATGTGTAATTCAAATGGTAGAAAATGATAAAAAAACCTTGAGATACACAGGCCTTGTCCACTTTTTAGAAAATTATGAATGATATTATAAAAAATGTATTGGCAAGCTTCTTTCCACCACGTTGCCCTCTTTGCGGTGAAATTACAAAAGGGGAAGACTTGTACTGCACCACGTGTAGTATAAAACATTTTGAGCACGATACAAGGGTTTTTAATGTTCCAATGGGTAAAAATGCGAAAATGTTCGCCGTTTATACAGGGCATTATTATGAGGGCTGTTTTAAAAAATACGTGGAGAGGTTTAAATTTTATGGCAAGACAAGCTACTGCGAAAAGCTTAGCCTTATAATGCATAGTGAATTTAAGAAAATGCCACATAAAAGTTTTGACCTTATAGCCTATGTTCCAATGGATGCGGACAAGCTAAAAAAGAGGGGTTACAATCAGGCAAAGCTTCTTGCAAGTGCTTTAAGTCAAAAAATTAATATACCTTGTATTGAAATTTTTGACAAAATAAGGCATAATAAAACCCAACACAGCTTAAATGCAGTGGATAGGGTCGAAAATGTAAAAAATGCTTTTAAAATTAAAATCGACATAAGCGGACAAAAAATACTTTTGGTAGATGATATTATAACAACAGGGGCAACACTGTGCGAGTGCGCAAGGCTTTGCTATAAAGGCGGAGCTAGCTTAGCGGTAGGAATTTGCCCTGCTAATACCCGTTAAAAGGAGAAAAATATGGCAGCAAATATTGCAATGGATTTAGGAACTTCTTATATAAGAGTTTATATGGAAGATAAAGGAATAGTCATATCAGAGCCATCAGACATGACTATAAATAAGGCGACAGGCGAAGTGCTTGCCATAGGCAAGGACGCTGTTCAAATGCGTGGAAGAACAGTGGGCGATGTGGTGGTAGATAGTCCGTTTAAAAGCGGAACAATAACAGGCTACTCTGCGTCTGAATATGCGATTACAAATTATATTAAAAAAATTGCGACGGGCAAAGTGTTTTTGCCTAATGTCTTAGTTGCGGTACCTTTTGATGTTACCGAGGTGGAAAGGCATGCGATTTCAACCATAGTAGAAAAAACAGGAATAAGGAAAGTGGATTTTATTCCACAGGGCGTCGTCGGTGCCTTGGGTATAGGCATAGATGTAAGGTCTCCGGTAGCGTCTATGGTCGTAAACATAGGAAGCTCGTCGACCTTGGTTGCGGTAATTGCAGGAAATGCAATTGTTTTAAACCGAAGAATAAATATAGGTGGAAAGACTTTTGATGAAGCAATGGTGCGATATGTAAGGAAAAAATTTGAGCTTGAAATAGGCGAGCAAAGTGCAGAAAATATCAAAATGCAAATAGGCTGTGCCTTCCCTAAAGAAAAAATTGAAAGAGAATACATAAAGGGAAGAAATATTTACTCAAACTTACCGGCACAAGCGCTTATGAGCTCTGACGATACAGTGGAAGCCTATGTAGGCACTATGCTAGAGTTTACAAGTGAAATACAGTCAATACTTGAGGAAGTGCCACCAGAAATACTTAACGACATAGCAAAAGAGGGCGTTCACTTTATAGGCGGAGGCTCATCACTTTACGGAATGGATTTATTTATACATAAAAAAATTAATTTGCACATAAACCTTTACGAAGAGCCGGAAAATGCAGTAATAAGAGGAAGCGGCGAGGCAATAGACTTAGTAGAAAACTCCCAAAGAAGCCTAAGGGCAGGCATTTTGGCGGTGAAATAAAGCTTTAAATTAAGTTAATAAAAACTGTGGCGGTGAAATTATTCACCGCCACTTGTTTTTAGAAAAGACTTATCTCATGCTCTCTTCGTATTTTTGAATCATGTTTTTAACCATTTGGCCACCGATTGAACCGGCTTGCTTTGATGTTAAATCGCCGTTATAACCTGGTTTTAGGTTAACGCCAACTTGTGATGCAGACTCCATTTTAAATCTGTTTAGTGCTTCTTTTGCTTCTGGTACTAAGTTTTTCATAATAATTCTCCTTAATATTTTGTATTAATGCGCTTGTGTTTATAGTTTGTTTAGCTAGAAGCAAAATATGACTGCCAAATTTTACAATTTATTCGTAATTCTGTAAAAAATTTATCATATCATTATGAGAGGAGAAGTGGACGCCTTGCTCAAGCAGTATCTTATCTGTAAAATTTAAGCTACTCACGGCTACCACATCTTGCTCAAGTGGTATAGGCTCATCATTTTTATATACGCAAATTTTTTCATTTTCGATAGTTACAAGATAGCTGTCTGCGGTTTCATTTTTAATTTCTGAGCTTTCTTGACTTGTATCCTGTGTTGAGGTATAATTATATGTGCTATTTTTATTGAACTCTTGCGCACTCACTCCTAAAGGCAACTGCGCAGATTGAGGATTAAAAAAAATTGTTAAAATTGTAATACATAAGATTATTAGTGATACAATAATAAACAGTACGTTTTTTTTATCGATTGATCTTAATAAATTTAATTTTTTCATCATCTTTTTTATGCAATAAATTTGCATTAACCTTTCACTCAAATAATTTTTAGTGCTTATGTGATTATTTTTGCACTAAAATGGTAAAATATACTTTTTGGAGGTAAAAAATGTCAAGTAAAAAAGACATAAGTAAAGTAAGACATATAAAAACTAAGGCTTATACTAAGCATGCAGACGACGAACTTGCTGTTTCGGCGGTTGAAACCACCAAGACGCTAGCGTCTATATTAGGTAAAACTCTCATGACAATTTTTGTCATTTTGTCAATTACCGGCTGTGTAGTGTTGTTTTCCGTGGCTTCTTTTGTGTGGAGCCTTAGGGGGACTTCGATACCTGCACTGGAATATTACAGCTTAAATCAGTCTAGTATGATGTACATTGAGGGCGACGACGGCGAGTATGAGGAATATATAAACTTTTATAGGGTCGAAAATAGAACTACTATAAGCTTTTCAGAAATACCTCAAACTATGATAGATGCAATAGTTGCAATCGAGGACAAGCGCTTTTTTGAGCATGACGGTGTCGACTGGCAAACCACTATATCCGCAGGCATAAACCTAGCTTCGGGCTCAGGCGGTGCAGGTGGCTCAACAATTACCCAACAGCTCATAAAAAACGTTACGCAGGAGTCACAGGTAAGTCTTTTAAGGAAGCTTACAGAAATTTTCTCTGCACTTAATCTAGAAAAAGAATATTCAAAAGAGGAAATACTTGAATATTACTTAAATATAGTAAACTTTGGCAGTGGCGCTTATGGAGTACAAGCCGCGGCAGATATCTATTTTGGTAAAGAAATTTCAGAATGCTCTATAGCAGAATGTGCGGCAATAGCCGGAATTACAAAGAACCCTTACGCATATACACCTATCCTATTTCCTGAAAATACAAAGGACAGGCAACTTATAGTTTTACTTGAAATGTATAATCAAGGTAAAATTTCAAGGGATGAGTACCTGCTCGCCCGTGAAGAAGCAGACAATATGAACTATGTTTTTGCAGAAAAGTCTGAAATCGGTATGGTTGAGGAAGAGGAAGAAACTCAAGCCATGAGCTCGCATAATATTTGGGACTGGTATACAGAGCTTATGTTTGACCAAATCGTAAATGATTTAGCCGAGCAGTATAATATCTCTGCGGGAAGCGCCGAAGAGATGATATATGGCGGAGGACTTAGAATTTACTCCTATCTTGACCCAGACATACAAGAGGGAGTGCACGATGTCATTAAAAACAACCCTTATACGCAGGGGACAGATATAGAGGTCGCCATGCTCGTAATGGACTATGACGGCACGGTCATAGCCGTATCGGGCGGTACTCTTGAAAAAGAGGGTAACCTAGTGTATAACTATGCGGCAGATGCCGTACGGCAACCCGGCTCTGCAATAAAACCAATAGCAGCATATGCGCCTGCAATAGAACTAGGTGCTATAAACTATGGTAGCGTAATGAATGACACTCCACTACCAAACTACTTTGGACAAGGTCAACCCGGCCCTAACAACTATTCAAGGGTCTTTTCGGGAAATACCACGCTTTATCACTCAATAATGGTGTCTTTGAATGCCCCTGCAGCTCAGGTTTTAAATTTGATTACTCCTGCGGCAGGATATAAATTCATGACAGAAAATCTTCATATTTCATCTCTTGATCCGCAAAATGACCAATACAGCTTGGCGGTTTCAATAGGCGGTGTTACCTATGGTATATCGGTTATGGAGATGGCGGCTGCTTTCCAAGTTTTTGGAAACGGCGGAAATTACTATGAACCAAAGACTTATTCCCATATAGTAGACAGCGAAGGACTAATTGTTCTTGATAATAGGGACAATATTCCCACAAAGGCAATGTCTGAGACCAATGCAAATATAATGAACAAACTGCTTCATGCGCCTATTTACGGAAGTGCAGGAACAGGAGGCGCGGCACAGGTAAGCGGACTTGACATTTTTGGTAAAACAGGTACTACAGATGATACCAGCGACCTTTGGTTTGTTGGCGGCTCGCCTTATGGCGTCGGCGCAATTTGGTATGGGTATCGTGACAGGGTAGAATCTTTGCCTGGCTCGGCTTCAAACCGTGTTTATATTTGGCAAGATGTAATGGAATATTTGTGGCAAAACCATTGGAGCTATGACGAAGAGCGTTCCTTTGAGTATAGCGACCAGCTAGTTTCAAGGACTTATTGTACCTCAAGCGGACTTTTAGCGGGTACGTATTGTAGCGCGCTTGCTACAGGTTGGTACGATGTAAATGCAGTGCCAAGGAGCTGTAACGGTACTTCAGACCATATTGCATACGGTGCTCCGGTTGCAAGCCCGACGGCTGCACCTAGCCCTACAGCAGCACCTACTGTGGTTCCTACCACGGCACCTACAGTACAGCCGACACCGGTACCACCGACAGTGCCTACAGCGGCACCAGTCACACCGGTGCCTGCAACACCTACTCCAACTCCGGTGCCACCGACTCCAACTCCGACCCCGACACCGACACCGGTGCCACCAACTCCAACACCGACCCCGGTACCTGACCCAGACCCCGACCCAGATCCGCATGACCCAGCGGTGCCGAATCCGTAACTGGTTAAAGTGCATAAAAATATTTAGTTAATTACTGAATTTTATACAAAACATGAAAACTGTCTTTAATAAGGCAGTTTTTGTGTTTTTTCTATTGATTTATGTACTTTATTGTGATAAACTGTACGCATGTAAAAAACATTCGTTTATGGAGTGTGGACAATGAAAGAAGAAAAATTTTTAATTATAGAAAAATCTGTTTTGCCTGAAGTATTTGAAAAAGTGCTTTATGCCTCCTCCTTACTAGAGACAGGCGAGGCTAAAAATACCTCGGAGGCGACAAAAAAAGCAGGGATATCAAGGAGTGTTTATTATAAATATAAGGACTCTGTGTTTCCGTATACAAGAAGCAGTGCGAGGGGGATAATGACGGTGCAGGTAGTGCTTTCAGACAGACCCGGTGTGCTTGCAAACTTTTTATCTATATTTCACGAGGCAAATGCAAACATACTTACGGTTACACAAAACATACCTATAAAGGGTAGGGCATATATATCTGTGTCCGCAAGCACGGTGCAAATGAACATGAATATAGACGAACTTCTCTACAATTTAAAAAACCTTAAAGGTGTTTTAAAGGTAGAGAGTCTTTCAAATTAATTAGGGAGGTTCAAAAATGGATATAGCGGTATTAGGCCATGGCGTTGTAGGCTCTGGAGTGCTTGAAGTGCTTTTGAGTCAAAAAAAATCAATCGCCTTAAGGGCAAAAGAAGAGATTAATGTTAAATATATTTTGGATTTAAGAGATTTTGATGATTTAGAGTATAGCGATAAATTTATAAAAGACTTTGATATAATACTTAATGATGAAGACGTAAAGATAGTTGTTGAAGTAATGGGCGGTTTAAGTCCTGCCTTTGAATTTGCAAAACTTTGCCTTGAAAACGGCAAAGACGTGGTAAGCTCTAATAAAGAACTGGTCGCTCAAAAGGGAGCGGAGCTTATATCGACTGCGCAAAAGCACAACAGAAGCTTTTTATTTGAAGCAAGTGTAGGCGGTGGTATTCCCATAATAAGGCCACTCACCCAGTGCCTTGCGGCAAATGAAGTGAGTGAAATTGCAGGAATATTAAATGGAACAACTAACTTTATTTTGACTAAAATGATAAGAGAGCATATGGATTTTAAAGATGCACTGAAGCTTGCGCAGGAATTAGGCTATGCAGAGCGAAATCCAGAGGCCGATGTCATGGGGCATGATGCTTGCAGAAAAATATGCATACTTGCATCACTGGCATTCGGACACCATGTCTACCCAAAATATGTAGACACACAAGGCATAACAGAAATTACACTTGCAGACATAGCCTATGCAGACTCTTGGGGCGGTGTAATAAAGCTCATCGGCAGTGTGAAAATGAACGAAAATGGGAAAATAAACATCAAAGTAGCACCACTTTTCATAAGCAGAGAAAGTCAGCTTGCAAATGTCGACGATGTCTTTAATGGTATCATGGTAAGAGGGCATGCAACGGGCGATGTCGTGTTTTACGGCAAGGGTGCCGGAAAACTTCCTACGGCAAGCGCTGTAGTGGCGGACGTTATCGACTGTGTGAAGCATTATGGCTCAGAGAAGTATTTATATTGGGAAGACGAAATAGAGGACTTTGTAGAAGACTTTAAGGATAAAAACACTGAGATGTACATACGACTTATAAATAAGGGCGTTGAGGAACGTTTTTATGCCGAAAAAGTGTTTAATACAGTTTCGTATCTTACAAGAAAACATGCGCCTGAGGATGAAATTGCTTTTGTGGTGCAAGACATGACAGAATACGAGATAGAAGAAGAGTTAAGTCAACTTGAAGAAAGAGGATATGAAGTGGCCTCAAAGGTAAGAATTTCGGACTATTAAAGGAGGGATACTCGTGATACGCATAGATGTTCCGGCGACAAGTGCTAACTTAGGAGCAGGTTTTGACTCCTTGGGTGTAGCGCTTAGCATGTATAACAGAGTGTGGATGGAAGAGTGGGATAAAATCGAGATAAAAGCAGTCGATAACACAAAAATTCCAACAGATGAAACAAACTTAATATATTGGGCGGCGCAGTATATATATAAGCAGTGCGGAAAAGATTTACCGGGGCTTAAAATACTGCAAGAAAATAATATACCAATGGCACGTGGACTTGGCAGCAGCTCTGCCTGTATAGTTGCAGGTATTTTGGGCGCAAACAGGCTTTTGGGCTCGCCATTTTCAAAGACAGAGCTTTTAAATATTGCAGCAAAAATTGAGGGGCACCCCGATAACACCAGCCCTGCAATTTCAGGAGGCCTTGTAGCCTCGGCAATGGAGGCTAACAGGGTGTATAGCGTAAGCGTTCCCGTGTCTGACAAAATTAAATTTGCGGTGATGATACCGCCGTTTGAACTTAAAACGGAAAAGGCAAGGGGAGTTTTACCGCAAAAATACACAAGGGAAGATGCGGTTTACAACCTGTCAAGGTCCGGACTTATGACGGCGTCGCTGTTCTCGGGAAATCTTGAAAATCTACGTGTTGCGGTGGGTGATAAAATACATCAGCCCTACAGAAGCGCACTTGTAGATAACTACGACAATGTGTTTAGAACAAGCTATGAGCTAGGCTCACTGGGAACATATATGAGTGGTGCAGGGCCTACGATAATTTCGTTTATCGAGGCATCAAACGAGGACTTTTTAGAAAATATTGAAAAGCAATTTGAAAAGAAAAATATTAACTCTTGGACAATTAAAATTTTAAGCGCCGATTCACAAGGTGCAAAAATCGAAGTAGAGTGAAAGGGGTAAAACTATGGCGTTAATAGTACAAAAATTTGGAGGCACGTCGGTAAAAGATGCAAAACGCATTTTTAATGTTGCCGACATAGTAACAAGTACCTATAAAAGTGGTAATCAAGTGGTGGTGGTTGTTTCTGCACAAGGCGATACAACAGACGACTTAATCGAAAAAGCGGCGGAGATTAATCCCGGTGCATCAAAAAGAGAGATGGATATGCTTCTTTCATCAGGCGAGCAAATTTCGGCTTCTCTTCTAGCAATGGCAATAGAAAGCCTAGGCTTTCCTGTAGTATCGCTCTTAGGCTGGCAGGCAGGTGTTTCCACAACAAGCAGCTATGGCGAGGCGAGAATTAAAAGAATTAATCCAATAAGAATTAAAAAAGAGCTAGATAAGAAAAATATTGTCATTTTGGCAGGTTTTCAGGGCACTAATCGCTATGACGACATGACAACCTTGGGACGTGGCGGCTCTGACACAAGTGCCGTAGCAATTGCGGCTACAATGAAAGCCGACAGATGCCAAATTTATACAGACGTTGACGGTGTCTACACCGCAGACCCAAGAAAAATTCCAAACGCAAAAAAGCTTGAGGTTATTTCTTACGATGAAATGCTAGAGCTTGCAACTTTGGGAGCACAAGTGCTTCATAACCGCTCGGTTGAAATGGCAAAAAAATATAATATAGAACTTGAAGTCTTATCAAGTCTTACAAGAGAAAAAGGTACAATTGTTAAGGAGGAAAATACAGTGGAGAAAATGTTGATAAACGGTGTGGCAAAGGACGATAATATTGCAAGAATTTCAATAGTGGGTGTGCCTGACAAACCAGGGCTTGCCTTTAAAATCTTCTCGAAATTGTCGGCTAAAAATGTAAATGTCGATATTATACTACAGTCGATAGGCAGAAACGGAACAAAGGACATTAGCTTTACAATTGAAAAATCAAAAATGCCAGAGACAGTTGAAATGCTAAAAGCATATGTAGAGCTTATCGGAGCCACAGACATAGTGACCGACGACAATGTGGCAAAGGTTTCTATAGTAGGCGCCGGCATGGAATCTCACCCAGGTGTTGCGGCTGAAATGTTTGAAGCAATGTTTGATGCAAATATCAATATTCAAATGATATCTACAAGCGAGATTAAAATATCTGTGCTAATCGACAAAAAAGACGGCGATAGAGCAGTAGAAGCAATACACTCAAGATTTTTTGACGAGGAATGATTAATAGTTGAGAGTTGTGGTGAAAACCCTATAATATTTAAATCGGGCGGATTTTCCGCCCGATTCAAACTGTCGAAAAATCCGCAAACGCAAAAAAATGAGCCAGCTTGGCTCATTTTTTTGCTTCCTGCGTCACAAACACATAGCCTGGCCGATGCAATCCGAACCCGCCCCAAACAAGCATCTTTTGCCCACAAACTGCGTTAGCCAAATTTGCAATACGGAAGTATTGCTTCATTTGACTGCCTTGTTTATGAACAAAATCTACTCATTTGGGGTCAAAGATTTCTAAAGAGTTGTGTGGGTTTTATAAGAAGGAAAAGCCTTGCAGTAATGCTTCCGCCTTGCAAAAGGATTTGACGCCCATAGAAAGCCCACACAGCTCTTTAGAAACGGGTTCGTATTGCATCGGTCAGGCTCTATTTCCCTCATATACCCTCATATTACTCGGTCATTTGCAAGTATTTGTTCCTTGTCTTGCAGATTTTTGGACAGT
>CAYJJU010000032.1:0-17231 GCA_964370635.1 uncultured Eubacteriales bacterium | reverse complement strand
TCCCAAAACTTATCATAGAAAATCTGAATTTACAGACTTTTATTCACAGACCCTATTTTATCCCACCTATCATTTTATTTTTTTATATCCCAGTCACGAGCTATTCTTATATTCTAGCTTTTGGGTACAGCGACACGGCTTTCTTTCATATTTTCCTTCTACTTCAAAAAAGCATTCCAATCACAAGTTGTATTTGGATATTATTTGTACTATCAGACTACACCCAAAGCAATATTAGCGAGCTATTTTATATGCATAGAAAATTTGTCTGTTTAGATTTTTTAATACTATTTATTTGGTATTTGCTTCATGTAGTGCTTGTTTTTTTAGGCCTTTCGATTTTTGTATATAATTATTTTCCGCACTTTTCTGTGATATTTATACAGATGCTCATGTTTTCTTCAGGCTCGTTTTTTCTGCTGTTTTTGACAAAAAGCATGTTTTTACCTTTTTTCCTTTCGCTAATTTATCAGCTATTTGTCCTTGCCTTCACCTTAGAGTCCACTGCGTTTATTAGCATGCTCTATGTCCACTTCCCCTCACAAAATATACTCGGTGATTTTTTAGCCTATCTGCCAATGCTTATAATTTCACTTGTACTTATTTTTTTAGGCGAAGTCTTTTATAGACTAAGGCGCTAAACTTTTTTATTGTTTAGATATTGTTTTTTTCTTTCATTTATTATATAATAAGCGAAATATAATTAAAACATTAAGGAGTTGCGATAATTATGAAACTTTCATTTTCAACCCTAGGCTGTCCTGAATTTTCTTGGGGCGATATTTACTCTAGCGCCAAGGATTTTGGATTTAACGGTGTAGAAATTCGTTTTCTGCCAAAAACCGACAGTTCCTCTTTTACCAAAGAAGATGTCCTTAAATCTAAAGGCACCTTAAAAAAACTCGGAATTGAAATATCTTGTATTTCTTCCGACTGTACACTTTCGACTAAAGAGAGTTATAATAATTTTAAAGAAGAAATTTTATCATACATAGACATGGCGCATGAGCTAAGCGTCCCGTACGTTCGCGTCTTAGGAGATAAGAGCATTTATCCCCAAGATAATATAATTGATGACGCCGTCGTTATCGACTCCTTAAAGGCGCTTGCTCCCTATGCTGTAGAGAAAAATGTCACCCTATTAATCGAGACAAACGGCGTATACTCAGACTCTTTACGCCTTAGAAAAATACTCGATGAAGTCGCAAGCGATAATGTAGCGGCACTTTGGGACATGCACCACACTTTTAGAATGAATAACGAAGCGCCCGAAACTACCATACAAAATTTAAGCGCTTATATTAAATACACTCATATTAAGGACTCCGTCATGGGCGAAAACGGACTTGAATACCGCATGATGGGCGAGGGCGACATGCCAATAAAAGAGATGATAAATGCCTTAAAATCTATAAACTACATAGGCTATATCACGCTTGAATGGGTAAGGGTTTGGTCTTTCGGACTTGAAACCGCTGGTATAGCCTTCCCACATTTCATAGATTATATGAGCAAATACACAAGCACCTCAAATGCGCCTATAGAGCTTTACTCAAACAGAAAAAACACAGGGCATTATGTGTTTGAAAGGGATAGCCTAATAGACCTTACATTTTCTCAAACACTCGATAAAATGGTGGACTGCTTCCCAGACCAGCCGGCATTTAGGTTCACGACTCACGATTACACGAGAACTTATTCAGAATTTCGTGACGATGTAGATAAATTTGCGGCATCACTAATCGCCTTGGGCGTAAAAAAAGGCGACAAAGTCGCAGTGTGGGCTACAAATGTGCCTCAGTGGTATATCACATTCTGGGCAAGTGTAAAAATAGGCGCAATTTTGGTAACGGTGAACACCGCTTATAAAATTCATGAGGCCGAATACCTATTAAGACAGTCCGACACCCATACACTGGTCATGATAGACGGCTACAGGGACTCTGATTACGTGGGAATAATAAGGTCAATTTGTCCTGAACTTGAAACAGCGGACAAAAACTCACCTTTACGCATAAAGAAATTGCCGTTTTTAAGAAACATCATAAGCATAGAGTCAAAACTTCCGGGCTGTCTTCACTGGGAGGAAGCCATGGCGCTTTCTGATAAAGTATCGCTTGAAACGGTTTATATGAGAGCCGCCATGGTGCAAAAGCACGATGTCTGCAACATGCAGTACACCTCGGGCACAACAGGCTTTCCAAAAGGCGTTATGCTAACGCATTATAATGTTGTTAATAACGGAAAATGCATAGGCGACTGCATGGATTTATCGACTGCCGACAAAATGATGATACACGTGCCAATGTTCCACTGCTTCGGCCTAGTGCTTGCAATGACGGCATGCATGACTCACGGCTCTACCATGTGCCCAATTCCTGCTTTTTCACCAAAATTATCGCTTGACTGCATTAATAAAGAGAAAATCACTTGTTTCCACGGCGTTCCTACTATGTTTATCGCCATGCTTGAGCATGAAGATTTTAAAAACACCGATTTTTCACAGCTTAGAACGGGCATCATGGCAGGAAGTCCTTGCCCTGTAAAAGTTATGCAAGACGTGGTGGATAAGATGAATATGGACGAAATTACCATAGTTTACGGCCAAACCGAGGCCTCTCCCGGCTGCACACAAAGCCGAATTGATGACTCACTTGAAGTGCGTGTTAACACGGTAGGAAGTGCGCTTCCCGGTGTTGAGTGTAAAGTTGTAGACCCCGAAACCGGCGAAGATTTGCCCGACAATGTAGACGGCGAGTTTGTTGCAAGGGGATACAATGTAATGAAAGGCTACTACAAAATGCCAACCGCAACGGCCACCGCAATCGATGAAAACGGCTGGCTTCACACAGGCGACCTTGCAAGACGTCTGCCCGACGGAAACTACAAAATCACAGGCAGAATAAAAGACATGATTATAAGGGGTGGCGAAAACATCTATCCAAAAGAGATAGAGGACTTCATTTACACCCATGAAAAAGTGAAAGACGTGCAAGTAATAGGCGTGCCCGACAAACAGTACGGCGAAGAAATTATGGCTTGTGTCATCTTAAAAGACGGCGAAACCATTACAGAGGAAGAACTTAAAGACTATGTAAGGGCTCATATGGCAAAGCACAAAACCCCAAAATACGTCGATTTTGTAAGCGAGTTCCCAATGAACGCCGCAGGCAAAATACTAAAATACAAAATGCGTGAGGACGCAGTAGTAAAACTAAATTTACTAGATGCCAAAGATATAGTAACAGCTTAAAAGGTGAATTTTGCCCTTAAAAGGCAAAAGAGGAAAGTTTTGTGATAAAAAACTTTCCTAATCTCGTCCTTTTTGTAGCGCATTTTTTACCACAAAAGTTTATTGACAGTCTAAACCTGCCCCTAATCAAAAATGCTAAGGGCAGGTTTTTTGCTTATAAATTTCATTTAATTGCCGTTTGACTTAATCTTTGCAAGCTTTCCGTCTAGCAGTAATGCCTGCATCTCTTCTTTATCATCGTTTAAAAGTGCGGTTTTGTACTCGCTTAAATGCTTTGTTATTATATCAATTTCTTTTATTAAGTTATCCTTATTTTCAAAAAACAGCTGAGTCCACATGTATTCATTTAAATATGCTACACGGGTTAAATCTTTAAAACTGCCTGCCGAAAAGCCTATATGTTTGCTTGACGACGGGCTTTTTATATATGCACTCGACACTACGTGCGCAAGTTGTGAGGTAAAAGCTATCATCTGGTCGTGCTTTTTGGGGCTTGCGCATATAAGCTTTGAAAAACCAATTGATGAAAATAAATCCTCAAGCCTTGATACCGCCTCTTTATCGCTATCCTCTTCGGGACACAAAATCATTGACGCTCCTTCAAAAAGCGCTTCAAAAGATGCTTCATATCCGCTTTTTTCTATGCCTGCCATGGGATGACCGCCTATAAAATGCAATTCATTTTCTTTACAATATGAAAACAAACTGTCACATATATTTTCTTTAACGCCGGCGCAATCGACTATTACCGCAGATTTCTTAAAATTTTTAATATTCTCTTTCACAAAATTTATAGTGTCCTTTGGATATAGCGCAATTATCACTATGTCGCAAAGTGCCAGAGTTTCACTGTCAATTTTTTCGTCTATCACCTTGTCGGAAAGTGCTAAACTCGTAACTTCTTCGCTTATATCATAACCTAAAATTTTATGCTGTGTCCTAAGTTTTATCGCCTTGCAAAACGAAGCGCCGATAAGTCCCAGTCCTACTACACCTATGTTTTTACTCATTGATATCCCTTCCTTTACACTTAGAAAAGCTTTACAAGCTCCGCTTTAACAAGGCTTGCCATTTTGTTAAAATCAAGCTTCTCTCCTGTCATATATTCGAGTGCGTAAATGCCTTGATAAAGTAGCATTCCTACGCCCCCTAAAGTTTTTAAGTTTAATTCCTCTGCCCTTTTTAACAGCTTTGTTTTTTCAGGAAAATAAATTAAGTCGCATACTATTGCCGTTTTTGGAAGGGCGCTTAAAAATTCTAAATTTTCAAAATCCCTATCTACACCACCCATGCCAAGAGATGTGCCGTTTATCAGTATGTCGCTGTCCTTTGCCAAATTTTTTAAATTCTTGTCAGTAAAATTAAACGCCTGCATTTTATCGGGAAATCTTTGGCATAGGCTCTGTGCTTTTTCAAGACTTCTGTTTAAAACACTTACTTTTTTTGCGCCCTCTTTCACCATTTTAAGGGCGACAGCGCCTCCTGCGCCTCCAGCTCCTATTACTGTGACGTTTTTCCCCTTTGGGCTCACTCCTTTTTCTAAAAGAGAATATAAAAAACCTATTCCGTCTGTATTAAATCCGTAAATTTTGCCATCTCTAAAACAAATAGTATTTGCGGCACCATATAATTTCGCCTCTTCATCCATCACATCAATAAATGGAATTATGTCAACTTTGTGTGGCATCGTTGCATTAAATCCTACATAATTTAGCTCTTTTGCAGTTTTAATCCAGTTTTTTATGTCACCTGATACAACTTTGTTATAATCGTAAACATACGGCAAACCCATCGCCTTTATCATGGTATTATGAATAATCGGCGATTTCGAATGCTCTATGGGGTCGCCTATTACGCACAGTTTTTTAATTTGCATTATTTTTCTCCTGATGAATAAAATAATCGAGTGCGGCGATGTATCCATATAGGCCAAGTCCGCAAATTTGACCCACACAGGCCGCCACGGTCACGGATTTATGCCTAAATTCTTCACGCTTATGGACATTTGATATATGCACTTCTATGCATGGCAAATCCACCGCCTTAAGTGCGTCTAGCACCCCATAGCTATAATGAGTGAAAGCCGCAGGATTTATTATAATTCCATCAAAGTCGCCATAAGCGCTGTGTATCATATCAATAATTTCGCCCTCGTGGTTTGATTGAAAGCATTTTACCTCCACGCCAAAATTTTCTGCGTGCTTTTGTATATCATCACAAAGGTCGGCATAATTTTTACCACCGTAAATTTGCGGCTCTCTTACGCCTAGCATATTAATATTAGGCCCGTTTATTACTAAAATTTTCATATTCCCTCCACAATCTTGCAGGGCTCATACCTGCCGAGCAGTTTAAATTCTACTGCTGTGTCTTTTATTTTTTCAAGCGTTTTTTCTAAGCCCTCGTCGTTTATGTCGCTTGCAAAATCCATAAAAAACCTGTACTCCCAAGTTTTTCCAAGTATTGGTCTTGATTCAATTTTTGTAAGGTTTAGTCCACCATTTGCGCATAGATTTATTATCTCACTTAGCGCACCTTTTTTGTGGGGCAGTGCAAATACCGTGCTTAGTTTTTCACAACTTCCCCTGTTTTCTAAAAATTTTGAAACTACGATAAATCGTGTATAGTTCTTGTCTGACATATTGATATTGTCGCAAATTTGCTGTAGCCCGTAAATTTTTCCACAGCGCTTTGAGCCTATTGCCGCCATGGTCTTGTCACCTTTATCCGCCACAAATTTACACGCAATTGCAGTGTTTAGCACCGCATTTTTCTCCCAATTCGGATAAGTGTTTAAAAAGTCTGCGCATTGTAGCAGGCCTTGCTCATGAGAATAAATTTTTTCTATATCTGAAATTTGAACACCTTTTTTCCCCATCAAACAGTGGTCAATTTTTACAGTTTGCTCTCCTACTATAAAATGTCCGTACTTTAAAAGCAGGTCGTAAACTTGAATAATCGAGCCTGTAGAGCTGTTTTCTATAGGGAAAACTCCGTAATCTGCACTGCCATTTTCAATTAAAGCAAAAACCTCTTCCCAAGTCTTTACAGCCTGAGTATTTGCCTCTTCTCCAAAAAACATGAGTGCCGCTTCCTGAGTGTATGCACCCTCAATTCCTTGATAAACCACTTTAGGATTTTTTATAGCTTTTCTCATTTCACTCACAAATTTTTCCTCCTAAGGATTTATAATGCTCCCAAAAATTCGGGTAGCTTTTTTTAACGCATTCCGCCATTTTTATTGTTACCACTCCCGTAGCCCTTGTTGCGGCTATGGCAAGCATCATGGCTATTCTATGGTCGTTGTGCGCGTCGGTGACTGCACCATTAAACTCTTTTACGCCTTTTATAATCAGTTTATCGTCAAATTCTTTTACATTTGCCCCGAGTTTATTAAGCTCGGTCGCAACGGTGTTAAGCCTATCGCTCTCCTTAATTTTTAGCCTTGCCGCATTAATTATTCTTGTTTCCTTGCCGTCTCTAAGTGCCGCATGCACAGAGAGTATTGGAACTAAATCCGGGCACTGGCTGACATCAAGCTCCACTATGTCTTCGTCGCTATTTAGGATTTTTGTATAGTCAATTATACACATGTCGCCTTGTAAAGACTTGTGGTTTAATCCCTCTATTTTTATGTTTGAGCCCAAGGAATTCGCCACAAACCAAAATGCTGCCTGTGAATAATCGCTCTCGACCGTCATGTCGCAGGGGATATATTTCTGGTTTCCCTTTATCTTGTAGCCAAAGTCCGATTCCCCAATTTCCACGCCAAACTTTTTTAACACATCTATGGTCATGTCCACATAAGCCTTTGACTCCAAACTGCTTTTAAGTGTAACCGTGCTGTCCCCATCTATCAGCGGCAAGGCATATAAAAGGCCTGTTATAAACTGAGAGGAAACATTGCCAAAAAGTTTATAGTCCCCCAAAAAAAGCTTTCCTTTTACCATAAGTGACTCATCAAGAGCTTCGTATTTAATTCCCTTTTCATCAAACATATCAAAATAAGGCTGTTGCGGTCTTTGCATAAGCCTGCCTTCACCCGTGAAAACTGCACCCTCGCAAAGCGCAAGGGCTATAGGAATTAAAAAGCGCAGAGTAGAGCCTGATTCACCGCAAAACAGTTTTGGCATTTCGCCTTTCATGCAGTTTTTTAGTATATTCATGCAGTTTAGCGTTGCCTCTATGTCTTTTGAAAAGGCAAGATTTGATATTTCGCCGCCTCCTGCAAGGCTTGACGCAATTATGGCCCTGTGCGCCTGCGATTTTGAAGGCGGTGGAGTTATTGCTCCGCTTAAGCGTCCCGGTTTTATGACTAAATCCATAATTTACCCCTAAACATTCTTATTCATAATTTGTGCCACTGCCGAAATTTTGCCCATTAACAGGTCAAATTTTGTCGGTGTTAAAGACTGTTGCCCGTCGCACTTTGCATTTTCGGGATCGTTGTGCACCTCTATCATGAGTCCATCTGCACCTGCTGCGACTGCCGCCATTGCAAGAGGTTCTACCATCCAGTACATTCCGGCGGAATGCGATGGGTCTACGACTATTGGAAGGTGGCTCATGCTTTTTATTGCAGGAATTGCCGACACATCTAGCGTATTTCTTGTAAATGTCTCAAAGGTTCTTATTCCACGCTCACACAAAATTACATTCTCATTACCCTCTGCCATGATGTATTCGGCGGACATTATCCATTCCTCATAGCTGTTTGAAAGACCTCTTTTTAAGAGTATTGGTTTAGAAGTTTTACCAACTTCTTTTAATAAATCAAAGTTTTGCATGTTTCTTGCGCCTACTTGAATTACATCTACCTTCTCTTCAAAAAGCTCGCAAAATTTTGGGCTCATAATCTCTGTGACTATTGGCAGGCCACTTGCTTTTTTTGCCTCTAATAGCAAATCAAGGCCTTCTGTTCCCATTCCTTGGAAAGAATATGGCGAGGTTCTAGGCTTAAATGCGCCACCTCTAAACATAGTCGCACCAGATTTTTTCACGCTTTCACTTACTGAGATTATCTGCTCACGTGACTCGACAGAGCAAGGCCCTGCTATAACGGAAAAATTGCCGGCGCCTATTTTAGCATTTCCCACAGTGATTAATGTATCCTCTGGATGGAATTTTCTATTTGCTTTTTTGTAGGGCTCTTGCACACGCATTACCCTTTCAACATGAGGTATTATTGAAATTTTATCTATGTCAAGCGACGTAGTATCGCCCACAAGCCCTAAAATTGAACAACCTATACCATTTGTTATTGCAACCGCAAGTCCCCTTCTTTCAAATTTTTCGACCAGTGCCTTAATTTCCTCTTCTTTTGTGCCCGGTTTCATTACTATAACCATACTTTTGTCCTCCTAAATTAAATAAAAATACACTCATCAATTAAAAAATCAATGAGTGTTAAATAATACTAAAAATTAGATTTTTACTATGCTAATTTACTTTACACCCATATTTTTTCGCATGCTAAAATAGCCGAAGCCCATAAATCGTGCCCAGCTTGCAAAGAAAAATACAACTGTATTAGTTAAGCGTGATAACATAATTAAATCCTCTAAAATCTAAATTTGTATTATTATACATTATTTTTAATAAAATTGCAAGTGTTGTTTTTCATTTTATTCTAAAATTTCAATGGTAGCAGTTTGATTTTCATTGTCAATGTGGATTTTTGCGTTTAAAATTTTTTCTAAATCCTCTAAACTAAAGGCCCTGCCTGCCGTTGTTCCGTTGTTTCGGTCGCCGTTTTCGTCTAGTGTTATTCTCTCATTTTTCTCATGCACTATGAAATCTTCATAACCGTCCTCGTCCCTTACAAGCTCTGCGTAAAACAGCTTTCCGCCAATTTCCCACTGTGCCTTATAGTCAATGCTTTCATATCTTCCACCAAGCGACTCCGCCATAAATTTAAATACCCCTTTGTCAAAATAATTAAAGTCTAAATCTGATTCTTGGCAAGGGTCAAGATTTTCTATGTAATATTTTTCCTCGTCGGCGTCATAGGAGAAATAAAACGAAAATTCTTCGTGAGATAGCTCTACATTATCAATATACAAGTACTCTGCAGGATATTTTTGTAGCACTTCCTGTGGAAGCACATATTTTTCATCGCCACCGTCTTTAATGTCGTAAACTATTGCACGCTCTATATTTTCAAATATTTCATCATCACTAAGCCTTTGACCCTCAAATGCCGACAGGCGCACACGAGTTATCAAATATTCCGTTTCATCATACCAATCCTCTGGCACATTTTCATAGCCGTCTATGTTGGGCTTTACACTTATGTTTGCACTGTATGTATCGGGGCTAAAATCTTCATCAAAATTATTTTTATTATATTCTAGCGCAATCAGGGCATCAAGCTCCTCTATAAATTTTGAGGCATCTTCAATTTGCGCCATATCTTCAATCCTAATCGAGCAATAACTGTCTCCAAGATTTACATTTAAATCATATTTAAAGACTAAATCTTCAATTTCCTCGCTTTTAACTTCTACCTTTTTTTCAAGATAGTCATTGTGTATCCGTTTTTCAAAAAAAGCCGTAGGACCCGATATAAAGCCTACTCTGCCCGAATAGCTATATACAGAAAATTCTACTTCGTGCTTATCTTTAAAAACAAATTCAAACATAGTGGTATTGTCTTCTTCATCATATGGATAAGTGAGCGTCTCCACTGTCTTTATTTCGTTTCCAAATGTATAAAGGGCGTACTCCATTACCTCTTCTTCCGAATAATACACAGGCTCTAATGAGCATGCGCTTAAAAGCAAAAGGCTTACCGCAATTACTGCGAACATCATAATTTTTTTCATATCTTTCACCTATGCATTATTAAGCTTTTCTTTGTAGGCCACGCCCCAAATTTCAAGTGCCTTAATTACAGGCCCTAGACTGTTTCCAAGCTCTGTAAGGCTATACTCTACTTTAGGAGGCACTTGTGCATAAACTTTTCGCTTTACAAGTCCGCTTTCTTCCATTTGTCTTAAATTGGATGTGAGCATTTTTTGCGATATCCCACTTATGGACTTTTTAAGCTCTCCAAATCTTTTAGTACCAAAGCCCAAATCTCTTAAAATAAGAACTTTCCATTTATCGCTTATCAAGGTAAGCGTGGTTTCAACCGGACAGGCAGGTAATTTTTCTAGCATACATTTTTCCTCCAAAATCACAATAGTTTCCAAAAAGGTACTATAGCACATATCTGTGCTTACTTTACAAAAGCACCTTATAGGTGTATTCTATATTAAAGAAAAATTTTTGTCAACACAGGAGGATATCGTCATGACAATTAAGGAAATTTATGAAAAATTTGATAAAATAGGCTGTCTTTCATTTACAACAATAAACGAAGACGGCGACCCCGAGTCACGCATTGCCCATTTAAGAGGGTATGACGACGAGGGAATATATTTCATGACCATGTACACAAAGCCATTTTATAAAGAGCTAAAAGAAAATAAAAAGATATCGCTATGCGGACTATGTACGCCCGACACGGCAATAAAGCATGATGAAAAAGGCCTTCCCGTATTTGCCGCAGGCTATGCCATGCGAATGACAGGCGAGGTGCGTGAAATTCCAATTGACACTTTAAAGGCAAAAGGCAATCCAATGTTTGACATGTGCATAAAAGATTATGAAAAATACCCTGCGATGGTGGTTTTCTGCATTCATTCAGGCAGGGGCGACGTTTTTGATTATGACTTTGAATGTATTTCACGTGAAAATAAACTAGAGCGCAAGTATTTTGCCTTTAACGGAGCTAAAGTAAAATATAGAGGCCTAAAAATAGATAAGGAAAAGTGCATATCCTGTGGAATTTGCAAGAAAAAATGCTCATTTTTGGCAGTGGCGGAAAAAAATAATGTTTACACAATAGACAAAAACCGCTGTGACGAATGTGGCGACTGCTATTTGGCATGTCCTAAAAAAGCGATTTATTATTAGGAGCATAATATGAACTCACTTGAAAAAATTAACTACTTAAACAAAATACTTCTTGAAGAAATGCCTGAATATAAAGAGCAGGCAAATTCTTTTAAAGATGAGTATGAAGACCAGCGCATTTTACTGCGCTCACTCATGAACCTAAGGCCACCCATGCCCTTAAACCCTGATTTTTTAGCCGCTCAAGACGAGCTTTTAAAAGAGGAGGCACGACAAAAAGATTCAGTTTCTGTAAAAAACTTGTCGCCTTGTAATTTGTCAAATCAAATTTATTTGTGGCAGGGAGATATAACGAGTTTAAATGTAGACGCGGTAGTAAACGCCGCAAACTCGGCCTTGCTTGGCTGCTTTATACCCTGTCATAAATGCATAGACAATGCGATACACTCTGCATCAGGCTTACAGCTTCGTGCGGAATGTAATAAAATTATGTCAACTCAAAACCATGCCGAAAAGACAGGTGATGCAAAAATCACAGAGGCTTACAATTTATTATGTAAACACGTAATCCACACTGTCGGCCCTATAATCTCAAGGAAGCTTACAGAAAAAGACCGTGAGCTTTTAAAAAGCTGTTATCATTCTTGCCTTGACTTGGCAATAGAAAAAAATTTAAAGAGCATAGCTTTTTGCTGTATCTCGACAGGTGAATTTCATTTTCCAAATGACGAGGCGGCAAAAATTGCGGTCAGCGCCGTGCAAGATGCATTAAGGACTAAAAAAACTGATATAAAGGTGATATTTAATGTTTTCAAAGAAATCGACTACAAACTCTACCGAGATTTACTCTACTGATATAAAAAAAGTAAAAGAGCTTATAAAAAACGCCGACAGCGTCGTAATTGGTGCGGGTGCAGGACTTTCCGCATCGGCAGGACTGTTATATTCGGGCGAGCGCTTCACAAATAATTTTGCTGATTTTATCAATAAATATAATTTACCCGACATGTACTCCGCCGCTTTTTTTGAGTATGAAAGCAAAGAGGAGTTTTGGGCGTATTTTAGCAGGCATATTTACCACAATAGATACAAGGAAATCACAAGCGAAACCTATAAAAATTTGTTAAGTTTAGTTTGTGAAAAAAATTATTTTGTGATAACCACAAATGTAGACCACATGTTTCAAAAAAATGGCTTTAAAAAAGATAGGCTATTTTATACTCAAGGCGACTACGGACTTTTTCAGTGCTCTGTCCCTTGCCACAACAAAACTTATGACAACAAAGAGCAAGTAATGAAGATGATACATGCGCAAAAAGACATGAAAATCCCGACAGAGCTTATACCTCTTTGCCCTGTATGCGGCAAAGACATGACTACAAATTTAAGAAAAGATAATAGTTTTGTGGAAGATGAAGGCTGGCATGAAGCCATGCATAGATATGAAAATTTCATGCATAAAAACATTGATAAAAGCATAGTTTTTCTAGATTTAGGCATAGGTTTTAACACGCCGTCTATCATAAAATACCCATTTTGGCAAATGACTTATGACAATAAGCATGCAACTTATGTTTGCATAAATTTAACCGACAGTTATGCCCCAAAAGAAATAAATTCTCAAAGCATTTTGATAAATGAAGATATAGACAAGGCCTTAAATGATATTTTGGCGTGCTAAAAAGAGGTCTCCCGTGCGGGCGACCTCTCAGACTGTCCAAAAAAACGCTCTGCAAAAGATTTCGTTTTCTGCGGAAAACGCCTTAGGGCTCAGCCCTAAGAACCCGAAATTTTTTGAAAAAAATTTAGTAAAACTTTTAATTCATTCCACTTTCTATAATCTCTATAACATCTTCCTGCTTCATGGTTAGTAGCATTTGATTTTTTATTACGTTTCGAAGCATAGAGCGTGCTTGATTGTTTATTTTCATTATATCGTTTAAGGTATATTTGTCTTTTGGAACTATTCCGACGTTTATATCCTTTGCTTCACTCTCGCTTGTAAGGTCTATTAACATGGTAAGGCCTGTTTTTTTGTTTGCCTTACTGCCCACGCTTTTATCTGTTCGTTGGGTCGTAAATTTCAAATTTTTATCGTCTATATAAAACTTCACATAATATTTTCCCGATGGCAGATTTTCAAACGAATATCTGCCTATATTTCCGCTTAAATCACTGCGTGTGGAGCTGTATCTTAAAACCTCCATTGCCTCGTTATATAAAAGCACTGCAACATCATTTACAAACTCATCTTCACCGCCGTAATATCCATCATAGTTATTGTCAACAAAGGAGTATCCCGATATTTTAACGGTGCCCTCCTCGTTTTCCACTATTTGAACACCAACTTTTTCGGGCTCTACTGCCAGCAGATGCTGTTTAACTCCGCTTAAATTAGTGTACATCACGTCTGTCGCAAAAGAGTTCCACGCTATAGACGATACGGGAATTCCCACGGGTACAGAGGCGGTAATCGCAACCTTTAAATTCTCTCCCGGCAACAAGTATCTGTCCTTCACCCTTACCTTAAACGCCTTTAACTGGCTTAAATCCTCGGGTGCCGTTTGAGTCCAGTCGTCGTCTGTGCCTATAATATCAAAGTTTCCGCCAAATCTTATGGGGTCTATGCTTTTTGAGTAAAGTATATCAAAATCCACTTCCTCCTCGGTCGGCATTACTGTCGCCACGACTTCGCTAAGTGCGTAAATTGGATATTCACTGCCCCTTGCACTTTTTGTTTCTATAACCCCTACATCGCCTATATATGGCAAAATGTCTACAATTTCTAGTGCTTCAAGATTTGCGTTACCAATATTTTTTACAGATATTAAATACTCAAGCGTTCCGCCGCTTACTGTTTTGCCAATTTGAGGTTCTTCCAAATACTCGCTATCCAAAAGACCTTTTACCTTTTTATTTGATGAAGTGCTGACAAAATACAGTATAGTATTAGTAAGGACATTGCTTTTTGCGTAGTTTTTTGAAACGCTTAAATCCCCTGCAATATTGTCATTATCCACATAAATATCGACACTGTTTGGAATTATCCCCGTCGATGCCTTTGTGTTTAGTAGCAAATATGACTTGATATTCCCAAGCGCTCCCACCGAAACCTTTGCCTTAAATTTAATTTGAGCACTTGCCAACTGCCTAAAAGAAAACTCATAGTCCCCTATAAACTCAAATTTAACTAACGTGTCACCGTTTTCATTAAAATTTGGAGTTAGACTTACAGGTGGAGTCGGAACATCTCTACTTGTAAAAATATCACTAAAAGCATATTCTTCATCCCCGACATACTCCAGCTCTTTTGGCATTAAAAACGCAAAAATGGGATTTTTAAGCCTAGAGCTTCTGCAGTTTACCGAGAAAGTATAGGTGAGTTCATCATTTGGCCTTATTGGATTTGTACCCACTGTCGATGAAATGCTTGGATTTAATGTGCAGTAATTTGCAATTAAGGTAGTCGCATTCTCAACAATTTCGGCAGTCTGCCCTTCGTTATCAAAGGACAGGTGTATATGATTAATCACAGAGCTATCTATGGCTACCGTGGCATTCACTATGCCTAAAAGCTGAGGAGAAGCCTTGTTTTGCACCCCTATCCCCAAGGTTTGAAGCCTCCACACAAGGGAATTTAAATTATCCCCCTCCAAAATTATATCGGCCAAGTTTACAGTAGTGTTATTATCGGTATTAAACGGGCCTAATTGCCCAGTTAAGCCGTTTAATGTTTCATAATCTATAAAATACTCTGCCGATAAATTTTGCTTTATTTCGCCAATATGAAAAGTGCCTGTGTTAAATTCATAGTAACTTATCTCAGGCGGTAAGTCATTTTCAAATATCACGCCCTGTAAAATTTGATTTCCGCTGTTTTTTATATTCATTCTATAACAAATATACTCCTCGGGCAGGCTGTAATCCGGTGCGTATATAGATATAGTCGCATCATAAATTTTGTCAGCCAGCGTAAATTCGTGAAGCTCCTGCCCCTGTGCTACTGTATCTATAGAAAAACTAGCCACAGTCGCAATTTCTGTTCCTACCTGCAAATCCTCAGCAATTACAGCCCTATAAATAAATTCATATTTTTGACCCTTATAAGAAGCTATTGTAAAAGTCAGTGAATTTTCACCAAAAATCGGCGTAACGCCGTCGGCAGAATTGTCGGCAAATTTTTCAGAGACATCTTCTCCGCTTACGACAAAGGCACTGTCTATTATTACATTTTCACTCCCCTGACACTCTATCACAACATTACTAATTTCTGCCCCTAAATCACCAAAATTTTCAAGGCTAAGTTTATAAAAAACAGCCCCTCCCGATGATGGTGCAGATTCAGGCAGTATGATTTCTCTGCTAATTTCAAATTGAGGATTTAAAACCAGCGTGACTTCTTCTGCTTGGCTTACAAGCATTTCCTCACCGTTAATTAACATAACAGGACTGCATATAAAAGTGCTTCCACTAGGCACACTTGTCTTAAATGTTACGCCAAAACCCAATCTTACTGCTATTCCCAAGTCTGTAATTTCCCCAAAATCATATATAACTTCTTTTCCGTTTAAAACCTCTATTTCGGTGACGCTTTTTACAGGATTTCCCGCGTCTCCTAGAAATACATTTAGATACTCTGGAATAAAGACCTTAATTTTTGCTGAATTAATGTCTCCGGCTATCCCATTAAAACTTGCATTTAAGGTATAAATAAAAGTATTTTCATAATTCCCTGTCAGTCTATCTACTTGTGTTATCAGTGTAGGCATCTTACCCCTCCGTTATTTGTATCTTTTTGTATCATATCCATCATATTTTGCTTTTTGATTATCCTCACAGCCTTTTACTTTCTTTGTCTCTTCACACGCCTTAGTTTCACTTTCCTTTTTTTCAAATTTATTATAAATTTCCAGCGCTGTATTAATTTTGTTAAGCATTATCCACTCTTTCATAATTAGACTGTTTATTGTGGAATTTGTATTTTTAAATGCGTCAAAAACGCAGTCAGAGCAGACATCGTATTCATTCATATGGCGCACCATGGCCTGCATTTTTTCGCCCTCTGCATTAATCACATGCGCCATGGCAAGCTCCTCTAATGCGACCGATTCCAAAATTTGTATTACGACATCTTCTATGCTTGGCATACACTCTCTATCAGGCACTTGTGGCATTCCCATAAACTCTACCCCTCTCCTCTATCATACTTTAATATAATATAATATGTTTTAAAGAGTTGACACTATTACAAAATAAAATGTGGCACAAAATTTTACATTTGCATAATATGTAAGGAAGTCAAGCGAATTGATTTCTGCTTGATTAGAATAAAACAATAAGGGAGAAATTAATCTATGTCAATGCCTACCATTCCCAGTTTAGACCCGTCAATAAACCTTACCCGTGACGACTCTATAAACATTATTCTTTCTTCTATAGGTATGGAAGAGTTAAGCCTTGCGCATATCTTAAATGCCGAAGCCGAAAAAATTCAATTTGCTTTAGGCACTTTAGAGACAGCGACAGAGGCCGCAAGCCTTGAGGACATCATGACAGTAAACAGCTCGGCTAAAAAAATGCTTCGTGATGTAATCAAAAACGCCTGTGTTATAATAAGCATAATCCGAAAAACGTCGATTTTAAGCGGTTTTCAAGGGTTATGCTTATTTTATTTCCCAAAATAAACAATGATACACTGGAGGTATATTACAAATGAAAACAATAGCTATTGTTAATCAAAAAGGTGGTGTTGGTAAAACAGTCACATCGGTAAATCTTGCAATAGGTTTAGCAAGACAAGGAAAAAAGGTGCTTACCATTGACCTTGATGCACAAGGGTCGCTTACTGTAAGTTTAGGCTTTACAGAACAAGATAAAATCCCTGTAACAATATCTTCTCTACTTGAAAAAGTAATCGAGGACGAGCCTATAAATGCTAATGAAGGTATTTTGCACCACGAAGAAAACATCGACCTTATCCCTGCTAACATCGAACTATCAGGACTTGAAGTTACTCTTGTAAACACAATGAGCCGAGAAAGTGTCTTAAAAGAGTATTTAAAAACTCTTGAAGATGATT
>CAYJJU010000031.1:0-17804 GCA_964370635.1 uncultured Eubacteriales bacterium | reverse complement strand
TCCCAAAACTTATCATAGAAAATCTGAATTTACAGACTTTTATTCACAGACCCTTATATAAAATCAAAAAATGCGAAGCATTTCACAACAACTCTTCACTTTTCACTTTTCACTCTTCACTAAAAAAAACGGCCTTTCGGCCGTTTTTTTATAAATTTATCTTCTTTTCTTTTTCTTTGCAAGTCTGGAATAATCTTTATCTCCATCACTGCGGCTTTGTGGTTTGCCTTTTCTTTGTGGGCGAGATTTATGAGAGGAATCGCTTTTTCTGCGCTCTCCCGAACTTTTCTTTTTCTTCACTTCTTTTACATGAGAGGCAATTACAGGCTTGCCACAGATTTTTATATTTCTCATGTCGCTTATAATATCGTATATCATATCGGTGGGAATTGCTACAATTGAATAATCTTCTTCTATCTCAATTTTACCGATGCTTCTTGAAGAAATGCCTGTGCGCTCTGTAATTGCGCCGACTATATGGTTTGCCCTACATCTTGAAGACGAGCCTATGTCCAGCACCATGCTTGAAAAACTGCGTGAGCTATCGTCGCTCTTTGAGCTGTTTCTCTCGGCTTTTTGTGAGGCTGTTTTTTGCGATTTTTCAACATTTTGAAGACCACTTGTCTTTTTGTCAAACGCCATGCCCGATAGAGCATATGAAATTTGTTCTAAGCTGTAGCCGTAGCCTACAAGGGTGTCGATAAGCATTTTTTGTGCCGGATTTATCTTGTTTTCGGCAAGAATTTTTACCACTTGCTCTACATTGCCCTCTAGTTCGCTCATTTGTATGCTTTCAACCGTTGGTGTGGGAATTTCTGTTATATCAGACTGAAGTTTTCTTGCAAGTGCTTTTATTGTAGATACCTGCTGTCTGCCACAGCAAAGGGTGATTGCAGTGCCTTTTCTGCCTGCTCTTCCGGTTCTTCCTATTCTGTGCACGTAGTATTCCGACATTTTTGGTATGTCATAGTTAAAAACATAGTCAATGTCGCTTACATCTATTCCACGTGCGGCAACGTCTGTCGCAATTAAAACCTCGGTTTTACCGCTTTTGAAATCTGCCATTACATTTGTTCTTTGACGCTGTTTCATGTCGCCGTGAAGGCCTCTTGCGCTGAGTCCCAAATCGGACAGCATGTCGCAAAGCTCGTCTACCATGCTTTTTGTGTTTGCAAAAATTATGGAGTGTACGGGCTTATAATAAAACATTAATAGTTTTAAAACATTTTCTTTTTGCGCCTTAGGAATGTCCAAATAAAGCTGAGTTATTTCTTTTAAAGTAGTGCTGCTACCCGATAGGTTTAGTCTTTTTGCGTTTTTTTGGAATTGATGAGTAATGTCTAAAATCGCCTTTGGAACAGTTGCAGAAAACAGCAAAGTCTGTCTTTCTTTTGGCGTATCTTTTAAGATAGTTTCGATATCTTCCTTAAAGCCCATGTTTAGCATTTCGTCGGCTTCGTCTAGGATTATCATCTTTAAATTTTCAATGTTTAATGTGCCTCTGCTCATGTGGTCCATTATTCTGCCCGGTGTTCCTACCACAAAGTTTGCTTTTTTAAGAGCCTTAAACTGTGTGTTGTAGTCTGCACCACCGAAAATTTCCGCAATTTTTATGTGAGGCATGTGCTTTGTGAGTTTTCTTACCTCGTCTGCACATTGTAGTGCAAGCTCTCTTGTAGGTAAGAGTATTAAAACCTGCACACTGTGCACGCTTTTTTCTATGCTTTCGACAGCAGGAATTGAAAAAGCCATTGTTTTTCCTGTTCCCGTTTGTGACTGCGCTAAGATGTCGACACCCTCTCTAATTATAGGTATCGCCTGTGCCTGCACACCTGTTGCAGTGGTAAAGCCCATTTTGTCTATGGCTTTTTGCATTTGCTCGTTTAGATTTAGATCGTAAAAAGTAGTAGTTGTCATAATTCTCCTTAAATTTTTAATAGGGCATAAAAAAAGGAAGATGTTAAACATCTCACCTTCAGCCGAGTTATTCATACTACATATATTATACCATAAGTTTACATAAAGCACAATAAATTAAAAAGCCAAAATATTGAGTAAGTTTATAGAATATTTTGGCTCTAATTCATATTTTATGGCTGATTATAGGCATATTCGGTCGCTGTTGCGGTAGGGTACGCAGCCTCGTCCCAGTAGTGGTCGTTATAACTTAAAAATTCTGTTGTGACATTAAAATACGTGTGCTTCAAATACTCTGTTCCGGGACTTCCAACAGGGTCGTCCCAGGTAAGGTCCACACAGTACCACTGCCCATCAAGTTTTACCATGTTCCACGCATGTTCCTCGGCGCCACCGTGCGACCTGCCGCTTACGCTTATGCACTCTATCTCAAGCAAATCCATGAAAAGTTGAAAAGTGGAAGTGTAGCCTGAGCAAATTGCATAGCCGTAAACAAGTGTTCCATAAGGATTGTCATGCTCTGGGCTGAGCACCGCATTCGGGTCAGAGCTTAGCTCGCCCGGGTCGTACTGAGTGTTGCTTATCACCCAGTCATGTATGATAAGCTCTTTTTCGTAATCTGTCATATCGTCGCCGATGTTTTCGTCTATTGCCTTTGTGACTATGTCAAAAATTTCCTTGTCCTTTGGCATAAGGTCTTCGCTGTCACCGCTTTTGTATGCCGAGATTACATTTTCGGCATTAAATTCGTCTTCGCTAGTCACGGGAAGTTCTGAGGAACTTTCGCTAGGCGTCGGCTCTGGGGTGGGAGTTGGTTCCTCGTTTTCATTTGGGGTTGGCTCTGGGGTGGGGGTTGGTTCTTCAGAAGAAATTTGAGGCGTGTATCCCTCTCCAATAGACACAAAAAACTCGGCGCTTTGCTGGGCGTTTTCACAGATTATAAGTGCTACAAAGTTTTCGACTACTGCCACCGTACTATTTTTTATAATGTCTTCCTGCTCGGGCGAGTATCCCGCAAAAATGCCCTGACGCATGCCTATATACTCGTCAAATGCGTCTTGCACCATTTTTGCGTCGTCTGCATTTTCGCAGTGGAAAACGGCTATTTCACTTGCCTGTGTGCTGTCTTTTGGGTAATAGATTACTGCGTCTGTCGTCATGAAATCGTCGCTAAAATAATTTTTTATATAGCCCTCAAAATTTTCGTCTTCAGGTAAAAGTTTTTGCATTTCGGGTAGATTTTCGTTTTCAGCTACTATTATTTCGCCTATTTCTTCTATAGAATTTACAGTGATTGTAGGCATTGTTTTGGTTTGGCAAGCCGAAAAAATCAGGATAATAAACAGCGCTAAACATATTAAGTTTATCTTTTTCATATTCGCTCCTAAATAATAAAATTGTCGACCGCTAAACTAAAAATTTAATTTATTTCTATAAACTGTCGGCGTCATTCCATAGCTTTCCTTAAAGCTTTTTGAAAAATAGCTCATCTCTGAAAAACCACAGGTGAAACCGATGTCGATAATTGGCTCGCTGGTGGTTTTTAAGAGAAAGGCAGACTGCTCAAGTCGGTACTTTTTTAGATACTTAATTGGTGAGGTTTTCAGCGTGTTTTTAAAGCATCTAAGTGCCTCGCTCTCCTTAATTTCGGCGCTTTTTGCAATTTCAAAAAGGGAAATTTCACGGCCAAAGTTTTCGTGGATAAAAGTCATCATAGATTTGCATCTGTTAAGTTGCTTTAGTGCTTTTAAATCAACATAGCTATTTTTAAAATCGGAATTTTTAATGATGGCAAGCAGGCTTTTGGTAAGATTTTCTCTAACAATAAATTCATAGGCAAATTCTTTTTTTGAAAATGACTCATAAGCGCTAAGCACAGTTTTGCAGATTTCAGGCGGTAAAAAGTAAGTGCTAATTGATGTTTCTGATAAAAAAGTGTGGAAATAATTTTCAAACAGCACACTGCTTAAGTCGCCATAAATAAACCTTGCGTGAAAGACAAAGGATTTTATCACGCAGTCTGTGTCATTGAAATTTGTGCAAGAATGCAGTCTGCCCGAGTTAATAAAAATGCCCTCGCCCTCTTTTAAGACAAACTTTTCAAGCTCGCAGACAAGCTCCATTTCTCCCGAAATTACAACAATAAGCTCGAGTTCGTCATGCCAATGATAAGGGACGGCCTCCCATGCTAAATCGTCATTATAGATTTCGACAGGAAAGGACTGTGTGCCCTTTAAATTTAGCTCTTTATTGCTTTTATCTAAAATAATATTACAAGTGTTTTTTGTCATAAGTTTCTCCTTTGGCGATATAATTATATCAAAATGCGATTTTATAATAGAAATAAGTGATTTTAGATGATATAATTATACCATAACTAAAGCGGGGTTGCAATATTTTATAAAGTTAAGAAAGCAGAGGGTTAAACAATGAAAATTGAACACATAGCAGTTTATGTAAAGGATTTAGTGGCCACAAAGAATTATTATGAGAAGTATTTTAACGCAAAATCAAACAAAATGTATCATAACAAAAATACAGGATTTAAGTCTTATTTTTTATCTTTTGACGATGGAGCAAGAATAGAGCTTATGAATTTGCCACAGCTTGAAGAGAAAAGCAAAAATAATAAGCGAGAAGGGTTAATCCATTTGGCGTTTAGTGTCGGAAGCGAGGAAAAAGTGAGAGAGCTTACAAATGCCATTAGAAATGACGGATTTGAGGTAACGAGCAATCCTCGAACCACCGGCGACGGATACTATGAAAGCTGTGTGGTAGACCCCGAGGGAAATTTAGTAGAGATATGCGTATAAAAAGCTTGCCTGCAAATGCATTTTAAGCATTTGCAGGCAGGTTTTTATATTTTTGAATACATGGTTTTTGATGTAATACCCTTAAGTTTACCGAGTTTTCCCGAAACAGTGTTGATGACGTCGTTTGGCGCATCAAGAACTAAGCTTATGATATTCAAACTGCGCTCCTTATAAGGTATACCCATTCTTCCTATGATATACTCTGAATAAGTTGCTAAAATCTCATTAAGCTGCGCAACATGCGTTTTGTCCTCGACAATTATACCGATAAGTGCAATTCTACTGTCCATAATCCTCACTCCTTATTGCATTTATTTTAACATACAACTGATTAAAAGTAAAGTGAAGGAGGAGGTGATTGCGCCTTAAATTAGCAAATCCTTAATGGCTTTTTCAAGTTCTGCCATGTCGTCACGAGGCTCAAACCTCTTTGCGATATTTCCGTCTTTGTCTACTAAAAACTTTGTGAAATTCCATTTGATGTCGCTGTCGTCATTTCCGTCTGTTTTTGCATATGTTTCTTTTAAATACTTAAATAATTCGGTTTGATTTTCGCCGTTTACATCAATTTTTGCATAGAGCTCATATGGTGTGCTGTAATTTATCATGCAAAACTCTGCTATTTCATCATTGCTACCCTTTGCCTGCTCGCCAAACTGATTGCACGGGAAATCTAAGATTACAAGGCCTTTTTCACTGTATTTGTTATGATAATCTGCTAAATCTTTATAATGCGGAGTAAATCCACAATGGGTCGCAGAATTGACAATAAGTAAAACCTTGCCCTTAAGTTCTGATAAATCAAGTGTTGTGCCGTCTTTTTTCAGTGCGGTAAAATTATAAATGCTCATTTTATATTTCTCCTTGTTAATTTTTTATCATTATACCGCATAATGCATTAAAATACAAGATATAATTTATATTTTATATTAAATTATCATAAAATAAATAAAATTTGGCTAAGTATGGATAAAATGTTAACTTTAACAGAGGTATTGACAATTGAAGTGGCTTAATATATAATCGAATTTGCGAACCAATTGCAAATTTAATTTTGGAGGGGAATATTATCAGTACTTATTTAACAGGACAAAGAAAGCAATTATTAAGTTTATTTAAAGATAATATGCACGAATCATATTCCGCAAAGCAAGTTGCAGACAAACTCAAAGACTGTGACATCAGTGTAAGTGCGATTTACAGAAACCTTGCAAGCATGGAAAAAGACGGTCTTTTATGCCGTGTCGCAAGCAGTGTAAACCGTGAGGCGCTATATCAGTACGTAGACCCGCATACTTGTGTCGGAGTCATACATTTGATATGCGATAAATGCAGTCAAACCCATCACCTAGATAAAAATGTTTCAAGCATGATAATCTCTATGGCGGAGGAGAATTTTGGGTTTAAGGTAAATAAGCAGTTGGCGATGATTTATGGCCTTTGCAGGAATTGTTCGCAAATTCACAGTGAAATAGGTTAAGGAGAGGTAGTATGTTTAAATTTAAAAAAATTAGTATCTTTATGGCGATTATCATGGTGGTTTCATTTGCATTCACCGCCTGCACACCTGCACAAGAGGAGCCAAGCAGCAGCGGCCTTAGCGAGAGTGAAAGCACAGATACAGCAGACGATGAGGAAAATGCTGAGCCTTTAAAAATAGTCACAACAACTTTCCCGATTTACGACTGGGTAAGAAATATTGTTGGCGATTCGGAAAATATTGAAGTATCAATTTTGATTGATAACGGTGTTGACCTTCATAGCTATCAGGCAACAAGCCAAGACGTGGCAGAGATTGCAAATGCCGACATGTTTGTGTATAACGGCGGAGACTCCGATGTGTGGGTGGAAGAAGTTTTAGCATCACAAGACATGCAAAACATACAAGTGGTAAACTTAATGGATGAGCTAGGCGACGGTGTAAAAATGGAAGAGTATGTCGAGGGAATGCAAGAGAGTGAGCACGCACACGACCACGAAGAAGATGAGCACGACCATGCAGAAGAAGACGAGCACGACCATGCAGAAGAAGACGAGCACGACCATGCAGAAGACGAGCACGACCATGCAGAGGAAGATGAGCATGACCATGCAGAAGACGAGCATGACCATGACGAGGAAGCGACAGGACATGCAGACGAACATATTTGGTTATCTTTAAGAAATGCTCAAAATTTGTGTGAGGCTCTTGTCGAAGAAATAAGAGCGATTGACCCTACAAATGCCACAATGTACAGCGATAATGCAGAAAAGTATATTGCTGAACTTGGTGATTTGGACACAATTTTTGAAAACGAGCTTTCGGCACTTGAAAATGATATTTTAATGGTAGTCGACAGATTTCCTTTTAGATATTTAGTAGACGATTATGACATTTCATATTATGCGGCATTCCCAGGCTGCTCTGCCGAAACAGAGGCAAGTTTTGAGACGGTTGTATTTTTATCAGAGAAAATTACAGAATTAACACTTGGGAAGGTGGTAATTTTAGAAAATAGCAGTGAGGACATTGCAAGTACTATTATTCAAACTAGCGGACAACAAAATGTCGAGATAGTTACGCTTAATTCTATGCAATCAATCACGGCAGAACAAATAGAAAGCGGAGTGACATATATGTCTATAATGGACACAAACCTTGTTGCACTGAAAAACGCTTTAAGCTGAGGAGATTAAATGGAACAGTTTGTTTGTAATAATTTAGCGGTAGGATATGACGGCACCATAGTGCAAAAAGACATAAATTTAACCATTAATAAGGGTGATTATATTTGTGTTATGGGCAAAAATGGCGCTGGAAAAACCACGTTTATGAAGACTTTTTTAGGGCTATTACCGGCTATTTTTGGTAAGATAGAATATGGACAGGGGATAAAAAGCACAGATATAGGCTATCTGCCTCAGCAAACGCAAATTCAAAAAGATTTTCCCGCATCTGTCTGGGAAGTGGTCTTATCGGGTTTTGCAAACAGCGGTAATTTTAGATTTTTTTACAGCAAAAGCCAAAAAGAGCATGCTATAAACATGCTTAAAAAAACAGGTGCCGACCATTTGCGCAAAAAAAGTTATAGTAAACTTTCGGGCGGTCAACAGCAAAGAGTTTTGCTTGCAAGGGCGCTTTGTTCGACAAGTAAAGTAGTTTTGCTTGACGAGCCTACGGCAGGACTTGATACGAATTCTACCGAAGGAATGTATGAGCTTATTAAAAAATTAAACGACGAGGGCATTACAATTATCATGATAAGCCACGACGTTAAAAATGCTGTGAGCTATGCAAACTATGTTTTAAATTTCGATGAAGATGTTCGCTACATGAAGCAAGAAGATTATCTTAAACTTGAGAGAGGGGAGTTGTGATTATGGAAATTTTTTCTCAGCTAATAGAGTATTTATCCTATCCCTTTGTAATTTATGCGCTCGTTGTAGGAGTGCTGGTTGCACTTTGCTCCTCTCTTTTAGGGACGACCCTTGTTTTAAAGCGCCTTTCATACATCGGTGACGGACTTTCGCACATAGCATTTGGCGCAATAGCCATAGCCTCGGTGTTAAAGCTTACAAATCAGAGCTTGCTCGTGTTTCCAGTGACGGCACTTGCGGCAATTTTGCTGCTGCAGATAGGGCAAAACACCAAAATAAACGGAGACTCGGCAATTGCGATGATGTCTGTAGGCTCGCTTGCCATAGGTTATCTCTTATTAAATATTTTCCCCGTGTCGTCTAATCTGGCAGGTGATGTGTGCACAACCCTGTTTGGCTCGACCTCAATACTCACCCTAACGCCTGTAGATGTGTGGATGTGCGCCATACTGTCGGTTTTAGTGATATTGATTTTCGTGCTGTTTTACAATAAAATTTTTGCCGTCACCTTTGACGAAAGCTTTGCAAAGGCGACAGGCGTTAAAACAGGAATATACAATTTAATTTTAGCGATAACGATAGCTGCGGTAATAGTCACCGCCATGAATTTAGTGGGTTCTCTTTTAATTTCTGCACTGGTGGTGTTTCCTGCACTTTCTTCAATGAGAGTACTTGCAAGCTACAAGGCGGTAATAATTTCATCGGCGATTATTTCTGTGTTTTGTGCACTTTTTGGCATACTGGTGTCGATTGTTTTCGGAACGCCGGTGGGTGCTACAATAGTTGTTGCAAACATAATTATTTTTGCAGTGGCAGTGCTTATTTCAAATTTAAGGAGAGTTGTAAATGCTTAAAAAACTATTGGCTTTTTTAATGATTTTTCTTTTTACATTTAGCCTTGCGGCATGCGGGCAAACAGAGCCTGTAGCACAGGATTTGCCAATATATGATCAAGAGGAAGATTTATTTTCGCAGGAAGAAGAAATAGTGCCTGAGTTTGAGGAAGAAGACGAAGAGGACGAGTATGTGTATCACCTAACAGACAGGGAGCCTGTCGACATAGGAGATACCGTACACCTTGACCTTACAGACATGAGTGCGACCATGGTGTACTCGCAAGTGTTTGACATGGTGTCCTACCCCTCGACATACGTAGGGCAAGTCATAAAGGCAAGTGGAACTTTTAACAGCGTATATTATGATGAAATATCGACAGGATACACTTTTATCATTATTAATGATGCAACAGGTTGTTGTCCTCAAGGCTTAGAGTTTATAACCACTAAGGAAATTGACCTTCCCGAGCCGGGAACAGAAATAGAGCTGACAGGCGTTTTTGAGGCCTATTCTACAGGACAATTTACCTATTATAGAATAGTTACTAACGACATTACTGTTTTGTAAATGAATGAAATAGAATAGGTGCTGTGACGAATTTTCGATAATTTCGTCACAGCACCTATTTATTAATTTAAGAGTGCGATTCCTAAATTTAAGTAGGCGGCAAAGCATATCCATAAAAGATATGGAAAAAGAAGATAGGCGGATAGTTTTGATATCTCAAGGCACTGCTTTATCAAAAGTCCTACCAAGAAAATTAGGACCAAAATCCAAATAAATGCGGCGTAATACAAATTGAAATTAAAGAATATAATCGACCAAGAAAAGTTGATTATTAGCTGGATGCCATAGGTTTTAAGTGCGCTCTGTTTTAGCTCCTTACTTGCAGACGATGTGTAGACAAGGTATGAGGATATGCCCATTAAAATGTATAAAATGCTCCAAGCAAGTGGGAAAAGCCAACCGGGTGGCGAAAATGGTGGCTTTGTTAGACTGTTAAAGCTTTCCATGCTGTCCCCAGATATGAAGCCCGAAACAAAGCCCACCGCAAGCGGAATTGCAATACAAATCATAAGCGCAAGTAAGTTGATATTTTTTAATTTTTTCAAGTTAAACACCTCCCAGTCGTAGTATATGAATTTCAAAGTGACTTTATGTGTCTTTATGCTTGATTATGGGCATGTTTGGTGATATACTTCTTTAAAAGGAGTTGTTTTTTTATGAGGAAGCTTATGTTTTTTGCATGCTTATGTTTAGTTTGTGTTATGGGTTTCGTGTCTTGCTCGCGGGAAGAAGAGCGTTATAGCTTTAAGGCCGAAATAGTAGAAATTTTTGACGGCAGCGCAAACGTAACGCCAAATGAGGGAGAGGATATTTTGTCCTCGGGCGATTTGGTTTCGATAAGCCTAAAAAATGCCCAGGGTGAATTTTTAGTAGGGGACGAAATTATAGTTTATTATACGGGCGAAGTCATGGAAAGCTATCCTTTGCAAGTTAATGTGTTAGAGGTGGAAAAAGTAGAATGAAAATTGAACGTTTAGTTAAATTATTAAGAAAATTACAAGGCGGCAAAAAACTTACCGCCCTAAGCCTTGCGAATTCTTTAAATGTGTCAAGCAGGACAATTTTGCGCGATGTAAAGTTTATTTGCAGTTTAAATATACCACTCGTTTCAATGCAGGGCGAGGCAGGCGGAATAGCATTTGAAGAAGGTTTTGACACGGTTAAATTTTCTGATGAAGAATTACATGATATACTCAAGGGCAAAAAAAGTATTGTAAAATCAAAAAAAACCGCTAAAAAAGGCGCTTTATTGGTAGTTGTAAGCCATGAAGGAAGCGGAGGTAAAGTAGAAAAGCTTTACTTTAGTAGTCTTGACGAGGCGGTGAGCAAACTGCTTTCTATAGGCCCTAAAATTACTGTTTTAGAGCCTGCGCAAGTGATAACAAAATTAAAAAAAGAGGCAAAGAAAATTTATCGTAAATATAAAAAATAAACAACATACTATGAAAATAAACTAAAATATTACAAATATTTTAAGATATTTGTTTGCTTTTTAGCGGAAACTGTGATATAATTTCATTAATTATATCACAGTTATTTTTTGAATGTATTTATATTACTAAAGGGGAATTTCTATTATGAAAAGAAAGAAAAAAATGGCACTTAGCAAGGCAAGCTCACACGATATTAGGGGAGAGTTAAGTTCTTCAGAGGTGTTAAAATCCATCTTTGAGGTGGCTCCGTTTGCCATGAATTTATGGGATAAAAACATGATAAATCTCATGTGTAATGCATATATACTTGACATGTTCAGTATTGAGGACGGCAATGAATTTCTTGATAGATTTTTTGAATTTTCTCCAAGTCTTCAACCAAACGGAATTTCTTCTAAGGAGATGGCACAAAAGAATTTTGAAAAGGCCATAAAAGACGGCAAGCATGTTTTTCACTGGATGCATTTAACTCCAAGCGGCGATGAGTTCCCTGTTGAAATCACCTTGGTTAAGCTAGACGTAGCGTCGGCTGAAGGGTATATAATTGGATTTATAAAAGATTTGCGCTCGGATTTTATTTATGGCAAATTAGACAGTAAATATGATTTCTACTTTACAGATAAACTCCCAAAAAGTATTCTTATGAGCGAAGTTTCACAGTTTTCAAACGAATGGTATTTTTCTGTAGACCTTAGGACCCACAAGTTTTTCTATTACAGTAAGCTATGGTTTAGCGGATTTGGCGGAAACACTGTAATCACCGAAGAGCAATTCTTAAACGGCGGATTTATACACGAAGACGACATTGATGTGTATAAAAAAATGATGGACGGAATTAGAAGTGGCACCGCAGACACTTACGACATTCGGTTTATAAACGACGATAAAGAATATCGTTATAACAGAGTCAGTTGCAAGCTAATTTTAGACAGTAGTGGAGTACCCGTATTTGGGCTTGGCAAAGGCATGGATGTGCATGAGCAAAGGGTGTTTGAAGAACGTTCTCAAAAAGACTTGCTCACAGACTGTTTTAACAAAATAAGCGCAGAAAATATTATATCGGCCAAACTTCTTCAAAATCCTGATGCTACCCATGTGTTTTTTATTGTTGATATCGATAATTTTAAGGCGATAAACGACAATTTAGGTCACTATTTTGGCGATGAGGTTTTAAGAGAAATAGCCGCAGGCTTAAAATCTGCATTTAGAGAAATTGATACGGTTGCAAGAATTGGCGGAGATGAATTTATAATATTTGTGGAAAATCTATCGGATATTAAAATCATAAAGAAAAAGGCCGAAAAAATACTTGAGGTTTATAGAAAAAGCTATTCCGGTGAGTATAAAGACTATTCAATTTCGGGCAGTGTCGGAATTGCAACTTATCCACATAACGGAATGACATATAACGATTTATACCAAAATTCGGATAAAGCATTAAATCAGGCGAAAATGCAGGGCAAAAACAGGTATATGCTTTATTCGGAAGACTTAAACATAGGAACAACTAGAAGCACTACAAAAATAGAAAACGCAAACAGAATTGCAAGCTCATTCTTTGATTATGACCTTATTTCTGCCGTTTTTAATGTTTTATATGAAAGAAATGGCGACAGAGATTCTATTAACCTAGCACTGAGTTATTTATGTCAAAAGTACAACGCCGACAGAAGTTACATTTTTGAAACTTTAGACGAGGGGCTTACGCTTAATAATACCTTTGAATACTGCAAAGATGGCATTAGCAGTGAGATACAAAACTTGCAGGGAATACCATATGGACTATTTGAAGATTTTCTTGAAAAAGCGCACAATGACATTATTTATTCAAACGATTTAAGGGAAACTTTAGAGCAGGACAGGGCATTTGAAATTATGGACGACCAAGGCATCATGTCTTTTGTGCACGCACAAATCAAACGTGATGGCCAAATGACCTTCTTTATAGGACTTGACGACTGCACAAAAACAAGGGTGTGGACAGAGAGAGAAATTAACAGCCTACAGTATATAGGCAAACTTATTTCTGTAGTACAGCAAGGCTCACATTTAACAGAAAAAATGAGTGATCTTGCGGTAAGAAACAGGAATTCTGACGATATTTTAAACAGCTCAGACAGCATAGTTTATGTGAGTGATTTAGACACATTCGAGCTATTATATCTCAATAAACCCGGTCGAGATGCGGTAGGGTTTATGCTAAATGAGGATTTAAGTGGTAAAAAATGCTATAAGGTTTTACAAGGGAAAGATAAGCCATGCGATTTTTGCACTAACCACCTTTTAAAGGAAGATGACTATTATGAGTGGTCCTATTATAATCCTGTTATAGATAAAACATTTTTATTAAAAGACAAACTCATGCAGTTTAACGGAAGGCTTGCAAGGCTTGAAATTGCCACTGACATATCAAAAGTTGTTGCACTGGAAAAAACGCTTAAAGACAAGCTTTCTGATGAGCATTTTTTGATGAGCTGTGTAGAAATGTTGCATTCGGGAAATGAGCCGGATAATTCAATTTATTTACTACTTAAAGCCGTTTGCGAGTATTATAACGCCGAAAGAAGTTATATATTTGAAAGGTCCGATTGTGGAAACTTTATAAGCAACACTTATGAGTACTGCAAAGATGGAAATGAACCATATATAGGCGTTTTGCAAAATCTACCGCTAGACGACCTTAGCATTTTGTTAAATAAATGCAATACCGACGAAGCTTTTAGCATGAATATTTATGAGCTTGATGAAACGTCTGAGTCGCTTGAGTACGAGCTTATGAAAATTCAAAATTTAACAGACATTATCATAAGTTCCATAAAGGTGGAAGGGAAAGAAATCACGGGCTTTGTGGGTGTTGACAATTCTAAACGCAATCAAAATAAAACTTCAATTATAAAGACCGTTGCAAAATTTACCGCTAATTTCCTTGATGAAACTAAACTTACCTCAACCCTCAATAGGCTGAGCTATTATGATACACTTACCGGAATTAAGAATAGACATAGCTATAGCGTTGCGCTAAAGGAAATTAACAGTAAAAATATCGACAGTTTAGGCGTAGCATATGTCGATATCATGGCGCTTAGCGTTATCAATGAGACAAACGGAATGGATTTTGGCGACAATGTCTTAATTAAAGTATCACAGATGCTTTCCTCCATTTTCAATGACAATGTTTTCCGTGTCGGCGGAGATGAATTTGTGGTGATTTCAGAAAATGTTTCGGAAGCCGACTTTGAAAAGAATATTTCCGATTTGAAAGAAAAACTGAAAAGTGAAACTGAATTTAATACCTCGGTAGGCTATACGTGGAATAGAAATCTTAAAAATAAGGGTAGCGATTTAAGTGAGTTTTACGAGGGTGAAAATTACTCGCAAATTTTACTTGAAAACTTAGAAATGGAGATAAATGACGGAAAATACATAGTGCATTTACAGCCGCAGATTAATCTTGAAACAGGTAAAATACAAAGTGCGGAAGCCCTTGTAAGACGCATGGGTGCAGGCGGAGTTTTGCAAGCCCCAATTTTCTTCCTGCCGTTTTATGAAAAAGAAGGAATTATTTCTAAAATTGACGAATTTGTTTTTGAAGAAGTATGTAAAACCATAAAATCATGGCAGGACAAGGGGCGGGACATTCTGTCTTCGGTGTCTGTAAACTGCTCAAGAATGACAATTGCGCAAAAAGACATAGTGGAAAAATTCACAAAATTATGTGATAAACACGGAGTAAAGCATTCTAAAATCGCAATAGAAATAACAGAAACTATAAATGGAATAGGCGAAGAGATGTTGGCAAGAATTATCAAAAACTTCTCAGACGCAGGATTCTTGGTATCGCTTGACGATTTTGGAAGCGGATACTCAAACCTTACTTCTCTTGTTGTGTCGGATTTTGATGAAATTAAAATCGACATGAAAATTATAGAGGGAATACATAAAAATAATAAATCTAAAGCCTTGACAGAGGCGGCAATAACGCTTTGTGAAAAGCTAGATGACCTTACATCTGTGGCGGAGGGAGTAGAGGATAAACTCCAACACGAAATGCTTTGTGAAATGAATTGTAAGTTAGGACAAGGGTATTATTATTCACAGCCGCTGTCCATAGAAAAATTTGAAGATGAATTTATTTTCTAAAAATTAGCTCCTATAGGCTAAGAGATTAAAACTAAGGGTGAGAAAATGAGTAAGATAATTAAAATAATTAATTATATCAAATTTCCGCTGGCAATTTTCTTTGCGGCGATAATACTGATAGGCTTTGCCATTTACGGCTATAATTCTGTGCTTTCTGAGGAAGTGCACAGAAATGCCGCCTTGGAAGTAGATGAAATTCAGGCTCAACTTAAACTTTACCTAGAAAATGAGCTAGACGAAACACAGGACGACCTCGCTATTTTTGCAAGTTATTTGGCAAAGACAGAGACTACCCGTGACGGGGTGATTGAATTTTTAAACGCTCAATCTCAAACTGAAGAATTTGATGAACTTTATTTTATCTCACCAGATGGAGAGGGCTTGGCTAAAGACGGCTCGAAAAAAGATTTTTCATCAAACGAAACCTTTAATGAGGCAATGAACAATAATTCTGTCATTTCCTTGCCTTATGTAGAGGGCGGCACTTCCTATTTAGACATTGCGGCGCCGGCCATAAAAAATGGGGAAGTTTGCGGTATCATGATGACTCAAGTTTCCTTAGATGGGTTTTATCAGCTCATTTCAGATTTAATTTCCGAGGGCGACAATGCATATATTTATGATGAGTCAAACAGTTTAATCATAACAACCGACGCAGACATAGATTTTTCACATCAAATGCCATATCCGGCTTTCATGGGAATTCTTGACTATGAATTAATCAATGAGCAAATTGAAAATGGGATAAGCGGTACGCAGTCCTATGTGGTGGACGGAATTACAAGAGTCGTCATTTATACTCCGCTTGAATTCATATCATGGACATTGATGATTAATGTCAGTGAAAGCTCTGTAAGTGGTGGATTAATAGCTGCAATGAATGCAACTACTTATCTAAGTATCATAATATTTTCGGTGCTGTGCATTTTAAGCGTTTACACTTGGTATTCAAGAATTACGCTTATAAATTCAATTGAAAAGGCGGCATATTATGATGCGCTTACTAAGCTGCCAAATTTAGCAAAGCTAAAAAAAGACATGGCCTATACCTTAAGTAGAAACAAAGATAAAAAATATGCAGTTGTTAAAATAGATATAGATAATTTCAAGGCGATAAACGAGATTTACAGTTTTGAAGTGGGCGACAGGGTTTTAATGGCGTTTAAAACTGTAAAAGAGATGCAAGATGAACCCGGCTTGATAGTGGCAAGAACCGGTGTCGATGAATTTATAATTTTTGCATCAGATGAATTTTTGCAAAATTTTGATGAAACCAGAGTGATTTATGAGGAGCAATTAGATTCCCTCTTACCACAACTTTCAAACCATAAACTGACATTTATTTATGGCAGATACAGCATAGAGCCTGGCGAAACAGATGTAGATGCAATTGTAAGCAAGGTAAATCTTGCGCATAAGCTCGCAAAAGAAAGTAAATCTGAAGTTGTTTTTGATTATAGCGCAAGCTTTAAAGAAGAACTGCGTGAAGAGACAGAGCTTACAAATAATATGCGTCTTGCGATTGAAAATAATGAGTTTAAGGTTTTTCTACAACCGAAATTTAGCGTTGTTGACGGCCAAATTATAGGCGCAGAGGCACTTGTAAGATGGATAAAAGACGACGGGTCAATGGTTTTTCCAAGCAAATTTATTCCGCTTTTTGAAAAAAATGGATTGATAGTAGAGCTTGACGAACATGTTTTTGAGCTGACTTGTATTGTTATTAGAAAGTGGATAAATTCAGGCGTTGGACATCTACCGGTGTCTGTAAACTGCTCAAGGCTCAATCTGTTTAATCCAAATTATGCGGGAGTTTTGGCAAAAATTGCAGACAAGTACAATATCCCTCACGACTATCTTGACATAGAGCTTACAGAGTCTACCATGATAGACGGCGAGGAACTTCTAGAGAAATTATTCACGGATTTACACAATCTTAATTTTAAGGTGTCGATAGACGACTTCGGGTCGGGGCTTTCATCGCTTGGACTTTTAAAAAATTTGAATGTAGATACGCTTAAACTGGACAAGAGTTTTTTCCACAACAGCAAATACACCGTGCGTAGCGATATCATAGTTGAGGGTATAGTGAAAATTGCGCAAAGCCTCAACATGTATGTAGTCGCCGAGGGTGTTGAAACCGAGGAGCAGTTGGAATTTCTAAAAATCATCAACTGTGACGCCGTGCAAGGATACTACTATGAAAAACCTCTGCCCGTGTCTGAATTTGAGTTAAAATATGAAAATGTCATGCCGAAGGCACTGCAAGAATATAAGAAAAGAGACATGTTCTACGGAGATAAAAAGGGAGTAAGCAGCGAAAAATTTGACCATATTTTCTCGGTATTACAGTCCTTAAGCGCCCCTGCGTGCATATTCAATTCCTCGCTAACAAAGTTTAAATGTAACGAAAGCATGCTAAAGGCATTTAAACTAAATTCTTCTGATTTATGGACTGGGGAATTTTTAGAACTTTCGCCGAGTTACAACGAAAATACCAGCAAAAAGCTTGATTTGAAAGCTATAATTTACGGGGATAATAAAACTGTAAATTACACTCATGTTTCGTCAGAAGGCATAGAAACTGCATGTGAAATAACAGTGAGCAAGCTGCATATTTTAGACAGCGACAATAGCGAACTCTACGTACTTTTGCTCAAGGTAATTGAGTAATCTTTAAAAAACAAGAGGCTGTGTCGTAATTGTTATAATATATAAATTTTTGTAGGGGCGAACCTGT
>CAYJJU010000030.1:0-18944 GCA_964370635.1 uncultured Eubacteriales bacterium | reverse complement strand
TGGAGCAGTTTTTAGTACTTTTAGTAGGACTTGCAGACACCATGATGATAAGCTACGCCGGAGAAACCGCCGTCTCTGGCGTATCGCTTATAAACCAGTTTAACACAATTTTTATAATGATATTTACAGCCCTTGCCTCAGGCGGTGCTGTTATTGTAAGCCAATATATCGGTAAGTCGGATAAAGCAAATTCCTCTTTATCTGCCTCACAGTTAGTCACAGTTTCGGTGTTAATATCAACCGTATTAACCTTTGTCACACTGCTTTTTGGTGATATATTTATTAAAACTCTTTTTGGGTCTGTAGAACAAGGCGTATATATTGATGCAATGACCTACTTGGGAATATCGGCATATTCATTCCCTTTCCTTGCTATTTACAATGCCTGTGCAAGTTTGTTTAGGAGCATGGGAAATACCAAAACACTTTTATATGTGTCGCTTGCAATGAACTTTATTAATGTAATCGGCAATGCGGTTGGAATATTTGTCTTAAAAGCAGGTGTTGCGGGTGTTGCGTATCCGTCGCTAATTTCAAGAGCCTTTGCCGCCATTTTTATGCTCGCCTTACTGTTTAGAAAAAATTCTAAAGCAAAAGTAGTATTGTATTTAACTTTTAAAAACATCTTTACATGGAACTTTGAAATGATAAAACGAATTTTCAGTGTTGCAATTCCGAATAGCATTGAAAATGCACTTTTTCAAGTGTCAAAAGTGGCACTTACCTCTATAGTTGCATTGTTTGGAACAACACAAATAGCTGCAAACGGAATTGCACAAAGTTTTTGGTCTGTGGCGGCACTTTTTAGTATAGCTATGGGGCCTGCTTTTATTACGGTGATAGGGCAATATATGGGCAGAGGTGACCACGAAGGCGCCCAGTATTATATGAAAAAATTACTAAGACTTACCTATGTCGGCTCGGTAATATGGAATTTGCTATTCTTTGCCATGACTCCGTTGCTTTTGCAGATGTATAGCTTAAGTAGCGAAACAGTAGAGTTAATAATAATTCTCGTTGCAATACACAATCTTTTTAACGCTTTGTTTTGTCCTATATCATTTCCGTTTTCTAACGGACTTAGAGCAGCAGGAGATGTGAAATTCCCAATGTATGCATCAATTTTTTCAACGGTAGTATGCCGTGTTACACTTTCTGTATTATTTGGTATAATACTTAATATGGGAGTAATAGGTATTGCGCTTGCAATGGCATGTGATTGGGGCATTAAAGCTATAATAATCACGTATCGTTATCGCAGTGAAAAATGGAAAAAATTTAGTTTAGTATAAAAAAGGAGAAATTAATCATGAAAGTAATTTTAATCAACGGAAGTCCAAACTCAAAGGGTTGCACATTTACGGCTTTGTCCGAGGTGGCAAGTAGTTTAAACTCACAGGGCGTTGACACAGAAATCATACATGTTGGAAACAAGGACATCAGAGGTTGTATAGGGTGCAGAAAATGTAGGACGGATAAAGAATGCGTATTTAACGATATTGTAAATGAGGTTGCACCTAAATTTTCTGAGTGTGACGGAATAGTAATTGGCTCACCTGTATATTTTGCAAGTGCAAACGGTACCTTGATTTCTTTTTTAGATAGATTGTTTTATAGCTTGCCCACAGACAAGGCTATGAAAGTAGGAGCAGCTGTTGTCAGTGCAAGACGAGGCGGAAACTCTGCAACTTTTGATGAGCTTAATAAATACTTTACAATTTCTAATATGCCTGTCGCCCCAAGCCAGTACTGGAACATGGTGCATGGATACTGCGCAGAAGATGTAAGAAAAGACGAAGAGGGAATGCAAACCATGAGAACTTTAGGCAAAAACATGGCATTCCTAATAAAAAGCATAGCCTTAGGAAAAGAAAAATACGGCCTTCCGGAAAAAGAGGAACATGTTTTTACACATTTTATTAGATAACAAAGGAGATATTATTATGAATTACACAAAACTTGGAAACACTGACATAGAAGTATCACGTTTATGCGTAGGTTGCATGAGCATAGGTGACCCAAAAAGCAAATTTCACGAGTGGACTTTAGAGTACCCGGAGAGCGAAATTCTAATTAAGCATGCACTCGATTTAGGCATAAACTTTTTTGATACCGCAAATATTTATTCACATGGTTCAAGTGAAGAATATCTTGGTAGGGCGATAAAGAAAAATATCGCAAGAGATAAAGTTATACTTGCTACAAAGGTATATATGAATGAGGGGAAACTTTCAAAAAATGCAATTTTAAGAGAGATTGATAAGTCGCTAAAGAATTTAGGGACAGATTATGTGGATTTATATATCATTCACAGATTTGACTATGACACGCCTATGGAGGAAACAATGGAGGCTTTAGATAGCCTTGTAAAGGCTGGTAAAGTTAGGGCGCTTGGTGCATCTGCAATGTATGGATACCAGTTTAATGCCTTACAACACACAGCAGAGAAAAATGGGTGGGCAAAATTTGTTTCAATGCAAAATCACTATAACTTGCTTTATCGTGAAGATGAAAGAGAAATGATTCCAATTTGTAAAGCAGATGGAGTTGTACTTACACCCTACAGCCCACTTGCGGCAGGAAGATTATCACGTCTTGAGTGGAATGCTGAAACTAAACGTAGTAAAACAGATAAAACGGCAATCTCAAAATATGACAGCACGCAAGAGGCTGATTATAACATTGTGCTAAGGGTTAATGAACTTGCACAAAAATACAATGCAACAATGTCACAAATAGCCATAGCATGGCAATTTGCTAAAGGCGTCGCATCTCCTATTATAGGTGCGACAAAAGCAAAATATTTTGACGATGCAATAGGTGCTCTTGATATCAAACTCAGCGCTGAAGATGTTGCTTATCTTGAAGAATTATATATTCCACATAAAATTGTGGGAGCGATATAAAAACTATAAATTTTAAACAACAAAAAACCTGACCCAAAATGGGTCAGGTTTTTATAAGCATATGTTAAATTATTTAACTTCAACAACTGCGCCTGCTTCTTCAAGTTTTGCTTTAAGAGCTTCTGCGTCGTCTTTTGAAACTGCTTCTTTAACTGGCTTTGGAGCTTCGTCAACAAGAGCTTTAGCTTCTTTAAGACCAAGGCCTGTAACTTCTCTAACTGCTTTGATAACAGCGATTTTGTTGCCGCCTGCTTCTTTAAGAATAACGTCGAATTCTGTTTTCTCTTCAGCTGCTGCTGCAGGTGCGCCACCGGCTACCATAACAGGAGCTGCTGCAGAAACACCAAATTCCTCTTCGATTGCTTTAACTAGTTCGTTAAGCTCTAAAACTGTAAGAGCTTTAATGTCTTCAATAAATTTTGTGATATCAGCCATTGTAATATCCTCCTATAAATTATAAATTTTAAATTATGCTACTTCTTCTTTTGATTTTGCAACTTCGTTAAGCGCAATTGCAAGACCACGTGGACCTGAAACAAGAACACTAAGAAGCATTTGTACAAGACCTTCTTTGCTTGGTAGATCAGCAATAGCTGAAACTTCCGCGGCAGACATAGGCTTTCCGTCCATGCTACCTACTTTGATTGTAAATGCACCGTTTGAATCTTTAGCATATTTGTTCAAGATTCTTGCGGGAGCAATAGCGTCGTCTGTTGAGATAGCCATAGCGGTTGTTCCTTCAAGAACGTCCGACCAAGACTCTAAATCAGTGTCAGCAATTGCAAGTTTTAAAAGAGTATTTTTAACTACTGTGTACTCAACGCCTGCTTCACGAAGCTCTTTTCTAAGCTTTGTGTCGTTTTCTGCATTAATACCTTTGTAATCAACTAAAACAGCTGAAACAGAGCTTGATAGTTTCTCTTTAAGATTAGCAACAACTTGTTGCTTAGCCTCTAAAATACTTTTACTTGGCAAAATATTCACCTCGCCTTTCTGATATTGACGGTCTTTTAAAAATAAAAGACCTCTTCCGTAGCCGGAAAAGGTCAAAATTACAAAATTAAAACTTTGTTATTTGCTTTCCTCGGCAGGTGGAATAATCCTTTATGCATAAATGCACCTGCTGTCTATGGTAAACAGCTTTATTATTATATACTTAACAAACTAGTTTGTCAATAGTGAAATTAAGCACCAACTTTACTTGGGTTGATTTTAATTCCAGGGCCCATTGTTGGGCTAACTACACAAGATCTTACATATTGTCCTTTTGCAGCCGATGGTTTTGCTTTAACGATAGCATCTAAAAGAGTGTTAAAGTTCTCTTGTAGTTTTTCTACGCCGAAAGAAACCTTGCCGATAGGGCAGTGAATAATGTTAGTCTTGTCAAGACGGTATTCAATTTTACCTGCTTTAGCCTCGGCAACAGCTTTTCCTATATCAGGAGAAACAGTACCTGCTTTTGGGTTAGGCATTAAACCACGTGGGCCTAAGATTTTACCCAAACGGCCAACTTGTCCCATCATGTCGGGAGTAGTAATTAGCACGTCAAAATCCATCCAGTTTTCTGTTTGAATTTTTTGAACCATCTCTTCAGAACCTACAAAGTCTGCACCTGCAGCTTTTGCAGCTTCAATTTTGTCTTCTTTACAAATTGCAAGAATTTTTATAGCTTTACCTGTACCATGTGGTAGAACTATAGCACCACGCACTTGTTGGTCTGCATGACGACCGTCGACACCTAATTTTACATGAACTTCAACAGTTTCATCAAATTTAGCTGTGCCTGTTTTTAAGCAAAGATCCAGAGCTTCATCTGCATCATAAAGCTTTGCTCTGTCGATAAGTTTTGCACTTTCAACATACTTTTTACCGTGTTTCATTGATTTTTTCCTCCTAGAGTGGTAAATATCGGAAGTTTTCCTCCCACCCGGGTAATTAATCTACGACATCAATACCCATACTTCTTGCTGTTCCAGAAATCATGCTAATAGCTGTTTCGATAGAACCTGCATTTAAGTCAGGCATTTTCTGCTCGGCGATTTTCTTTACTTGTTCGCGGGTAATCTTAGCAACTTTTGTCTTGTTCGGAACACCCGAACCGCTCTCTATACCGCAAGCCTTCTTAATAAGAACAGCTGCTGGTGGAGTTTTTGTAACAAAAGTGAAAGAACGGTCTGCATAAACCGTTATAACGACAGGGATTATAAGTCCTATGTCATTTTTTGTGCGCTCATTAAATTCTTTAGTGAACGACATGATGTTAACGCCGTGTTGTCCAAGTGCTGGACCTACAGGCGGTGCCGGGGTAGCTTTACCGGCGGGTATTTGGAGCTTAATAAAGCCCGTAACCTTTTGAGCCATCTGATTGCACCTCCAAAATTCGTGGTTGATGGCGGAAACGCAGAAATTTTGCATCTCCTCCCACTGGGGCATTGCCCCGCATAAAAAGCGGATTTCCGCTGATTATCAAACCTTAGTTTTCCGATTCAATTTGGTTAAGTTCCAAATCAACCGGTGTTTCACGTCCAAACATAGACACAGTGACTCTGACATTGTTATTATCAATGTCTATTTCATCTACTATACCTAAGAATCCGCTAAGCGGACCATCGACGATTTGGACACTGTCGCCGACATCATAAGAAACTTCAATCTTCTTAGTTTCAACACCTAGCCTTGCCACTTCATCTTCTGTAAGCGGAATAGGGTCGGTAGTAGTACCTACAAAACCTGTACAGCCACGAATATTTCGCACTGCATACCAAGATTTGTCTGTTACTATCATTTTAATAATAACATAACCCGGATAAATTTTGCGCTCTACCTCTTTTGTTTTGCCGTCTTCTTTAATTTCAACGACAATTTCGGTAGGAACTTTAATTTCCTTGATTAAATCTTGAAGTTGGCGGTTTTCCACCACTTTTTCAAGGTTTGAGGCAACTTTGTTTTCATATCCCGAATAGGTATGTATAACATACCATTTCGCCTCGTCTGCCATACTGTTTTCCTCCGTTAAAAAATAGTTTCACAGTGGTGAATATCCAACGAATTTTAGTTGGCAACATCCATAATAAGACTGAGAAGTTGCATAAAAGCTGTATCCAGTAAAAATATAAATGTTCCCAAAATAATAATTGTGGTAATAACAACACCCATATTTTTAAATACAGTTCTTATAGTAGGCCAAACAATTTTTTTGAGTTCGCCTTTGCAATCTCGGAAAAATTTACCTGCTCTTTTTAGAAAACCCATAAAAGCATTTGGTTTTTTAGAATCAGACATAATTGTTCCTCCCTATCTTATTTTGTTTCTCTGTGAGCTGTGTGTTTTCTGCAGAATCTGCAGTACTTACTCATCTCAAGTCTGTCGGGATCGTTCTTTTTGTTCTTCATTGTGTTGTAGTTTCTTTGTTTGCACTCCTGGCAAGCTAATGTTATTTTGACTCTCATAACGGCACCTCCGTTTTACGGAAAAAATTTGGGTTTAAGCCCAGCCTCCCTCAAAAAAATAGGCACAAAAAAATAGCCCTCTTATTTGAGGTAGAAACATTGTAACATATAAATAGGTACAATGTCAACACCTTAAGGGCTATTTTATTAAATAAGTTTTGATTTTTTGCTATTTTTATCGCCTGTTTGCGTTATTTAGTGCGTCTGCAACAATTTTCTTTTGTTTTTTAACTTTTTCAGGCTTAATATTTTTGTCTTTAAGTTTTCTTGAACACTTATAAACCTTTGCAAGGTCTTCTGAAAACACAGGGTTTAAAATTGCTATCGCCTCGTCGCTCATGCCGTTTAAAAGGCCGTGAGTAAGTATGCTTCTTACCTGCAAGTCGCCGTCTTTATACATGTCATTGATGATGTTTGTCATCTTTTTGAAGGTTTCAGGGTTTGCTAGGTGAGAGGCTGCGGCATCTTCACAAAGTTTTCTCAAACTTTCCTTTGTAAGCACAGTAAACCTTATTTGTCCATAAGTAATTTTGTCTGAGTTCATCTTTTCCTTAAATTCAGGGAAGATGTTTGCAAATCGATTAAAGAGAAACTGTGGGTCAATGTTGCCCTCTTCATCTTTTTTTCTTTTCTTCACATTTTGTATGGCGGCTATGCGCTTAGGCCCTACTATGACTTCAGAAAAGTCGTTTGCTATGGTTTGAGCATCTGCCTTAGTGCCTTCTTCTTTGTCAAAAAGCCACTGAGAAAGCGTTTTCCACTCTCCCGCCTCACCGTCTGTTACCGACGCAGAGCGAAGTAGAAAGCTTGATTTTGCTTCGTTATAGATTAAACTATATGCTATGTGGTCTGTGTAAAAGGCTACCGCCTTGCCGTCTTCATCGCCTAAAGACTTAGCCTCAGAAAATTCTTGTTTTATAAGTTCTGTTTCGATTGCATCTTTGATTATATCAAATGCTAAAAAGTCCAAAAAAATCAACTCCATAAATTAATAAGTCATAACATTATAGCACAGAAAATTTGGTTTGTCCATTATTTTAGGAAAGTTAAGAATTATGTTTTATTATCACCGTTTTAGTGCTATAATATAAACATCTTTAAAAGGAGGGCGAAATTATGCAAATTTATTATTTTACAAGAACGGGCAGAAGCGAGAAAATTGCACAGGAACTTGCTGCAAAACACGATACAAAAGCACAAAAAATAACAGACGACAAAGACTGGTCGGGGGCTAAGAATTTTTTAAGGGGTGGCTATATGTCCTCAAAAAAACAGCTTACCGACATAGAGTATGCGCCTGTTAATAAGGGTGATGTAATTATTTTGGTGTTTCCAATATGGGCGGGGTCTTTTCCTCCTGCGATACGCAGTTTTATAGAAAAAGAGGGAAGAGATGGCATAGTAGCCATTCCTACCTCTCTTGCAAGCAAACTAAAAGACCGTGATGGTTTTAAAAAAGTAATAGACCTTATAGGAAAGCAAATCGACACGCCAAGCGATGTTTAATCCGCTACATTAATGACGGGCACATTTTTAGACATTGCGTAGTTTACGGTGTAAAATGTGCCGCCTCTGTCGTAGACTTTAAAGCAAATTACCGCACTTGAGTTATCTACCATGTATCTATTTCTTTTGTGCATGCAAGAGGCTGTGTAATGCTCTGACACATAGACTATGTCGTCGCAGTGAAATTTAATATTTTCATAAATGAATTTATCCTCATAACTCCACTTATGGCTTTGTTCTAAACAGGGAAGGGCAAGTGTGAGACTTATGTCGGGATAAATTTTTTTTAAGTCAATTACAGTTTTTGCGCATAGAGTATCAAAGCCTAAAGCACCTCCTGCAAAAAAGTTTTTATAACCTATTTTTATAAGTCTTACAATTTCTGCCTCAAGCTTGTTTTTTAGTGAATCGGTATTTGACATGTTGATATTTCTATGTCCTGTAAAACAACAGCTAATTTTTTTATCGCTCATAATAACACTCCATTAAAATTATTATAGCACAAATATGGCATTATTCAAGCGAAAATAGCAAAAATGCATCTAATAATAGATGCATTCTTACTTTGGGAATATATTACAGTTGTCGTACTCAATTTTGTTTGATACTCACGCTGTAAACGCCTTGAGTACCTACTTCGTCGGATATATAAAGAATATAATCGCCTTTTGGGACATTGAAATCTAACTTTCCAAGCTCGATATCCATGCCTGTCGGGAATATTTTCTCTTCTCCGCTTGACATTATATATACAGTGTCAAAGTTGACGCCGGATTTTTCGTCTATTACGAAAATCTCCAATAAAGAATTATCAGCGTCATAGCTATAATCGCTAATTTTTGGTTGAGTGTCGTCTATGCAGTCTATTGTGACAGTAGTAGACGCAACTTGATTGTTTGATGCACTTGCATAAATGGTATATACGCCGTTTTTATTTACGGTAAACGTAAATCTACCCTCTGTTTGTTCACTTTCAACACCTTCGGTGCGCACGCTGTTTTCATCGACGATATAAACCTCTTCGATTTCACTTAGCGGAGCGTCTATGGAAGCGCAGATTTCAACCTCTGAGCTTACATATTCATTAGAATCTGTGCAAATGCCCGTTTCTGTGAATATAGGCGGCGAGTTTACCGATACCACCGTTAAAGCGGCGGCAGTTAGTGTTGCAGCGGTTGTTGTTGCTGCGGTGATTACAGGGAGTACAGACGGTGATACGGGGGCAGCAGGGGGTTGAGCCACAAAGCTCAAGGCGCCTGAAGTATCCATACCATTTACTGCTAAGGCTCCGACAAGAGATGAATATGCTATTTTTGATGGCATTTTTGTTGTTTTTGCCATGTGCTGTAGAGCTTTTTTGATAGGTAAATTATTAAATAAAGAACCCGACATAAACATCCTTCCTTCCTTCTTTTGTGAGTGAGAGCCTAAGTTTTTTCTTTGCGATACTCAGCCTGCTTTTTACGGTGCCCTCTGGGCAGTCCATAATTTTTGCAATTGTGCTGATTTTGTAACCGTCAAAATATTTAAAGACTATAGTTGCACGAAGTACGGGGTCAAGCTGTAATATATGTTGATTTAATATTTCTATATCATCTTTAGCTACGGTTTGAGTGAGAGGGCTTGTAGAAGTGTTTTCATCGGATATGCTTTGCAAAACCTCATCTTCCACCAAGGTGTCTCTTCTTTTTGATAAAGCTCTTATTGAAATTGAGTAGGCGATTTTTTCTGCCCACTTAACAAAAGCCTTTCCGTCTTTTAAAGTATCAATATATTTTAAAACCTTAATATACGTCTCTTGAACAACGTCCTGTGCGTCTTGTTCGTTTTTTAATATGGAATAAGCCAGAAAATAGATTCGCTGATACGTAAGCTCGTAAAGCCTTGTGAAAGCAGTACTATCTTTATTCTTAACTTTATTCACTTGGCTTGCAATTTTTTCAAAATTAGTTGCCACTTTATTGGCCTCACTTTCTAAGATACTTTAAAATGCTAAAAAGTTCATTAAAAATCAAAAATATTTTATCTTTGGTAATCTTGTACAAAAATTATTAATGTAATGAACTAAATAATAAAAAATAGAATTAATTTAGTTGTTTCCCATCTTGTTATCGTCGGTTACTAGACTTGAAAGATTAGATGCATCTATTGCTGCTTGGTTTATAGTCACATTGTCTAGATAGTCCTTAGAAAGCTCTAATGCAAGCTCTCTAAACTCATCAGACTTCATTTCAAGACTAATATTTAATCTTTCTCTAGCGTCAGAGTACATGATTTCGGCGTCTGCGTCGATGTCGTGTTTTAAGAGTAAAACCATTTGACCCTCAGACTCAAAAATCTTTGTTTCGCCTTTGTCAAGCTCCTCGAGTGCCTCGACAAAATTTATGGGGTAATACTCGTATTTTAAATCCGTCACATCTGATACAAACGGTGTTTCTGAAAGTTCATTTGCAAATGCAAATTCCGCCGCTGCGTTTTCAAGAGTGGTGTAACCTGTCTGTACTTGAGTTTCGTAATACTCAAATTGACTTATTATATCGTCTATTTCCTCTTGAGTAAGGTCTACAATTTCATCATTTTCTACTTTTGTAAGAGATACATACATATAAGAGTAAGAATATTTACCCTCTACATAATAGTCTATAATGTCCTGCTTTGGTATTTGGTACTCTCCGCCTTCGCCATAGTAGTAGTCAAATAATTTTTTGAATTTAATGTCAAATTCGGAGGTTACAGAGTTAAAGGATTCTTCTGAAATGCCAATGTCTACAAGTGTTTCCTCATAATACGGCCAAAGGCTTGCGGTGTAAGACAGGGCATAGTCGATTTCTTCTTGAGTCAAATCGAAATCGTTTTCCTCTATCAAATTATTAGCCCAAAAGTAAAGACTTACATTTTCAAGGGCTCTGTTTAAAATCCACTCTTCTGCTAAAACGCCTTCTATTTCTGCCTTTAGCACCTCGGTGTCGCTGCTTACAAGGTTTGATGCTTCGTCATACGCCGAAACTTGATAATATAGGTACTCACCTATATTCATGGTGTGGCTGTCTGTCTTGGCGGCCCACGTCATGTCGGCATTTTGACATGCGGTTGTGCTTACGGCTAAAACCACAGACAGTGTTAACATAATTATTGATTTGAATAGTTTCATAGACTTACCTTTCGATTGATTATTATAGTTAGTCTAATATTATACAGCATTTTCGGCAAAATTACAAGAATTATTTATCCATGAGGTTTAAGGCGTCTTCTAGCACGTCAAGAGGGCTTTGTCCGTTTAGGGTTATATTTATATAAGGTGAGTGGCTTGCCTTTAGTAAAACTCTGCCCTTCATGCCTGAAATTAGCTTTGATACGGCCTCCATGTCCACAGAGTCTAGGAATAAATTGATGTAGCTTGACTGCTGTTTTACTTCCTTTATATTTAAGGCGGCGGCCCTGTTTCGAAGCAGGGCGATGTCTATAAGTCCTTTGACAGCCGCAGGTGGCTCACCAAAGCGGTCTATCAGCTCGTCTATGACATCTATTGAGTCGTCATAGGTTTTAATGTCTGCAATTCTTCTGTAAATTTCAAGCCTTTGCCTTGTTGCACTTACATAAGACTGAGGGATATGCGCTTGAACCTGCATGTCGACTACACATTCTTTTTCCGGAGTAGGTGGCTCTTCGCCTCGCAAAATCGCAACCGCCTCGTTTAAGAGTTTGAGGTACATGTCATAGCCGACACTTTCCATATGCCCGTGCTGTTCGCCGCCTAGAATGTTGCCTGCACCACGTATTTCCAAATCTCTAAGAGCTATTTTAAAACCGCTTCCAAACTCGGTGAATTCACGTATGGCAGAAAGTCTTTTTTGTGCAATTTCTGTCAGTACTTTGTTTTTAGTGTAGGTGAGATATGCATAGGCACGCCTGTTGCTTCGCCCTACACGTCCTCTTAACTGATGAAGTTGAGAAAGTCCCATTCTGTCAGAATAATCTATAATGAGCGTGTTGGCGTTTGGCACGTCTACACCCGTTTCTATAATAGTGGTGCACACTAAAATGTCAATTTCATGCTCCATGAGCTGGCGCCATACTTCAGACAGCTCTTTTTCGTCCATCTTGCCATGTCCTATGCCTATCCTTGCCTCAGGCACTTGTGCTTGCAGTCTTGCGGCGGTGGTTTTGATGCTTGAAACATCGTTGTGAAGGTAATATACTTGACCGCCACGCCTAAGCTCTTTTCTTATTGCATCTGCAATAATTCCAAGGTCATATTCCATTACATAGGTTTGCACCGGATGCCTGTCGTGCGGAGCTTCCTCTATTACCGACATGTCACGCACGCCCGATAAAGCCATGTTTAAGGTTCTTGGTATGGGGGTTGCAGACAGGGTTAAGATGTCTGCCGTTTTGCAAAGTTGCTTTAGCTTTTCTTTTTGCGCCACACCAAAACGCTGTTCCTCATCTATTATTACAAGGCCCAAATCCTTAAACTGAACGTCTTTTGAGACAAGTCTATGGGTGCCTACTACCATGTCTGCATAGCCTCTTTTAAGGTTTTTAAGCACTTGTTCTTGTTGTTTTGGAGTCCTAAAGCGTGATAAAAGTTCAATTTTTGTCGGAAAATTTTCAAGCCTTTTTATTGCGGTTTGAAAATGTTGCCATGCAAGTATTGTGGTGGGTACTAAAATTGCACACTGCTTGCCGGCGGCTATACATTTAAATGCCGCCCTAAGTGCTACCTCGGTTTTGCCAAATCCAACGTCGCCACAAAGCAGTCTGTCCATAGGCGTATGCGCTTCCATGTCGTTTTTGATTTCATTAATACAGCGCAGTTGATCCTCGGTTTCGTCATATTCAAAACGCCCCTCAAAATCTCTTTGCAAATCGTCGTCCTCGGGGAAGGCGTAACCCTTTGCCTTTAGTCGTTTTGCATAAAGCACAATAAGCTCTTTTGCTATGTCTTTTACGGCACTTCTCACACGGCTTTTTGCTTTTTGCCATTCTGTTCCGCCTAGTCTGTGTATTTTTACAGCCCCGTCTTCCTTAGGGCCTATATATTTTGCGACCATGTCAAGCTGAATTACAGGCACGTAAAGCGTGTCGCTTTTCGCGTATTTTATCTTAATATAGTCTTTTTCAATTGAGTTGAGCTCAATTTTGTGTATGCCCTCAAATATACCGACACCGTGTGTGGTGTGCACCACATAGTCGCCGACACTAAGCTCTGATAGGCTATAAATTTCTTGGCTGTTTTTGTCTTTCTTTTTTCGTTTTGATTTTTGCTCTGTATGCACTCTGCCGTGGCTTATTAACACAAAATCTGCACCGGGCACTTCAAAACCTGCCGAAAGAGTGTTTGGAAGAACGGCGATGGTTCCCTTGTTAATGGTCAAAACATCGTCAAAATATTGTGCGGGATAGCCCTCGTTTTTTAAGTCCTCAGCGACGGTTTTTGCCGATTTTTCCGTGCCTGCAAGCACTACACAGCGCATTTTTTTATGAAGCGCCGAGTTTAAATCTTCTTTCAAAATTTCAAAACTGCCGCCCCATACAGACAGCTGGCGCATAGTCATGTTTATCAAGGTTTTTGTGGGAATTTCATAACTTCCCCTTGCAAAAATATCCATGTGAATTGACGGGAATTTTTCTGCCATGCTAAGGGCATAAGTCCAATCGCCGCTGAAAGTATCAAGTCCTTTGCACAAAACACCCTGTGAAAAAAGATGCTTTATCTCTTCGTTTAAAGAATAGGCAGAAGTGCGCTCTCGCTCTTTTAATGCGCTTCCCTCTGAGAAAATCAGAAGGCTGTTTTTTGTGTCAAAATAATCAAAAAGTGTGGCGCTGTTTTCATAGGCAAGGCTTATAAATTTATCCATTGAAGAAATATGCATGTTGTTTTCAAGCTTTTTAATCTCTGAATTTAAAATTTCTTTTGCCATAGGCGCGCTCTTGCCCCTAAGCCCTTTTGCCACTTCGTTTATCTTTTTAATTAGCAAGCTGTTGCTTTTTGGAAGCACTTCCATAGACGGGGAAATTATTGCCGTGTCGCAGTCCGTGGTTCTTCTTTGAGAATCTGTATCAAAATATGAAATGGTGTCGATATCGTCGCCCCAAAACTCTATACGCTTTGGAAATTCTTCGCCCGGTGGGAAAAAATCTACTATTCCACCCCTGTGGCTAAACTGGCCTATGCCCTCGATTTGCTCCGCCCTTTGATAGCCGCAGTTTACAAGAGCCTTTATTAAATCTTCTATCTTTATGCTCTCAGAGGGCTTTAATGTAAGCTCCCTTGCTATTAAATCGCTTTTAGGTATGGTAAACTGAAGGGCGGCGTCTATGCAGGCTAAAACGCAGTCGCATTCATTATTAATTATCTTTTTTAATGTGTCAAGGCGCAGTCTTTCATATTCGTGAGAAATGCCTGTGTTATCGACAAAATTAAAATCTCTTGAAGGATACACAGCGCATCTTAACCCCATGGAGCTAAGGTCTTCAAACATTTTATTTTGCTCGGCCTCGTTTGCGCTTAAAAACAGTATTTTTTTTCCAAGTTTACCAAAAAGAGCCTTCGTAATAGCGGCCTTGTGTATTGCCGAAACCCCTGTCAAGACGGCAGGCGTCTTTTCATCTTTTACTGCATTTAAGAGCCCTGTAAACTCATTATATTTTATAAGTACTTCACTTAAAAATTTCAAAATAGCCTCCTTTAGACTTCAACTCTAAATTATTTGAACGCATACAATGCGTTCACTACACAGTGGTAGGTAAATTCATTAAATCCAACGCTTTTCACTCTTCACTTTGAACGCATACAATGCGTTCACTACCATTCTCAACTATTAAACATATTCATCGCCTTGTCTGTGTTTTCCTGTACTATAAGGCTGACGGCGTCTAGTAGATTTTCATAAACGGGGGTGATGGTCTTTATGTCTTCTTTAGAAAAGGAGGACAAAACCCAGTCTGCAAGCTCATAATCTGGATGGGGCTTTTTGCCTATACCTATTTTAATTCTGGGGAAATTATCACTACCGCTTAAATAAATAATATTTTTCATTCCATTTTGCCCACCGTGGCTTCCGCTTTTTCTAATTCTCATCTTGCCCACATCTAAAGATATGTCATCAAAGATTATAAGGCATTTCTCTGGTGGAATTTTGTAAAAATTCATGGCCTCCATGACAGATTGGCCGCTTAAATTCATAAAAGTAGAGGGTTTTAAGAGAAGGACTTTTTTATCTGCTATTCGGGCAATGCCGTAAAGTCCCTTAAATTTTAATTTATTTACACGTGTATTTGTTTTTTCGCACAGCATATCTACCCCGAGAAAGCCTGCGTTATGGCGAGTATTTTCGTATTTTTTTCCGGGGTTTCCCAGTCCTACAACTATAAAGTCTATAGATTCAGTTGTTTTCTTCTTAAAAAACATTTTTTTCTCCGTTTCAACGATATTTTGGAAATGCACACATGGCGGGACAAGCTTTGCCCCACCGTGTACTTAAGTTATTACATCTATATTATCTCAGATTATTTTTTATTTTCAATACTTTTTTGAAAAAATAGCTAAAATTTGAAGAAATTTCTCTTTAAAGAATAATAAGTATGTAGAAATTGTAAATTCCGTTTAATTTTGTAAAAAAAGGTATGGAAATTCCTTTAGTTATTTGTTATAATTAGTTGGCGCAGATAAATTGTCTGTGCATTATACTAATAACAACCGAATATTTAATAAAAAAATTCGGTTTAAAAATTTTAGGAGGAGTTACCAATGAGCAAGAAATTCGTTTATCAATTTAGCGAAGGCGACGGAAGTCAAAAAGAGCTTTTAGGTGGTAAAGGTGCAAACCTTGCCGAAATGACAAAGCTTGGCCTTCCAATCCCACAAGGCTTCACAGTTTCTACTGAAGCTTGTACTCAATATTATGAGGATGGAAAAAAAATCAGTGATTCAATCCAAGATGAAATCATGGAAAACATCAAAAAAATGGAAGAGACAGTAGGTAAAAAATTCGGAGACAAAGAAAATCCGCTACTAGTTTCAGTACGTTCAGGTGCTAGAGCTTCTATGCCTGGTATGATGGACACTATCCTAAACCTAGGACTAAATGACGAAGTTGTTGAGACTATGGTTAAAACAACAGGCAATGCAAGATGGGCTTATGACTGCTACAGAAGATTTATCCAAATGTATTCTGACGTTGTTATGGAAGTCGGTAAAAAATATTTCGAAGAGCTAATCGACGAAATGAAAGAGAAAAAAGGCATCACAGAAGATACAGATCTTACTGCTGAGGACCTAAAAACACTTGCAGAGCAATTTAAAGGTGAGTACAAAAACAAACTAGGCACAGATTTCCCAACAGATCCAAAAGAGCAACTTATGGGTGCTATCAAAGCTGTTTTCAGATCATGGGACAACCCTCGTGCTAACTTCTACAGAATGCAAAATGAAATCCCATACTCATGGGGTACTGCGGTTAACGTACAAATGATGGCATTCGGTAATAAAAATGACGATTCAGGTACTGGCGTTGCATTTAGCCGTGACCCAGCGACTGGTGCTAAAGAGCTTATGGGTGAATTCCTAATCAATGCACAAGGTGAAGACGTTGTTGCTGGTGTTAGAACTCCAAGACCTATTATCGAGCTTAAAGGTATCATGCCAGAAGTTTACGAAGAATTCGTAGCTACTTGCCAAAAACTAGAAAACCACTACCACGACATGCAAGACATGGAGTTTACAATTGAAGACAAAAAACTTTACATGCTTCAAACAAGAAATGGTAAAAGAACAGCTGCTGCTGCTTTAAAAATTGCTTGCGATTTAATCGACGAAGGCATGAAAACAGAAGAAGAAGCTGTACTAATGATAGATCCAAAACAACTTGACGCTCTACTTCACCCACAATTTGATGCAAAAGCTATAAAAGCTGCCGCTCCAATTGGTTCTGCTCTTGCTGCATCACCAGGTGCCGCTTGTGGTAAAATCGTGTTCACAGCCGAAGATGCTGTTGCACTTGGCGAAAAAGGCGAGCCAGTTATCCTTGTAAGACTAGAGACTTCTCCTGAAGATATCGAAGGCATGCACCATGCTCAAGGTATTCTTACAGCTAGAGGCGGTATGACATCTCACGCGGCTGTTGTTGCTCGTGGCATGGGTACTTGCTGCGTATCTGGTTGCACAGAGCTAAAAATCGACGAAGCCGGCAAAAAATGCACACTAGGTGGCAAAACATATGTTGAGGGCGACTTTATGTCACTTGATGGTACTACTGGTAACATCTATGGCGAGGCTATCCCAACAGTTCCTGCTTCAATCGGCGGCGACTTTGACAGAATTATGACTCTTGCTGATAAATTCAGAACTCTAAAAGTTAGAACAAATGCTGACACACCAAACGATGCTAAACAAGCAATAAACTTTGGTGCACAAGGTATCGGCCTTTGCCGTACAGAGCACATGTTCTTCGAGGCTGACAGAATTGCGGCTATCCGTGAAATGATCTGCTCAGACACTAAAGAGCAAAGAGAAGCAGCACTTGCTAAAATTGAGCCAATGCAACAAAGCGACTTTGAAGAGCTATACTCAGTAATGAAAGGATATCCGGTTACTATCCGTTTCCTAGATCCACCACTACATGAGTTCGTTCCTACAGCAGAAGCTGATATCGAGCTACTTGCAAAAACTCAAGGTAAATCAGTACAGGATATCAAAGATATCATCGAGTCACTTCACGAGTTTAACCCAATGATGGGTCACCGTGGTTGCCGTCTAACTGTAACATATCCTGAAATTGCAGCAATGCAAACAAGGGCTGTTATCAAAGCGGCTATCAATGTGAACAAAGCTCAACCAGAAAACAAAGTGGTTCCACAAATCATGATTCCACTAGTAGGCGAAGTTCGTGAGCTTAAATTTGTTAAAGATGTAGTTGTTGCTACTGCCGACAAGGCTATTGCCGATGCAGGCGTAGAGCTTGACTACGAAGTTGGTACAATGATAGAGATTCCAAGAGCTGCTCTTACAGCCGATGAAATCGCTACAGAGGCTGAGTTCTTCTCATTCGGTACTAACGACCTTACACAAATGACATTCGGCTTTAGCCGTGATGACGCTGGTAAGTTCCTAAACTCTTACTACGAAACAAAAATTTACGAAAACGATCCATTTGCTCGTATAGACAAAAATGGTGTTGGCAAACTTGTAGAGCTTGCAGTTAAACTTGGTAAGCAAACAAGACCTAACATGCACTTCGGTATCTGCGGAGAGCACGGCGGTGACCCAACAACTATCGAGTTCTGCCACAATGCAGGCCTAGACTACGTATCATGCTCACCTTTCCGTGTGCCAATCGCTAGACTAGCAGCAGCTCAAGCAGCTCTAAAAAGCAAATAATCTTTTTTAAATAAAAAACGGGCGGATTTTTATAATCCGTCCGTTTTTTTTTAATTGATAGTTGATAGTTGTGGTGAAAATCCTGCGGATTTTTTTGATTGTAAATTGACAAAACCGCAAAGCTGCTTGCTGTTATCTCCTTCTTCTTTTTAGACAAATTACTGTGTGCTTATACTCTCCACAACCCTCACAAATATCAAGTTTATCAGAAATTACATATTTTTTTGCAGGGTCATCTCTTTTGTTAATTCTATTTAAGCAGTCAAGACAATATTCAGCCATTAAAATCACCTCTTTATAATACTTTAGAACAATTTGTTCAAAATGTCAATAGAGCAATTTGTTCTATTATATACTATTATTGGTGATTAAAATGTTTAAATATGAAAGAATTAGAGCACTTAGAGAAGATAGTGACTTGACTCAAAAGGCGCTCGGTGAAAAAATAAATATTCCGCAGAGGACTTATGCTTATTACGAGAGCGGGCAAAGAATGATACCGCCGCATATTTTATGTGCGCTTGCCGATTTTTATGGGGTGAGCGTAGATTATATTTTGGGCAGGACTAAGAATAAATAGATTAGAAAACGGACGGATTTTTAAAATCCGCCCGTTTTCTAGAACTATCAACTATAAACTAAAAAAAAGGCTGTGTCGTAATTGTTATAATATATAAATTTTTGTAGGGGCGAACCTGTGTG
>CAYJJU010000029.1:17894-20600 GCA_964370635.1 uncultured Eubacteriales bacterium | reverse complement strand
CTACACCATAACATTGTTCATATTCACCACTGAACGTCTTAATGCGACAGTCCCGATAAATTTGATAAATAATTATCTTTTTGAGAACTGTAGAGTGGTTAAGAAAATATGCCGGTGGCATATTTTTACACTCGCTTATAATAAGCTATGCTTGTTATAAATCACCTCAGTTAAATAAAAAACGGAACTCCACAAAAGTAGAGTTCCGATAAATTTGATAAATAATTATCTTTTTGAGAACTGTAGAGTGGTTAAGAAAATATGCCGGTGGCATATTTTTACACTCGCTTATAATAAGCTATGCTTGTTATAAATCACCTCAGCTATATAAAAAAATACCTCCACCGAAGTAGAGGTATTTGAAATAACCCAAAAGGGAAATTATCTTTTTGAGAACTGAGGTGCACGTCTAGCTGCTTTAAGACCGTATTTCTTTCTCTCTTTCATTCTTGGGTCACGAGTTAAGAAACCTGCTTTTTTAAGCTGTGGACGTAGATTTTCAGTGTCGTATTGTAGTAAAGCTCTTGCTACACCGTGACGGATAGCGCCTGCTTGTCCTGTAACACCACCGCCATTTACACGGCAAACAATGTCAAATTGCTCGTCTGTTTGTGTAAGGGCTAGAGGTTGGCGAACTATTAGCTTTAAAGTGTCAAGTCCGAAATAATCGTCGATATCACGATCGTTAATTGTAACTTTGCCTGTACCTTGGTAAATTCTTACTCTTGCTACAGAGCTTTTTCTTCTTCCTGTTCCATAAAAATATGGTGCTTTATCATACATAATGCGCTACCTCCTATTAAAGTGTGTAAGCTTCGGGTGATTGTGCGGCATGAGTGTGCTCAGCCCCAGCAAATACGCGAAGTCTTAGAGAAGCGGCCGCACCGATAGTGTTTGAAGGAATCATTCCTTTAACGGCAAGCTCCATTGCTTTTTCGGGTTTTGTTTTCATAAGTGTGTCATATCTTACGGCTTTCATGTGGCCGATGTACCCTGTATGACGATAGTAGAATTTCTTTGTTAGTTTAGAACCTGTTAAAACAGTTTCTGCACAGTTGATGATTATTACGTGGTCTCCGCAATCAACATGTGGTGTAAAAGTTGGTTTGTGTTTACCTCTAAGTAAAACAGCTGCTTGAGCTGCTACACGTCCAAGTGGTTTACCCGCAGCGTCGATTACATACCATTTGCGGTCAACTTGACCGGCTTTGGCCATATAAGTGGACATAGCATTTACCTCCAAAAAATTTTATTACAAATGCAAAATCTTGCCTTGTATTTTTAATGCTCTATGATGTTATCACAATTTGGCCTTAAAGTCAACACATTTTTGGCATTAATTTAATTTGTGCCACTCGTACTCGCTAATGCTCGTTTTTACTCTTTAATACTCTTGTTTCCTAAATAACGAATTTATATTTCTTTTTTAATTTATCACATGTTTTCTCGCATCAAGTCTTGTTTTCTCGTGTTTTTTCTGTTATCCTTAGTTTAAATTTTAAAAAACGGAGCTTATAAATGGAAAAATTAATGAGTCGTGTGCGTGCGGCTATTGAAAAATATGACATGATAAATGAGGGAGATAAAATTGCCGTGGGCGTGTCCGGTGGCAAGGACTCCCTGTTTTTGCTTGCAGCCCTTCACTCTCTTTTAAGGTATTACCCCAAAAAGTTTGAGCTGTGCGCAATCACAATAGACCCCTGCTTTAATAATAAGGAAACCGATTTTTCTAAAGTGGAAAAACTGTGTGAAGAATTTGAAATTCCCTATATAATAAGAAGAACAGATTTGGGTAAAATTATTTTTGATGACAGAAAAGAAAAAAATCCATGTAGTCTTTGCGCCCGAATGAGAAGGGGTATGCTTCATGACATGGCAAAAGAGCTTTCCTGTAATAAAATTGCCTTAGGCCATCATTATGACGATGCGGTGGAAACTTTTATGATGAATTTGCTGTATGGGGGAAGCATTTCCTCTTTTTCGCCGGTGACTTATTTATCACGAAAAGATATAACCATGATAAGACCACTGATTTTTTGCCTTGATAACGAGGTGAGAAATTTGGTGAAAAGAGAAAATTTGCCTGTAGTTAAAAGTGCATGCCCTGCAGACGGCGTCACAAAGCGTGCGGAAATGACAAAGTTTTTAAAGGACTTAGAGGTCAATTTTCCTGATGCTAAAGCCAAAATTTTGGGAGCTATGCAAAGGGCGAACATAAGCGCATGGGGTGAGTTTGAAAAAAAATAGAAAAAATTTGAAAAAAAAGCTTGCATTTTGTTTTTAGATGTGTTATTATATCAAAGTCGCCAAAAGACATGACGACAAAAATTAGTTGGTATAGATTACAATGAGGGTCCACCTGTTCCCATTCCGAACACAGAAGTTAAGCTCATTTGTGCTGACGATACTTGGCTGGCAGCGGCCCGGGACAATAAGTTTTGCCAACATCAAAATTGCCACCCAATAGGGTGGTTGTTTTATTTAAAAATCTGTCAAAAGTTTTTTGAAATAATTTTTAAAAAAGTATTGACATTCAAAATATTATGTGGTATTATAATCTAGTCGTCAAAACACGGCGACGAATTAGTTGGTATAGATTACAATGAGGGTCCACCTGTTCCCATTCCGAACACAGAAGTTAAGCTCATTTGTGCTGACGATACTTGGCTGGCAGCGGCCCGGGACAATAAGTTTTGCCAACACAAA
>CAYJJU010000029.1:0-17794 GCA_964370635.1 uncultured Eubacteriales bacterium | reverse complement strand
TGCTGACGATACTTGGCTGGCAGCGGCCCGGGACAATAAGTTTTGCCAACACAAAGCGATTGCGAAAGCAGTCGCTGTTTTTTTTGTTTATTTTTTGGTATAGAGCTATTGGGTATGAGCACAATAAATTAAGCGAGCTTTTGTCAGATTCTACAAAAATATACAAGCTTAGCATTTTTTTGATAAATTAGGCTAACTTTTTTATAAATTTACTTGACATGATTTTGTATTTACAATAAAATATATATAAATATACGAATTTTGAAGCTATATATTCAATTTATATACTAAATATAGTGATTGCGTATTTTAATTTGAAAGGGGGACAACAAATGAGTTCAGACAATTACAGGCCAAACGGCAATTCAGATAGAAACTCCGGCTTTTCAGATGTTTATTCTGATCCGAACTTAAATTTGGGAAATAATATTTCACAGCCAAAATATGACTATAAAAATTTAGAAAACACTTTCGGCGGAAACGATACACAGGCGACATCGGCACATAACACAGGCGCAAGAAGAACCGCTGACCCCAGCACAAGGGTGGCAAGACCCAGAAATCCTTCATCTTCTAGACAGAGTGCGACAAGGGCAGGGGCTACAAGACATGGCACGGCGCCTAGGCCAAATCCTCAGAGAAGACCCGTGAGAAGGAGGAGGAGAAAGCCTAACATAATCCCTGTAATAATTTTAGGCGTAGTCGGAGTAATAATCATTGCCTTGTTAATAACAGGTCTTCAAGCCCTGTTCTCGCTTGCCGGCGGTGGCGAAACCGAGGCTCATCCAACACCGACGCCTGCACCTACAATAGTTCCTACTGCAGAGCCTAGGACAACGCCTATACCTCAAGGCGCAAACGAATCGAGTGTAGAGGGCTTAGAGCCTGTGGTATATCAGCATATGTTCATAGTTGGAGACGGTTCTTTTGATATTTATAAATTCAATGAAACTATAGCAGACTCATATGTAGATGCAATAAACGACGTCACAAGCGATATCCCTGAGGATGTAAATGTGTATCAAATGATGATTCCAAACTCCATGGACATCATGCTTCCTTTAGACTTTTTAAATTACTATGCGGATGTAACCTCTGACCAAGAAAAGTCGATACAATACATCTACAGTGGTGCAGACGAGCGAATAGAGAATATCGAAATATACAGAATACTAAAAGCCCACTGTGACGAAAAGCTTTATTACAAAACAGAGAACAAGTGGACAGGCCTTGCGGCATATTATGCCTATAACGAATGGTGTTATAAAAAAGATTTAGATAACTTTGCGCTTGCATCGTATTCCGAACTGGAAGTCGAAGGATTTTTAGGGTATAACTATCACTTTTCACTCCATTCAAACATTGAAGAGCCTGAAACCATAGAGGTTTATGTACCATCGCCAAGCCTTACTTTTAGTACCGGCACAAGTTTATCAGACCTTACAGAGGCAGAAATGTTCCCCGATGTAAGCAGTCTTGAATCTAGAAGCAAGTACCAAGTTTATTTAGGCGGAAGCAATGATTTGGGATACATTAAAAACAGCTCAAACGAAAATGGTAAGACCTGTGTAATAGTCGGCGATTCTAACATGACAACTCTTGCGCCGTTTATTTCACAAAATTACGAGAACTTATATATAGTTGATTACAGATATTATTCTGCAGGAACTTTAGCACAGCTAGTTTCTGATGTTTCGGCACAAGACGTGCTTTTTGCAACATCAATAGCCGCAAGTTCGTCGACAGACCTAGTGCAAAATTTATCAAGCTTAGCTTAAAATTGTCAGTTTGACAGGAAAATAGAGGGGCGGTCCAGTTGGACCGCCCCTCTCAGACTGTCGAAAAACCCACAAACGCAAAAAAATGAGCCAGCTTGGCTCATTTTTTGCTTCCTGCGTCACAAACACATAGCCTGACCGATGCAATACGAACCCGCCCCAAACAAGCATCTTTTGCCCACAAACTGCGTTAGCCAAATTTGCAATACGGAAGTATTGCTTCATTTGACTGCCTTGTTTATGAACAAAATCTACTCATTTGGGGTCAAAGATTTCTAAAGAGTTGTGTGGGTTTTATAAGAAGGAAAAGCCTTGCAGTAATGCTTCCGCCTTGCAAAAGGATTTGACGCCCATAGAAAGCCCACACAGCTCTTTAGAAACGGGTTCGTATTGCATCGGTCAGGCTCTATTTCCCTCATATACCCTCGTATTACTCGGTCATTTTAGGGTATTTGTTCCTTGTCTTGCAGATTTTTGGACAGTCCGACAGCGTGTCAAAAAAAGGTATGGCGTTCCGTCGTAATGACGAAGATTAAAAGTTTTTGTTAAGTTTTTTCAAAAACTTACGGGTACTTAGGGCAGAGCCCTAAGCGTTTTCCGTAGAAAACGAAATCTTTTGCCTTAGAAGAGCTTTTTTGAAGGTGAATTTGCCAATTTATTGGCAAAGAGGAAACTTTTTGCGATAGAAAAAGTTTCCTTATACCTACCCATTTGTAAAGCTTTTATCATTTCAGCGTTTTCAACGGCTTAACTGCCGTAGCAAACTAAAATTTCTTTATTCAAATCTTCCACTATCAAGCGTGCTTGGTAGTATTCAAATGAGTCTATAAGCTGCTTTAAATTCATGAGCATCTCGTCAATTTTGCCCTCCCATGTGTAGGATAGGCATTTTAAAATAGACTGCTCAAGCACATCAATATCAAAACTGCTTAAAGCTTCTTCTATTTCTTTTAAACTCTCATTTAATAGCTCAGGACAGCCGTCTTGTTTTTCTTCAAGTAGATTGCTATCATTATTTTTTAAATGCTCCTCGATTGTAAAAAGTAGGCTTTCGAAAATTTCTACAAAAGGCTTTGTATGTGAATTAATGTAGTGAATATCTTGATTTTTTGCGGCGTCCTCTAGCTTCATTGCTTTTTTAGAAACGGCAGACGCACCTATTGAGCCCGATGCGCTTTTTAGTGCGTGCATCTCTATCCTAAACATGTTAAGGTTTTGCTCTCTTATAGGCTCTTTTAGCTTTTTAAGCTTGAGTAAACCGTCTAATAGATAAGTGTTTAGCACGTCATAGTAGTCTTCAAGATTTCCGCCTATGATGTTAATTCCATAGTTTGTATCGATTCCCGCTATAGATAAATCATAGGTTTTTTCATCTTTAACAGTGGGCGCTACAATTTCTTGCTTTTCTTTTGGAATCCATTTTTTTAATATTTCGTTGAGCTTTTTAACTTCTATAGGCTTTGCGATAAAGTCGTTCATTCCCTCCTTAACAAAAAGCTCTCTTGCACCTACAAGTGCGTTGGCGGTAAGTGCTATTATAGGCAAGTTTTTGTAGTAATCGCCATCAAGCTTTCTTATTGCGGCGGTTGCGTCTATGCCGTCCATTATGGGCATCATGTGATCCATAAATACTAGGTCGTATTCGCTCTCTTTAACCATTTCAACAGCCTCTGCACCGTTTACTGCGGTGTGGATATTTAATTTAATTGGCGACACTAAGCCTTTTGCAACCTTTAAATTAACCGGATTGTCGTCGACGATGAGCACCTTTGCGGTAGGGGCTATAAAGCTATGAGCTTTTTTCGTTTGACGCATATATGAATCTGAATTTCCGAAAAATTGAGCCAGTTGTATGCAGCTAATGGGCAAGTTTACAATATTATTGTCTTGATAAACGGTAAAATCGCCCTGGTCAACCGTAAATATCATATTAATATGTATCTTAGATTTTAAGCATAAATTCTTTATCCGGTCTGCATGAACCACAGGTGCTATTAGATAGTCAAAAGTATCTTGCGTTAAATACTGCAAAAGCTCTGACTGATTTGTGCAAACTACGCATTTTGCGTTTAAATCTGATATTGTTTTACTGATAGAATCGGCGTAAAGCTCTCTGGCTTCATAAAGTAGCACACGAACTTTGTCTGCTTTGCGTGCGATTGGAGTGCTCCCCTTGTACTGCTGAGGTATCCTTACTGTAAAGGTTGAGCCAAGACCGCGCTTGCTCTCTACCATTATAGAGCCGTTCATCATTTCGCACAGCTGTTTTGCAATGGAAAGGCCAAGTCCCGTGCCCTCAATATTTCTGTTTTTGGTAGTATCCACCCTTTCAAACTGCATGAAAAGGCGCTGTAAGTCTTCGTCTTTAATTCCCATGCCTGTGTCGGAAACAGCAAACACCAGCTCTGCGATATCTTCATGCTCTTCATAGTTAACACTTAAATTTATATTTCCTTTTTTAGTAAATTTAATTGCATTGCTAAGCAGGTTTAAAAGAATTTGCCTTATCCTTATTTCATCGCCATAGAGATTAGATGGAATGTCCGATTTTATAAAGGTTGTAAAAATAACAGGCTTGTTTTCAAGTCGCATTTTGGCAAGGCTTACAATGTCGTTTAAAAGCGAGGTGATATTATAGTCTACTTTTATGATTTCAAGCTTGCCGGACTCTATTTTTGAGATATCCAAAATATCATTTACTATCACTAACAAATTTTCGCTGGCTTTTTTAATTTCTTTTGCGTATTCTTCAATATTTCTGCCCTTGCTTTCTCGTAAAACAATTTCAGACATGCCTAAAATGGCGTTTAGCGGTGTTCTAATTTCGTGGCTCATATTCGCCAAAAAATTAGTTTTTGCCTGGGTGCTTAACAGTGCCTCTTCATGTGCGGCACGCAGTTGCTCGTCCATTTCGTGCTTGTTTTGCGCATTAGCAAAAAGCCTGCCGCTTATGTCAAGCATGTTCTCATGCGCTTCGGAGTATTTCATATTTATAGAATTATTCCCTGTGGCAATAATTCCGAAAAGTTCGGTATATAAAAATATAGATGAGACAATGCTGCTGTCACTGTTTTCAATCTGGTTTTTGACGTCTTCTTCCCACTCGCTACCCATGCCGGATATAAAGTCGCTTATGGCCTTCTCGTTTTCAAAGGCTGTCCTAAGCTCTGGAGACACCAAGCTGTAGTTGATTATTACATTAAAATCCTCTCTTGTGTGAATTGCAAAATTATCGCCGCCGAGTATAAGGTCTCTAATATATTCTTCCATATCATGGACATCAAAAGCAATTCTGTCGTCTGAGTCTTTTCGGTATAGATGGGTTAAATAGAAAAATTCGTTATTTTCTACACAAATATAGCGCCATAATGTAAATTCTGAGGTGTTGTAGGCGAGGGTTAAGGTTTTTAGGCAGTCTAGTAGCACAGTGTCAAAATCGTCCGTCTCTGTCACTGCAAGTAGCTTTTGAGATATGTCATTGACCGCCAATAAAAGTGTGTCCTGCTCGGTCAAGGATTTGGTTCTCGCTTCAATTTCCATTTCTAGCTGGGCCTGATGGTTTTCAAGCTCGCCCAAAGTATCTTCTAATTTAGATTGTGAATTTTTGAGGCTGTCAATGTTTAAATGACCGCCGATAACACGGGTTGCAATTCCGTTTTTGTCCTTAGACACAATTTGTCCAACGTCTTTTGTCCAAATATAGTGCCCGTCTTTGTGGCGCATTCTTATTTCGCACTCGTAACTGTCCCTAGTTCCTGCGACAAATTCGTCGAGCAGGCGTGTGACGACGGTAAGGTCTTCGGGGTGATTCATGCTCTCCCATTCGGCAAGAGAGCCGTTTATTTCGGACTGGGTATACCCTAGCATGCTTAGATATTCATCATTATACGAAATAATATCCTTTTCCAAATCCCAATCCCAAGTGCCAAACTCGGCAACCTGTATCGCCAGATTTAATATGTCGGTGCTCTCTCTTAGCATTTGCTCGGTCAATTTTATGTTTGTTATGTCCTGCAAAACTCCGCAAAGAATCAGAGGCCTTCCGTCCTCTGTGTATTCGGTAACCTTGCCCTTGTCGTGACCCCAAATGACAGAGCCGTCTTTTTTTACCATCCTAAACTCTGCCTCGTATATAGGCGCTTCGCCTGCAAGGTATTTATTAATATTTGCTTCGGCTATTTCTAAGTCGCTTGGAAGCAACATGGATTCCCATGTAGAAACATGAGGCACAAGCTCGTCCTGCTCATAGCCTACAATCTCAGCCCACTCTTTGCTGTAAATAACATGGTTTGTTTCCAAATTCCATATAAAAACACCTATTTTTGTTATCGAGATTGTCTCTTTTAAGTGCTTAACCGTAATTTGATTATTTTCAAGCGACATATAATCCTCCACTTTGTAGCCTTGCTTTAAGCGCAAAAAGTTACACGTAATAATTTATCTTATTTAAGTATCTATCTTAGAAATTTCCGCAAATTCGTCTGATACCGCAATGAAAGCCTTGATTATAAAAGGGTCAAAATGTGTGCCGCTGTCGCCTACGATTATATCAACTGCTTCACTATGCGATTTCGCCGCCTTATAGGGCCGTTTAGAGATAATCGCATCATAGGCATCTGCTATTGCAAGCATTCTTCCACATATGGGTATGTCCTCGCCCTTTAAGCCGCTCGGGTAGCCTGAGCCGTCCCATTTTTCATGGTGAGAAAGTGCGAATATTGCGGCAATTTCTAGGAAGGCGAAGTGCGTAAGGTCTTTGACGGAAGATTTTATTATATCCCAGCCAAAATATGTATGCTTTTTCATTATGTCGTATTCTTCAGCCGTGAGCTTACCCTCTTTTAAAAGAATTTGGTCAGATATGCAAATTTTGCCAACATCATGCATTTGAGCCGCATGTGCGTACATGTTCATGTCAATCTGTGATAGCTCGTCTGAGTAAACAGAATCGTCGGCCAATTTTTGCATTAGAGCCTTTAAGTATTTGCTTGTGCGCATAATATGGCCACCTGTTGTGTGGTCTCTTCTTTCAACCATTTCCGACATTGAATAAACAACGGCATATTGCAGCTCTTCAATATGAGATATCTGCTCTTTAACCATGTTTTTAAGGTTAGTATTATAGCTGTGTAGCTGTAAATGTAGTTCTACTCGCTTTTTTAGCAGTGCCGCAGAAAAAGGCTTGCGCACGTAATCGACCGCACCTAAATTAAGCCCTTGAAATTCACTTAGGCCATCATTTTTTGCGGTTAAAAATATTACAGGAATGCTCCTGTACGGTTCCGGCATAGTGTTCTTAATTTTTTCGATGACCTCAAACCCGCTTAATTCAGGCATTTCTACATCAAGCAAAATTAAATCGGGATTTGTGTTAGGTATTTCAGTAAGAGCCATTTTGGCGTCTTTAATGAGAATGACGCCGTATTCGTCACAAAGCGCCTTTCGAGCAATGCTCAAATTTGTAACGTTGTCGTCAATTATCATTATTTTTTTAGCCTTATTCATTTCACACCTCTATAAAATTCTCCGTCGAATTAATCTGTTGCGATAAGTTTATGTATAAAATTGCATTTATATGTTTTACACACAAAAAGAACTAAAATTTCGATTAAAGTATTAGTGATATTATAACATATTTCGACATAGTTTTCAATATGCAAAAGAACCATAAAAGGCGTTTTATTTGTGATATTTTAATAATAACGGCAACTAAGTTAGCCATAACTACCCAGCGTGTTGCTTGAAATATACTGCGGTATTTTTTTATATGAATTTATTTTGTGTGAATAAATATGCAGTGAAAAAGGCTGTCGCAAATGATATTTACCATTTGCGACAGCCTATATGCTATAATCACATATTTCTATATTTTCTAACAGAGCGCATTTTCTTTTTGCTTTTCCTTTGCATAGCGGCAATTACAAAGTAAATTAAAATTAGTACCACTATTATTCCGACTATCAGCAAAAACCACGGCGACATAAGAATTTCAAGTCCCGTGTCGACGGTTCTTACAATTTCGCTTCGGTTTACAGAGTCGGCAGCTATGGCGTTGGAGGTTGCTATAACTACGCCCTCATAAATATACTCAACCGTTCCTATGACATCGCCCCGCTCTACCGGGGCTTGAATTTTGTCGGGCAAGTCGGCGTTTATTACGATGTTTGAAACCGTCGCCTCGGAGGGCAGGAGGGCTTCGATGCTCCTGTCCGTAACCACCTGAATTCTATCGACATCCCATGCATGTTCAAGCTCTACATCTCCAACAAGATAGTACTCTTGGACGAGCACTTTGTTTTCCAAATTCAAAAATGCCCACCGAAACAGGGTCGCCACGTCAATCATTTCGCCATGAGAAGATATGTATTTGTCGTCAGAGTCATACATAGGACTGCCAAGCGCTATGACGATATACGTGTAACCGTCATAACTTGCAGACGAGGCTATGCAGTATCCCGCCTCTTTATGTGCGCCGGTTTTTATGCCTGTTGCATAGGTGTAGTAATATTTTGCGGATTCGGCGTAGTTTGACAGCATTAAGTTTGTGCTGTAAACGGTTCTTTCCTGAGGATTTAAATTAGTTGCCCTTAGGGTGTAGTAGGTTTGAGAAGTAATGTCCGAAAAATAGGGGAGCCTTGTTGCGTATTCGGCAATAACCGCCAAATCCCTTGCCGTGGAGTAGTGGTTTTCGTTATGAAGTCCGTGCGGATTTGTAAAATTAGTGTCCATACAGCCGAGCTCTACCGCTTTTTCATTCATGAGCCTTACAAACTCAGAGTCACCCATGTCCGTTGAAAGGGTTTGATAATCTAAGTCATCTCCCGAGTAGGTCTGGCCTGCAAGTGCGTCTACATATTGGGCTAAAACCAAGGCGGCTTCGTTGCCTGTTGGCACCATCATTAGATTAAGTAGCTCCAAAACCGTGAGTTCTTCGCCGGTAGAAATAATAGGAGTTCCACTGCCTGCCGCCGATAAAATGGGCGCTACAGACGGGTCTACCATTAATAAAGTGTTTTCGAGATTAGGTATATTTTCGTATGCTACAATATATGTCATAATTTTTGTAAGAGATGCCATGGGAAGCCTTTCGTGGGCGTTCATGGAATATACTGCCGTGTTCTTGTCGAGGTTTAGCATGTAAATTGACTTTGAATAATATGGGAAATCATATGTAAAACCTTCTGCATATGCCGGTGTGGCACTTGTAAATACAAGCAGTAGGCTTAAAAGAGATAGTATATAAGTTTTAATTTTCTTCACCGAGTTATCCTCCAAAAAGTGGTATAATAAATGACCGCAAATATTATACCACTTTTTAATGCAAAATTAAACAGTTCTTTACAAAAATTCATAAAGAATTTAAAATAAAGAACCGCAATGAGTTTTATTTAGTTGTCACAAATGAAGACAAAGGGAAAAGTAGCATGTCTATCACGTTTTCAACTTGAAATATTGTTTGTATTTCGTACACGGTGTCGGCCGCTACCGCATTTGACTTGCCGATAAGCACGCCGTCGTAGTAGTAATGCGCCTCGCCTATGATGTCGCCCTCAAAAACAGGGGCGTGCACGCTGTCATAAAGCTCTATAGAAATTTCTATATCGGAAACTTCTATGTCTTTATGTAAAAACTGACTTATGTCTCGGTCTGAAACAAGCATGAGTGCTTCTGTATCTTTTGCGCCCTGTACACTTACATCTGTCAAAGGGTATCCGGCAGGTACAATTACACGCTCATTAAAGCTATCAAATGCCCAGTTGTAAAGGTTTATTGTGTCGACTAATTCTCCTCTGATAATAGCACGGTTGCCGTTTGAATCATAGACAGGCCATCCGAGTGCTATGACTAAATAAGAATATTCGTCCTTGGTGGCAAAACTTGAAAGGCAAAGTCCTGCATTTGAGTGATATCCGGTTTTAATTCCCTGTGCGTATTCATAATAATACATTCCGCCATACCTATCCTGCGCTAAAAGTGAATTTGTGTTTTCAAAAGTCTTCTCAACGCTTCGCATATTTGTTGCACGAAGCGTGTACGTAGGGCTTGAAACTATTTCTTTAAACATAGGCAAAGCCAAGGCGTACTGGGCAATTTTTGCCATATCGCTTGCGGTGGTGTAATGGTTTTCATGGTGTAAGCCATGAGAATTTGTGAAATTAGTATTTTGACAACCAAGCTCTACCGCTTTTTCGTTCATAAGCCTTATGAATTCAGAGTCACCCATGTCATAGGCGTATTCTGAATAATTTGAAATCGCATCAGAAGTCTGTCCTGCTGCGGCGTCTACATGCTGTGATAAGACCAGCGACACATCGTTTCCCGAGGGTAGCATTAGCATGTATAAAAGCTCTATGCCCGTAAGTATCTCGCCTGAAATGAGACCTGCAACCGAGCTTCCTGTGCCACTTAGAATACGATTTACAGAATCGCCCACCTCGAAAATTTCGCCAACTATGCCTGGGATATTCTCAAAAGCTATGATATAAGTCATGACCTTTGTAAGTGAGGCCATGGGAAGTCTTTCGTCTGCGTTCATTTCATACATAATACTGTTATTATTTAAATCCAGCATGTAAAGCGCATCGACATGTGTTTGAAAACTGCTTGAAAAATCGCCGATTGCCGATGCATTTACCGCCACGTCATATGGAACTTCGTCTCTCTCTGAGATGCCGACTACCGTGTCGTCTAAAGTTTTTTCATGTGTAAGTCTTATATTGTCCTGCACCTCGTCTAAAACCCTGTGAAGCGGCACGTCGATAAAAATCATTGCCGTAATGAGCAGTAATATTATTGTATTAAAAAATCGTCTCATACCCTGCCCTCCAAAAATTATTTGTAATTATTCTATCACTGTTCACAATTTAAAGCAAGGACTTATAGTTTGAAGTCGAGAGTAGAGAAAAAATCCTGCTTTTTTTGACAAGCTGAAAAGGGCGGTCGCCCGCCCTTTCTTTAAGCTGTTTTTGTGAACTGTGAATTATAAAGTCCTTCGTAAAAGCCTTTTCTTTCCATGAGTTCCTCGTGATTTCCTTGCTCTATAATATCGCCGTCTTTCATGACTAAGATTAAGTCTGCGTTTCTTATTGTAGAAAGTCTATGTGCGATTATAAAGCTGGTTCTGCCCTTCATTAAGTTATCCATGGCCTTTTGTATCAGTATTTCCGTCCTTGTGTCGACAGAGCTTGTTGCTTCGTCCAAAATTAATATTTTAGGGTCGGCGAGCACTGCCCTTGCTATGGTGAGAAGCTGTTTTTGCCCTTGTGAAATATTGCTTGCTTCCTCGTCAATCACCATGTCGTATCCTCCGGGAAGGGTCTTAATAAATCGGTCTGCCTGTGCAACTTTAGCAGCACTTATAATTTCTTCTTTTGTTGCATTTAGCTTGCCGTATCGTATATTGTCTTCAATGCTTGCGCTGTAAAGCCACGTGTCTTGAAGCACCATGCCCATTACGGTACGAAGTTCATCTCTTTTAAAATCTCTTATATCTACTCCATCAAGCAAAATTTTGCCGCCCGTGACGTCGTAAAATCTCATTAAAAGTTTTACTATTGTCGTTTTACCTGCACCTGTAGGGCCTACTATTGCTATTTTTTTGCCACTTTCGGCGTGAGAGGTGAAGTTGTTTATTATTATTTTTTCGGGATTATAACCGAAGCTTACGTTTGAAAACTCGATGTCGCCGTTGATTTTAATGTTCTTCTCGCTCTCGGTTTCGCCTTCGTTACAAACTTCTACTGCGTTTTCTTTGTCTGTGGCTTCTTCTTTTTCGTTTAAGAAAGAAAAAACTCTTTCGGCCGCCGCAATGGTTTGTTGTAGAACATTTGAAATTTGAGAAATTTGCGCTATGGGTTGGTTAAACTGGCGCATGTACTGAATGAAAGCTTGAATATCGCCGACATTTATAATTGAGCCTGATGCCATATATCCGCCGACTATGCACACGAGCACATAGCCTAAGTTGCCTATAAAGGTCATAATTGGCATCATAAGACCCGATAAAAAGTTTGATTTCCATGCCGCTCCATACAGCTTGTTGTTTTCCTTATCAAAATCGTCAAGCGATTTCTCCTCGCCGTTAAATGCCTTGATAACTGTGTTTGAAGAATAAGTTTCCTCAACTATTCCGTTTACTTTTCCAAGATATTCTTGTTGGTCTTTAAAGTGCTTTTGCGAGCGCTTTACCACTTGTATGACTATGCCAAAAGATAGGGGAAGGGTTAAAACTGCTATCAGTGTCATTTGCCAGCTTATGCTTAGCATCATTACAAGTATGGCGATTATTGAGGTTATGGAGGTTATAAGTTGAGTGATGCTTTGGTTTAAACTTTGATTTATAAGGTCGACGTCGTTTGTTATCCTTGATAAAATGTCGCCCGTGGGAGTTTTGTCGTAATATGATATGGGTAGTTTGTGAATTTTACTATCTATATCGCTTCGCATTTTAAGCGTTACCTTGTTTGATATTCCCGTCATTATAAAACCTTGAATAAACTGCAGTGTTGCACTTATGAGGTAGATTATAAGTAGGGTTATCATTATATTTGCAATGTTTGCAAATGCGGTGCTGATACTGCTTTCGTCGCCTGCAAGACGTCCCATAAGGCCGTTGAAAAGCTCGGTGGTGGCAGTACCTAAAATTTTAGGGCCTAATACCGATAAGATTGTAGCGCCTATAGCAAGCGCAAATACTAGGAGTATTGCGTATTTGTATCTACCAAGGTAGGTGAGAAGTGCCTTGAATGAGCCTTTAAAGTTTTTGGCCTTTTCGCCTACAGGCATTCCTCCACCCGGTCCTCCTCCCGGACCGCCGGGTCCTCTTGCAGGAGCATTATTTTGTTTTTGTGTATTACTCATTTTCAAGCTCCTCCTTTGAAAGTTGTGATGAGGCAATTTCTAAATACTGCGGACAAGATTTAAGCAGTTCTTTATGAGCCCCTTGGCCTATTATTTTACCGTCTTCAATGACAAATATTTCATCGGCCTCCATGATGGTGCTTACCCTTTGCGCCACTATGATGACGGCGGATTCTTTAGTATGTGCCTTTAAAGCTTTTCTTAAATTTGCATCCGTTTTGAAGTCAAGGGCGGAGAAGCTGTCGTCAAAAATATAGATATCGGGATTTATTGCGAGTGCCCTTGCTATAGAAAGACGCTGTCTTTGACCGCCAGACACATTCGTGCCACCCTGTGCAATCTCGCTTTCATAGCCCTCTTCTTTGTTTTCTATAAAGTCAGTGGACTGTGCGATTTCGGCGGCAAGCTTCATGGTGTTATCGTCTATACTTTCTCCGCCAAATTTAATATTGCTACTAATAGTACCGCTCATGAGTATGCTTTTTTGCGGAACATAGCCTATTTTACTGCGAAGTTCTTTAAGAGATAGTTTGCGCACATCTATTCCGTTTACTAAAACTTCACCCTGTGTAACATCGTAAAATCGTGGGATTAGGTTTAGCAGTGTGGTTTTTCCGGAGCCTGTTGCGCCTATGAATGCGGTGGTTTTGCCGGGGTTTGCAGTGAAGCTTATGTCATAAAGTGCATCTTCGACCGCTCCGCTGTATCTAAAGTGAACGTTTTTAAATTCAACACAGCCTTTTTTTATCATGCTTTGTGGATTTTTTGGGTCTTCTATTTTAGGAACTGTATCTAAAATTTCTGAAATTCTTACGGCCGAGACCGAAGCCCTCGGTATGAAAATGAACATCATAGATATCATCAAAAATCCCATAATAATTTGCATTGCATACTGCATAAATGCCATCATGTCGCCCACTTGCATTTGTGCATCTGCAACATGGTCTGAGCCCACCCAGATAATGACAAGGCAGGTAATGTTCATAATTAGCATCATGCATGGCATGAGCGTAGTCATAACCCTGTTTACAAATAGATTTGTTTTAGCCAAGTCTTTGCTTGCGGCATCAAATCTGCCTCTTTCAAATTTTGTGGTACCGAAAACTTTAATAACCATAAGTCCGTTTATTATTTCTCTTGATACAAGGTTTAGTTTATCCACAAGTTTTTGCAAAATTTTAAATTTTGGAACGGCAACAGAGAAGATAACCGCAACAAGCCCAAGCAAAGCTATGCACGAGGCCGCTATAATCCAGCCCATTGAAACGCTTTTATTAAGCGCCATCACTATGCCGCCTATTGCAAGAAGCGGCGCATAAAATATCATTTTAAGTCCCATTACCAATACCATTTGCACTTGGTTTATGTCGTTGGTGCTTCTTGTGATGAGAGAGGCGGTAGAAAATTTGTCAAACTCTGTTTGAGAAAATGACTCTACCTTTTCAAATACATCATGCCTTAAATTTTTTGATACTCCTGCGGCTATTCTTGCGCATAGGTAGCTGATTGTTATAGCGCAAACTCCGCCTAAAAGTGCAATCAGTAGCATAATTATGCCGATGTTTATAATATAATTTGACTGTATACCGGCAATGTCGGCGCCCATACTCTCATAAATGCTCACCGTAAACATAGATGCAACCGACACGGTCATAGAAGGGTCAACCTGCTTTGCCATTTCTATAGACTCTTCAATAGGCGGGGCAGAGCTTACGATTGTAGAGCTTATTGCCGCATTCATGTCGCCACTTTCAAGTGCTTCTTTATCCATTCTGCTAAACAGCGCATAAGAGCTGTAGCCAAAAATTTCTTCAAGCTCTTCTAAATTATCCGTGCTTTTTAAGACATAAATGTTTTGGCCACCTGCGTTTTCATAAGTATCGGACAAATTGTTTCCATTTATGTCTGTGTCTGAAATTTCATAGTTTTCATCAAATATTTTTTTGTCCTCTTCGTCCATAAATGTGGTCACAAGACCATACATTTGCTCAGGCAGTGCATGGGGTACGGTTTCTTCTATGCCGTTTTGCCCTATTCCAACGTTTACTATGTCGGACATGTAGTTTGGCAGATTAAGCTCTGCAACTACTTGGACTATCAGAAGGACTATAGTGCAAATTACACCCGTCAAAAACGGTTTTAAGTATCTTCTTAGTTTAATCAAGTTTTTCATCCTCCTTAAGTTTATTTAATTCATCGGTAAGATTTGCAAATTCACTTATGAGTGAAAGCATGGCGACAAATTTTTCTTTACCAAATTTATCGGAAACCATATCGAAAAAATCGTCAGTGAGCTTTAAGTTTTCATGTTGCACATCTCGCCCTTTTTCTGTGATTTCAAGCTCTATGCTCCTTCTGTCTTCACTTTGAATTTTTCGAACTATATAACCTTTTTCTTCAAGCGAATTAAAATGCTGTGAAAGTGCCGCTCGGCTCATAGGCATTTTTTCATTTATCTTAGACACTGTCACTGTCTGATTACTATCTGTCGACAAAGAATAAAAATACATATGCATTATAATTGCATTTTCTGCCCCGTTTAATTTTTCACTAAATGGAATGCTTCTTCCTATTTTTTTAAAATCCGAAAACAATCCAAACAGTCTATTATCTATTTTTGCATTCAAATAATACACCTCCTAAATATTTAAGTTACTTAATTATATAGTTTATTTATTAATTTTTCATGAATTAGAAATTAACTTTTATATTAATCCGTAAAATTTTTATCGCCACACTTGTGCGTTTCGTACAAATAAATATTATATGGAATAAAATTTTTATAAAAATTTCAAAAAAACTATTGTAAAGAGCGACACAATACTATATAATAAATAGAAATTATATATCAGGGTTAATTCTATTTTTAGATATTAATTAGGGATTATCCATGAAAGGAGGATTCTATATGAATCAATATCAAGCAAAAAATATCATAAATCTAGCTGTGGCAGGCCATGGTGGAGCGGGAAAAACCTCTCTAGCGGAAGCGATGCTTTATCTCTCCGGAACGAGTGACAGACGAGGAAAAGTTGCAGACGGCAATACTGTATGCGACTATGATGCGGAAGAAGTTCGCCGCCAAAGTTCTGTATCCTCTGCCGTGGCGCCACTTGAGTGGAAAAATAAAAAAATTAATCTACTAGACGCACCCGGTCTTTTTGACTTTGAGGGCGGAACTTGTGAGGCTATGCGTGCGGCAGACACGGCCCTCATAGTTGTTGCAGGAAAAAGCGGTGTTGCCGTAGGTACTGAAAAAGCTATGGCGGCGGCAAACAAGAGAGCGCTTTCGAAAATAGTGTTTGTAAACGGACTTTGTGACGAGGGCTCTGATTTTTACAGTGTTTTTGAGGAATTAAAATCGTCTTTTGGCCCTGCGGTGTGCCCTGTTGTTGTGCCTTATTTTGAAGACGGAAAAGCGGACAAATACATAAATCTTTTAGAGTATAGGGCATATAACTATGAAGAAGGAAAGCCTGTGGAAATTCCTATGCCAGACATGGGCGCAAGGCTTGAGGGACTTAGAACCGCAATAAACGAAGCCGTTGCCGAGACAGACGACGAGCTTTTTGAAAAATATTTTGCAGGCGAAGAGTTTACACCTGAAGAGATTATTGTAGGAATTAGCCAAGGCGTAAAAAGTGGCGCCATAATTCCTGTATTTTGTGGTGATGCCATGCTCATGAGGGGCATGGAGCAGTTTATGGATGGGCTTGTATGGCTTGCACCATCTGCGGCGGATAAAGCAGGTGAAATTGCAGTCGATACAGACGGAAACCCTGTTGAAATAGCTGTTAATGAAAATGGAGCGACTGCGGCGATAGTGTTTAAAACCATAGCCGACCCATTTATAGGAAAACTATCATATCTTAAAGTAATATCAGGTAAAGTGTCTGCGGATACACCTCTTATAAACATGAGAACGGGCGCCACAGAAAGAATAGGCAAAACCCTTATTATGTGTGGTAAAAAGCAAAGCGAAGCTAAGTTTATTACAGCAGGTGATATAGGTGTTGTCCCTAAAATGACATCTACAAACACAGGCGACACACTTTGCCTTCCATCAAGAAAAGTAACTTTAGATGCAGTCGAGTATCCAACGCCTACACTTACTATGGCAATGTATCCTAAAAATAAAGGCGATGAAGACAAAGCGGCACAAGGCATACTAAGACTTTGCGAAGAAGACCCTACTATGAAATATCTAAATAATACCGAAACCCATGAAATGCTCATAAGTGGTCTAGGCGAGCAACATTTAGACGTCGTAGTGTCGAAACTTAAATCAAAGTTTGGCGTTGAGGTTGCATTGCAAAAACCAAAGGTTGCATATAGAGAAACGATAAAGAAAAAAGTGCAAGTTCAAGGCAGACATAAAAAACAAACTGGCGGACATGGCCAATTTGGCGACGTTTGGGTAGAATTTTCACCTTGCGACAGCGAAGGTTTAGAGTTTTCTGAAAGAGTTGTCGGCGGTTCGGTTCCAAAAGGCTTTTTCCCGGCGGTCGAAAAAGGTCTGCGTGACTGCATTGTAAAAGGTCCACTTGCGGCATATCCTGTTGTAGGACTTTCTGCTGTGCTTTATGACGGCTCTTACCATCCGGTAGACTCATCTGAAATGGCGTTTAAAATGGCTGCGGCAGCGGCATATAGGTCAGGTCTTCCAACAGCATCTCCAGTGCTTTTAGAACCTATAGGCACACTTAATGCCATAGTTCCAGACGGACATATGGGCGACATTATGGGCGAAGTCAATAAAAGGCGTGGAAGAGTACTTGGCATGAACGCACACAGCGACGGCGAGCAAATTGTTGAGGCAGAAGTGCCGATGGCAGAAATGCACGACTTCTGCACATATATAAGACAAGTAACACAGGGCAGAGGCACTTTCACCTTTGACTTTGTAAGATACGAAGAAGCACCGTCTAACGTGGCTCAAAAGGTCATAGAAAAAAGAAAAGACGAACTAGCACACGATTGATAAAAACCGTCCATCTTCAAAATGAAGATGGACGGTTTAGCGTGTCAAAAAAGTATGGCGTTTTGTCATAATGATAATTATTAAAAGTTTTACTAAATTTTTTTCAAAAAATTTCGGGTACTTAGGGCTGAGCCCTAAGGCGTTTTCCGTAGAAAACGAAATCTTTTGCCTTAGA
>CAYJJU010000028.1:0-22362 GCA_964370635.1 uncultured Eubacteriales bacterium | reverse complement strand
CTCCCAAAACTTATCATAGAAAATCTGAATTTACAGACTTTTATTCACAGACCCGAAGAAATAGCAGCGCAAAATGCTTGCAAAATCCCCTTTCCACCTTGTTATTTTAATGTTTTTATGCTAAACTAGTAATAAATTAAAGTATAGTTTCATTATATTTTGTGCCGATATTAAGCGGCGGAAATGGAGTATTATTATGACCTACCAAGAAATATTTAACGAAGTAAAAGCCATGGCTGAAGCAGTCGACATCAGTGATGTAAACGAGCGCCTTGTATATCAGTTCACCATTACAGGTGAGGGTGCAGGTAAATTTTATATCGAAGTCGACCACGGCACTTTAAAAATTGAACCATATGACTACAATGGCTTTGATGCCGAATTTATAGCCGATTCCAAAGTCTTGCTTAAAATTCTAAAAGGCCAAAAAGACCCAATCGTCGCCTTTACCTTCGGCCAAATTAAGGTTAACGGCAGTATTGAAAAGGCTTTAAAAATCAAAAAACTTATTAAAGGCAAATAATTTTACAATAAAAGCTGTAACGGGATTTTCATTCCGTTACAGCTTTTCAAATTGTTAATAAAGCACTGTGGCAAAAAATGCTCTACAAAATGGATGGGATAAGGAAAGTTTTTTATCGCAAAACTTTCCTCTTTTGCCCCTTTAGGGCAAAATTCACCTTTAAAATGCTCTTCTAAGGCAAAAGATTTCGTTTTCTGCGGAAAACGCCTTAGGGCTCAGCCCTAAGCACCCGAAATTTTTTGAAAAAAATTTAGTAAAACTTTTAATAATCGTCATTATGAGGAAACAGTATACCTTATTTATATCATTTCTTATTAGAGCCAAATGCTAATTTTGCCATGTACCATGCTAAAACACTCATTGCCGAAAGTACTAATAAGACAAGTGGAATTACTATAATGTCAAAATTTTCTCCGGTTTGAGGTGTTCCGCCGTCTGGGGTTGTTGTGCTTGTTGGCGTGGTTGTAGCCGTCGGTGTCGTCGTCGGTGCCGGTGTTGGTGTTGCCGTTGCAGCTACTGTAAAGCTTGTGCTTGCAACTCCTCCGTCGCTTACTATTGCCACCGTGTGCGTGCCCGCTGGAAGCGTACTCAAATACTCGGCACTTAAAGTGACTATAATGCTTCCCTCTTCTGCCTTTGCCTTGTCGTTATCGTTTCCGCTTGTGTGGATAGTTGTTGTCACTCCGTTGACTATTATATCAGTGCGAATGTATTCTATAAACTCCGCGTCAGAACCTACCGTAAAGGCCTTCCCCTCTTCAACTTTTGCATTAGGGTTAAGCGTAATGGACGGAGCTTCAAGCTTATCAACCGTTATGGTTATAGTCACGCTAAAGTCGTTATAATTTCTCGTTTTTACGGGAACCGTCACATACGCAGTTTTCTCCGCAGTTTCTGGGTCGTCCTCAAGCTCGTAATTTATAACTGCATCTAGCCCTGTCCCCGTAAGCGATACGGAGTCTAATATAGAATCGGGGTCGCTTACATGTGACGAAGTGTTAAATGTAGTAAAATCGGCCTCTAAAATGCCACCCCATGCCTGTAATGGCACTATACCGCTCGTGCCGTATTTTCCATTACTGCTAATAGCAATTTGATTTGTGGGGTAATTTGCCTTTGTTATATCCGCCACACCAAAAGTCGGCTGATTTATAGGTGCTAAATAATTTGTCGCACTATCTACTATGCTGTATCCTGCAACGCTTACCGTTAAATCCTTGCCAACATTTGAATCTGAGAAATTAAGTGTTCCTACCTTTACACCTACCGTTTCACCCGACAAAACCCCTGAGAAAGTCGGTGCTTTGTCCTGTGTGGCAGATGTATTTTCATCATATACCTTGTCATTTACAGTGCCCGCCTCATTCCATGAAAGCTGTATAGGATTTATTTGAGCCGGCACATTCAGTGTGCTTGATTTTAATTTGTAATTAAAACTGTCATCACCGCTTAAAGCCAAATTCCCGTATACGGTGTTATTTGTTGTTGCCACGTTTTTATCGGTGTATGCCGTATGGGTAAATGTTACATCACAAGCGTCACCGTCTATTATTCCCGTTTTTGCTATTTCGCCTGTAATGCTTGATGAGGCATTTATGTCTGTATTGCCGTCGTATTTTTTGCTATATACTAATGTGCCGCTTGTAACTTCTATCTCTTTTGGGGTTATAGCGAAAGTGTCGTTCTCACTCACACCACCGTGGCTTACAGTAACTGTATATGAGCCTACTTCAGTGGGTTTGTTTGCGGTTTCTGCATAATTTGTATCGCTTTCATCACTAAGCGTTCCGCTATATTTTATATCGACACCGTCTATTGTTTGAGGCTCTACCGTGCTTGTGCTTCCATTATATACGACATCGTCTTGTGTGACACTTAGAGTTTCAAGCTTTACAGTTTTGTAATTTTGATTGTTAGCCGACGTATAAGCCTGCGTCCCTGTATCATTTACACCGACTAAAATCTTGTCTGTAAGCGAGCTTTCCGCCGATGGGTTTAGGGCGTAGTCATCTTCGTCACCATTTAAGATTTGCGCTTGGAAGTCGCCGCCTGAAATAGCGATTGCACTTTCACTGTCGATTGCAAGGGCATTTTCACCATCAGCTTTGACGTCTACCATGCCTCCCGTAACTGTCATACTATCACAAATAATTCCATGGTATGAAGATAAGTTTGAAAAATAACCATTAATGGTGACATCTCCACTTGCCTTTAAGGCAGCCGTGCCACCCGTTAAGTTAAGCTTGCTATAATCAGTTTCATCTACAATTGTATCTTCGCTTTCCATGGTAAAGTTATCGCACTCTATGCCATAAGATGCTTTATCAACATCATGAGCCTGTGCAGTTGCATTAACTGTAGCGCTCTTCTTCACAGTTACATCTGCATTTGATTTAATTGCTGTGCCATGCGCTGCGCCCGTTTCAGAAGCCTTGCCTGTAAAGACTTCAACTTCTCCACTTTCAAAAATAATACCATTTTTGGCATAAATTCCGTCACCGCCGTCTACCGCTTCTGTTTCCTCACTAGCGTCGTAGGCGTTAACAGTTAGGTTATATGCACTAAATGTAATAGAACCCTCGCTGTGTATTGCTGCAGATTTAGAATCCTTTGCCGTGACAGTGCTTTCTTCAAGCCATGCGTTAATTCCAAGTACAGTAAAATTAGTAGATATCGGCCCGCCGTCATACTCATACAAAGTCAGCAATGTACCCGATAGCCATACATTATACTTAGTAGCGCTTGCCCCCTCAGTCGTAAGTGTAGCGTCTGCGCCTTCACCTACTACGAGATAATACACATCTTCTACTAATACCGTCCCGCTAACCCTTACCTCACTCGTTGACGCAAAGCTTACCATGGGCATCAATCCCACCACTAAAATAAACGAAATTAGTAACATTAAAATTCTTTTTTTCACTTTTTAACCCCTCCTAGCACACAGCTTTTCTTATAATAAATTTTACCACTTATTTCTATATAATTCAATACTAATTTGCTATAATTCCAGGCTATAAATAATTAGTGAACATATTTCTCGCTATAATATAAAAAAATTTGCATTTTCTCACAAGATGTTGTATAATTAAATATCATTAATCACTAAAGGGGCGTTTATATGACACTTGAAATTTTGACGGGACTATATTTTGTATTCTTCTTTGTTACAAACTTAATGGTCTTTGGCACTTGTAATAAAATCATGGACAAATGTCGCTTTCCAAAATTTTCCATCTACATAGTTACATTTTTAAACAGCGTAGTTTTCACTGTAATCGCCTATGGATTTAACCAACTTCCTACAATTACATATTTAATGGTGCTCATAGGTTTAATTTTAGAACTTAGCCTACTTTTTAAAAATAATATTTGCGGCATACTCATGTGCTCTTTTATGTCGACAATTTACCTTGTCTGCGTGGAGTCCATAACTATTTCCTCGGGTGCGCTAATACTTGGAGTGACCCTTGGCGATATCACCCATAATCACTTATTACTTTTTTCCCATATCGTAATTTCTTGGTTTATTTGCATGGTGATATCAATTTGCATAAACAAACTAGTACCCTCTAAATACATCAAAATTATTAATCAAAATAAGGAGCAGGTACTTTTCGTTTTAGGTTTTCTACTTGCTGCAACCGTCTATTTAACGCTCAACTCATTTATTTATGCAAACGCAGACAGTTTTGACCCTGTTTACTTACCGCTACATCAAATAATTACACCATTTGCATGGCTTATAGTCCTTTCACTTGCCATGATACTTCTTATTCGCTTTGACTATCTACACGGCTACAAGGTAAAATCCGACATACTTGAAAAAACCTTGGAAGAGCAAAAATCTGAACTTGATATTACTCGTGACAGAGCCGAGCGAGACTCCTTGGTTAACGCGTTTAACAAAACTACTACTAAGCTAAAAATCGATGCGTATTTAAGAGAAAATGACTATAGTGCATTTTTCATATTTGATGTCGATAATTTTAAGTCAATCAACGACCAATACGGCCATCCATTTGGCGACACGGTCTTGGTTTATCTTTATAAAAGAATACTTCACACCACTAGAACAAACGACATAGTCGGCCGTATAGGCGGAGATGAATTTGTAATATTTTTTAAAGACCTTACAGACTTAGACATAGTAGTTTCAAAGGCAAAGCATTTGTGCGAGTACGTAAATGTGCCTTTTACAAATGAAAACGGATTAAGTGTTAATATTTCTATAAGTATAGGAATTTCCTTGTCTCCAAAGCACGGCTCTAGTTTTGAGGAAATGTATCACAAGGCAGACATTGCGCTTTACACATCAAAACATAAGGGCAAAAACACTTACACGATTTATTCTGATAAAAAATCCTAATTATCAAATAATCTTACGAAAAACACCCATTACAGCTACGGCCGTAATGGGTGTAAATTTTTTATATATTCTTTAAATATTTTTTAAACTCGGGAAGCATTCCTATTCTATCGGGCACATGTGGTGGTAGTTGTAGGATATCGTGTCCCGGTAAATTATTGCCCTCTATTAAGACAGGCCCTGTTGGCGTTACTGCAACGTCCCACCCAACATATCCTATTTGTGGTAAAATATCGCCTACTTCTTTTATTAGAGCTAGGGAGTCTTCCCACATCGGAATTTTTGCACCTTTTATCGGATATCCTGTATTTGGATGATTTTCATAGGTAATTCTGTCCTTATCATATGCCACATGGCTTATTATTCCACTTTCCGCATCAATAGGTGCGCACATTCCGCCTGCGTTTATATTATCAACAGGCCTGTCGCCGTTTCCTATTCTTATAAAAGCGTAAACAACATTTGCTTGATTATTGCTATAAACCGTTACCACCCTTAAGGTGTTTACAGATTTAGGATTAATTTTGTTTATATCTTCATGCTGCTTTACAACTTCTTCCACAAGCATTAACGGCTTTTTTGTTATATAATCATACATCTGGTCTAAGCTGTCAAAATCTGCTACTTTAAGCTTTTCAACGCCCACACCGCACTGCTCGTTAGTTGGTTTGATTATTATCTCTTCCCTATCTTTCATAAAGGATAAAAACTCTTCTTTATTAGAGTTTGGCATGTATAACCACTCTCGACCAATAAATTTTCCGTATTTCACATAAAATTCGTTTTTATTATTAAAAAAATGATAATACTCGGCATTGTTAAGCGTTCTTGCAATGGTGTTGTTTATTCCCCTTGTGACATAGGTTCCTCTTTGCTCTTTAGTAAGCAAGTAAAATTCACAAAGCAAATAGTCTTTATACCCTGCTCCGTATTTTAAGCCACAAATTACTATATCAAAAAACAAGCCTATACGATTTTTACCGCATATCTTATGCACAGTTCCAACTGTTTCAAATAATCCCTTATAATCCATGTGAATTATACAGCCTATTAAGTATTTAATTTTTCTAAACATATTACACCCCTTAACTATTCACTTGTTATAGTATACCACAAAAACAGCCGTATTTCAATTAGATTTTGCACTGGAACTAGTTTGTTTTTTATAAAAAATCCATGCCGTAAGGCTTGCAAGTGCGAAACTGAGAGCCACCAAAATAAAGGGTAGAACTTCTCCAAAACTGTAAAGCGCACCCGATGCAAAAGAGCCTATAATTCCGCCAAAGGATTTCATTGCATTGTAAAAACCCATGACAAGATTGCTGTCATGCGCCTTTGCCTCGTCGGCCAAAATATTTTGAAGCACCGGCAAACTTATCGCATTAAACGCAAATAAAATCACACTGAATATTATAAAACTTATCATTTGCGGGAATATAATCGCCAGTGTCATATTTAAAAAACAAATAAGAAAAATGAAGATATTCATCCTTTTTACATTCGTTTTTCTTAGTATCCACATGCAAATTGTGCTATTTGCAACTAGCGTGACAACGCCTATCACGCCTTTGATTATGCCGTTATAACTTGGAGGAAACAAAAACACGTCCCTCACATAATAGTTAAAGCTTTGATCAAAACCTATTGCAGAAATATTTTGAAAAATGCACATTAAAAATAGTAGGACTAAACTAAAACTCAGTATTGGCTTTATTCCAACAAAAGATGACAGCGGATTTGCCTCTTTCATCAAGACTTTTACTTTCAGTTTTGATTTATCCATAGTTGCATCGCTATCGCAGACGATGTAAAACAGTACACCGCATACAATCAGTAAAATTCCTTGCACCCACACCGATAAATACGGGTCAACAGAGCCCAGCATTCCTCCGATAAAATATCCAAAAGCGGCAGACACCGCCTGCAGTGTTGCCGTTGTGGTGAGATTTATACTTCTTTGGTTATCGCTATCGGATTTATTTATTATATAGGTCAAAAGACTTACAAAGGCACCACCTGTAAAGGCTCCTGCAAACATTCTTACCAAGATAAACTGCCACTCCTGCGTGGAAAGGGCAAACAAAATTTGCCCAATTCCATAGCCTACACCGCAAATTAAAAGCGTCGTTTTGCTTGATATGTAAGAGTTAATTTTTCCCCAAAAAGGAGATAATGCAAAATTCACCAAAAGCATTGCCGCCAAGGCATAGCCAAACATATAGTCCCCTAAACCTAAGTTTGTAAAAATTGTAGGCGTTACGGGGTGGGTAAAGTTTGCGGCCATATTAAAAATCGCACTCACTATAAAAAATAGTAAAATTTTATTTTTGCTCTTTATTTTAATCCCTCTTTCAAAAAATTATATTCTTAAAGATACTTTTCAAACCACATGCAAATCTCATTAAGCCTGTCAATACGATTATGAGGCTTGCCTGCGCGCGAAAGCTCGTGATTTTCCCCGTGGAAAAGTGCAACTTTTGACGGTATTCCACGGCTTCTAAGAGACACAAACATCTGTAGTGGTTCGCTAAGCCAGCAACGGTAATCCATGTCTGATTGAATGAAAAGGGTCGGCGTGTTTGCATTTTTTACGTATTTTAGCGGAGAGTGATACCACATTTTATCGTAGTTTTCCCAAGGGGTAGCCCCTGTTTGACTTAAATTGTGATAATATCCGATATCCGTTGTAAGGCATTTTGATACATAGTTTGAAATAGAGCGCTGTGACACAGCCGCCTTAAATCTGTCTGTGTGGCCTATCATCCAGTTACACATAAATCCTGCATAGCTTCCGCCACAAATGCCAAGCCTCGTTTCATCTATGCACTCATAACGTTTTAGCACTTCGTCGGTAAATTCCATAAAATCATCATAGTCGATTTCTCCCAGTTTTCCTGCTAGGGTCGAAAACTCATCGCCTCTGCCGGCAGAGCCTCTGGGATTTGTGTAAAACACAAAGTAGCCCATGTTTGCCATACACTGCATTTCATGATGATAAAGCGCACCCCAAGACACCTTAGGTCCGCCACGCATCGAAAGAATTCCAGGGTATTTTTGGTCGTTTTTAAGGTCTAAAGGTTTTATGACCCAGCCCTCAAGCTCGTGTCCGTCTTTTGCAGTAAATACAAATCTTTCAGGCTTTAATACTGTGTGAGTATTATAAAACTCATCATTAAAGCTTGTAATTTTCTTTTCATTTCCATCATTTAAATCTATAGCATAAATTTCTGGTAAATCATAGTTTCTAAGCGCAACGCAGTAGGCCTTGCCGTTTGCAATATCAAAACCACTTATACCACCCTCACGCTGATTTACAAACGAAAGCTCTAACTTATCGTTTAATATAGACAAATAGGAGTTTCCCCAAGATGTAAACAGGCAGTAGATTTTATCCCCCACTATTTTAAGCGATTTTCCACCGCCAAATCCTATATCGCTTCCGACAGCACTTCCTATTGCTCCGTCCAAATTTGCTATTTCTAAAAGCTCATTATTTTCATCTAACTCATAAATTTTTGGGTCTTGTGAAGAATTATTCTTCTTGTCTGAGCCCTCTATGATTATCTTGCCACTGAAATATAGTGCATTATAAATTGATAAAAGCTCGGGTTTTAGCACTTCTTTTATGCCTTCACTTTCGGTGTCGTACTCATAAACGCCTGCCAAAGTGCTCATTTTATCCTTGAAAACAGGCCCCCAGAAGAGTATTTTTTTTGCATCTTCTGAAACTGTGGTCCCCTGTACATTCATAAAATCATCAGATACTTTTTTCACTTCATTTTTTGAAACGGAGTAAACATAGGCCGTGTTTCTAATCTCATTTTTAACGCCCTGACCATTAAACCAAAATGGAATTTCATCAAAAACATCAAAATCCTTGCCTTTTTCTGCCCTGTTTTCTTCTTTTTCCTCTTTGTTCATGTCGGTTTGCGATGTTACAAGATAGTTGTCATCATTAATTTTTTTAATCGCCCCCACTTTTAGCGGCACTGTAAAGCACTCTTCTGCCTCGCCACCGTTTACACTCATTTTGTAAAATGTGGTGGTGTCGTCTTTGTTTTTTGAGGGTTTTGTAAACAGTAGATTTTCATTGTCAATCCAAATAGCAGAGCGCTCTTCTCCGCCGCCTGTAAGTGGTTTAAAACTATCATTTTTTGTGTCCAAAATATATAGCCTTGATATATATTTATTGTACTCTTCGCTAGCATTTGTCAGCGTAAAAATCACTTTATCGCCAGTGGCATTTGCATTTACGTCTGACGGGAAATTATATTTATATAAATCTTTAATTACTACTTTTTCCATTATTTTACTCCTACTTTAAATATTTATTCATCCAGCCTAGTATTTCTTCCATGCGTTTTATACGATTTCTCGGTTTGCCACCCCTTGAAAGGTTGTGGTTATCGCCTTTTAACAGGCAAAGCCTTGACGGTACATCGTGCATTTTAAGTGCCGTAAACATCTGTAAAGCCTCTGCCATATGGCATCTGTAGTCTTCGTCTGAGTGGATAAACAGTGTCGGAGTTTTCACATTGTCTGCATACTTAAGCGGTGACTGTGCCCACTGTTTTTGTGAGTCTTCCATGTGCGACGCCCCTACTTGGTCTGGCGCAAAGAAATACCCTATATCGGTTGTGCCCTCAAAAGATGTCCAGTTTGAAATGCATCTTTGAGCGCAGGCGCATTTAAACCTGTCTGTGTGTCCGATTATCCAGTTTGTCATAAATCCGCCATAGCTTCCGCCCGTGACACCTACTCTGCTTTTGTCTATGTCTTCATAAGTATCAAGTGCCTTATCGCAAAATGCCATAATGTCGTCATAGTCTATGCTGCCGTATTTTGCCCTTATATCGGCAAATTCATCACCTCTGCCATCACTTCCTCTGGGGTTGCAGTAAATAACAAAATAACCGTCATTTGCCCACATTTGCATTTCATGATGGAAGGTGTTTGAAAACACGGTTTTAGGCCCTCCGTGAATATGTAAAATTGCAGGATAACTGTTTCCTTTAGCGTAGTCCTTTGGCTTTAAGACGTATCCGTAAATTTCAAGCTCGCCGTTTAGCGCCGTGAGAGCTTCGGGTTTTGATACGCTGTATTCACTTTCTACAAAAGCATTAAAACTTGTAAGCTTCTTCTCTTCCCCACTGTGCAAAACATAAAGCTCGTTTAATGTACTTTCCTCTTGCGCCACCATAAAGACTTTGTCATCAAAAATATCAAAACTCTGCACATCGTCAAGGCTTGTAAGCCTTTCAATCTCCCCGGTGTTTAAATCGATACTGTTTAAGCAGGAATTATTATTAATGGTTGTAAGATAGTAGTACATATTGTCTATTAGCATTTGCGATTTGCCACCGCCGTATAGTGCGTCACTGTTTACACTGTTGCTTCCTACAGGCGACATGCCGTGCTTTGCTATGAGCTCAAGGCTAAGTGTATCTAAATCTAAAACATAAATGTCTGCATTTTGGTTCATTCCAAACTCATCGCCCCTTGTCATGCAAACTACCGCCTTGTTGTCCCCTATCGAAATTTGTCTTATGGAATTAATATTTGGCTCTACTACGCATTTTGTCTCTTTTGATTTAATGTCGTAAATATATAGCCCGTCTTTAATAGGCATGATATCATCATATTCTACACCGCTGTAAAGTATTTTTCCATTTTTTACATCATACTGTGAAACACCAAAAAGTGCTGGAGTTATGGCCTCATATGTTTTACTGTTTTTATCATAAATGTATATTCTATTTCTTTTTCTACTTACTACACCCTGTCCATTGCCCCAAAACGGCACTTCCTCAAACACTGTGTAGCCACGCTCTTTATATTCTTTTAAAATCTCTTTGCGCTCGCTGTCTGATTTACCCTCTAAATTTGGGCGGTTAATGTCATAAATTGCAGTTGTTACAAATTTGCCCTCGCCTATATCGGTAAGTTTTCCCGATAACAGCTGAGTTTTCTCAAAAAGCTGAGCCTCTCCGCCTGTTATGTCTATGTAGTAATAACAAGTGATTTCCTCGCCGCTTTTAACTTTTTCCTTAATTTTTTCATCTCTCACAGAAGAGAAAACAAGCGTGGTGTCACTAAGCCATGAAAGATTTGACACACTGCCCTTAGCAGTTAGCTTTTTTACGGCCTTCGTGTCGTTATCAAGCAGGTAAATTGATGCGGGATAAGTATTTTCTTTGATATCCGCCTGACACACTACAAATGCTGTGTGTTTGCCGTCTGGCGAAATTGTAGGCGAGCTTAAAAATTTATATTCAAGCAGGGTTTCGATTTCGATTTTTTTCATTTGATTTACTCCTCTTTTATAATATTTCAGACTGTCCAAAAATCTACAAGACAAGGAACAAATACCCTAAAATGACCGAGTAATACGAGGGTATATGAGGGTGTTTGTGACGCAGTAAGCAAAAAAATCTGCCAGGTTGCAGATTTTTTTTGCGGTTGTTGGTTTTGGGGCAGTCTGGGGGAGGGCATGGAAACCCTCCCCTACAAAGTAATTATAGATTATATAGTTTTGTATATTTCTCGGTTAAATAATCCACATAGAAATTCGGGTCGAAGTCTGTGCCACAACATACATTTATCACTTCTTTTGGATTTAAAAGTGAGCCGTATTTATACACATGCTCTGTAAGCCAGTCGACAATTGCTTGAAGCTCTCCCTTTACGATTAAGGCCTTAATATCTATGTCTTTCTCCATTGATTTTGCAATTTGCGATGCATAGGCACTTCCTATAGAGTAACTTGGGAAGTAGCCAAACATGCCCATAGACCAGTGCACGTCTTGTAGTATTCCCTTGTCATCGCTTGGAACATCTACGCCTAAATATTCTTTATAAAGTTTATTCCACTGTGCCGGCAGTTCGTCTATGCCGATTTTTCCGCCAATTATTAGTTTTTCTATCTCATAGCGTATCATGATATGCATAGAATAGGTAAGCTCGTCCGCCTCTATCCTAATAAGGCTTGGCTCTGCCTTGTTTATAGCCTTGTAAAATTCCTGTGCAGTGACATCTTCTAACTGCTCTGGGAAAACTTCTTTAAGTTTTGGAAACACGAGGTTTATAAACTCTAAAGAGCGACCTACAATATTTTCCCAAAATCTTGACTGAGATTCATGTATGCCCATGCTAGTACCGCTTGCAAGCACCGTGCCGTAAAGCTCGTCTGCTGTGTTAAGTTCGTACATGCCGTGTCCGCCCTCATGAATTACGCTATAAAAACTGCTTGCTATATTGTCTTCATGGAAGTTTGTTGTTATACGCACGTCTTTGTTTGAAAAATGTGTAGAGAAAGGATGCTCGGTTTCGCCCAAAGAGCAATAATTTTTATCAAGGCACAAGACGTCCATTAGATATGAGGCTATTATTTTTTGCCCCTCTATAGGATAAGCCCTTTTTAAAAAGTCTGTCCTAGGCTTTGGCATATCTTTAATTTTTAAAATTAAAGGCACTAAATCCGTCCTTATTTTTGCAAAATACTCGTCTAAAACATCTGCTGTAATTCCACGCTCATAGTCATCTAGCATGGTGTTATACAGATTTTCTTCCTCTGGTTTTACGTATTTTGCAAATTTGACATTAAAATCTATCATCTTTTTTAGATGAGGTTTAAATGTTTCGTAGTCATTTTTGGCCTTTGCTTCTTGCCACGCCATACCCGCAGCACTTCTTGCAACTTGATACTCAACATATTCCTCCATAGGAATTTTTTCTGTCTTCTCAAGATTTCTTGCCACTTCTTCTACTTCTTTTTTAGTCTGTGCGTCAAGCTCTTCGCTGTTTGCCATTAGGCTTTTCAAGGCATCTTTTAACTCTTTTGACACCTCAAGCTTATAAATATCCTCTGATAAAACCGCCAAGGTTTTACCCAAGTTTTCGCCGGCACCTTTTGGCATTGATGTTTCACTATCATACACTAGCATGCCTGTGGCATGGCTGTATGCGTGAATTTTTGCTTGAGTTTCTCTAAAAATTTTTAGTGCGTCCATAAAAATCCTCCCAATAAATTATTTAAGTATTTTGTCAAAGTCGCTTACATCCACAGGCCTTGAAAAATAATATCCCTGTGCCGTGTCGCAACCTATGCTCAGTAAAAACTCTGCCTGTTCCTTTGTTTCAACGCCTTCGGCGACAGACTTCATCCCTAAGGAATTAATCATTTTAACTATGCTGGTAATGACAATTTTCCTCTTATCATTTTCTGTTAAAAACGCCATTAGGCTCTTATCCAGTTTAATTACATCGAAATTAATTTTTTGTATTGTTTCAAACGACGAATAGCCTGTTCCAAAATCGTCCATAGACAGTTTAAAGCCATTTTCATGAAGTTTTTTCTCAAACTCTACAACCTTGTCTTCTTTATCAAGCGATATACTCTCGGTAAGTTCAATCTCAATAAGCTCACGAGGCACCTTTTTGCCGTCCACAATTTCAATTATTTTATTTACCATTTCATCATCATTTAGATGAAGTCTTGAAAAATTAACAGAAATAGGTATTGGTTTTTTGCGGCTACGTATGCGGGTTTTAAGATAATCACAAGCTTTCTTAAGCATGTAAAAATCTAAATCCACAATAAATCCGTTGCTTTCAAATATGGGTATAAACTCATCAGGATACACAAACGAGCCGTCTGCCTGTTGCCATCTCACCAGTGCTTCTGCGCCTATAATTTCACCTGTTTGAAGGCATGCCTTACCCTGCAAATATAGCTTAAACTCTTTATTTATAAGCGCCATATTCATTTTATTTGTAATTTCTGTCGCCCTTATGACATTTTTAGTAAAGCTATCATTATAGTCTACTATACACGAGCCTGCCTTTTCCTTGGCAAAATAGTGCGCCATTGTCACGTTGTTAACTATTTCGTCTACTTCTTTTCTATTATCAGGAATAGCGTATCTTCCATATCTAAATTGGAAATCGTGTTGGTCTAGAGAATCCAAGCCGCTTGCAAATAGCGCTTCATAATATTTACTTGTCTTATCAAGATGCTCAAAAACTTCATATGGCGCAAACAGTAAAAACTCGTCTGCTCCCACTCTTGCCTGCATAAAATGTGGCAAAGTCGATTTTTTTCCTACGCCTGCAAACTGCCTTATTACTTGATTTCCTACTTCAAAGCCATGAATTTCATTAATAGATTTAAAGTTAATTAAATCAAGTTTTATAATAGTAAACCTTTCCTTAGGATATTTCATGAGTTTTTTCTTAATCTCTATTTTAAATTTGCTTAGATTGTAAACCCCTGTAAGTTTATCATATTCTAAGGCTCTTCTTACATTTCTATTCCAAGTAAGTTGTAAAACTATTATTGCTATTAAAGCTCCTGCTACCGCAACGCACATCTCAACAACAAACACATACACATCAGCACTTATCTCGTCTGACTCTTGCGATATGACTTCCTCCGGAATTGCTGTAAAAAGGTACCAGTCCGTATTTTCTATGGTCCTGATTTGCGCAAGTCTTTTCTCATCTTCTACCGTATATTCCAAAGTGAATTCTTGTTCGTTTTCGACCGCTCCCACCAAATAATCAATATCATAACCGCCCTCTACATCGACATAAGCCATTGACTCAAACAAATTATCCGTTGCGATTGTATATTCATTTTGCGTTTGTGATATTATTGTACCCTGTGCATCGACTACAAAGTAATATCCTCGGCCATCAAACGAAGACTCAAATAAATATTCTATATCTTCTATTGCAACCTCTGCTTGAATGGCTCCATCAAACACTCCACCTATGAATATAGGACTTGCAATAATGACCGCCTGTCCACCTGTCACGGGCGACACTACAAAATCGGTAATAACTATATTTCCCTCTTTAAGCGTTTCAAAATAATCCGCCTCAGAAATATCCACGTATTGCCGCTCTTCTGTAATTCCGTTTCCGTCCTTATCCACTACCGCTATTCTTCTAAGCCCAAAACTGCTGTGACGACTCATATCTGCAATATATTCCGCTATTCTTTCCTCGTCAGTAGCAACGGTGATTAATGTGTCCACAAGACTGTCTAAAAACTCTATTTTTTTTGTTAAATCGTCTTCAATAAAAAACTTAACATTCAAAGATATTTCAGATAAGGAATTTAACGTAGACTCTTCAAGCCTTGTGTTAATTGCATTACTAAAACGGTATGTCCTTAAAACAACAAGTAGCAGTAATATCGCAGCTATGAGCACCATGGAAACGCTAAAAATCTTTTTAATCATAAAACCACTACCCCATTTCGATCATAGTCACAATAATATCTATCCAATTAAATATTATACCAATTTTACCAGAAAAAAGCAAATAAAACTTACTCTTCCTGCGGATTTACATACATAGTATAATAATTTACAAATATAACTTTACCCGGTTTTGCTCCTTGCGGTTTTGATATATTTTTAACCTTAGTGTAATCCACCGGCACCTGTGAGGAATTTTTGGCTTTGCTGTGCCTTGCGGCTATCCTCGCTGCATCTTCAAGCGCCTTGTCTGTGGGCTCAACACCCCCTGTTTGGAGTATTACATGAGAGCCAGGAATATTTTTTGTGTGAAACCACATGTCGCTGTTTCTTGCAGTTTTCATTGTTAAGGTATCGTTTTGCTTATTATTTCTTCCAACCAAAACCTTAAATCCGTCGGAAACTTCAAACTCTAATGGAGGAAGCTGCTTTACCGCCTTAGCCTTTTTACCGCCCTGAGCCTTTACATATCCTTGCTCTGAGAGCTCCGTCCTTATTTCTAGTAAGTCCTGCTCCGTTTTAGCCTCTGTCAGTGAAAAAAATAGGCTCTCTATATATTCTCGCTCCGCTTTTGCTATTTCAATTTGCTCGCCTAATTTTATTTTCGCCGTCTTTGCCCTGGTGTATTTTTTATAATACCTTTGCGCATTTTGTGACGCCGTAAGCAGTGGGTCAAGCTCAATTTCTATTTCAGGATAATCCTCGTCAAAATAATTCATTACTTTTATAGAGCTTACTCTGTCTTTTACTGCATAAATATTCGCATTTATTAAATCTGCCTTCATCCTAAATTCTTCTCGATTTTCGCAGTCCTTAATCTCCATAAGCTGGCTTTCAATTTTTCTTGAAAGTCTCTCTTCTCTGTTTGTCAAAAGCTTATAAAGGTCCATGCTTTTCACCCTCATGCGCTCCATTGTGTCACGCTGTATGTAAAAGCTATCTAAAAGTCTAGAAAAACTTTCTAGCTTTAAAACCTTTGCGGCATTTGCATATTGTTTTATATCCATAAAAGAAAAATCTATAGGCTTATCTTGATTATTTGTGACCATAAAAGGCCTACCACTTGCATTTTGATATGCCTCTTTAAGCGCAGTAATTTCCTTTAAAAGCCTGTCTTTTTGATAGTTTGTCATCTGCGAGGAAACAACGCTTTCCCCTCTTCCGACCACATGTTCTATCTCTCTTGAAACTATGGGAGAAACACCTTGTATTACCGCCATTATAGCTTTGTTTAGGTATGCCATTTTGGGAAGATTTTCAATTTTTTCCAAAATTTCTTCCGCCTGAATTTCTAAAACAGAAACCTTATCTTGCTTTGGAGGGTCACGGTATAAAAGCCCCGGAAAAATAAGTCTTTCGGAGCTCATTTGTGCATCTACCCTTTTAATTGCATCTATAATTTTCCCGTCTTCACCTACCAAAATTATGTTGCTGTACTTACCCATAATCTCACAAACTATGCATAAACTTACACGCTCACCAAGCTCGTTTACCGCCTCAAACTCAATTTTCATCACTCTTTCAAGTCCGCTTTGATAAACGCCCATGACTTTAGCACTTTGCAGTCTTTTTCTTAAAAGCATGCAAAGCATAGGAGGCTGTGCCGGATTTTCAGGCGAAAAATCGGTAAAATGCACCCTTGCAGTATCAGGCCTTACCGAAAACAGTATTTTATATGTTTTTTCCCTTGTCCTTATGGACATGAGTATTTCGTCACGGTTTGGCTGATGTATTTTATCCACCCTACCGCCAATTAGTTTTTCATGAAATTCGCTTCTTATATGCCTTAAAAAAATTGCGTCAAGCGCCATAAATCCTCCTAATATGCTTTTACAGGATTATTTTCCTTTTCTGATATAAGGAATTTAACATCCTTTATTTCATCTTGCAAATAATTTAAAAGTAAGCCCGCAAAAGGCTTCTCTGTTTCATAGTGGCCTGCCATAATCACGGGAAACTTAAGCTCTCTTGCCATTAAAAACTCATGATGTTTTATTTCCCCCGTTAAAAATACATCCGAATGCATTTTAGCAAACTCAAGCATGCCTCCACCGGCTCCCGAGCAAAACGACACGGTCTTTACTTTTTTGTCATCATGGGTGCACAAAACACACTCCGAATTAAGATTTTCTTTAATCAGTTTGCAAAAATCTTTAATATCCATTTCGTTTTCAAGCTCACCGACAAATAAAATGTCGTCTTGCGACACGCATTTTACATTTTTAAGACCCAAGGCATTTGCTAGTGCTATGTTTACACCAAAACTCTCGCATTTATCTAAGTTTGTGTGACAGGAAAGCACATTAAGCCCTGCCTTTATCGCCTTTGCAACCAAAGAATTTGCATTTACACTCTTAAGCGGTGAAAAAATCACAGGGTGATGCGTGATAATAAGTGTCGCACCTATATTTAGTGCTTCTTCTATTACATCACAGCTTAAATCAAGGCAAATAAGTGCCTTGTCTACATCTTCAAGCATGTCCCCTATCAAAAGCCCTGTATTGTCAAAACTTAACGAGCTATCAAACGGTGCTATTTCATTTATTTTACTGTAAATATCAATTATTTTCATGTCTCACCTTAAATATTTATCGCTTATTTCTTTTATCAAACTTGTCCTAAGCTCACACATTTCTTCGTCACCAATTTTTCTTGATGCCTTGTTATTGTTGTGAAGTTTTGTCACAACCCTGTATGCGTATTCCTCGCTATAGTCTGATTTCGGCTGTATTTTGCCCATAAATTCTTCTATTTTTTCATGCTCTTCTTCTTGATATTTTACAAGCATTACCGAGTAAAGTTTCCCCTCGTCCATCACAAGCTCTTCCTTTAGTATAGAAAAACCTTCTTTAAATAGATAGGCACGGAGTTTTTCCGGCATGCTCATGGGTTGCAGTATCAGCCTTTTTTTGCTATTTTTAAGCCACGGGGCCCCATCAATTATCTTTATTGCTATCTCTCCGCCAAGGCCTGCTATAACGCAGTCATCGACTAAAGTTTCATCTATATTTTCAAACCCGTTTGATAAAACGGTGTTAATTTCTACTTTATATTTTTTAGCGTTTAGGGCACACGAGGAAAGCGGTGCTTCATTTACGTCGGCGGCTGTCACCTGTGAGTTTTTGCCGCTTTTTATAAGCCAAATCGGCAGATAGCCATGGTCTGTGCCTATGTCTGCCACTTTCACATTTTCTCTAACAAATTGTGCGCATTTATCAAGCCTTAGGCTTAGTTTATATAGTTCACGCATGAATTTTGCTCCTTATATATTAAACCGCAAATGCGGTGAATTAATTTAATTAAAATAAACTGCAAAAACTCCACCTTATAAAAAAGGCGGAGTTTTTTTACAACTAAATGTTAGCAAAAATTATTGCTCTTCTCTCATTTTTGCAAAGCAGTCGCTGCAGTATACAGGTCTGTCTTCACGTGGTCTGAAAGGTACAGTTGCTTCTTGTCCGCAAGATGCGCAAGTTGCTGTGAATTGCTCACGCTCTGTTCTTGCAGATGCTTTACGGTTTGTGCGGCAAGATTTACATCTTTGTGGCTCATTTACAAAGCCTTTTGATTCATAAAATTCTTGCTCACCGGCTGTGAAAGTAAATTCAGAGCCACATTCTTTGCAGATTAGGTTTTTGTCTTCAAACATTTTTTTCCCTCGCTTTTGAGTATATAAGATATTTCGCCCTATACGGAGTTGCACCGCTCACTTAAAATAAATCAAATGTCAAACTGGATTGATGGGCATATGTTAAGGTAATATACCTACCTTACAAAAATGGGTTTGCCTTTAGCTTTTTTCTAACACGAGCTATTGCATTGTCATAAGCCTTTATGGAAATGGAAAATTTTTCCTGAATTTCCGAGCGCTTATAACCACTTAAATATAGTGCCAATACCTTACATTCAAAATCAGACAAGGTTATGTGGATTTTACTTAAAACAGCTTCATAGTTTTCCCGTTTTTCAAATTCAACTTCTGGCGAGTCGACCAAAATCTTATCCTGCGCCGAAAGTTCTTCAATTGATAAAAAATCGCTAAGTGGTACATTTTTCTTTTCTCTGACCATGTTGGATAGTCTGTTGTAGATGCACACGCCTGCATAAGTTTTAAACGATGCGCCCAAATCACTCTTATAAGTTTTTGCGGCATCAAAAAGCGCTAGCCTACCCTCTTGCAACATATCGTCACTGGGTTTTATTCCCAAAGAAAAAATTTTTGACTTTATAAGCCATATAAATCGAGCTTCAATTTCTGCAAAAGCTTCTTGAACATCTACATTTTCTAGTAAATCTAAAAGTTCCATGTTCTCAAAATTTCGCATTTTCACTCTCCGACCCGATTTCATTACATATAAGTATACACGCATACGCCCCACAAGTCAAGCAAATATTCATTTGTAAAAAAAATTTTTAATTAAATAATAATTTTTAGTCATTTTTGTAGAAATTTCGACTTGATATGACTTTTATTATGTCGTATAATACTTTTATAAGGACAAAATTAACTTCGGGGGGTGAAATTATGGTTAACCATGCCTTTAGCATGGGGCTTTTTGGGATGGAAGCTTTTAAGGTTGAGGTAGAATGTGACATTTCCTCAGGCCTTCCCTCTTTTGACATAGTAGGTCTTCCCGACACCGCGGTAAAAGAATCGAGAGACAGGGTGCGCTCTGCCGTAAAAAACTGCGGTTTTAAATTCCCCGTCAGCAAAATCACTATGAATTTAGCCCCTGCCGACAAGAAAAAAGAAGGGCCAATTTACGATTTACCCTTAATGATTTCTCTCTTAAAGGCATCAAGGCAGTTAATTTGCAAGACAGACGACTGCGTTTTTATAGGTGAGTTATCGCTAAAAGGCGAGCTTCGACCTGTAAAAGGCGCTTTGGCCATGACCATAGCCGCAAAAGAATATGGTTTTAAACATATATTTTTGCCATTTCAAAACGCACTTGAAGCCTCGGTTGTAGAGGGAATTAATGTATATGCCTGCCAAAACATAGTTTTGCTCGTAGAGCATTTAAGGGACGTTAAACCTATACTTCCCACGGTATTTAACAGGGCGCAAAGCAAAAACGAGCTGCAAAATTTAGACCTTGCCGATGTCAGAGGACAGGAGCATGTTAAAAGAGCACTTGAAATTGCCGCAAGTGGCGGACACAACTTGCTACTCATAGGCCCACCGGGCTCCGGAAAGAGCATGCTTGCAAAACGGCTTCCGTCAATTTTATCGGACATGACGGCCGATGAATCCATAGAAACCACAAAAATTCACTCCATAGCAGGAAAGCTAAGCTCCGACTCTCCGCTTATAACGATAAGGCCGTTTCGCTCGCCGCATCACACAATTTCCACAAATGGCTTGTCAGGCGGAGGCACTATACCAAGGCCGGGTGAAATTTCTCTATCTCACAACGGAGTCCTGTTTTTAGATGAGCTACCCGAATTTTCACGCACGGCTATGGAAATTTTAAGACAGCCTTTAGAGGACAGACAGGTTACAATATCAAGGGTTTTCGGCACGGTAAGCTACCCGTGTAACATTATGCTTGTGGCGGCAATGAACCCTTGCCCCTGCGGCTTTTTTGGCCATCCGACAAAGCACTGCACCTGTTCACCGAGAATAGTTAACAAGTATTTATCAAGAATTTCAGGCCCTCTGCTTGACAGGCTTGACATACATATAGAAGTGCCACCTGTAGAATACGAACAGTTGGTCTCAAACAAAAAAGAGGAGTGCTCAAAAGACGTAAAACTAAGAGTAGATGCCGCAAGGGCGATACAAGAAAAGCGATTTAAAGGCACAAAAATAACCTGCAACGCAGTAATCACCGCCGACAGGCTGCAAGAATTTGCCAAAATAAGCGACGGAGCAAAAGCTTTGCTCCAAAAAGCCTTTGAAGGCTTAGGTCTTTCCGCAAGGGCGTATGACCGAGTGGTAAAAGTCGCCCGAACCATAGCGGATTTGGAGGGCAGCAATACAATAGAGGCAGAACACGCCGCCGAAGCGATACAGTACCGTACACTTGATAGAAAATATTGGACAAAGGAGTTATGACAACATGTTTTTTGACACGGATTTTTTAAAAGACGAGGAAATATATTTAAAACTAATAAAAACAACACCGGCAGACCCCATAAAAGATTTTGCCCCTGCCTACCATTTCAAAATTTGCCTTCTTGATAATACAGAGGTCGGCGAATGCGACTTTAGGGTGGGACACGGCGAAAAACTTTACTATGGCGGCCACATAGGCTATGGCGTTCTCGAAAAATTCAGAGGACATCACTACGCAGGCAAGGCGTGTAAACTTCTGTTTAGGCTTGCAAAAAAGCACGGCTTTGAAGAGCTGATTATCACCTGCAACCCCGATAATTTCGCCTCAAGAAAAACTTGCGACTACGCCGGAGCCACGTTCCACGGCATAGTAAAAGTGCCCACTTATAGCGATATGTATAAAGAGGGTGAACGTGAAAAATGTATTTATAAATATAAATTGTAATATAATTTGTAGGGGCAATTCACGAATTGCCCGCATGGTTTTCGCAATTTTCATTAAACCAAAAAGCAAGAGCAGAGCCCTTGCCCTACACCGTATTTGGTGGTTTTATCGAAAATAAATATAATCAAAAAATCCGTAGGATTTTCACCACCGCTCTTCACTCTTCACTTTTCACTTTTCACTAAAAAAGGGCATCGTCCCCTACTTGACATTTTAAAATAAATACCATATAATATAAGCGTACCGATAGACGGTTGCCCCAAAAGTATTGTTTAGAAACTAAACCGCAACCTTTGGCTTAGGGCGGTTTATTTCTTTTTGTTTATGTTAGAGATGATAAGGGAAGCAAATATCCCGAACATCATAAGAAAAATTGAAATCATTTCAAAATCGCTCATACATATCACCCTCTTTCCATATGGATTAGAGGGTATTTTATTAGAAATATATACCCTCTCGGGAGAGGGCAACCGTCCACCGTTTATAGTAGTGTCCTACGCATCTTAATTATATTATTTTTGTAAAATTTTGTCAAATAATTGGCAGTAATATCTAGAAGTTTTATATTTCATTTCCTCCTTTGAGGTTTAGGTAATTTTCCAAAAAAACAGGTCGCCCACACAAAGGCGACCTTAACTATTAATTATTAACTATTAACTATTAACTATTAATTATTAACTATTAATTATTAACTATTAACTATTAACT
>CAYJJU010000027.1:0-22539 GCA_964370635.1 uncultured Eubacteriales bacterium | reverse complement strand
TTTATCATAGAAAGCCTAGATTTTCACTATTTACAGAGTTTTTTTCACGTTCCCTAAAAAACTTTCCTCATATCGTACCTTTTGTGCAGCATTTTTTGCCACAGTGGTTTATTGACAGTATAAAAAAATCCGACCAAAACTGGTCGGATTTTTTATAAACTATTTTATAACAAGTTCTTCAATTACTTCATCGAATAATTCGTCCATGTCTTCATCGCCTACGGTTGAAAATGTTATGCTTGCGGCACCGTAAGAGGTGTCAAAAATTAGCTGTTCCTGCTTCATTTCATGTCCGCTGTACTGATAGGTCACAAGCACGTAAATGCCTGAGTTTTCGCCGAAAGTTCTCACTTCGAAAGTTTTAAAATCAACATAGGTTTCATCTTCTGACATGGCGTTAATTTCATCGATTACCATTTGTTTGACTTCTTCCTCGTTCAAAATCATGTCTTCAACTATTTGGTTTGTATGCTCTTGCACAGTTATTGTGGAGAGCATATTTGTTTGGCTTAATGGCGTAAAAGAAACACCCATGTCGTATGAAGTCATCACCCAGTTTGTGGGCGGTGTAATTTCTACCGCATGGCCTTCGTAGGTTCCAACAAAAACTTGCTGGGGCTCTGAACAGGCCGTAAAAAACAGTGACACAAATAATAGGACTACCACAAGTTTAATTTTTTTCATTAGTTACCTCCGTAAGAGTGAAATATTCGCCGTCGCTTTTTTGCGAAAAAGAAGCAGAATAAAAGGCTTTTAAAACCTCTATCAAGTAAAGCGTGTCCTTGCTTCCCGCAGTTTCAACCGCAGAGTGCATTGCAAGCTGGGGCAGACCTATGTCTATGCTGTTAAGCGATACATGCGAATTTGAAATATTGCCAAGTGTAGAGCCGCCCGGAGCGTCTGAGCGGTTATGAAATACCTGATATTTTACGCCGCAGTCATCACACAAGGTCTTAAAAACCGCAGAGGAGACGGCGTCCGTGGTATATTTTTGGTTTGAATTGAATTTAATTACGGGGCCGTGGTTTAAGTAATTTTTATTTGTAGAGTCCGACTTGTTTGGAAAATTTGGGTGCACGGCATGTGCATTGTCTGCCGACACCATAAAGCTGTTTGAAATATCACAAATAAAGTCTTCCTCGTCTTTTTTTAGGCAGATATTAATTCTTTTAAGCACATCTTTTAAAAAGCTTGAGTCCGCACCCTGCTTTGTAGAGCTTCCGACTTCTTCGTTATCAAACATAGAAAACACATTTACGTGACTTTTGCTTTCACTGTTTAAAAATGCCTTTAGGCAAGAAAAACTGCACTGTAAATCGTCAAGCCTTGGTGACTGTATAAATTCGCCGTTATAGCCGATGTTTTTGCCTTTTTCTCTTACATATAAAAAGGCTTCAATGCTTAAAATGTCTTTTTTATCCTCACAAGCTTCGTCGGCAATAAGCTTTTTGTAGTCTGCATTTTCATCGCCCAAAAGTGGCAGCATGTCGACTTGAGGATTAAAGGCATAGCCCTTGTTTATCTCTCTTTGCATGTGGATTGCCATGTTGGGTATGAGCAAAACGTCTCTATCCACGTTAAAAAGAGTGGATTTTATGCCGTTTTGCGTCTTAATTACCGCCCTACCTGCAAGGGAGAGTGGCCTGTCCATCCATGAGGACATTATCATGCCACCATAGGGTTCTGTGTTAAGCTTTGTGTACATTGCGTCTTCTTTAATTTCGCCGTTTTCCTTCACCTTAAACGAGGGTGAGTCGGAATGGGCGGCGGTGATTAAAAAGCCCTTATAAATAGATTTTGGCAGGGTAAATGCGATTATTGATGATTGATTTCTAGTTACAAAATATTTTTGGCCTTCTTTAATATCCCATTTTTCGGCCTCTGAAAGTCTTTTAAAGCCTGCTTTTTCAAGCTCGCACTCCACGGACTTCACCGCATGAAACGCTGTAGGACTGCCGTCAATAAAAGAAAAAAGTTCTCGGTTTATTTTATTAAAATCCATATTTACCTCACTAATTTAAGCGCAAAAACGCCGCATTATGTCCTCTTCTTCCCTTTGTTACCCTATGGGAGAAAACAAGGTCACTGTTATTTACACTGCAAACACCGCCTATAACGATGTTCGTGTCTTTAATGCCACTTTTAATTAAAAAACTCTTATTGCACTGCCATAAATCAACCTTATATTTCTCTTCTTTGATGTGCCTAACGAAATTTTCACTGCCGTCAAGCGCCAAAAATTCGTCCGCACAGGGTTTATCCACCTCAAAGCTTTCGAAGGATATGGACGGGCCTATAGCGACTTTTATGTCCTCTGGGTTACACCCATATTCCTCGGTAAGCTTAGCTACAGTGTTTCCTGCAATGTTAGAAACCGTTCCACGCCAACCTGCATGCGCAAGTGCTATTGCTTTTTTTACAGGGTCGTAAAAATAAATTGGAACACAGTCGGCGGCGTAAATTGTAAGGGTAATGTCGTTTTGGTTTGTACATATCGCATCTATTCCGTCGGTGTCAAAAAGCTCCAGCTTTTCCTTTGCCAAAAGGCCAATATGCTCGGCACCCATTACACAGACATTTGTCGTGTGTGTTTGCGCCCCGCATACCAAGCTGTCCCTGCTAACACCTAAGGCGTTTGTCATGCGCCTGTAATTTTCCTCTACATTCTTAGGGTTATCGCTTCTGTCTGTTGCAAGATTCATGCTGGCGTAAATTCCCGTTGAAACTCCGCCTATTCTTGTTGAAAAAGCATGTTTTATGCCCTCAAAACCCTCCCAGGTATTAAATGTGAGAAGTCCAACGCCCTTTACTATTTTTAAATTCATGTTGGAAATAGTGTCATTCATGGCTTTTCTGGGCTTTTCTATTTTTGATAAAGGAGAGGTTTTTTTGCTTATCGTAATCCCCTCATACTTCTCTTTTATTTGCACTCTGCCCAAAAATTCGTAACCGCAATTTCTACAACGAAACTCCGCAAAAAGTCGTTTGTTTTTTACCATCCAACCGCTTTTTTTCACGGCTTTTCCGCTGCATTTTTCGCAGGTGAATTTAAGCTGCTCTTTGTCGACTAAATGATGCCTTGAGTCAATTATGATATTGGTTTTAAATGTCATTTTATCATAAAATTCTTCTGCTTGTGCATCCTGTATAAAGGAGGCTATGTCTTTTTTATTATAAATTCTCTTTAAAATTTCATAGGCAAGCAGGCTGTCGTCGCAGGCCCTGTGCATATTCATGCTGTCGGTGTCAATGCCAAGCAGTTTAGCGGCGTTTATAAGACTAATTTGCTTTTGGTTTTCTAAAAGTGGAGTAGCTTCATCTTTCATAAAGCTTTGAAAATACTCTTGCAAATTGACATATTTAGTAAGAAAAGGTATTTTCCTGTCGCCACTAAAATACTTGCAGTTTTGTATTAGTGATAAAACATCTGAGGTGCCAAAAGTGAGCAAAATATTTTCTCCCGCCCATTTTTTAAACTTGCTGACAACTTGCGTGTACTGCAAGGCGTTGTCTAGCTCCTCATTTTTTATGTTTGTAAGCTCGCTTATAACGGAGCTTATTTTTTCTCCAATTTGGAGTGAAACCAAAGAGGAAAAAGTGCTTATTAAATTTAAGTTTTCGTCGCATTTTACTGCGCCAAACTCGATAATCTCGTTGATATAAGATTTAGCTTTTTTGCTGTATGAAGCATTCCACTCCAAGTCAAGTATTACAAAATTCAAGCTTTTCCCTCCTTTCCGGTATTAACTAATAATTATTAATTATTAATTATTGATTATTAATTATTTCTTAGGTTTTTTCATTCTGAGTTCTTTTGCGAGCACTATTTTTCTCATTCTCACAGATTTTGGTGTGATTTCAACCAACTCGTCGTCTGCAATAAATTCTAGGCACTGCTCTAGGCTGAGTTTTGATGCAGGTGTCAGTTTTAGCGCATCGTCAGAACCAGATGACCTTGTGTTTGTAGCATGTTTTTTCTTACATACATTTATTACGATATCTTCATTTTTAGGGTTTGCTCCAACTACCATGCCCTCATAGACCGGTATGCCGGGTCCTATGAAAAGTCTTCCCCTGTCTTGTGCGGAGAAAAGTCCGTAGGCTGTCGATTCACCCGTTTCGTGTACCACTAATGAGCCTTGTGTTCTTTGGATTATATCACCCTTAAACTCGTCATATCCCTCAAAAACATGGTTCATTATGCCGTTTCCGTTTGTGTCGGACAAAAATTCTGAGCGATAACCCATGAGTCCTCTTGCAGGAATTTTAAATTCCATGTGAGTGATGCCCGATTCACGTGTGCCCATGTTTACTATCTCTGCCTTGCGGCTTCCTAGTTTTTCCATTACGGCACCAACATATGAGTCCGGCACCTCTATCATTAATAGCTCTATAGGCTCTAAAACCTTGTCTCTTTTATCTCTTTTAAATATAACTTGTGGACGTGATACTTGAAACTCGTAGTTTTGGCGACGCATTTGCTCTATTAATATGGAAAGGTGAAGCTCGCCTCTGCCTGATACCTTAAAGGTGTCGGCGCTGTCTGTTTCTTCAACCCTCATCGCAACATTAGTTTCAACTTCCTTAAATAACCTATCACGCAGGTTTCTTGAGGTTACAAATTTGCCCTCTTTTCCTGCAAAGGGAGAGTTGTTAACCATGAACATCATAGAAACCGTGGGTTCATCAATTTTTACAAAGGGGAGAGGCTCTACACAGTCAAGCGCACAGGCTGTCTCGCCGATGTTTAAATCTGCTATGCCGGACACACATACTATGTCGCCAACACTTGCGGTGTCGTACTCCACTCTTTTAAGTCCTTCAAACTGATAAAGTTTAGTGATTCTTGCATTTTTAGGCTTGTCGTCTTCAGAGCAAACCATTACCGCTTGCCCAAGTTTTACACTGCCTCTTTCGACACGGCCTACTCCTATTCTTCCCACATATTCATCATAATCGATATTTGAAAAAAGAATTTGAAGCGGTGCGTCACCGTCGCCTTTTGGCGCAGGAATTTCCCTTACTATCGCCTCAAAAAGCGCTGTCATGTCATCGGATTTTTCGTCGGGCTCGTTCATTGCATAGCCGTCTCTTGAAGATGCATATACAACGGGGAACTCAAGTTGGTCATCGTCGGCACCAAGCTCTATGAAAAGATCTAAAACTTCGTCGACTACCTCATGGGGTCTAGCGCCCGGCCTGTCTATTTTATTAACAACAACCAATGGTTTTTTGCCAAGGCTTAAGGCTTTTTTAAGAACAAACCTTGTCTGTGGCATACAGCCCTCAAAGGCGTCAACCAACAGCACAACTCCGTCAACCATCATCAAAATACGTTCAACTTCACCGCCGAAATCGGCATGTCCCGGTGTGTCTACTATATTTATTTTTGTGTCCTTATACATTACTGCAGTGTTTTTTGAAAGTATGGTAATTCCACGCTCTCTTTCTAAATCGCCCGAGTCCATTACACGCTCGGCTACATTTTCGTTGACCCTAAATATTCCGCTTTGTTTTAAAAGCTGGTCTACTAAAGTCGTTTTTCCGTGGTCAACGTGGGCAATTATTGCCACATTCCTTAAATTTTCTCTTACTTTTTCGTTTAACATTATTACTCGCATTTTCCTTTCAATTTAGCCCACAGGGCTATCAATCATTAATCAAATTATTATACCACATTAAGGAGGAATATTCAATAATTATATGCTTGTTTGATTGTGAATATTGCAAATTTTATTATTCATTGACATTTTTCGCTATTTAAGGTATAATTACAAGGTATTTATCCAAAAATTTAGATGTCATTTATGAAAGGGAAACTTTATTATGGCTAAAAATAAAAAAGATTTTGAAGAGCTTTCAAGCTATTCTTCTAAATCGGAATATAAAAAAGTTAAAAATGCTCCAAAGAGGAAGAAAAAGCACGTAATAATTAAAAGTCTTATCTGCTTTTTTAGCATAGTTTTAATACTTTTTGGTGCGGCTGCATTATATGTTTCAAACTATGTGCTTGCAGGCCTTAGCACTACTGTAATAACAGAGGATAAGGAAGAGCTGGGAATAACCTCGGAGGCTGTAGAAATCGCAGAGGAAAACCCAGGGGTCACAAACATTGCACTTTTTGGACTTGACTCAAGGTACGATAGTTTTAGTGGTCGCTCAGACGTTGTAATGATTTTATCAATTGATGAGGCGACAAATAACATTAAACTAACTTCAATTTTAAGAGATACTAAGGTAAATATTTCTGATACAGACGAGCCTGACTATGACAAAATTACCCATGCCTACGTCTACCACGGTGCAGAGGGCGCTGTGAGGACTTTAAACCAAAACTTTAATTTGAATATTGAAGACTATGTTACGGTAAACTTTTACAACATGGCAGAGATAGTAGACGCCTTTGGCGGAGTTACAGTAGACGTTACAAGCGACGAAATGTACTTTATTAATCAAAGCTTGCTAGAGCTTGGACAAGGTGCATATAGACAATACAATACGGGTCTTATAGAGCTTAACGGCGTGCAGGCTGTGGCTTACGCAAGAATTAGAAGCGTGGGCAGTGACACGGAAAGAGCCTTAAGACAGCAAGAGGTTATGACTTCACTGTTAAATAAAATTCCGGAAATTCCGGCAGGGGAGTATCCCGACCTTGTAAATCAAGTAAGTTATCTGTGTGAAACTTCACTCGATATCGGCGATATTTTAGGGTTTATCCCATTTGCAACAGGCGGATTTGGCATTGAAACTCTAAGCGTTCCAAACTATGAAGGCAACGAAAGTCTATCAAGCGGCTTAGAAAATGGCAGCTGGATGTGGTTTAGTGATTTAGAGGCAGACTCAAAAGTGATACACGAATTTATCTATGAAGATGCAATCGACATAGACGAGGAAACCGAAGTAGAAGAGTAAATTTAAATGCTGTGATGAATTTTCATCACAGCATTTTTTTGCCAATTATCTGCAATTATTCATTATTAACTATTAATTATTAATTAACTAATGAAGTTTTGCGCCGTCGGCTTTTTTTACCTCTTTTGACATATAGATATCTCTTTGATTTGTGTTTAAATCAAAGCGGACTATGTATCCCCACTCACTCTCTACATTATGGGAAAGTCCCCATTTCATGCCCTGTAGTGGGTCGTCAAAATCTTCTGTGCCTCTAAACGGGCCGGAGGCTTCGGGGCCAAATTTAATTACTGATTTTATCTCAAAATTAATTCCGTCCTGTGCAAATTGCAGGGTGTTTTTCTCTACACCGTCTGTTCGCAAAAATGCCGCAAAGCCGTTTTTGTATTTCCAAAGACAGGTTTCATGACCGCTGTTTGTTATGGGGTTGTACTCGCACCTCTCATACGGTCCAAATGGATTTTCGGCTATTGCAAGCCCCCACTTTGTCTCACGTCCACCCATGAAAATCTCTTCGCCCATGGGTTCGCCTTTATAATAAAGGTAGAATTTATTGTTAAAAAAGAATAACAGTGGGTCGTGCACTTTATGGCTGTCGAAGCTTCCTTTTTTCTTTACAAGAAATCTATTGTCTTCGTCGCCCTCCCAAATTCCGTCTTTTGTCGGAGTTAAAATGGGTTTATCGGACTTTTTAAAAGGCCCTAAGGGTGAGTCTGACACGGCTATGGAAATATTTTCAAAAACTCGGTTTACATATGGATTTTCTACAGTTTGATACACGACATAAAATTTATTTTCATGGACTAAAATTTCGGGCGTGAAGACAGAGCGCTCGTCATAAGCGCCCTTGTCCCCGGTTTTAATCACAAGATTTTTTTCACTCCATGTGTAGCCGTCTTTTGAAGTTGCCACCCAAATTTCAGAGTAATCCCAAGGGAAAACTTTTTTAGATAAATCCGGGTTTCCAAAGCCTACATGAGGGCCGACAGATTTTGTGTAGTACACATAAAAATCGTCGCCGTGTTTTATTACTGAGCTGGGGTCACGCCTGTGAACGCCCTCTTCGGGCTCAAAGCAGCCCTTAAGTGGTGAAATGTCAAAGTCGCAAAACCACTGAGGATTTTGGAAATAATCACGTTCCCTCGCTCTTTTTGTGGCTAAACTTTCTTTCATTGCAAGTTACCTCTTATTCGTATTCAACAACATTTACCCAAGTGTTAAGAAGTTCTTTTTCGCTCTCTTTGCCTTTTACAAGTTGAGATGCAGCTACTATAGGTAGCCATTTTTGTACGTACTGACGGGCAGTATCGCTCTTTTGGCAAAATACGTCAAGATATAAGTTTGCAAGTTTTGTTTTTCCATTTAGGCAGAACATCAAATAAGTTCTTGCGGCGTCGGCACTTGCGTTGCCCTGTGTTGCGTGTGCCCAGTCTAGAATAAATGCACTGCCGTCTGTTTGTATTACAACATTTGCAGGTGTGAAGTCACCGTGGCAAAGTTTTGTGTGTTTTGGCATGCTTTCAAGCCTTGTGTGAAGCTCGTAACGCATTGTGGCATCAAGACCCGATTCTGAAATTTTTCTTTGCATTTTGTCTTTTAATTTATTTAAAAGAGGTGCTCTTTTTTCATGGATTGATAATTGTATATCGACAAACATGTCAATATATTCCTCTACCATATTTGGGTTTTCTTCCATGAGTTCTTTAAGAGTTTTACCCTTTGCGTATTTTGTGACTATAGCCCATTTTTCATCGACTTTAGTAACTTCTAAAACTGCGGGGATGCTAAGGCCTGTTTCCTCGACTCTTGCAAGGTTTAAGGCTTCGTTTAAAATGTCTGCCTTAGAATAATTTTCGTTAAAAACTTTTATTGCCGTTTCGCCGTCTTTGTAGACGGTTTTATTTGTTCTTTTTGCAATTACATTGTCAAGTTTCATAAATTTTCCCTCCCTTATTTACCGTAGTATGATTTTAGATATATTTCTTTAAGGTCTTTTAGTAGTGGGTAGCGTGGGTTTGCGCCTGTGCATTGGTCGTCAAATGCGTTTTCTACCATTTCGTCTAAAGTAGCTAGGAAGTCTTCTTCTGAAATACCGTAATCTTTAATGCATTTTTTAATTCCTATTTTTGCCTTTAAGTCTTCGATAGCTTTTATGAATTTTTCAAAAGTATCTTTGTCGTCTTTGCCGACAATACCTGAGAAATGAGCAAGCTCTACATAGCGCTCGAAAGCCTGAGGATATTGATACTGTGAAAGAGTTCCCATTTTTGGTGGGCTTTCAACCGCATTATATCTTATGACATTGCTTAAAAGTAATGCATTGGCAACGCCGTGTGGCAAGTGGTGATATGCACCAAGTTTATGCGCCATTGAGTGGTTAATTCCCAAAAATGCATTTGCAAACGCCATACCGGCAAGGGCGGATGCTTCTGCCATTTTTTCACGTGCATACACATCTTGTCCATTATCATAGCAAGTTGGTAGGAAGTTAAATACAGATTTTACCGCCTTCATTGCAGGGCCGTCTGTAAAGTCTGAGGCAAAGACAGATACATATGCTTCTACGGCATGGGTTAAAACGTCTATACCTGAAGCCGCAGTAAGTCCTTTAGGTTGGCTCATCATATTGTCTGTGTCCACAATAGCCATGTTTGGCATTAATTCATAGTCTGCAAGTGGATATTTTGTGCCTGTTGTTTCGTCTGTAATAACAGCGAAAGGTGTGACCTCTGAGCCTGTTCCAGAAGAAGTAGGAATAGCGATAAAGTAAGATTTTTCGCCAAGTTTTGGGAATTTATATATCCTCTTTCTTATATCCATGAAGCTCATAGCCATGTTTTCAAAATCTACTTCTGGGTGTTCGTAAAGTACCCACATGATTTTTGCGGCATCCATTGGAGAACCGCCACCAAAAGCAATTATGACATCTGGTTCAAAGTCTGCCATAAGTTTTGCGCCCTCTTTAGCACAAGCAAGTGTAGGGTCAGGCTCGACATTCGAGAAAACAGTGTATTTTACGCCGATTTCGTCAAGTTTATCTGTAAGGGGTTTTGTGAAATCGTTTTGATATAAGAATTTATCTGTTACGATAAATGCTTTCTTTTTAAATAAATCGGTTTTAAGCTCGTCAAGGGCTATCGGCATGCAGCCTTTTTTGAAGTAAAGTTTATCGGGTGTTCTAAACCAAAGCATGTTTTCTCTCCTTTCGGCAACAGTTTTAATGTTTAACAGGTGTTTAACTCCAACATTATCAGAAGTTGAGTTTCCGCCCCAAGAACCGCAACCAAGTGTCAAAGACGGTGCGAGTTTGAAGTTGAATAAATCACCTATACCACCGTGTGCCGACGGAGTGTTTACGAGTATACGGCAAGCCTTCATTGCGGCCGCATGTTTTTGAAGTTTTTCGGTTTCATTTACATTTACAAACAGTGAAGCCGTGTGGCCAAAACCACCGTCTTTTACCAAAACTTCCGCTTTTTCTATAGCATCGTCAAAACTTTTTGCCTTGTATATTGCAAGAACCGGCGAAAGTTTTTCATGTGCAAATTCTTCTGTTAGCTCAACGCTTTGCACTTCACCTATCAAGATTTTTGTGTCTACATCAACATCAATTCCTGCAAGGCTTGCGATTTTATGCGCTGTTTGTCCGACTATTTTTGCATTAAGTGCGCCGTTTATTATGATTGTTTTTCTAACTTTTTCGGTCTCTGATTTGCTTAGGAAGTAGCAGCTTCTCTTTTCAAATTCTGCCTTTACTTCTTTGTATACGTCGGCAAGTGCTATTACAGATTGCTCTGATGCACAAATCATACCATTATCAAAAGTTTTTGACTGAATTATAGAGTTTACTGCCATTCTAACGTCGGCTGTGCTGTCTATGATTGCAGGGGTATTACCCGCACCAACGCCTAAAGCGGGTTTGCCTGATGAGTATGCCGCACGCACCATGCCGGGGCCACCTGTTGCAAGTATGGTGTCTGTTTCTTTCATTACAAGGTTAGTAAGCTCCAAAGATGGAACATCTATCCAAGCTATAATTCCCTCGGGAGCGCCTGCCTTAACCGCCGCCTCTAAAACAACTTTAGATGCTGCTATTGTGCAGTTTTTCGCCCTTGGGTGTGGGCTGATAATTATTCCGTTACGAGTTTTTAGGCATATTAAAGTTTTGAAAATTGCGGTAGATGTAGGGTTAGTTGTGGGAATAACCGCACCGATAACGCCTATGGGATCCGCAATTTTTCTAATTCCAAAAGCCGCATCTTCTTCTATAAGTCCACAAGTTTTTGTGTCTTTGTAAGTGTTGTAAATGTACTCAGAGGCGTAATGGTTTTTTATAACCTTATCTTCAACAACGCCCATTCCTGTTTCCTCAACGGCCATCTTGGCAAGCGGTATCCTCATTTTGTTTGCCGCAAGCGCAGCCGCTTTGAAAATTTCGTCTACTTTTTCTTGAGAGTAATTTGCAAAAATCACCTGTGCCTCACGCACTCTTTTTAGTGCTGCGTTAAAGTTTTCTGCCGTGTCTACAATGTTATAAGTCTTACTTTCACTCATGCCTATTCTCCTTTTATTTTTATTAATTTAGCCTATATTTTAAAGGCAGCTAAATCACATACTTATTATATCCAGAATTTGTTAATAAATAATATAGATTTTGTAAAAAACCATATTTTTAATGGGTTTTGAGAGCGGATTAATAAGTTTGTTAAAATTTTAACATACTTTTAATCGTAAGTCAATACAATATTTAACTTGACTAGCATTACTGTTAATATTATAATATAAATATAAACATATAACACGAGAAATTAATCATAACTAATAGTAGTTTCCGTGCTTCAAGGAGTAGATAATGACAATTTTGGATATAGCGATACTTATATTTATTTTTATGGAGGCGATGAATGTACTAATTCTTTATTTCAAACCAAATTTTAAATATGGAAATTCTATGAAGGCTTTTAAGGCTTGGGAGAAGCTTAATAAAGAGGAAACGTCGGCTTTATTTACAAAGTATATGGTAAACTGGGTGGCAAACACAAAATTAATTTTTATAGCACTTTTAGCGGTCATTTTGTTTACAGCAGATGACACGACTAAATTTGTAAGTATAGTCGCAGTTGCAATTTGTACGGCAATGTACTATATAAAATTGCATCCTATAATTAGAAAACTCGATAAAATGGGCGATATTGAGCCAAAAGGCTACTCAAAAACCCTTTTAATCATGATTAGCGCAATAATCTGTATGTTTTTTGTCGCAATTCTTATTTTTTTGTTGACAGTATAAAAAAATTTGTTATAATAAAGATATATCAAAAAAAATTAATGTGTGGTGAATCAATTGAGCATTGAAAATGAAAATAATGCAAAAGTTTTTAAAGCGCTCTGCGATGAAAAGAGGCTTGGAATTTTAGCACTTTTAAGAGATGGTGAAAAATGCGCCTGTGTTTTGACCGATCTTACAGATATAAAGCAGTCTGCACTGTCTTATCACATGAAAATTCTTTGTGACTCGGGGATAGTAAAATCCACCCAAAATGGAAAGTGGACTTTTTATGCACTGGACAAAGAAGGAAGTCAAGAGGCGGTAAATTTGCTGAAATTTATCACGGCAATAGAGGAATAAAATTAAATTACACCTGTGATAATATATTACAGGTGTAACTTGAAAAACACATATCAAAAATTATTAATATGAAAGAGGAATTATTTTATGAAGATTATAGTTATTGGAGCGGTTGCGGCGGGGACATCTGCGGCGGCTAAGGCAAGAAGAAATGATGACCATGCACAGATTACAATTTACGAAAAAGACAAATACATTTCATACTCAGGCTGCGGTATGCCATATTTTATAGGCGGTAAAACCGAGGGTTTTGACACGATAACGCCAAGAGATGCACAGTTTTTTAAGAAAAAATACAATATAGACATACATATAGAGCACGAAGTTTTAAAGATTGATAAAGATAAAAAGACTGTAGAGGTGAAAAATCTTGTCTCAGGCGAAATTTTTCACGACAGCTATGATAAACTTGTAATTTCCACAGGTGCAAGCGTGATAAAGCCAAATATAAAAGGCAGTGAGCTTGAAAATGTCTTCTATTTAAGAAGCCCGGGAGATGCCCTTAAAATAAAGAATTTTATAGATGCAGTTAAACCTAAAAAAGCAGTAGTAGCCGGCACGGGTTTTGTGGGCCTTGAAATGCTTGAAAATTTAGTAGAGCAAGGAATTGACACTACAGTCATAGAGATAAAGGATAAAATTACGCCGAATTTAGACCCTGACATGGCAAAGATTTTAGAAAACAGGCTTATAAAAAAAGGCGTAAAAATTTTAAAATCCACATCAATTATAGAGGTATGCAAAGACGGGGTAGAGCTTTCAAACAACGAGAAACTAGACTGCGAGTTGGTAATTTTAGCCACAGGTGTAAGGCCAAACACGGCACTTGCGGTATCGACAGGAGTGGAGCTCGGCATTACAGGCGCTATAAAAGTTGACAAAAACATGAAGACAAACATAGAGGACATTTACGCATGTGGCGACTGCATAGAAACATTTATGCAGATAACAAATAAGCCAATTTACAGGCCTCTTGGAAGTACGGCAAATAAAACAGGGCGCATAACAGGCGACAATATAACGGGCGTAAGCTCTACATATAAAGGAAATTTAGGCACGGGAATTTTCAAGGTGTTTGATATTGCCGTTGCAAGCACAGGCCTTTCGGAAGAAGAGGCGATGGCAGAGGGTTATGACATAGAAATTTGTCATAATATAAAGCCTGATAAGCCACAGTATATGGGCGGAAAAGAGCTTATAATTAAGGCTATTGCAAATAGGGAAGACGGAAGAATTTTGGGCGCACAAATCATAGGCTATGAGGGTGTAGACAAAAGAATTGACGTACTAGTGACACTTATCACCTATAAGGCGACGGTGGATGAGCTGTTTGATTTAGACCTAGCATACGCACCTCCGTTTTCTACAACAAAAGACCCAATACACTACACGGGAATGATTTTAGACAATGCAATCAATAAAAGTAGACCCGTCGTGACGAGTAAAAACTTATCAAATTTAAACGGCGCACAGCTTATAGATGCAAGAAGCGTTAGCGATTTTGAAAATAAAGGAACGGTTGAAAATGCGGTAAATATCCCCCACGCAAAACTGAGAAAAGAGCTTGAAAGTTTAGATAAAGCTAAGCCGACAGTCACGTTTTGCAACAAAGGAGTAACAGGAAACGCCGCACAAAACATACTTTTAGGCAATGGATTTAACGAGGTGTACAACCTATCAGGCGGACACAAATTTTATAAGGAAAGCAAATAAACAAGGAAATAGGCTATCACAAATGGTAAAAATCATTCGTGATAGCCTATTTTTATTATTGGTATGGCAGATTAGCGGTTTTTAACCATGACAAGCTCGCCTTTAGAGTCTTTTTCTCCATTGAACTCAAAACCTAAGTCTTTATACATTTTAACGGCAACTTCGTTGTCTTCGTATACAGAGAGATAAATTTTATCGGTATCGTAAATTTCATAGACAAAACATGACATTTGTGCAAAGGCTCTTTTTCCATAACCTTTGCCTTGGTAGTCTTCATCAATCATAAATCTGTCTATCCATATTTCTAGCGTATCTTCGTTTGCCCTGTTTATCCAAGTGCCGTACATTGCAAAGCCTATCATCGTGTCGTCAAGATAAATTCCACAGCAAGTCCAAGTGTTGTCGGGAGTGCAGTTGCTTGCGTCATATAGGCAGTCGTACACGGTTTCTATATGTTTTTGTTGCTCGTCTTTTACCGTAAGAAGCAGCGCCTCTTCTAAATTTGTTTCATCAATGTTCTTAAATGTAATTTTATTTTCCATAATTTCTACCCCTTTAATTTAAAAATTCGTAATTTGCCTTGCTTTCAAGCGGAAAGCAGGATAACTTTTTGCCGTCTAAATCCTGTGAATGCATTTTTACCGCCCTTATGTTTATGTTGTCATAGGTTTTAAAATAATAAATCATATTTTTTGTGTCTATGCAAGCACTGTACATGGTGATGTCATATGCGCCGTCATCGGTGGTTACAGTGCCCCGAGGCATTTGAACGCTCTCTAAGATATGAAAAGTCTGTGCAATGCGGTCGCCCACATGTAAAACAGAATTTTCTTTTACAAAACTTGCCCTTATAAAACGTGAGGCGGAGCTGTAATCACCGGGAAGACCCAATGAACCCTCGCCGACACCCATATTTTTATGTTCCTTAAAAGATTTATCAGGTCGAGAAGTCTGCAAGTTTTTATAAAAAGATAAATTGTAAAGATGATAATCAAAGCTAGGGTTGTTTGTCATAACGCCCACAGGATTGTCATGAATTTTTCCACCGTCCTTTGTGAATTCAAAGACGATAGACTCGTTTTTATCCGAAACAAGCCAGTGCAAGGTGGGAACAGGAAGCCTCTCCATAAAGGGGATATCGACAAGATTTGTCTCTTTTAGCAAGTTTTTAGCCGTCTGTACATCTTTACAAGTAGCTAAAATATAAGAAATTAGCTCATATGGCGTTAGGTTTACTTTTGTGTCGTCCTCACAAAAACAAGTGGCAAAGCCGTTAAAATTAAGCCCTGCAACACATAAGCCGTGCTCGTTTACTCCGTCGCAAAAAAGCGGATAATCGTTTACCATGGCGGCAACGCCCATAACCGCAAAATGACTGCTTATTTCACCCTCTCTTTTGAATTTAAACGGAAATTTTCTTGGAATAATTACAAGATTTGCGCCAAAATCATACTCTAAATCCATATTTCTTCCGAAAGTATCGTTTAAAAAAACTGCCGTGCACATAAAAACACCTCTTTTAATTTTAATAATCTTGACTTTTAGTTTTTCCGTGTTATATTTATTTTATCACAAAAAAACACAGTGTCAAACTGTTTTTAGGAGAAATTTTATGTATTCGCTATTACTCGCTATAATTTACCTGTCTTTTATCAGCCTAGGCCTGCCGGATTCGCTTTTAGGCTCGGCGTGGCCCGTCATGCAAACCGATTTTGCAGTTCCTCTTTCCTACGCCGGAATAGTCAGCATGATAATTTCCGCAGGAACGGTTGTGTCTAGCCTAATGTCGGACAGGCTTTCAAAAAAGTTTTCTGTGCAGATAATCACGGCAAGCAGCGTCCTTGTGACTGCACTTTCGCTCTTTGCTTTTTCGGTGTCGCAAAACTTTATAATGATTTGCATATTTGCCGTGCCTTACGGCCTTGGCGCCGGCGCAATTGATGCGGCATTAAATAATTATGTTGCGATAAATTATTCCACAAAACACATGAGCTGGCTACACTGCTGTTGGGGTGTTGGCGCCACGATAAGTCCCTACATCATGGGCTTTAGCCTATCACAAAATCTAGGCTGGCAAAACGGATATTTCAGCGTGTCTATAATTCAAATAGCACTCACCGCAATGATTTTCTTAAGCTTTCCTTTATGGAAAAAACAAAAGCACGCCGATATGCATGAAGAGCTTACACAAAATAAAAATACAGGGCTTAAAAACTCTTTAAAAATACCAGGGGTAAAGGCTGTGCTACTGTCGTTTTTTGCATATATCGGAATTGAGAGCACCGTTGGAATGTGGGCGGCAACTTATCTTGTAAACGCAAGAGGAGTAAGCGTCGAAACCGCCGCACTTTTCACATCTCTTTCTTACATAGGAATAACTGTCGGCAGATTTTTATGTGGATTTGTCGCAAATAAAATAGGCGATAAAAACTTGATAAGATATGGCTCGCTTACGGTGATTTCAGGGGTGGTTTTAATATTTATTCCACTTTACACAACCCTGCCCGCACTTATGGGGCTTGTCATAATAGGCCTTGGCAGTGCGCCAATTTATCCGGCAATAATCCACTCAACCCCGTCAAATTTCGGCAAAGAAAATTCACAGTCTATAATAGGCCTTCAAATGGCAGGCGCATACATGGGCGGCACGATAATCCCTCCGCTTTTCGGATTTTTGGCAGGCGGTATAAGCCTTTGGCTATATGCACCGTACTTGCTCATTCTTGCAGGGATAATGCTAGTGTCTTCAGAAAGATTAAATGCTATAGTAAAGCATAGATAATGAATAAAGGGTATCACCACAAAACTTGGTGATACCCTTCAGACTGCCCTAAAACCCGCAACCGCAAAAAAAATGAGCCAGCTTGGCTCATTTTTTGCTTCCCGCGTCACAAACACCCTAGCTGATGGCTTGTTGTTTTTCGTCCAATATGCAACAAAGCCCTCGTGTTTGTCGGAAATACTGTAAAGGCAGCCGCTGTTATAACAAATTTCCGTAAGAATGGAAAAATATGCTATGCAGTCACTAAGGGTGAAGCCCTTTATCAAAACTCCGGGCTCGCCCATAAATGCTTCGGTAATTGATTTTCCAACTTCGGCAAGCTTTGCCTTGTCAAGGTTTTGTACTTTTATCATGTTTTATACTCTCTTTATCAATTATCATTTCTTAAAATTTTGGAAGCTCACATTTTATATCTTAGTATCATTGCGTGCATTTTGCGGTCTGCGATTTTTGTCGCAATCCTTGTGTATAATTTCAATTTTTTACGAAGCTCTTTAGAAATGCCGCAATAAAAACCACTTGCTGTGATGAGTGTCATGCCCGACTTATCCGCAAATTCTTTCGGGTCGTTTATGTAAAAATACATCATGCTCTGCTAAATCTTTGTCTTTGCCACTCATCGCGGCTTTGTAGATAATCGGTGCTATGCATATGAAACTGTGAAGAAAAATTCCGCATATCGCCAATAGCACAGATTATGCCGCCAAGCACACCCATTACCGAGTAAATTAAATTTAGTTCCATAAAATTCTCCTTAAATAATTAGATTTAAATCGTAAGTGTATTTATATCGGCGTAAGTTAGTGAAAGCTAACCTGTGTGCTAAAAAATTTGGCAAATAATTTGATTAAATGCCAAAAAAACTTTTTTGCGCCCGTGCTCCACGAAAGGCCTAAAGCGTGAAGTTAGATATATTAAATAACACTCTACATTATTACATCGCTTTTGTCAATATTTGGCGGCAAGTTTTGTGGCGTACCACGATGCTTCCATGCCAAGGGAGGGGAAAGGCTCAATAAGGAATGCTCGAAACAGGCAGAAAAATGTGGTATAATAATTTAATAAGAAATGTAGCATTTGCGATTAAAAGCGTAGTATATAAGTAAGGCCCAGAAAGGAGGCAGTTAATAGTGATTACCGACGAACAAATTATCCAGTTGTTTTTCGCGCGCTCAGAAGACGGACTTGAGGAACTTGATGCAAAGTATGGAAAGGTATGCAATAAGCTGTCGTTTGGCATATTGAATAATCGGCTAGATGCACAGGAATGTGTGAATGACGCATATTTAGGAGTGTGGAATGCCATCCCGCCGACAAAGCCCAACCCACTTCTCACCTTTGTTTGTAAAATTGTGCGGAACGTTTCTCTTAAACGCTACAGTTCAAATACTGCAAAAAAGCGAAATAGTGCTTATGATGTGGCAATTTCGGAACTTGAAGCGTGTTTATCATCGCCTAATACGGTTCAAGTCGAAATTGAAACAAAGGAACTTGCCCGTATCATTGAAAATTTTTTAGACACGCTAGGGGTAGAAAATCGTGTCATATTTTTAAGGCGATATTGGTTTTTGGATACTTACAAAGACATAGCAGGGCGTGTAGGCTTAAGTGAGAAAAATATATCCGTAAGACTTTCACGCATAAGGGGGAAGATGAAGCAATACTTAATCGAAAGAGAGGTTTTTACATGAACTCTAAAAAATTTTCCAAAGCTTTGGGCGAGATTGACGATAAATACATAGGCGAGGCTATCATATATCAAAAGAAACGCAAAAGTAAAGCTTGGGTGAAATGGGCGAGCATAGCGGCTTGCCTTGCTATCGTAATATCAAGCGTTTTGATTTATAATAGCAGCAACACCACCGACTTTGATCCAAATCCTGCAGTAATTGTCGAAAGTGCCGCCGACTTTGAAGGTATGGGCATTGTGATGGACATTCCACCCAATGCAATTGACCCGACATATAGCATATTAGATGGTATAGTTGCTCAAATCAATTTTAGTCTTGATGGTAATAAATTTACCCTTAATGCTTCTAAAATAAAAAGTGGTGTAGAACTGCATGGAATGGCAGGTGATTTTGATGATGTTACAACGAGTACAGTGATTGAAAATGAAAACTATTCCATTTCAATAGATGTTGCAATGTTAGAGGGCAATGAGGGAGCATTTGCAACAAGTTCGATTAAAGTTGTAAATGGTGAGACTTTATATATCTCATTGTCGACAACATCGCAAATTGACTATGACACAATGTTGTCGATTATATCTGACGTTAGCAAGTCAAGCAAAAACTAAAGAAAGACTCGTTAAAAATGAATTTAAACCATGACTATATTTCCTTTCACAATTGCAATAGACCCCATTCGTACCTAAACTACAAAACTCCAGTAGGTTTTGAAGAGCTATAAATATGTAATATGCTTGATTATTTATATTTTTTTGGTTATAATTCGATGTAGATATAGTTTTCTTAAAATACAGGAGGTTTTTATGTCACATATACAGGTGCAGGACGTGAATATTAGTGGAATTTTAGCGGAGGCATATAATTATGCTGTAAAAGCCAGAGGAAGCGGGCGAGTAGCCAGCTATATTCCGCAACTTTCAAGCGCAAACCCTAAGCATCTTGGAATAAGCATTACCGATTTGGACGGAAAAATCACACAAATTGGGGACTGTGAGCATCTTTTTACCATGCAAAGTGTGTCAAAGGTGATTTTATTGTGTGCAGCAATAGAAGATGTCGGGTATAGCCGCGTCTTCGAAGTCGTCGGTGTAGAGCCTACCGGTGACCCGTTTGACTCGATTATCAGGTTGGAAAATCGATCCAAAATACCGCTTAACCCCATGATAAATGCAGGGGCGATAGCGGTCACCTCCACTATTACAGGAAAAAATCCGCACAGTAGGCTTGAAAAGATTTTGACACTTGCCGGAAAGCTACTCGGAAATCCAGATGTTTATTATAGTGACGAGGTTTACCGTTCTGAAACTGCTACCGGCGACCGAAATCGAGCCCTTGCCTATATGATGAAGTCAAATGAAATCATGGTCGGTGATGTAGAGGCGCATCTGGAAGTGTACTTCAAATGCTGTGCCATGCTTGTAAACTGTAATCAGCTGTCTTATATGGGCGCTGTGCTGGCAAACAACGGCAAAGCGCTTCACGGTGATGAGCAAATAATATCTGAACAGACGGCAAGACTTTTGCGCTCCCTCATGCTGACCTGTGGTCTTTATGATGAGTCGGGACGATATGCGGTCAGCGTTGGTATTCCCTCCAAAAGCGGAGTGGGGGGTGGAATATTTGGCGCCGTTCCAAAGCTTTACGGAATTGCTACATATTCACCACAGCTGAATGAATTTGGAAATAGCGTTTGTGGCATAAGAGCTATGGAGTATTTATCCGAAAAGCTGGATTTGAATATACTTTAGAGCATGATTTTGCCAGCATGGTAGTAAGAGTGGGTATTTGAAAATCTATGAAAATAACACAAATAGGAAGTTGAGCGACGACAGGTTTAGCCGAATGAATGTCAAGAAGATATTAGGGCGTGCAAACTGTTTTAGGATAGAAAAAAGCCTCGAACGTGAAATGCGTGTCGAGGCTTTCGGCTGGTGCGGTTGTCAATATAGAACTTGCTTAAGTTCGGGCATAAAACAAAACGCCCCCAAGTGTGCATGTTAAAAACAGAGGCCTGAGGGAGAAGTTGGCTAAATTGTATCACTAAATGTTAATTTTGTTAAGCCGAATAGCATTGCCCTTTATGTTGAATAAAAAATCACCCTAACGAATTAGACAAATATGTTCTAATCTGCTAGGGTGATTCACGTGTTTTATTTTTTTCTTGCCGTTATCCTTTTTTTACGATACGGGAGCATCGCTAACATTCCCAAAACCGAAATTAGTGCTGTGGCACTAACCAGAGGTGTGTTATCCTGTTCGCCTGTTTCGGGGGTGTCTGTGCCCGGTGTCGGCGTTGCCACCACAGTGAAGTTTGCCATGGCACTGCCGTTTGCACTGTTGATGCTTATGCTGTGTGTGCCAATCGGCAAAGTGCTGGTGTAGGTGCCGCTTAGGGTTATGACAATACTGCCGTTTACAGCACTTGCATTTTCGTTGTTGTTTCCTGCGGTGTGCACCGTATGCTTTGTTCCGTCACTCAATATAATAACGGTGTCGACATATCCGTCAAAATCGTCACTGGAGGTGAAACTTATGCTTTGCCCTCGTGTTATGCTTTGGTTTGCGCCGTTTATCATCGTGGGTGTAGATTGCCACTTTGCATAAAGTGTCATATTCGCAGTAATAGGTGTCGTAAAATTATACTCTATTGTAAGTGCGCTATCCGTATACCAAGCAACGAACTTATTATCTGTCTTTGTCGGGTTGCTCGGCTTTGTAATTGCAGTGTTATAGTCCACCGTTTGGGCATTCACCGCACTGCCTCCGTTTGTGTCAAAGTTCACGGTATAATGGTTTATTGTCCAGTTTGCCACCGCCGTTTTGTTTTCTGTGTAATTCCACACGGTGGTGCTTGTTATGGCTTGGCCGTTGATTGTCCAGCCATCAAAGGTATATCCGGTTTTTGTGAGAGTGGGCAGGGTGCCTAACTGAGAATTGTACGTAACGCTCATGTTGTTCGGTGTCACCACACCGCCGACAGCATCAAAAGAAAGTGTGTATGGATTTCCTTCAAATTTAGCATATAAATCTAAGTCTCCGTTTACATTTTGCGTGAAATCATATGCGTTTGTAAGGGCACTGTCCGTATACCAAGCGACGAATGTATAGTTTGTCGCCTCGGGGTTTGCCGGCTTGCCTGTCGGATTGTCATTTGCCACACCTTGCTGAGGTGGCATGTAGGTAGCTGTTACGCCCATGTCGTTTATAAAAGTAATCGTATGGCCAGGTGTGTTGTCGCCATCGCCACCCCAGTTTATGGGGACGATAGCCAAGTCGGAAAATGCGTCATCTTGCCCTGTGAAAGTGCTTATTTGATCGGTTGGCGTGGCGTTGCCGTTAATAATAGACTGTGCGCTTCTGCTTTGGCCCGCCGCTAAGCCTGCGCCGTTAAATGTGTTGGCAAATGCAAAGTTGCTTTCTGTTGGTACTCCTTGGGTAAACCGAAAAACCTCATTTATAACAAGATCCGTTCCGGCGTTATAAAACATTCTGAAGGCAAAAAACTCTCCTATGCTCGTCAGTGCATCACTCTGTGGCAGGTTGAAGTTATCATTCATGCCACTCAGTGTTTCGCACTCAGAAAACATATTGGAGGCAAAACTATATCCGATGCTTGTCAGTGCATCACTTTGAGGCATATTGAAGTTTGCGCCCATGCTTTGGAGGTTTTTACAATTGAAAAACATATAGCTTGCAAAAATACTTCCTATTTCGGCAAGTGCAGCACTTTGAGGCATATTGAAGTTTGCGCCCATGCTTTGGAGGCTTGTGCACTTATAAAACATTTCGGCGGCAAAATAATCTCCTATTTC
>CAYJJU010000026.1:0-23204 GCA_964370635.1 uncultured Eubacteriales bacterium | reverse complement strand
CCAAAACTTATCATAGAAAATCTGAATTTACAGACTTTTATTCACAGACCCTAATAAAATAATTTTAGTCAAATTGACAGACAAATATAGGGGCGAACCTGCGTGTTCGCCCCTGTAAATTTTCTACAATTTCGTCACAGCCCTTTTTGAGCTGTTTTAATTTAGGAATATCTTAGTTAAAGTATGCGTCTAAACCTGCACTAAACCATCTGCCGTTTAAAACATTGTCAATAAGATAGTCTTTGCTTTCTTGGCTTATTGTTGTATCCGCATCCATTTGCGCAAGAACATCGTCGTAGACTATACGCTCATTGGCCATTTCTATTATAACACCGTTTTCGTCAAGACCAAAAATCATTTGATTGTTTTTGCTCGTGTCGCTACTCCACTCTTCCCATGTTGTAAGTTCATCACCGTTCGGGTCTGCGCTCCACAGGAAGTTGCCTATGTAGGACATAAAAGCGTCTTGAATTTCAAGTCTTTCTTCGGTGTCAAAGTCTTCAGCAGGGAATACTGCGGCAAAACCCATGTTCTTCCCTGTTAAAAAAGGAATATAAACGCAGTGATACGCCCCAAATTTTTGTCCAAATGCCTCTAAAACAACTGGCTCATTTTCGCCATATTCAAAATCGCATAGATAAATTGGAGAAGTGTAATTTCCTGCTAATGTTTGCGCGGATTCTTCTGCATTGAACAATTCGTAAAGTTGATTTCCGTAATTTTGTGCAAATTCAAGCTCTGCACTCCTGTTATCCTCGGCGAAATATGGGTCAAAGTTCATAAATAACGTGAATTCACCGGAACTTGTAAGCATAATAAGTGGCACGTCATTATAGTTTTCTGTTTCAAATCCCTCTGTAGGCAATACGGTGCCGTCTGTAAACAGATGAGGAAAGACTTCCATACGTATGCTAGCATTTCCCATAAGACTTGCAATTCTATCGTCTGTAAGTGAATATAAATAATCTTTAACTTCCTCGTCGTCGCTCAAAAGCCATTGTGCGGCTTCTTCTTCATTTTCTTTAACGCCGTCTTCTACTACTAAGGGTGCAAAGGCCTGGGCATTAATTGTAGCACTCTCATCATAGTCAGCTAGTGTCATGCCGCCACTTAGAGAAATTGCTTTGTGAAATTTACCGTCAAATATTGGGCTGATTAGCATTGCCATGACATCGCGTCCGCCTGCAGATGTGCCTGAAATAGTAATATTGTCTTTATCTCCGCCAAAACTAGAAATGTTTTGCGCTATCCAGTCTAAAGATTTCTCAAGGTCAAGTAGAGTGAAATTGCCCGAGTCTTCCATAGCGTCGCCTGTTTTAAGTGCTGGGAAGTTAACAAATCCTAAAGCACCTAAGCGGTAATTTACTGATACCACTACTGAATTGGTTTCAACTGCGAGTATGCTCGCATCTAATTCTGCGCTTGTTCCTGTTTGGTTATTGCCTCCATGAATGTAGTACAAAACAGGTAAATCAGTGTCGTCTGTATTTGGTCTATAGATATCAAGATATAGGCAGTCTTCGTCACCAACGATTTCACCGTCGGCTAATTGTGTAGCAAGAATTGATGCTTGAGTTGCGTCAAGCACGCCTTCCCAAGACTCTAGGTCTTGCGGTGCTTTCCATCTTAATTCGCCTATGGGTGCTTTAGCATAAGGTACATTTGTATACACTAGTGCGTCATCTACTATCAAGCCTTCAAGACTTCCATATGAAAGTTCTACTAGGGTGTCTGCTTTATATCCTTGTGCTGTGTCTTCTTCCTCAATTTCACTTTCTGACTCTGACGGTTCTTCCGAAACGACACCTGAACCCTGGGTGTCAGGTGTAGAAGAACTTGGTTGGATTTCACTTGTTCCACAGGAGGCAAGCGAAAATACTAGTGTTGTGGATAAAAGTAGTGCGATTAGTCTTTTTTTCATAAATAAATCCTCCAATCAAATATTTTTTTATACAGTATACAACATAGAAGTTTCATGGTATAATAAATTTGTGACTTTAATAGTAATTTTGTGATATGATGGAGAAGAAAATGAAAGTTGATAATTTAAGTAACTTGGAGACCTTTAATGCTTTGTATGAATGTACAAATATTCCCTTTTATATTACAAGTGTAATACAAGGCAAGGTGAAATATATAAAAGAGGAGTCGTTTCCGCAAAAAAACAAATCATTGTTTAAGGAATCGTTTGTTTTAGAGTTAATAAAACGCATAGACAAATCAGAAGTAATTATTCATTTTGAACTTGACGACATATTGTATGTTGTGGCCACCAAATTAGATTGGAATAGATATATGATAAGTTATCCTATATTTTCATCGCATCTATTTAAAATCCCCGTGATGTCAGTAATAACAAAATATATAAATAAAGACAAAGTCAATATGTTTATAAAAAATATACCGGATATAGCTGTTAGTCGGGAAGCGAAAGTTAACAACTTTTGTTATTTAGTAAGGAGAATATGTGGTAATGATAAAAAAACAAGTATTAAGAAATATATTTACAAGATAGATGCTACAGAAAATTTGCAATCATTTATTAAAAAAGATGAAAAAAATTATGAAGATGAAAATGAAAATTTTGTGGCGCACCATCATTTGCCTGAATATCATATGCAGATGAGTAATGCAATTGCTTCAGGAGACAAGCTTGAATTTTTGAAAAATTTTGATGCGCCAACAATAGGTAGTAAAGGGAAAATGAGTGAAAATCCATTGCAAAATGCCAAATTTGGTTTCATCTGCGGAATTTTTTCAATGAGCCGCTCGGCTATTAGAGGGGGACTCAATAGTGAGTTTGCTTTACGATTAAGTGATAAATACTGCCAGAAAATGGATAACTTACTTTCGGTCAAAGAAATAAATTTGCTCCTTAGAGAGATAGGCGTTAAGTACTGTGATTTTGTGAGGGGAACTAAATTTCAATCAAAATACAGCCAGTATACTAGAATTGTAATTGATTATGTACACGCATATATACATCAAAAGATTACTTTAGAAAAACTATCTTTCGAGGCAAATCTAAATCGAAAAAGTTTAGCTGAAATTTTTTTGAAAGATGTAGGAATGAGCATACATAAATATGTTATGAAAAAAAGGCTTGAGGAGGCAAGGACGCTTTTATATAGTACTAATTTAACGTTTGTGCAGATAAGTGAGATGCTTTGCTTTTCTTCACAAAGCTACTTTATTAAAAAGTATAAAGAAGAATTTGGGATAACTCCACAGCAACATAGGAATATTTTTTAGGAAATATAAAAGACTGGTGATGTGACGTAATTGTTGAAAATTCGTAGGGGCGAACCTGCGTGTTCGCCCGAAACTAATGGTAAAATCCACGGTTTCGGGCGGCCACATAGGATCGCCCCTGCATTTGGCTGTCAATTTGACAAAATTATTTTATTTATTCACAGCCCCTAAATTGTCAATCAATAGTAATCTTTAAGCAAACGGGGTAGGTGGTGTCTATTTTTTCGTTAAATTCTACCGATAAACCATCGGTTGTTAATGCGTAATTTAGCGGTGCATCGCTGCCTAAAATTTCAACATTTTTTACAGTTCCTTTAAAGTGATTTAATTTTTTAGCAAAGGATTTAATCAAGGTTTTATTGTCACCTGGGAATTTTAATAGATTTGCATACACATAGGGTGCTTTATAGGTAAATCTAATGTCCTTACTTGTATAATCCTCTTTTGCGACGTCGTTAAAATCGCCTTCAACGACCTCTGTAGGACCTTCGCCGAAAGTGCTCCAGTAATTTGTGTCGAAAATTGATTCGCCGTTTACTTTAAGCCATGCGCCGATTGCCTTTAAAATGTCTTTGTCCTCTTTAGGGATAGTTCCGTCGGCTTTTGGCCCTATGTTTAAGAGCATTGCGCCGTTTTTGCTGACGACATCTATCAGGTCGCATACTAAGGACTCGGCTGTTTTATACTCATTGCCTTCGGTGTGTGACCAAGAATTTTTGGCCACTGCCGTGTCTGTTTGCCAAAAATCAGGCCTTATTGATGCGAGCAAGGCTCTTTCTATGTCATAAACGGCGGTGCCAAGGGCAAAGGCGTCGTCTTTATAGTTAATAGCAACTTCCATGTCCCATGATTTTGCACGATTATAATAATATGCGGCAAATTTTTTAAGATAGGGTTTGAAGCTTAGATTTTGTATCCACCAGTCAAACCAAACTACAGATGGCTTGAATTTATCCACAAGCTCGCACGCCCTTAAAAGCCAGTCCTCTAAATGCGCTTCATTTGCACCTTCTACAAAAATATCGTGGGTGTACTCAAAGCGGTCTTCGTTTTCAAAAAGCTTTTTTGCAAAACCATAGGGCTCTAAAAATTCAGTTTCGTTGATTCCTGAGTCAAAATCTTTGCCTCCGCACATAAACCAGTAGTTTTCTGCCCTGTGGCTTGACACGCAAAAATGAAGTCCACGACTCTCTGTTTCTTCTTTGAGCTCCTGTATTATGTCCCTTTTCGGACCCATTTCATAGGCATTCCACTTTGATAAATCGCTTTTATACATTTGAAAGCCGTCGTGATGCTCTGCAACGGGTATATAGTATTTTGCGCCTGATTCTTCGATTAAATCAAGCCATTCCTTCGGATTAAATTTCTCCGCTGTAAATAAGGGGATAAAATCGGCATAGCCAAAATCTTTTTGTTTTCCATAGGTTTTTATGTGGTGCTCATAATATGGTGAGCCCACATTGTACATATGGCGAGGATACCATTCGTCGCCATATGCTGGAACGCTGTAAACTCCCCAGTGTGTAAATATACCAAATTTTGCATTTTTATACCACTGTGGTATTTTGTAGTTTGAGAGAGATTCCCAGTTATCTTTAAAGGGTCCGTCTGCTATTACTTTTTCTATCTCTTCTAAATATTTATTTCTATCCATAATTCACCTCGTGTTTTAAATTACACCTTTTTTTATTATCAAGTTTGCATAAAGCTCTTTTTCCGATGTGCTTATTACTGCGTATGCGTTTTTTGCACGCTCGTAAAATGTATATTTATCCACAAACTGAGCCCTCATTCCGTCTTTTTCATGTTTTTTTGCAACTTCCTCATATTTATCCCAAATGGTGGGAACATAGGGGTCGTCTGGCAAGACTTGCATGTAAATTGTCGGATTTTTTTCGTACTGGTCAAGCGGTATGAGCGACAATATGCTGTCAAGCAGTGGCGGTATGTCATGCCCTGTGGCATCTATTACGACGCTTGGCTGGCCAAATTTTGGATAATTTGCATCGGCAATTACAAGCTCGTCGCCATGGCCCATTTCCATGAGGACTTTTATAAGTTTTGCGGATACATTTGTCGGTATATTTTTTAACATAATTTGCTCCTTATTTTGTGATAACTCCGTCTAAATCCCAAAGGTCTTCCCAGCTTTTTGCAGTTTCCCATAGGAAAACTTGGCCTTTTATAAGACGGCAGTTTTTATCTATTCCTGAAATAATTTTCATCTCTTCATCGCTTAGTGGGTCTTTTGCCACACATTCAAGGTTTGATATGTACTCGTTTTCATAAACGGAGAAAGGAATTGGTGCGTGTCCTCTTTGCGCCGCCCATTTAACACAGACTACGGCAGGGTGAATGTTATGTGCCTTTGCAATTTCAACTATCTCAGGCATTTGAATGTCGACTACATCGTCCGCTGTTTTATCCCTGTCGGGTCTCGTTGGGCTTCCTATTGGGCAAAATCCTATAATTTGTATTCCACGCTCTACGCAGTAATCGTATAGCTCTTGTTGTTGAAACGATGGGTGAAGCTCCATTTCAATTACTGATGGCATGATATGGCAGTGCTTTAAAACAGCCTCAAGTTTTGGGATGGTCATAGACGACATTCCGAGATGTTTTATAGCGCCTAGTTTGTAAAGAGTTTCCATTTGTCGCCATGTTTTAATGAATGCCTCAGGGCAAAATGGCACAGAATCGGGGTTTCTCGCATCGCCATCACAGCCGGGCGCGTGATAATTTGGGAAAGGCCAGTGTATAAAATATGCGTCTAAGTAATCAAGCTGTAAATCCTTTAGGCTTTTAAAGCACTCTACCACTACATCGTCGTGCTTGTCGTTCCACACTTTTGATGTTATAAAAAGCTCTTCACGGCGCACGAGTCCCTCGTCCATTGCTTTTTTGTAAACTGCTCCTATCTCTTTTTCGTTTCCGTAAACTGATGCGCCGTCAAACATTTTATAGCCTGCCTTAATTGCGCCGAAAACTGCGTCTGAAATTTCCTTAGATGTAAATCTGTCAGAGCCGAAAGTTCCCATGCCTATCACGGGCATTTTGTCGCCGTTTCTAAGTGTTAAAGTCGGTACTGTAATCATTTTGTGTTCCTCCAAATTAAATTTTATTATTTGTGAGCATAACTTTGCCCTTTACGTCTTGTGGGTTTTTATAAAGCATGAATGCCTTGTCTATTTCGGACATGTCAAAGCTTTTATAGATGAAATCGGGGTGGAATTTAAGTTCTCCCGTGGCAAAATAATGTGCGGTAAGCTCCCACTCTTTACCGGGGAAAGGTGCGGAGTAACTCATCCAGCTTCCCGTAAGTTTAAATTCCTTACGGTTTAGAAGCTCCCACTCTTTGTAGGTGAATTTGACATCACTGTGGGGTGTTCCCACAAGGCATACATTCGCCTTGTTACCTGCAAGCTTAAACGACATTAAAATTGTGGCGGGGTGACCCACCATTTCAAAGACATACTTAAAGCCTTTTCCGCCTGTAATTTCATGTGCCTTATCTAAATAATCTGCATGTGATGAATTTATGACATAGTCGGCGCCCATTTTTTTTGCAAGCTCCAACCTTGAGTCCTGTGTGTCAAAGGCGATAATATTTTTTGCCCCCATAATTTTTGCCCACTGTAGCATGAAAATCCCTATAGTGCCACAGCCTATAATTGCGACATCTTCGCCGCCTTTAAAGTCATTGCAGTAAAGTCCGTGAAGGGCTACGGTCGAGGGCTCAAACATTGCCGCTTGTTCATATGGAATGCTCTTGTCGTATTTAACGACATTCAATTCGGGCACGACTACATAGTCTGCAAAACTGCCGGGTTCTCTTGAGCCTATGAAGCTGTATTTTTTGCAAAGGGCATACTCGCCCTTTAGGCAGTCATCACACGACATGCAGGGTACCAGTGGGGCGGCAGTTACCGTGTCGCCAACTTTTGTCTTTGTAACCTTTGCGCCAATTTCTGCCACATCGCCTGAAAATTCATGGCCTAAAACTATGGGGTAGAAGTGCGCACCATTGTCTAGCACTCTTGGCACATCGCTTCCGCAAATTCCGGCGGCACGCACCCTGATTTTTACCGAGTAATCATTCATTTTCGGTTCGTCAAAATCAGTATAGCGTATGTCTTCATTTTTAAATAAAACGCCTGCTTTCATAAATTTTTCTCCTTATTTTGTCATTAAATGTTTTGTGCTTTCATAAAGCTCTAAATATTTTGGGAAAATTTTTCTGTATTTTTCGTGATTTTCCATGTTTGGGGTATAGGTTTTTGTGATTTTTACGGTCTTTTTTACAGCGTCTTCAAAGTCCTTGTAAAGTCCTGTGCCCACGCCTGCAAGTATGCATGCGCCCAAGGTTGTGGCTGAGTCTGAATAGGGGACGCTTATCTCTTTTCCGACAAGGTCTGCCTTGATTTGTGTCCAAAGCTTGCTGTTTGCCGCACCGCCTACTGCATGTAAAGTGTTTACCGCTGCGCCTGCATTGTGTGCAACTTCCAAATTGTGGAGTAGCGAAAATGCGACGCCCTCCATAGAAGCCCTTGCAAAATGCGCCTTAGTTTTTGAAAAATCAATCCCGAAATACATGCCCTTTGCGTGAGGATTCCAAATCGGTGAGCGCTCACCTGCCATGTAAGGTAAAAATATCAAACCATCACTTCCCACGGGAATAAGTGATGCGGATTTATCCATGCTGACAAGCGCAGAGATGCCTGTCGAGGGCGAAACGTTTCGCTCATGGTCTAAAAAATTTTTCTCAAACCAGTTTATCACACCACCGCCACCTGTAGTGCCGCCTTGAAGCAAATACTTACCGCTTACAACATGGTTTGAAAGTATTAATGATTTATGAGATATGGGGGAGTCGGTACAAATGCTCATTCCACCTGCTTGTCCGCCTTGCTCCTGCGTTTGACCGCTCGATATTACGCCAGCCCCCAAAGTGCCACAAGCGGCGTCTAGCCCTCCTGCGACTACCGGTGTTCCTTCTGCAAGGCCTGTAAGGGCTGCGACTTGATTTGTCACCCTTCCTACAATTTCGTGACAGTCGCAAAGCTCGGGCAAAATATCGCTTCTTAGTTTTAGTTCCTTCATCACATTAAAATCCCAAGATTTTTTATGTATGTCGTAGCACTGCAAACCATAACCTTGAGAGTAGTCGTGAGTAATGTTTCCTGTAAGCTTCATTGCAATAAATGCATTTGACTGCAAAATTTTATCCGTCTTATCATAAATTTCAGGAAGATTTTCTTTAAACCAAATAATTTTCGGCAGGGTATAAGAGGCTTCAAACGGATTGCCGGATATCTCAAAAAAAGCATGCTCGCCGAAAGTCTTTTTGACATTTTTGCAGATTTCGCTTGACCTCGTGTCAAACCAAATTGGAGTGTTATGGAGCACATTTTGCTCTTTATCGATAGGAATTGCCGACCAACTTTGGCCGTCTATCCCTATGGCCGAGATGCTCTTTAAATCTGCTTTTTGACCAAGCTCCTTTATGCACTCGACAATTTGTAGCCACCAAGTATTAGGGTCTTGCTCACAGTAGCCGGGTTTTGGGTAATAAACGTCATAATTTCTGCTTGCCTGCGCAAGGATTTTACCATTTTCTAAAAAAATTGCAAGCTTACAAGAAGAGGTGCCGACGTCTATTCCAAGTAACAAGTTATTAATACGCCTCATTCCTTTCATTCTTAATATTTTTAACCGATTTTCCGATTTCTATATAGCAGTCGAGTGTTATACTGCAAAAATCGGTGGCTTTGTCCATTTTCTCAAGAAGTATATTTGCCGACTGACTTGCTATCTCCTTTACAGGTTGACAGACAGTGGTAAGTTTTGGCGACAAAACACTTGCAAGTTCTAAATTATCAAAGCCTATAAAGGAAATATCGTTAGGGATATTTATGTTTTTTTCGTTGATTGCCATAACAGCGCCTATGGTCATTTCGTAATTTGTGGTAAAAACCGCACTGATTTTTTCGCCGCTGTCCAAAAGGGTCTTCATTGCCTTGTAGCCGTCTTCAATATTAAATCCCGACGGGATAATAAGCCTGTCGCTTACGGTTAGACCGCTCTCTTTCAAGGCGTTTTTATAGCCTGCAAGCCTGTCTCGTGTGGTTTTTAAAACATAAGGCCCTGCTATAATTCCTATTTTTTTGTGCCCGTTTTCAATGAGTAAGTTTGTTGCATTTTTGCCTGCACAAAAATTATCGACACCCACAAAATCGGTATTTATATCCGGTATCTGCCTGTCTATAAGCACCATCGGTATGTTTTTTTCAATAACTCTTTCTAAATTTGGATTTTTCTTGTTCACGGGCATGTAAATTAGTCCGTCAACATTGCGAGAGAGCATGAAAGAAAAAATTTCCTCTTCAATTTTCTCATCGCTGTGATAATTCATTATCATCGTGGCGTAACCGCTGCCGCTTAGAATTTTTTCTATCTCCTCGATTATCGTAGTGGTAAACATGTTAGAAAGCTTTGGTATGATAATTCCGACCATCTTCGATTTTTGTGTCTTGAGGCCTCTTGCCATTTCGTTTATCCTATAATCAAGTTTTTCTATCGCTTCATCGAGTAATATTTTGTTTTCTGCCCTTACATTTCCGCCGTTTAGGTACTTTGAAATGGTGGCAAGGCCTAGGCCTGTCTCTTTTGCAATGTCTTTAATAGTGGCCATTATGCTTTACCGTCACAGCCACAAATTTTAATTTTTTCCATTACAAGCTCTTTTACGTATTCACGTCCCATTGCTCCATATTTTTTGGGGTCAAAGACATCAGGGTCACGCTTAAAATAGTCTTTAAGGCCGTCAGAGTAAGCAATTCTAAGTTCGGTAGCAAAGTTTATTTTGCAAATTCCAAGCTTTACGCAGTCTATCATGTCCTCGTCTTTAAGCCCTGAGGCTCCGTGTAAAACTAGCGGTATGCTAACCACATCACGTATTTCTTTTAAACGATTTTTATCAAGCACGGGCGCTGTGGCGTAAATTCCGTGCGCCGTGCCTATTGCAATGGCAAGGCTGTCTATGCCGGTCTTTTCGACAAATTCTACTGCTTCTTTAGGGTCGGTATAATTTCCGGCGCCTCCGTCTAAGTCGTCTTCTTTTCCTCCGACTTTTCCAAGCTCTGCCTCAACAGGTATGTTTTTTTGCTTTGCTATCTCCACAACTTTTGCGGTGACTTCTATATTCTCATAAAACGGCGAGTGAGAGCCGTCTATCATAATGCTGCTGTATCCGCTGTCTAGGCAAGTAAGTGCACGCTCGTAGCTGTCGCCATGGTCTAGGTGAAGCGCTACCGGTATGGGTGCTTCCTTTGCAAGGGATTTAACCATGCCTACAAAAGTTTTTGGTGTTGCGTAATTTAATGTTGAATATGTGGTTTGTAAAATAACGGGTGAAGAAAGTTCTGTTGCAGCGCTAATAACCGCCTGCACCATCTCCATGTTTTCCACATTAAATGCTCCGACTGCATAATTTCCTTCTTGAGCTTTTAATAATAGCTCCTTTGAACTTACATAAGCCATAAATATAATTCATATATAGGCGCAAAATAACACCGTATATACGAATAACCACCTGCCTTTCATTTTTTGTTTTATTAAAAGCGAAACGTTTCGCTTTGTGCCAATATAACACAGTAAACTACATTTGTCAAGCTTAATTTTTTCCTTACGAAAAATTAAGTTTAATGCAGGTTGACACTACTCATTTCTTGTAGTATGCTAAACTTAGCCGAAATAGTATGTTCTGAAATCGGCGAGTTTATAATGTGAAAAAAGTAGTTATATAACTTACGTAAAAAATATATTAAGAGGACAGTTTTATGAAGGAAGAGATTGGCAGTAGAAAAGTTCGGCCTTACACTGTAATTTCGCCAATAGTTGTTCTGATTGCGGTGTGTGTATCATGGTTTATACTCTATGCACAGGGCAGTGAGATACAACAATTGCCGGACCCTGTAGATGGCATAAGCGATGCTAGTCAAATGAATTTAAACGAAACAGTGGGTGCAATTTCAAAGCAGATGGAATTTTATCCTTTAAAACTTTATGCCCCGAGCGATTTCTTAAGTGGAGAGGACTTAGACGCACAAAGTAGAGATGAAATTGAAAACGCAAGCAGTATATATTATGGCACATACAGGACAAAACTTATGCTTTTGCCCAACACGTACTACTCAATTTGCGGGTATTCGCTCGATTACGGAACAAAGGTTTTCGCAAATGGACAAGAGGTATATAATGTAGGTGTTGTATCAAAAAGCCCGAGTGAATCCGTGCCAAATGTGAATTACATGGATTTTCCCGTATATACAGGCGATGACGGGATAGTGGAATTGGTTTTGCAGTACTCTAATTTTGTTCACGAAGAAGGTGGCGACATTACGAGTTTATATATAGGTTCGCCGATAATAATTAATGATTATATGTTTAAACTAGGACTGCCCACGTATATTGTTAGCGGAGGGTTTATACTTCTTGCAACCTATTATTTACTAGACGGTATTTTGAGGAAGAGGAAAATTAGTTTACAACTTTCCCTTGCCTGTCTACTATTTGCATTAAGAGATCAGTGGTTTTATATAGTCTCAATATTACCTATTGAATATGATTGGTATGTTCATTATAGAATAATGGTCGCAATTGTGGTAATAACCCCTGTGGTAGTTTTAACGCTTATACAAGAGCTCTACCCAAAAGTAGTGCCGTATGTATGGACGTATTTGTTTAGCACGGTTTCCTTTGCGGTAACGGCGCTACTATTGCTAGTACCGACAAACAGGATAATGACACTTATGTTTGTGGTACCGCTTCTTGCGGTTCCGTATTCGATATATTTAACCTATAAGATTATAAAATATTATAAGGAAAAGCCAGCGTTTTCGTTAAAAGATATTTACACCATATCGGGCATAAGTGTTTTATTTGTATGCACAGTGCTTGACACAGGCTTTAGCACGGTTTTGCCGGAGATTACCAGAGGTGGCTTAACGCCTATTGGTATGTTCATATTTGTAATCATACTTATGGCAGTGCTTGCGCTACAGTCTGAGGAGGACGAGGTAGCACTTGAGAAAAGTAAAGCGCTTAGAAAGTCTTTGGAATCAATTAATACCATGAAAACCGACTTTTTGCAAAAAATGGCGCATGAAATAAAGACGCCACTTACGGTCATGAGTGGTTATGCACAGCTTACAAACTTGCAGATTGAAAATAACGAGGTAGACGATGAAACATCGGCGAATTTAAATATTATTTCCTCAGAGGCTAGGCGCCTTGCAAGCCTTGTTTCAAATTTAATGGAAATGCCTACCGATACAGAGGAAGTGAGATTTAATGAAATTGTTGTGTCCGAATATCTGAAGTACTGCAAGGTCATGTGCAAATCCGTTTTGGAGAAAAATAATAACTCGTTTATTGTAAACGGTGAAGCAAATGTTTCTATTTTGGGAAATATGGAAATGCTGATACAGCTAATGCTAAACCTTGCATTAAATAGTAATAAGCATATGAAAAACGGTGAGTTTTCTGTGAGTTTGACAGAAAACTCAGATAATATAGAATTTTTGATATCCGATACAGGAAAAGGAATAGAAAAAGAAAATGCGAAGTTTATCTTTGCCAGAGGCTACTCAACAGGTGGCACAAAGGGCTTAGGTCTGCCGATTTGTAGAGAAATAGCAGAGCTTCACAAAGGAGATTTAGTGTTTGTTCATAGTGAGCTAGGCGCAAAGTTTAAACTGATTTTACCAAAAGTTAAGGAGGAAAATAATGGCTAATATATTGCTAATTGAAGACGATGTTCATATTAATAATATAAACAAGTTTGCACTTTCACGTGAGGGATATAAGGTGTTTTGCGCTACTTCTGTTAAAGAGAGTTTAGAAGTGCTAAAAAGTGAGAGTATTGAACTTATAGTGCTTGACATAGGACTTCCAGACGGCGATGGGCTTTCACTTTGCCAAACGATTAAGGCGCAGTATAAAATACCTATAATATTTTTGTCGGCAATGGGAGAAAACAGCGATGTTGTAAAGGGTTTAGACTCGGGCGCAGATGACTATATGTCAAAGCCCTATGATTTATCGGTGCTAGTTGCAAGAATTAAGGCAAGACTGAGAGTAAATGTCACAAGCACCAACTCTATTACCATAGGGAAACTATATATAGACGGCGTAAACGGAAGCGTTTATTACGACGAGAAAGACTTGTTTTTTACAAAAAGAGAATTTATGCTTTTCTGGGTATTGCTTGAACAAAATGGTCGGATTATAGACAGAGACACGCTCTATTCAAAAGTATGGGGATATGACGCCGATGGAAATTATAACTCCTTGCACGTTTTAATATCTAGGGTGAAAAATAAACTTTCAGACGCAGGTTGTGATATGTCGATAAGCGCAAAAAGGCAAGAGGGATATTTACTTAAAAGATAAGAGGGTTTCTCTTGCATAAACTGTGAAAATATAGTATTATTATCATTATAGTATTTTAGAGAATAGGAGTTTTAACAATGCAAAGAGTAGAAATATCAAAAATATATAAAGACATGGGTAGCTTTGATAATAAAATTGTAACTGTAAAAGGTTGGGTTAGAACTATCAGAGATTCAAAAACTTTGGGATTTATAGAACTAAATGACGGAAGCGCATTTAAAGGAATACAAATAGTTTTTGAGGCGGATAAGGTAGAAAATTTTGCCGATATAGCAAAACAAAATGTTGGCGCGGCATTAAGCGTAACAGGTACTTTGATTTTAACACCTGATGCAAAACAGCCTTTTGAAATTTCAGCCACAGAAATTATGGTAGAGGGCGAATCCACACCTGAATATCCACTGCAAAAGAAAAGGCATAGTGTGGAGTACCTTAGAACCATTGCACATCTAAGACCCAGAACAAACCTATTTTCTGCGGCATTTAGGGTGCGCTCGGCGGCGGCATATGCCATTCACAAATTTTTTAACGAAAACGGCTACGTATATGCCCATACTCCAATAATCACAGGAAGTGACTGTGAGGGTGCGGGGGAGATGTTCAAAGTTACAACCATGGATTTTGACAACATCCCTAAAACAGAAGACGGAAAAATTGATTTTAGCAAAGATTTCTTCCAAAAAGAGACCTCACTTACCGTGTCGGGTCAACTTGCGGCAGAATGCATGGCGACAGCCTTTGGCAAAACTTATACTTTTGGCCCTACTTTTAGGGCGGAAAAATCATATACTGGTAGGCACGCAGCGGAATTTTGGATGATAGAGCCTGAAATTGCATTTGCTGACTTAAACGACGACATGGAAGTGATTGAAGCCATGATTAAGGCGATAATCGAGCATGTTTTAAAGACCTGCCCACAAGACATAGATTTTTGCAATCAATTTGTAGATAAAGGCTTAAAAGAAAGACTACAACATGTGCTAAATTCAGATTTTGCAAAAGTTACTTATACAGATGCAATTGAAATTTTAAAGTGCAACGATGCAAACTTTGAGTTTAAAGTACACTGGGGCATGGATTTACAAACAGAGCATGAGCGATATCTTGCAGAAACTCATTTTAAAAGACCGGTGTTTGTAACAGATTATCCAAAAGAGATAAAAGCGTTTTACATGCGTGTGAACGACGACGGCAAAACCGTTGCGGCCGTCGACATGTTAGCCGCCGGAATAGGCGAGCTTGTAGGCGGAAGCCAACGTGAAGAGCGCATGGATGTACTGCTAAATAGAATAGAAGAAATGGGACTAAACGAAGAGGATTACTGGTGGTACCTAGACCTTAGAAAATACGGAAGCGTAAAACACGCAGGCTTTGGTTTAGGCTTTGAAAGAATGATTATGTATTTAACAGGCATACCAAACATCAGAGACGTAATACCATTCCCAAGAACAACAGGCTCTGCGGAGTTTTAAATAAAAATGCTACAAGCTTTGTGCCTGTAGCATTTTTTATTATTTATGTATTCTTTTTTTACTATAAATTATTCCAATTAAGGCAAAGGCACTGAGTATGGAAATCACGCTTAAAGCTATGATATTGCTTTCGTCGCCTGTTGGAGGGGTTGTTCCACTTGTGTCGCCAGTGTTTGATGCTGGTGGATGGTCGACTATTCTAGCATCTTCTGCTACTGCAGGGGCATTTGGGTCGGGGTTATATAAGGTCACCCTAGAAAGCACCTCGCCCGTGTTTGTGCGAAGCTCTAAAGAATATCTACCGTATTCAAGGGTTTCTATAAATTCGGGATAAAACTCTATGTTTATACTGCCGGGGACTGCAAGTCCTGCCGTTATCTCGTCTATACTTAGGTTTAATTCATCTATATCACTAGCTGATGCGGAAACATTTACTTGCTGGTTGTTCCAAAATAGAGCAATATCTCCGGCTGTTAAATCGTCAAAATCTTCATCAAAACTTACGGTTTGATCTGTCAAAAGTTTACTTGGAGGCTGTGATACCTGGAGGAAAATCGACGCAGAATCGGCACTATACAGCACACCGTCGACAGTTGCCATAGTGGCAACGACCGTAATTTGTGTGAAGCCAGCAGCGCCTGTTAAGGATACTATGCCTGTGTCTGATACGGTGGCGATAGCTTCACTATCGATATCAAATGTAAGCTCTGTTTTAGCGCCTTTTACGCTTATTTGAAAATCAGGATCTAGTGTAGATTTACTAAGAATAGTATAGCCAAATTCAAGCTCTTGCTGTACTATCTTTTGATATCTTGCGTACACAGTTGTGGCACTATCCGTAATAAGCATGTGCGAAGACACCGCTTCTCCGCCCTCGGCGCTGGTGTACCACCCCATGAAATAAAGGTCAGATTTTATGGGGCTTTCACTTGGGTAAGCTATAGTTCCATAGCTTGATGAATTTACCGATATATTTTCTGTAGAGCCGTTTATGCTACCACCATTTAAATTAAAAGTGACAGGGTAGGTGGTCGTGGATGTTTCTTGACTTAGCCAGGGGTAGCTCTCTTCATAGCCGCTCCAAAAGGTCAATGTGCTGCTGTTTTGGCTACTGTCTTTTTTGTTACTGCGTACTTCGTAATTTAGTTTTTCCGCAAAGTCTGCGCTTCTCATCTGACTATCTTCGATTAACGATGTTGCTCCGTTTCCAATTCCAATGCCTGCAACGCTGTCGTCTGAATAATATAAATGGCTTACAGAGTCAGGGTCATAGTTTCGGCCTATTAAAGCACCTGCTGTGCCGCTCTCGCAAGCTACAGTCGAGACGCTGTAACAGTTTGATACTAAAGCTGTGCTTATATTTGTGCCGACTATACCGCCTGCATTGCCGCTTCCCATAGCGGTTACACCGAAGATGCTATAGCTGTTTTCAATTATGCCATCACCTGTGTTTTGGCCTGCTATACCACCGGCGTCTTTACTGCCAGTTATCAAAAAAGGTATTGCCGTGCTGCCGTCGTAGTATCCATTATATGAATTTTGCACTAGGCCAGATACGTTAATACCTACTATGCCACCTGCAACAGTGCCTACTACCGTTCCATCGTGGTTGCTACTGCTTATAATTCTGCCGTCGCTTGAGCCTGCTATACCGCCTGCGTTAAGTCCTGTGATGGTGCCTGAGTTTGAGCAAGCTTGTATAAGTCCCCTGTTTTCACCGACTATACCGCCTACATCTCCATCAAAAGCCGTGACACTGCCATTTGTTAAATAGGAATTTCTAACGGTTCCGAAGTTTTGCCCGACTATAGCACCTACATTGCTTTTTGCAGTTATATTGGCATACGAAATGCTAATATTTTCTATAATAGCACTGCTGCCTATGTATCCGAATAGACCAGCATTTTCTAAATCTTCTGAATTTATTATTAAGTTTGTAATGGTTTTGTTTGTAGTTAATTTAGATAAACCCGTAAAAGTTCCATTAAAAGGAGTTGTGCTTGTGCCTATGGGAATCCAGCTGTTGTTTCCGACATCGCTGTAGTTTAAATCGATGTCGGTTTCAAGTGTAACGGTTTTGCCTAGATAGTCGTTTGCAGGAATAGGGGCACTGCTATTGCTATAGTCAACAAGTTGTCCGTTGACCGATGCCGCAAACCATGCAAGTCCCTTGTTTGTTATTATATTAAGGTTTCCGCTTCCGTCTAGTGTGTAGTCACCAGCACCGGCAGAATTTGCGGCCGCTGTCCAGTCGGCATAACTAGTGCTGGCACTTACACTAAGCGTTGGCGTAAAAATACCAAAAACCAGTGTTAATATGAGTAAGAAAGGAACAAAGGCCTTAATTTTAAAAAGTTTCATAAATACCCCCAAAAACATATAATAATATAAAATAAATTTTAAACTAAATTAGCTAAAATGTCAATATTTTTTTAAATAACTATTTACAAATTATTAATTACTTAGTATAATATCAATAAATATATATTGGGTTTTTATATTTATCAGTTTTATTCGGAGGGAATTATGAAGAAAAATAGTTTTTTAAAATTGAAATTAATGAGAATATCGGTACTTTCGGTGGCTCTTTGCACGCTTGCTTTTGTCAGTGTAAGCGCAAATCAGGCAAGTGTTGAAAAAATTGAAGAAAAGCAAATAGATGCATTGCTTGATTTTTCTACCCAAACGGGATATACAGGAGATAAAGTGTCAAATGCTCAAACGGCTATAGCAAAAGAGGGCGTTACAACAAATGAATTGCAAGTGGCACAGGCTGAGCTTTACGATGCCGCCACTGAGGCGTATTTTGATGATTTTGATGAAAATAGCCCTGATGAAGAGTATTATGATAGTTCAAGTTGGGCAGTCAATTACTTGAAAGAAATGGTGGCAAAAGGTGAGGCTGTTGACGAGGCCGACTATAAAGATAATAGCGATTGGGACGATTTTATAGATGCACTTGAAGGGGCACAAGATCTTTTGGATAATTCTAACATTAGCACAAGCTTAGCAGAGACTAAAGCAAGCGCATTAGAAGATGCAATGGATGCTCTTGACCCTAGCACGGTGCCTGAATCGCTAAAAAGTGAAGCAAAAAGCCTGTATGATGAAGCCGAGGATTTACTTGATGATGTAACTAATAAACGTGGTGCACAAATACAAGCGCTTAATGATGCAATGGAGGCCTATGAAGAGCTTGATGGGGATAATTTAATCTCAGATTGGAATAATGTTATCGTCTTATTAGAAGATGCAATAGAGAAATTTAACCAAGTGCAAGGTTGGTATCAGGTTAATGGCGCTTGGATGTATGGAGAGGGCGATAGCTATCTTTCAAATGGATGGGCAGACATGGGTAGTTACTGGTCATATTTTGATGAAAACGGCATTGCCACTCAAAGTGAGTGGTTGCAAATGGACGATAAGTGGTATTACTTTGACGGAGACTGTGGTGCAGAGTTTGGCTGGGCAATGATAGATGGTGCTTGGTATTATTTTGACGATGATAACGCAATGAGAACAGGATGGATGCAGAGTGGTAACAGTAGGTATTATTTCGCATCTAGCGGTAAAATGGTTGCAGGCGGTTGGGCAGAGATAGGCGGTAAGTATTATTACTTTGATGCAGACGGAGTTATGGCAACAAATACCATGATAGACGGATACGCAGTTGGCGCAGACGGCGCATGGATATAGTAAGATAAAGGGCTCTTGTATTAAGGATAAATAAACAAAAAGTAGGACTTTTTTTGACACGCTGACGGAGAGTATTTATCTATCCGTCTTTTTGTTTATTTTATATAAATATACCTAGTCGTGCGACTATATAATATCTGCGCTATTCATTGCATTAATGCATATATTTATGTATAATAATAATGAAGACTGCTTAGATAATGGATGGTGAAAATATGAATAGAAAGTTATGCAAGCTATTTGTTGCTTGTGTTATATTCCTAGTTGTTTTGTGTGGCGCTTCCTATTTTTTAAATAGCGAAAAAGATATGCTGCTTAGTTATGATCAAACAGCTATGACAAAGCTTAATACATGGGAGCTCGACAGTGAAGGGGGAAATGGTCAAATCAATTTGGCTGAGTTTAACCCTCAAGACACTAACTTTAAGCCTTATAGCCTGGAAAGTGCAATTTCCACAAGTGAATATAAAAATCCGGTTTTAGTGCTTGAAAGTATGCATCAGGCTTTTAGTGTCAGCGTAAATTCGGAAGTGGTTTATGATTTTGGACAGGATAGCAGTAGCGTTTTTTCCAGAGCAAATGGTGGTATTTGGCATTTTGTTGAATTGCCGTATATCCAGTCAGATAATAACATAAAAATAGAAGTTGTACCAAGTGATGACAAAACTTCAATAGGCATAATTGACATATATTTAGCAGAAGAGAATGAAGCATTTTTGTTCTTAATTTATGAAAATATTATGAAACTGCTTATATCATCAATAATACTAATTATTGGTCTTATTCTTCTAGTGACACATGTCTTTATTTCAAAAGGGCTTAAAAATAATATAATATTGTATCTAGGATTATTATCAACTTTTATAGCTATTTGGCTTATTAGCGAATCTAATTTGATGCAGTTTATTATTGGTGATACCTTTATATTAGGGCATCTTCCTTATTGGTCTATACAGCTATTATTTATACCGTTTATTCTCTATGTTGACAGTATGTATACACCGTCTCACAAATCGATATCTAAGTATCTTGGTATTGCATTTGTTGCAAACTTTATCATATCTACTGTGCTTCATATGACAAAAATCGTCTATTATTATAATTCACTATGGGTGGTCCATTTAATTATGGTTGTCACCTTACTATACTTTATATTCTCTATAAGTTATGAATCATTTGCTAAGAAAAATAGAGATGCCAGAATAATAATGCTGCAAATATCATTATTAATTATTACCGCGTTAGCAGAACTTGCTGTTTTCTATTTTGGCAATAATATGAACTCAATAGGCGTGGTGCTTCAAACAGGAATGTTAGTTTATCTAATGGCTTGTGTAATATCAACTGCTTTAAAATTGAGGGTTGTTTGGGCTGATAGTATGCGTGCAGAATATTTAACTAAAATTGCATATACAGATATGTTGACATCATTACTAAATAGACACGCATTTGAAAGGGATTTAGAAGAGTTTAAGAAAAGCGAAGACTTAACAAAAATAATAATTACCTTTGATTTGAATAATTTGAAGTATTTCAATGATAATATGGGTCATCAGACAGGCGATAATTATCTAGTTTGCTTTGCACAGTTGGCACAGAAGTATATAGGCGAATATGGCGAGTGCTACCGTGTAGGCGGAGATGAGTTCTTGGCGATATTATATAATGTTCCGTTTGATACATTAGAGCAAAGACTGATTACAATTCAAGAAAAAGTAAAAACCTTTGATAATAACAGTATGTCGGGTGTTGCCGTTGGATATGCTCAATACGAAGAGGGCGATTATCCCAATATAATGGATTATCTGCACCACCTTGATGAGCGTATGTTTGAAAACAAGATGATTACAAAGAAAGATCTGTGATAGACTTTAAGTGCAATAAAAAAACCAAGCTGACACTTTTTAGGTGTAGCTTGGTTTTTTGGTTAAATTGTAATAAGTTTTTCGTCTTCTTTTATAATCTCGGTAAGAGCTAGTCCCATGGGTTTTACGTCTATGCCTAGATTTTCTAAATCGTCCTTTACGCCAAGATTTACGGCGCAGGCGATGCAGGCCTTAACGTCGACGCCAGCTTCCATGCAAAGCTTCACTTTCTCTTGGATTTTGCTGTCTGTCGCAACAAGTTTTGCGGTAGCGCCCCAAATTATAAGCTGAATTTCGTCCCACCATTTGTTAATCTTTGCATTTAATGAGTACATAAGCACCATATTATGTGCGGTGTCTAGATTGTCATTTGTCCATAAAATATTAAGTTTACTCATAATTCTCCTCCTTAAGCTGTCATTTTACTGTATTCAACGACGGCTACATCATCAATTATTTTTTCAAGCATATCAATTGTTTTTTCGATTTTTTCAGCTACTTCATCACGATAATAAACCTCCCCGCAATCTTGACAAACTAAAGCGGGCACATTCTTTATAATAATAACGCAGTGCTCCAAATCTGCAATATAATTCTTGTTTTTCTCTATAGTTTCTTTATCACAAGCAAAACATTTCATAGTTACACACCTCTTCTCGCTTTATATCCTTTATTCCACTTTAAATCGCTTGGGAAATATGCAGTAATAATGCAAGCAAAAACCTCCCACAAAACAAGTTGTGAGAGGTTTTAAGTTTAATTAAAGATTTTCTTTAATCCATTTAACGTCGTCTTTTAAACAAGCTACTCTGTCTTTTGGCTCATTATAGCTTCCTTCACGCTCTACAACATAAATGACTTCTCCGTCCCACTGTGCATCTGCGGCGGCTTTAACAGCCTTCCAGTCGACTATACCGGTACCTTGTGGCACGTTTAGTTTTTGATGCTCTTCCCACATTGCGATAAGCTCAGGTGGGAAGATAGGGTTTCCGTTTTCGTCTTTTGTTATATTGTATTTAGGTGTGTTATCATAACGTGACTGCGGTTTACCGTCAACGCCTGTTACTGCACCATTTTCTTTGATGTGAATTGCAGCTACTCTGCCTTTGTGCTTGTTTATGTACTCAACAGGGTCGACCCCTGCGGCACTTACCCAACCACAGTCAAGCTCAATTACAACAGTCTCAGGGTCTGTGTTTTCAATCAACCAGTCCATAAGATATTTACCCTCGTCCACATAGAATTCTTCTGTGTGGTTGTGGTAACCTGTTTTAATTCCGTAAGCTGCTGCTTTTTTACCAAAAGTGTTTAGGTCGTTAGCAAGTTCAATAGCTTCCGCTTTGCAGTTGAATTTAGCCATAGGTACTATCATGTACTTAACGCCAAGTTCTGCAAGGTAGGGAAGTTGCTCATCAAGTTTATCTAAACCGACGTGAGCAGAAAGTGCTTTTACACCTGCGTCAGCCAAAGCTTTTTTGAAGTCTTCTACAGGAAGGTCATCATAACCGCCTGCAAGCTCTACCAAGCTAAAGCCTAGTTCGCCGCTTACTTTTACTCTTTCAAGTAAATTTAAGTCGCAATCAGATGTATAGGAAAATAGTTGAACACCAAATTTATCCATTTTAACACCTATCAACCTTTCAGATTAGAAGTATACAGGTTTGCCTGACTCTGATGATTTGTAAATAGCGTCAAGAATTTTTGTAACTACTAGTGATTGGTCAGCTGTAACGAATAGTTCGCCTTCGCCTTTAAGAGCATTTGCCCAGATTGTAGCCTCTTCTGATTTTGGAGCAGGTCCTGCTGTGAAACCAGGGATGTATGGGCTGATTTTTTTGCCAACCATAGTTGTTGATGATTGCTCGCCTACAACATGGACAAGTCTAGCTTGATTTTCTAGTGTATCAAGTCCGCCTTTTGTTCCGCAGATCATAGCTGAAGCTTCGTTATTAGCGATGCTGTCAGGAGCATTGATAGCCCATGAAGCACGTAGGTTAATAACTGCGCCGTTTTTCATTTTGATTTGGCCAACTGCTGAATCTTCAACTTCGAAAGTTTTGTTATCCCAGCTTACTTGTTGTCCCATAGGGCCTGTTTGGCCTTGCTCGTTTGGATTTAGTAGTGTACCTAGTTTTTCAAAAGAAGTACCTACAACATAGTCAACTTCATAGTTGTCCATTAGCCATAGAGTTAAGTCAAGAGCGTGAGTACCGATATCGATTAGCGGTCCGCCACCTTGTTTTGATTTGTCTGTGAATACGCCCCATGTTGGAACACCACGACGACGAAGATAAGTAGCTTCTGCATAATAAGCATCGCCTACCCAGCCTTCTTCCATAACTTTTTTAGCAACTTTATTTACTGGGAAGTGACGGTATTGATAACCAATAGTTAGCATTTTACCTGTTTTATCTCTTGCAGCAACCATTCTTTCTGCATCTTCAACAGTTGCAGCCATTGGTTTTTC
>CAYJJU010000025.1:0-25927 GCA_964370635.1 uncultured Eubacteriales bacterium | reverse complement strand
TAGCGATTTAAGGCAATGTTTTTTGAAATTCGCCCTAAATATGGCAGAAACTTTAGTGGCTTTTCAGGTGGGATTTTGTTCCATGCAGTGTTATATGTATCATTCAAGCATTCCTCACTGTCCTCTCTTATGTTTAAAATATTCATGCAGATTTTAAACAGGTATGCTCCGTATTTTTCCGAAGTCTTTGCAATCGCATTTTCAGAACGTTTTTCATATAATGCGATAATTTCTAAATCTTCCACCGTGTCACCTCATTCTTTTATTCCTCGAAAATTGGGTCTATAAAAGTACCACTCATATTATATTCAGCGTAATTCACATAGGATAGGCCTTGTAATTTTGTTATAACATCTTCTACAGGAGCTTCTGTCTTAACAAGGTACATCACAGTACCTTCAAGGTCAAATATATTTTCCACAGAAATAATTCCAATCTCTTTTAGTTCATCATTAAGTGTTCCATCATATTGTGAAGTCACATTTATGATAATTTCAGTTTCAATTATTTCAAAATCATTTTCAGGTGCAGTATCTTTTATCGGATTTTCCCAGTTCCAGTTGGTGTAAATTGCGTAAGCTACTACTGTTTCAGCATTTATATCTTCTGTGAACCCTGCGATAGAATTCCCAACTCTAAATGTTTCTTCAAAATATTGCTCATCTTTTGGTGTAGCATTAGGTCCTGTAATACCAAGCTCAGTATCTTTTGTTATTTCAATCCATTTTCCATTATCAAGCAAGAAGCTATTTCCGTCCTCAGATACTTCCGTGATAATACCTTCTATATTCACAATAACACTTCCAGTAGGCATTTCTAAAATTCCATTAGAATTTATAACAAGTGCTGTAACTTCATCTAAGGTTTCATCATCAAGAGTAAATCCTTGAATAAAGTTGCCTACTAAAATTTCGCTGTCTATTGGAACAGTTTCGCCTATGTTTTGCGTTTCAAATGCAGTTTCATCTGTAATAATTACTGTTTGTCCATTATCAAGTGTGATTTTGTCGCCATCAACTTCTGTAACAATACCCTCAATATTTATTGCGATTTTTGCAGTCGGTAAAAGCTCGCTTGTTTCATTGTCAGAGCTGTCAACATTTTCGTTATCTCCGCTTAACATTTGGTCAAAATCTTCTGCAAGCTCAACATCAACTGTGTCTATTTGCAAAGGATATGACTCCATAATATCACCTGTGTAATAAACTACAATTTCATCGCCCACAGCAAATTCACTATCAAAATCAGATAAATTTACAGTTACTTTATCGCCTGATGATAAAATATGCTCTTGGTCGCTGTTTGGTATTACAATAGCCACACTATCGTTTATCTCATCAATAATACCTCTAAAAATTGCAACAGAGTTTTCACCAGATATATTTTGCTCATTTGTTAAATTTCCTGTTGCGATATTATCATCTCCACCATTAGCAGTTGGCGCTTGTTCGCTACAAGCAGTTAAAAGGGAAATTGTCATAGCTCCCACAAGTAAAGTAGTAAGTAATCTTTTCATAATAAAAAACCTCCAAAATTTAGTTTAATTTTTGTCTTTCACCTATACAGTAGGATTTAAACTGAAAAGGTTACAAATAATTTATAAAAATATTATATCAAAAAATATGATACTATTTCAAGAAATGTTGATATTTATTTTAACTATCCTTATGCGAGTATTAACTGGGGCATAATTGGGATATAGGCAAAAATATAGAGCCACCACAAGAAAATGTAGTGGCTCTATTTCGTCACAGCCTCTTATTATTTAAATCTGTTTTGTCGTCCAAGTTTCACAGTTCCAAACCGTTGCGCCTATGGCGTTGTAAAACTCAGGTTCGTGACAGATTAAAAGTATGCTTCCTTTATATTCTTTTAGGGCCCTTTTAAGCTCCTCTTTTGCGTCTGCGTCAAGATGGTTTGTGGGCTCGTCAAGCAGTAGTACGTTTGTTTCCTTGTTGATGAGCTTGCAAAGTCTAACTTTTGCCTGTTCGCCACCGCTTAAAACTTTTACCATGCTTTCTATATGTTTTGTTGTAAGTCCGCATTTTGCAAGTGCGCTTCTAACCTCACGCTGTTCAAGAGCTGGGAATTCTTGCCAAATTTCGTCTATACAGCTTATGTTTCCATATTTTGTTTCCTGCTCAAAATAGCCTAAATACAGGTAATCGCCGAGCTCACTCTTTCCGCTTATTGGAGGTATTTCGCCCATAATGCTTTTTAGCAAGGTGGTTTTTCCTATGCCGTTAGCGCCGGTGAGGACAATTTTTTGGCCTCTTTCCATTTCTAAATCAAGCGGTTTTGAAAGTGGACTGTCATAGCCTATTACAAGCTCTTTTGTTTTGAAAATATATTTTCCAGGAGTTCTGGCTGTTTTAAAGTTAAACTCGGGCTTTGGCTTTTCCTTTGTAAGCTCTATAATCTCCATCTTATCAAGCTTTTTTTGCCTTGACATTGCCATGTTTCTTGTTGAAACCCTAGCCTTGTTGCGAGACACAAAGTCCTTTAGATTTTCTATTTCCTGTTGTTGTCGTTTATAAGCCGCTTCAAGCTGGCTTTTTTTCATTGCATAAACTTCTGAAAAATTGTCGTAATCGCCCACATATCTGCTCAGTTTTGCGTTTTCTACATGGTAAATAAGATTGATTACACTGTTTAAAAAAGGTATGTCGTGAGAGATTAATATAAAGGCGTTTTCGTATTCTATTAAATAGCGCTTTAGCCACTCTATATGAATTTCGTCAAGGTAGTTTGTAGGCTCGTCCAAAAGCAGTATGTCCGGCTTTTCAAGCAAAAGTTTTGCAAGTAATACCTTTGTTCGTTGCCCTCCGCTAAGCTCTGTGACGTCTGTGTCAAATCCTAAATCCCAAAGGCCTAAGGCCCTTCCGACTTCCTCTACCTTTGAGTCGATAAAGTAAAAGTCGTGCACGTTTAAAATTTCTTGAATTTCTCCAAGTTCTTCCATTGCCGTGTCAAGCGCATCTTCGTCAAGCTCTGCCATGGAGTCGCATAGGCTATTCATTTTTTCCTCTAAGATAAATAAATCCTTAAAGGCGCTGTCCAAAACATTTTTTACGCTTAAGCCTTTTTCTAAAACCGTGTGTTGGTCAAGATATGAAACTTTTACATTCTTGCTCCATTCAATTTCGCCCTCGTCCGGCTGAAGTGTTCCTGTTATGATGTTCATAAAGGTGGATTTTCCCTCGCCGTTTGCTCCTATGAGTCCTACATGCTCTCCCTTTAACAGCCTAAAGCTGACATCGTCAAGTATTGCCCTGTCACCAAAACCGTGACTTACATTTTTAACATTTAATATGCTCATAAATATTCTCCTAAAAATTTGTACAGTCTATTATATAATATAAAGAGCGAAAAAACAATTGATATAAAGCTAATTTTTTGATATAATATCCTACGTGTCTAAAAATAATTTGAATTTATAGTTAATATCATACTTGAAAAAAATTAATTATATGATAAAATTACTTTAGATATGAATGAAAAAATAATATTACTTTTAAGAGGTGTATAAATGAAAAAGATTTTTTTTGTGATTTTATGTGTGAGTATGCTTGTAACATTTACGGCATGTGAAAATATTTTTGGAGCGGGTGAGGTCGAACCCTTGTCGGCACCCGGTATATCGGTAACCACACCAGAGCCTAGCACTGAGCCCGAAATGGCAAAAGACGGGGAAGTGCTTGTTAAGGCAAACGGTGACGGCGTTAATATAAGGAATGCGCCTAACACCGATGAGGGCACGGAGATACTAGGGACTACGATTTACGGCGACCATTTTCCATATACAGAAAATTTGGAGCTTGACGGCTGGTATCAAATAACTTATAAAAACGAGATAGCATACATCACGGCAAGCTATTCGGAGCTTGTGTGGGTGGAGGCTAGTGAAGTGCCAAATGTTATGTCTGAATACGCCTACGCACAAGATGCTACAACGCCAGAGGACGACGGTGAAGATACAGAAGATACAGAGGGCACAGACGATACAGAAAGTAGCGAAGGGGAATAAAGTTCTCTTTTGTTTGGAGGTATAAATGAATATTTTAGTAGTTGGTGGTGGGCATCTTGGCAGAAAGGTTGCCGAGGAACTTGACAAACTCAACCATGAAGTCGCCTTAATTGAGGAGGATGAAGATAAGCTTTCCTTATTAAGCCCTAAATTTGGCGGAGTGACATTCTTGGACTTTCCCATGGATATATCAAACTTAAAACATGCAGGAATAGAGAGTTGTGATGCGGTGGCGGTCACAACATCAGATGACAATTTAAATATTACGGTGGGTCAAATTGCTAAGAGAATTTTTGGAATAAAAACTGTTGTAGCGAGAATTTCAGACCCTTTTAGAGAGACAATTTTTGAAAGCTTTGGACTTAAAACTGTTTGTCCTACAAATATGGCAGGGGAATCAATAATTTCCGCGATAACATCTCCCTTTGACATGCAAAAGATTTCCATAGGAACCAATATGGTGTCCTTTAGATTAAAAGAAGCCGACAAGAGAATGTATGAAAAATTGCTTTCTGGAGTAGAGGCGCAAGATGGCGAGCTTGTCTTTGGCGTGTTAAAAGGCAATGGCAATTTTTATCTCCATTTACCCGATGAAGAGTATTATATCAGACCGGGAGATAATATAGTTTATGCTAAAAAAATTGACTGATAAAAATAAAGTTTGAAAATAAAGCGGAAAGGATAGTCACGGACAAAAGTCCGAAATTTTCATCGCGTTTTATGCGGCGGAAATGACATGGTCATAAGAATGAAAGTAGTAATTGCAGGCGGTGGCAAAATAGGAATGCACCTTGCAAGGGCAATGCTTGAAAAAAGGCATACGGTAAGCCTTATAGAGCGCAATAAAGACAGGTGTGCAAAACTTGCAGATGCGCTTGATGCAGAAATAATTTGTGGCGACTGTACAACGGTAAGCGTTTTAGAGGCGGCAGAGACCTATGACACCGAATGTTTTATGGCGGTAACAGGAAGCGACCAGGACAATTTGGTTGCGTCTCAACTTGCAAAAAATTACTTTAAGGCAAAAAAAGTGATTGCACGTTCGAGTAATCCTAAAAATATTGAAACTTTTCAGCTTTTAGGCGTCGATTTTACGGTTAGTAGCACTGAAATAATCACAAGATTAATAGAGCAAGAGGCAAATCTTAACCATATGCATTTGCTAGCTTCCCTAAATAAAGGCAAAGCTTCAATTTGTACTATGGTACTGCCGGCTAATACGGTTTATAACAATGTAGCAGTTAAGGAAATTAAATTCCCTCAAGGCACGCTTCTTATCTCTGTTGTGAGAAACGAAGAGCTTATCATACCAAATGGTGCCACCATTCTTAAGGGTGGGGATCAGGTTGTGGCCGTTTCCGAAGACAAATCTCAGAAATCTTTAACAAAATTATTAGCCGAAACCCTTTAATAATAGTTAAATAAACAAAAACAAAAATAATTATCATTTTTATATTTACAAAATTTAGAATTTATGTTATAGTATTAATTGTCAAGAATGTCAATACTATTTAGGAGGATTTACCGCTTATGGCAATAAGGGAGAATTACAGTAGAAAACGTGTTGCTATTATAGACACATTGAAATCGACAAATACTCATCCGACAGCAGAATGGATTTACACTAAATTAAAACCTGAGTATAATGATTTAAGCTTAGGCACAGTTTATAGAAATCTTAAAAAACTCTGCACGGACAACAAAATTAGGAGTGTCGGTGTTTATAACGGGCAAGAACATTTTGATGCCAATGTGCAACCACACAGTCACTTTACTTGTGAGGATTGTGGTTCAATAATTGATATTGATAAAATGTTTATAAGTTCGGGAGTAATTTCCTCTTTGTCAAACGAGTATGGCGTTGAAATTTTTGGACACGATGTTATGTTTCACGGTCTATGCAATGCATGCCGTGATAAAAAAATAATTAATTAATTTTGGAGGACAATATGAAAAAATTCAGATGTATGGTATGTGGCTATGTTCACACAGGAAACGAAGCACCCGAGGCATGTCCGCTATGTAAGGCGCCGGCTTCAAAATTTGAAGAGCTAACTGGTGAAATGACATGGGCAGCAGAGCACGTAGTAGGCATAGCTCAAGGCTCAAGCGACGACATTATGGAAGATTTAAGAGCAAACTTTGCAGGCGAGTGCACAGAGGTAGGAATGTATCTTGCAATGTCAAGAGTTGCACACAGAGAAGGTTATCCTGAAATTGGCATGTACTGGGAAAAAGCAGCATGGGAAGAAGCAGAGCATGCAGCGAAATTTGCAGAGCTTCTAGGCGAGTGTGTGACAGACAGCACAAAGAAAAATCTAGAGCTTAGAGTAGAGGCAGAAAACGGCGCTACAGCAGGCAAATTTGACCTTGCAAAACGTGCAAAAGAAGCAAATCTAGATGCAATTCATGACACAGTACATGAAATGGCTAAAGACGAAGCGAGACACGGAAAAGCTTTCGAAGGTCTACTAAATAGATATTTCGGTTAATTTAATCAGTTAGAAACGGCGGCAATTTTGCCGCCGTTTTAGCGTGTCAAAAAAAGTATGGGTTTCGTCATAATGACAATTAATAAAAGTTTTACTAAATTTTTTTCAAAAAATTTCGGGTACTTAGGGCTGAGCCCTAAGGCGTTTTCCGCAGAAAACGAAATCTTATCCTTAGAAGAGCATTTTTGAAGGTGAATTTTGCCCTAAAAGGGCAAAAGAGGAAAGTTTTTGCGATAGAAAAAGTTTCCTTACGCCTACTCATTTGTGCAATTTTTTTCCTAACAGAGGTTTTTCGACAGTCTGACAGCATGTGCAAAAAAGTAGGACTTTTTTGACACGCTGACGGCGGCAATTTTGCCGCCGTTTCATTTTGCCCTAAAGCTAGTGTTTATGACAATTTGTAATAGTTTATGTTAGGATAGAACAAAAATAGTAACACAAAACAACAATTAAATATGGTAAAATATGAAAAAATGATGTTAATTTAATAATATTGCTTGATTTTTATAAGATTATATGTTAAAATGCATTTAGTGTTTTGTAACAGTTTTGTTTTTTGTATTATAAAAACAATGATATATATTAATTATGAATAAATTAGGTGTTTACATATGAAGAGAATTTCAGCAATTTTCATGACTATAGTAGTTATGCTTTCGTTTAGCATAGTAGCTTTCGGAGAAGAAGTAGAGGAAGTTCGTGAATACGAGTATGATGATTTTTTAAACCATCAACTTGAAAATATTTCTGTAGAAAAAGGCAAAGACATTGCCTACGATATGATTAGCGGAGGCCTACAGGTTTTAGCTCCCGCAGCAGTTGCACATGCAAGTACTTCAAATATGCTCATAGATTTAGAGGATGAACCGGCTCCGCTTGCACAGAGTCCGGAACTTACGTCTAATGTCAATGTGGTGTCGGTTACAGCCCTCGTGGTTGTTGCGATTATATTTGTTGTCTTGATTGTGTTTAATTTAAATAAGTCAATCAAAAGAAAAGATAAAAAATCAAATATAATTGTTGTTGCCGAACGGGTGGCCGCACAAAGTAAATAATTAATGGGTGAGCGTATAATGCTCACCTATTTTAATATTAATTTAAATTTTCGGAGGTAATTTATGAAAAAAGCATTGATTTTCCACGGTGGTTGGGACGGACATGAGCCGGATTTGGTTGCAAATAGGTTTGCAGGGCTTTTACAAAAAAACGGTTATGAGGTAGAAGTAAGCGACACCTTAGATTGCCTAAAAGACCTTGATAAGCTTATGGAACTTGATTTAATTGTGCCTTGCCACACTATGGGCGTAATCGACGAAGCATATGTGAAAAATTTAGAGATTGCAATAGGCGCAGGCGTTGGCCTTGCAGGTTGCCATGGCGGCATGTGCGACTCATTTAGAAACAACACACAGTGGCAATTTATCACAGGCGGTCAATGGGTAAGCCATCCGGGTGGAGATGGAATAAATTACACCGTAAATATTAACAGAAATTCGTCTTCAATTACCGAGGGTATAGAGGATTTCCCTGTTTGCAGTGAACATTATTACCTCCATGTCGACCCATGTATAGAAGTGCTTGCCACCACAAGATTTCCGTCAGTGTCTTATTATCATATATCAAATAAACCGATTGATATGCCCGTGGTTTGGACAAAATATTGGGGCAATGGCAGAGTTTTTTACAACTCTCTGGGACATCACGACGATGTGTTTGAAAATTCACCGTCGGCACAGCTTTTAATGGAGCGTGGCATGCTATGGGCAGGAGAGGGCAAGCAGTTTGCCAAAGATAATAATTTAACAGTTGACAGATTTTTAAATTCTGCAAAAATGTATTAATTGGAGGTCAGTATGAAAAATATTGGAATAGTTGGAATAGGCGATATAAGCTCAATTTATCTTGAAAATATCACAAACATGTTTAAAGAAATTCAAATAGTTGCAGTGTGTGATTTAATAAAATCTAGGGCACAGGCGGCAAAAGAGAAATATAATATACCAAAAATCTATGACACCATGCATGAGCTTTTTGCCGATAGCGAAATTGACATAGTATTAAACCTTACAAGACCTTACGAGCATTTTGATGTATCAAAGGCGGCCCTTGAAAGTGGAAAGCATGTATACAGTGAAAAACCGCTTGCAGCAACGTATGAAGAGGGTAAAAAACTTGTAGAGCTAGCTAAAGAAAAAAACCTATTAATAGGTGGTGCACCCGACACATTCTTAGGTGCAGGCATACAAACTTGTAGAAAGCTTATAGAAGACGGCGCTATAGGCGAGGTAATAGGTGCGGCGGCGTTTATGATATGCAGAGGGCACGAGGGTTGGCATCATGACCCTGAGTTTTATTACAAGCACGGCGGCGGCCCTATGCTCGACATGGGACCCTATTATGTGACAGCGCTTACAAATTTAGTGGGCGGTGTAAAAAGCGTGACAGGCGTTGCGAAAGCATCATTCCCTACAAGAACTATTACAAGCAGTGAAAAGTTTGGTGAGGAAATAAAAGTTGATGTTCCTACCTACGTAACTGGTATGATGGAGTTTGAAAATGGGGCAGTGGGCACAATTTTCACGACATTTGACGTGGTTAGCAATTCGCAAGCAAGGTTTGAAATTTATGGAACAGACGGAACACTGGTAGTGCCCGACCCGAATTTCTTTAGCGGCACTATAAAACTGCTCCACAGAAAAGACAGCGATTACAAAGAAATGCCACTGATGTTCGGCTACAAAGAAAACAGCAGAGCCTTAGGCCTTGCAGACATGGCAAAATCGCTAGAAACGGGAAGAGAGTGCAGAACAACATACAAGCAAACACTTCACGTATTAGAGATAATGGAAAGCTTTAATAAAAGCAGTGATTTAAGAAGAACTGTAGACCTTGAAACAAGCTTTGCAAAAGAAGCGATAATGAAAATTGACGATAAACCGGGTGTTTTGGATTAATGACAATTATTTAAAGTTTTACTAAATTTTTTTCAAAAAATTTCGGGTACTTAGGGCTGAGCCCTAAGGCGTTTTCCGCAGAAAACGAAATCTTATCCTTAGAAGAGCATTTTTGAAGGTGAATTTTGCCCTAAAAGGGCAAAAGAGGAAAGTTTTTGCGATAGAAAAAAGACCTACCCATTTGTGCAACTTTTTTCCTAACAAGAGGTTTATTGACAGTCTGAGGGCAGTCGCAAATGTTTTTTTCATTTGCGACTGCCCCTTTGCTTTATTTGAAAGGTTTTCTGTCATTCCAGTACTGTTTAAATAGATTGATGCCTAAAAATAAAATTCCAAATACTGCAAATGCGCCTATCGTATTATAAGAAAAATCACGGACAAGAGAATAAGTTGCAAAGCTAGTGGTAACAAACAAATGGCTTATCAGGTACGAGGCAGGGAGTAGGCATAAAACCTTTCCTATAACTGCCGCCTTTTTCTTTAATAAACCAAGTATTAGCCAAACTACACCGCCTAATACCGTCGCAATTAATGCTAAGGTAAAATATGAAGCAAGAACGAGTCTTGGTAAAACTGCGACGCCCGAAGAATCTTGGGTCTGTGAAATATCAGACTCACTATAAATTTTGGTAAGGCTGTCAATATCTGTGGAGTAAGAGAAATTGCCATAGTACACAGTGTGAATGTCTGCTCCATAATTTGAAAGAGGGACTGATAAAGCGATGCTTTCGGTCGGATTGCTGTTTTGTGCAGTGAACATTTCATGTAGCTGTGTAGTCCATGCGGATATATAGACAGCTCCACTTTCTAGGCTATCTATTTCGTAGCCACTGATATTTTTCCCGAAATTTGCATGCAAAGAGCCGTCTTCGTCCTCAGAAATGCTTATAAAACTATCGCCTTCTGATAAATACAAGGGTTTTGTAAGGTTTGAGAAAATAATAAATAGTGAGAAAAATAATACAAGACAGGAAAAAACAATTGCCTTAAGTCTTCTTTTATCTATCTCTTTTTTTATGCTATCAAGTGAAAATTTTTCTTCAAATTTGTATTCAGATTTAATTACGTCAAGGGCATTTTGGCAATCCGTGCATGCGTTAAGGTGCTCCTCGACAAGCTTTTTTGATTGCTCGCTCGTTAAGTTTTCGGCGTAAAGGGGAAGTAAGTCTTTAATTATTTCGCAAGAAGTATTCATTTTGTATCCTCCAATATGTCTTTAATTTTCTGTTTGGCTCGGTGGTAAGTAACACATGCCCAGTTTTCGTTTTTTGAAAAAATATTTGCAATTTGCTTAAAACTTAACTCGCCCAGCACCCTAAGTGAAAAAACCTCTTTATATGGCTCGTTTAGTTTATGCAGTGCATTTAAAATTTGCATTGAACTGTCTTTGTTAATTACTTGCTCTTCAATGTTTAAGTCTGTGTCGGCGCTGTTTTCTATTTCGCTAAGCTCACAAGCCTTGCCTTGTTTTTTGATATAGCTTAAATAACTATTTTTTGCTATTGCACAAAGCCATGTCGATATATCGGACTTGCCGCTGAATTTGTTAAGTGAATTTAGTGCCTTGAAAAAAGTTTCTGCAGTAATTTCCTGCGCCAAATCTGAGTTTTTTGATAAATTTAAGACATATCTATACACTTTATTGAAATACAGTTGATATATAACTTCGAAATCGGATGTATTCACTTTCTCACCTCCTCATATATTAGACAAACAAATACAAGAAATCTTACAAAAAAATTCAAAAAAGCGGTAGCAATTTTTTGCCACCGCTTTTTTTATTTAATTAAGTTAGATTTGATAAATTATGACTCAAACGGTGAGCTTTCAAAATAATCCAAATCTCTGTCGTTGTCTGTGCCCTCTGCCCAGTACTCCTCTTTTACTACATGTAAACCTGTGGTGGGGTTTCCGCCGGAAGATGAGAAGTCGCCTAAAGTGTCCAAAATTATGCGTATAAGAGGAAGGCCGGTAATTGCGTCTTGCTCGCTATAAAGAGCAAAGCCTGTGTCAATTATGTTTCCGTCTTCGTCATAGCAGTTTATTTCTCCACCCTCCATTAATTCAAGCACGTGAAAATCAAGGCTGTCATCAGGTGCCATCCAAAAGCCGGCGTAATCGCTAATACTGCCAACTTCCTCTGTAATCACTCCGTCGATATCGGGCGGCACTTCTTGTTGACTTTCAGACTCACTTACGTCTTCTGAAATATCTGATGAGCTATCATTACTGCTCTCGCTTGATGGTGTGGTGCAGGCAACAAGGCATAAGCATAGTATAAGTAGTGCAATAATCGAGAAAAAATTGCGTTTCATTATAAGCCTCCATTATTCTTTGTAGAAATAATTATCGTAAACAGTTAAGGTGAGAAATGGATTATTGTCTAAAATTAATATATTACCGGTGTAAATTACTTCGCCAAAATTCTCAGACAATTCAATAGCGCCGTTTGTGTTATCATAGTAATATTCGCCTGTCGAGGTAGATGTGGAATCTTCAAAATGATAAGTTCCGTCACTGTAGAAGCTGTAAATGGCATCACCATCAAGCTCTAACCATCTTCCCTCCATAGTAATATCGCTATAACCTATCGTGTCATATATGCTCACCCACGTGTACACACCATTTGCATCTGTTCCGTTTATAGAAAGTGTAGGCGCGACACCCGAAAAATCGAGATATATGGTGGTAATGTAAGTATAATCTAGTGTATAGAGGTCAATCATGTTGTTTTCATAACTGTATCTGCCGTAAGTAGTGCTCTCAGGTGTTGTGACTGCATAAGTCCAGTTATCTGCAAAGGAGTAAGTAGTCATAGCATCGCTGCTTTCCCAAACACCAAGTAAAGCCGCTATGTACTCATGTTCCTCTAGCACAACAGGGGTATCTGAATCTGATTCAGGCGCAGGTGTAGCTTCTGGAGCGGGTGTAGCATCAGCTTGTGTGTTCTCAGATGAACTGTCCTCAGATGAGCTGTCCTCAGATGAACTATCCTCAGATGAGCTGTCCTCTGAGCTGTCGTTGTTTTCATCGGCACTAGATGTGGTCTCGTCTGACGGAGTGCCTTCTGTGGTTTGTGCGCACGCAGTAAATATTAGTGCTGTAGACAATAATATAGCGATTAAAACCACAATTTTTTTGGTTAATTTGTTCATATAAATCCCTCCAAATATATTATAACTATATAATATCATATAATTTTCAAAAACACAAGTGTTTTAGTTTTACTTAGATAAAAAAGACCTGACAAAACAACGAGGCTTTGTCAGGCTGTATTATAATTAATTTTTCGTCTATGGTAAAATATTTCCTGCACTGCGATAAATTTCGTACCACTGCTCGCGGCTTAAATCTATCTTTGATGCGTCCATCATTTCTTTTAGTCTTGATGGTTTTGTAGTGCCTGTTACGACTTGCATATTTGCAGGGTGTCGTAAAATCCAAGCTGTGGCAATGCATGTTTTAGAAGTAGAAAATTCTTTTGCATATTTTTCTAAAGTTGCATTTAGTTCAGGGTATTTTTCGCAGTCTATAAATACGCCTTCAAAAAAGCCGTACTGCATAGGCGACCATGCCTGAATTGTTATATTATGCAGTCTGCACCACTCTAAAACTGAGCCGTCACGAACTATAGTGGCATCGTTTTTCATGTTTACATTGAGCCCTGCATCGATAAGGCCTGTGTGTGCAACACCAAATTGTAATTGATTTGCAACGATTTTGCTCTTTAGCGCAGAGTTTAGAAGTTTCATTTGCATAGGATTTTGGTTGCTTACGCCGAAATGACGAACTTTTCCGCTTTTTTCTAAAATTTCAAAGGCACTTGCAACTTCTTCGGGCTCCATTAAGGTGTCAGGGCGGTGAAGTAGCAAAATGTCGAGATACTCGGTGTCTAGACGTTTTAATATATTGTCTACAGAGTTTAAAATATGTTCTTTTGAAAAGTCAAAAAAGCCTTTCCTTATGCCGCATTTTGATTGGAGTATCATTTTTTCTCTGATAGAGCTGTTCATTCCGACAGCCTTTGAAAAAGCGATTTCAGATTCTCCACCGCCGTAAATATCGGCATGGTCAAAGAAGTTTACATCGTTTTCCATTGCGGTATCCACTAAAGATAGAATGTCTTTTTTGTCCATATTGCTGATGCGCATACAGCCCACCGCAATTGCAGGAACTTCCAAGAAACTGCTGCCTAATTTGAATTTTTTCATTTTAATGCTCCTTTAAATTAATAAAATTACATGGATTCGGGTACGCCTATCTTAAACATGCTAAGCACGTTTTTAAGAACAATTTTTGTTGCAGTGCAAAGGTATAGCCTCGCATACATTAATGCCTCGTCCTCGCCTTTAACCCTGCATGCATTGTAAAATTTATGAAAAAGAGTTGCGATATTATGCACATATCGTGTGACTCTTGAAGGGTCGTTATCCTTTGCGGCGTTAACTATTTCGCTTGTGTAGCTTGAAATATTTCTAATAAGCTCGAGTTCTTCACTTGAGGTCAGTAGTTTTAGCTCATCCACCGTGCATGCCTTAGGTGAAATGCCATCTTGCGCCAGCGCCTTTAAAATACTGCAAATCCTTGCATGTGCGTACTGCACGTAGTATACGGGGTTTTGCGAGTCCTCGCTGATTGCTAGGCCTAAATCAAAGTCACAGTGTGAATTGGGTTCACGCAAATTAAAGAAGAAACGTGCGGAGTCTATGGGCACTTCTTCTAAAAGAGAGGAGAGAGTGATGGCCTTGCCGCTTCTTTTTGATACCTTGATGACTTCGTTTTCGCTCACAAGTCTTACCATTTGCATGATGACGACTTCAAGCCTGTCGGGGTCTACTTCAAGTGCTGTGAGGGCCGCCTTCATTCTTGACACATAACCGTGATGGTCTGCGCCTAAAACGTCGATTGCTATGTCGTACCCACGGGTGACAAGTTTACCATAATGGTATGCGATGTCAGGCACGATATAAGTCGGAACGCCGTTTGCACGCACAAGGACTATGTCTTTGTCACAGCCGTACTCCGACGCCTTAAACCATGTTGCGCCGTCAAGTTCATAGGTTAAACCCTTGTTTTTAAATGTCTCAACTATCTCTTTTGCAGCACCGCTATTATGTAGGCTGCTTTCTAAATACCAGTTGTCATAATGTATGCGATATGTGCCTAAATCACGCTCAAGTCCTGCAATATTAAGGGGTAAGGCGTAATCGACAAGTGCTTTTTTACGTGTGGTTTCGTCTTCATTTACAAATTTATCGCCATGAAGTTTTGAGAAATTTTCTGCATGGTCTATTATGTCTTGTCCATGATATGCGTCCTCAGGCATCTCTACATTTTCGGTATGAATTTGCAGATAACGTACGTTCAAAGAAGTTGCAAATTTTTCAATTTGATTTCCGGCGTCGTTTACATAAAATTCTCTATCTACTTCAAATCCTGCGAAGGAAAGCACGCTTGCAAGGCAGTCGCCAACGGCTCCGCCACGGGCGTTTCCTATGTGCATAGGCCCTGTAGGGTTTGCAGAAACGAATTCCACCAAAACCTTTTTGCCCTTGCCGTAATCGCTCTTTCCATAGTCTTCGTCTAAGGTGTTTACGTCAATAAGCACATCTGCATAAAAATTCTCGTTTAAAAAGAAGTTTATAAATCCGGGTCCTGCGATTTCACAGCGTGCAAAATAAGTGTCGGTTAAATCTAAATTATCCACAATAATTTGAGCGATTTTTTGTGGAGCTTGTCTGAAGGCTCTTGCGCCTACCATTGCTACATTTGTCGCCCAATCGCCGTGGGTAGTGTCGGCAGGGACTTCTAAATTAAAGTTTGGAAGCTCTGCATTTAGAAGTAGCTCCTCGTTTATCGCCTTGTTAAGTGCTGTTATAATAATATTTTTTAGCTGCTCTTTTGCAATATTTACTTTCTTTGACATAGTTTTCTCCTTTTAATTTATGCTATTATCCTTGCAAACTTCGATTAAAAGTTTATTTCTACTTGCAAGAGATGAATCAATATCCAGTGTGTAATTTACTTCAAGCTTACCGCCTAAATCGTCTAAATCATTTTTTAAGACACTTGTAAATACGCCAAGGCTCATAGGTCCGTACTCGGTGTCGTACACACAGTTATGTCTTTTTCCTTTTTCAAGAATAAGCTTAGTTTGCGAGCCTGATTTCATCATGGTAAGGCGGTCTTGGCCGTCTATTTCCAAAGTTGCTGTTTGGAATTTTTTGGGATTATATTCGTCGTATTCCTTGTATGAAATATATCTTTTTCCGTCTTTAGTTAGGTATGAACCAAGGGTGTTTACCTTAACTTCGCCCTCGTCTTCGTCAAATTTTTGAGTCCCTATAATTGAAATTAAATAATTTTCTTTATCCATTTTATTCTCCGTTTCCAAAATCAGTACTGTTCTATATCTATTCTGTGGGCATTTTCAGAAATGGGCTTGCCTAAAAAGATTTCTGCCACATTTAAAAAACCGTCCACACTGTCGCTTAAATAGTATTCGTGCTTTGCGCTATGTTTTTCATCGCAAATTAAATTTTCTTCTTTTAAAAGCTTGGCGCAGTGCCTTGCAGTTTCCTTGCCACTGTCTATCAAAAGCACTTCTTCTCCCACTATGTCGCCTATAATCGCTTTAATTATAGGAAAATGCGTGCAACCTAAAATAACAGTGTCCACACCTTCTTCTTTTAGAGTTTTAAGGTATCTTTTTGCAACAAGTTTTGTAACCTCATCGTCTCTCTCTACAAAGCCATTTTCAACCAAAGAAACAAATAGGGGACATGCCTTGCTGAAAACTTCTATGCTGCTATCAATCTCATGAATTGCCTTTAAAAATGCGCCACTTTTTATAGTTGCATTTGTGCCAAGCACACCTATTTTTTTATTCTTTGTTCCACGTACTGCCGCCGAGGCCGTAGGTGAAATTACGTCTATATAGGGAATATTTAAGCTGTTTCCCAAATCGGCACAGCTTGAGCTTACCGTGCCACAGGCGGCAACAATTGCTTTTACATTTTTTTTACGCAGAAAGTTCATGTCTTGCACGGCATACTTTCTTATAGTTTCACTGCTCCTTGTTCCATAAGGAACTCGGCTTGTATCACCAAAATATAAAATACTCTCATTAGGTAAGTTTTTTCTTATTTCTTTAACAGCAGTAAGTCCGCCTAAGCCGGAGTCAAATACTCCTATAGCCCTGTTATCCATGTTTTCCTCCGTGAAAATATATTTTATTAAACTGCTCTAATTGTTTTCTAAAGCAAACTGTATTAAGGTTTCCACAAGTTGTGGTGCACTTACTCCGGCACTGTTCCAAAGTTTTGGATACATGCTTATAGGAGTAAAGCCGGGTATGGTGTTTATCTCGTTTAAAATGATAGTGTTATTTTCTGTGAGGAAAAAGTCAACTCGTGCAAGTCCGTTACAACCAAGGTATCTATAAGCCTTAACCGCAATTCTTCTTATTTCATCTGAAATTTCTGGCGCTATGTTTGCAGGGACTATCGTTTGGGCGACACCGTTTTTATATTTGTCGTTATAATCATAAAACTGTGCGCCTGCACTGATTTCTCCCACGGGGGAGGCGAATGCATCACGATTGCCGTACACCGCACATTCAAGCTCTCTGCCGACTATTGCCTCTTCGACAACCACTTTGCTGTCATATCTTGCGGCAAGTGCCACGGCGCTGTCGAGCTCCTCTGCGCAGTTTACCTTGCTTACGCCGACCGATGAACCGGAATTTGATGGTTTAACAAATACGGGAAAATCAAATCTTGCACAAATTTTATTAAATATGCCATCTCTATCTGCCTTGTATCTGTCAGAATAAAACCACAAATAATGTGCCTGTGCAATGTTTGCCGTGCTTAGCAGGGCATGGGTGATTGCCTTATCCATGCAAATTGCAGAGGCGGTGGTTTTACTTCCAATATACGGAATTCCAGAAAGCTCAAGCAGACCCTGAATAGTGCCGTCCTCGCCATTTTTACCGTGTAAAATAGGCGCAACTACATCAAGCGGAATAATTTGTGTTTCTTTTTCGGAAAAAACGATTAATCCACTGTTTTCACGACAAGGGCTAAGAGCCGCGCTGAGATTATCAGGAGCATTTACCCATGAGCCGTTTTCTATATTTTCGACAGGACCCTCGTATAAATACCAAGCGCCCGTTTTTGTGATTCCCACAGTTTTAACATCATATTTATCATGTGGTATATTTCTTATAAAAAAGGAGGCGGACATAAGCGAAATTTCATATTCCGTAGAAGCCCCTCCGAAAATAACTGCAATGGTCTGTTTCATAATAAATCCATTCCTTTCGGTAAAATAATTATTATTAATATCAAATTTAGGTCAATTACAATAAGTATATCATAAATTTAATTACTATTCAATAATTATGCAAAAAAATTAAGATATAGGAATATAAAACCCGATACCAAATAAAAAATACTATAGGCATCGGGTTTAAAATGTTAATTTTAAGGTTTAGCTAAAATTTTTGGGGCGTTTTCGCCTGCTTCTAGCATTCGTTTAACAAGAGTCTTAGCGAGTTTTGCTCTAATTTCTTTAAAAGAGCTGTCAGACACCAAGTTGTCTTTCTCGTGAGGGTCATTTTCTAAGTCGTAAAGATAGTCCTCATAATATGTGTCACAGCCACTGTCCTTTATTGGGTCGGCGTCGGCCCTTACCGAATATTTCCATTTGTCAGTGCGTATTGCTCTGCCTACTTGACTTTCGCTAATTTGCATGAAAACTTCCTTATTCCAGCCTTTTATTTGACCGTTCACAAGTTTTTTTAGCGAATTTCCTTTAAAATCATCAGGTTTTTCAAGGCCTATACAGTCTAAGAGGGTAGTAGGAAGGTCGATAAGGCTTACTAGCTCATTTATTTTATTGCCGCCATTAAAGCCGGGGCCTGTTATTATCATGGGGATATGGGTGCATCCGTCGTGGCAAGAGCGCTTATACTCGGCGTTTCTTGTGCAAAAATGCGAGCCGTGGTCAGAGGTGTAAATCAGTATAGTGTTGTCCCAAACACCCTGGTCTTTGAGGGTGTCGACAAGCTTTCCTACATTGTAATCTAAGCTGTTGCACTGGCCTAAATAGTCGGGGTAATTTACTTTCCAGTCGCCGCCAGTTCCCACTAAATCGCCCGGAACTTCATAGTTTTTGAATTTTTCTTTACTGCCGTCGGGGCCTTCATATAACATTCTGTCGTTTTGATGATGTGGCTCTATTTGGCTTATATACATGAAGAAGGGTTTTTCTTTATTTCTGTTTTGCAAATAATTTATTGCGTAATTATTTATACAATCTGCCCTGTAGCCTATGAACTCATGCTTTTTGTTGTCTTTGTCAAAAACAAAGCCGTCATAACCGTGTGAAGTGAATTCCAGCACATCTGCCGCCATCCAATAGCTAGTGTATCCGCCACGTCTTTCTTTTGGTATTGCTGTGATTAAATGGTCTATGCCTTTTTCGTCGTCTGATGCCAAATGCCATTTTCCGACATAAGCGGTTTCATAGCCGTTTTCATCGAAATAATTCGCTATGGTTTTGACATTTAAAGGTAGTGCCTTTCCGTTTATATGGCAGTCTACCTCGGTGGCGTACTTTCCTGTTTGAAGAGTAGCCCTTGCAGGACCGCAAACAGGTTGGCAGGTATAAGCGTTTAAAAATAAAGTGCCGTCTTTTGCTAGCTTGTCAAGGTTTGGCGTAACATCAAGTTTTTGTCCGTAACAGCCTAAGGTGTCCCAACGCTGTTGGTCGGCAAAGTAAAAAACGATATTTGGCGTATTCATCTGTAATACCTCCTAAATTAATTTAATAAATAATCATAATAATCCATGTCTAAAATTCTTGCAGAGTTTAAAAATAGCTGGGACACGTATTCAGACATTTCGCTCACTTCTTCGGCGCTTACCGTTTGACCCTCAAAAAGTGTCGCTTCACTTGTATTTGCGTTGTACATGTATTTATCCGTTATATAGCTTCTATCGGCAAAAACGACAAGGGCGGGGCTGTCTGATAAAATATCATGACCCATAAAGAGTCTTGAGTCATACTCTAGATTAAATAAATTTGATAGGGTAGGCGCAATGTCAAGGCTTGATGCATATTTATCTACAGTGATGGCTTCTTCCATTTCGCTATTCCAAAGTAAAAAGGCGTTTTCGTAAAATTCAAAAGTTTTTTCTAAAGACTCTACTCCACGAAGCTCTGCATACTCTTCATCGCTAAGCCCATAAGGGTAGTGGTCGCTGCTTAGGGCGATTACTGTGTCTTCAAGTTTGCCTGCGGCTTCAAGTTGTGCTAAAAGCTCTGTCATCGCATATTCAAGCTCTAAATTACAGGAAATATAGGCCCTTACCACCTCGGAATAGTCTAAATCTGAGGTGGCCTCCATGTTTTTGTATGCCATCATGTTGCCCATAAAATTGTATTCTAAATGTCCGCTTACTGTCATGTAATATACACTAAAGCTTTCGGCGTCCATAAAATATGGGGTGGACTGCGTGATGAGCTCTATGTCGGACTCCGGCCACTGGTCTGTGATTTCCAGTCCGTGCCCTTTTGCGTAAAAGTCATAACCCATGGTGGGGTAAGATTTATCCCTGTTATAATATGAATAACTGTGGTTGTGGAATGCATAGCTTTCATAGCCTAGAGAGTTAAACTGGTTGCCAAATGCAAATGGCATGTAGTTTTCGGCAACTCTCGTATAGCTCCATACTCCGCTTTTTGGAAGCAAGCCCGTGGTTGCTACGTATTCGCCGTCAGATGTGCTCACACCCCAGATAGGCGTGTAGAAATTTGTAAAATTAAAACCCTCTGTCTGCATTTTGTATAGGGTAGGAGTGAGCTCTTCGTCTATAAAATACGGTGTGAAGGCTTCTGCGGTGATTAAAATGAGGTTTTTGCCCTCAAACATTCCGGTGTATTCGTTTTCAAGGCTAGGCTCTCTTTGAGAGAAAAATTCGTTCATGGCAAGATAGGTGCTGTCGCTTTCTTCCATGGTAAAGTCTAAATCTAGGACTTGCTCCTCATAAACCACAGGCTCAGGCGTTGCGCTTGGCACAGCTGTGGGCGATGGGGTAGGTGTGGGTTCTGCATTGCCATCTTCTTCGGGTTCAGATTCTGAAGTGAGAATGTTTACCTGCGTGTCGCCCGAAAATTCTTGTGCGCCAAAAACAGAATATTTAACATCAAGCGCCATGCATACAGGCATACCAAAAGTTTCCATGCTGCTAAGCGGTACAAATTCGTTAAATAATAGGTATCGAGGGCTGTTTAGGCCGCTTGTGAAAAAGCTCGGAATGACTATGCTGAGTATGGCAAATAGAGCAAAAACGCTAGACACGACTATTTTATGTATGCGCTCAAAGCTTACTTTTAAAAATTGCACACGATAAAGTGTAAATAAAACTACAATTTGCAAAAGCATTAGAATATATGCCCACCAGTGCGTGCCCAGTGCATTTATTGCAACGTCTACAAATTCAAAAGCATCTCCGGCGCCACCTAAGGACGCAATAAAATACGGAGTGCCAAAAATAGTGTAATATATAAGCTGTGAAATATATATTATATTAAAAATCACCGAAAAGACAGATTGAAGCACAAAGGCTAGCTTTTTATTGGGTATTATTGCTCCAATAAAAAGCAAAAATAGGCCTATGCTAAAGGAAAATAGAAATTTATAAACGCTAAACCCTGCATTTATGCTCAGTGAAAATATTATTTCGGAAAATAATGAATAGCTTAGCATAAATAAATACACAAAATAAGTTGAGCTAAGCTGATTTGGCTTTATATAAAGATGTTTCAAACAAAATACCCCCAATTTTTATCTTTTTCGACATATAAATATTATTATAACATTAATTGTCGAATTTACAAGATAAATCTGAGGGTATGTGTATTTTATTTAACTTTTTTTGTGTTTATTTCATAGAGGACTTTTGGGTCGACTTTGAAATTTCTTTTTATATCCATGAGTCCGTTTACTTCTTGTTGAATGTCGGTCACTTGTGTGTAGCAATAACCGCATACATAATCAAGTTTTTTAACGGCTGTGGTTAGGCCGTCAAAACGTTTTATAAAGTCCTCCTTTGACCGTACCTTGTCGCCGTATCCCCAGCCTGAGTCATCACCCGTGAACGCCGTTCCGCCAAATTCGCTGATTATGACAGGTTGTCCGTTATAAAAATAGCCGTTTGCAAAGGCAGGGTTTGCCTTGTTGTGATATTTTTTAGAGGAGAGTATGGCTTCTTCGTCTTTATAGTGATTATAAAAACACTCCCCGTCAGACTCATAATCGTGCAGGGTGACAATGTCTGTCATGCAGTGCTCCCAACCGTCGTTAGAAACTACAGGTCGCATGGAGTCGTAGGCTTTTGTTAGGTGATAAATTGCAAGGTTAAATTGTTGCTCTTTAAAACTTGTCTTTATATTAGGCACGCCCCAGCTCTCGTTAAACGGCACCCAAGTTATGATGGAGGGGTGATTGTAGTTTTGCCTTACAATTTCAAACCATTCTTTGCTAAAATTATCCATTGCCTTGTCGGAAAAAACATAATGTGAAGGCATTTCACACCATACGAGCATGCCTTTTTGGTCGCAGTGGTATAAAAATCTTTCGTCCTCGGTCTTTTGGTGCTTTCTAAGCCCGTTATAGCCCATGGCAAAGATTTTTTCAATGTCTTCTATCATTGCCTCGTCGCTAGGCGGCGTAAGGTGAGACTCCTCCCAGTATCCTTGGTCTAAAATAAGGCGCTGGTATAAGGGTCTTCCGTTTAAAAGTATTTGCTGACCCTCGGTCTTGATTTCTCTCATGCCAAAGTAAGATTTAACACAGTCTAGTGCTTTTTTGTCACACTGCAGAGTAAATTCGACATCGTAAAGGGCAGGGTTTTGTGGCGACCAAAGCTCTACTTGCCAAGGCAGTGTGTTGCTTGAAATATTAATTTTTGCAGAAAAATGTGCACCGTTTAGCAAAACTTTGCTGTTTGTAATTGGAGCGTTCTTAAATGTAATATTTATATCAAGTTCGCAGTTATCCGCATTTGTCGCATCGCCTTCCACTAAAACAGAGTTTTCTCCTATAATCGGCGTAATTTTAACATTGTCTATATGTGCGTGGTTTACGTTTTCAAGCCAAACAGATTTCCAAATGCCCGTGGTCTGTACATACCAACACGCAAAATTTTCGTCTTTAAATCGCTGTTTTCCTCGTGCTTGCTCACGGCATAGACTGTCTTCAATTTTCACCGTAATGTCGTTTTTGCCAAGTTTTAAACTTTTGCTTATGTCAAAACTAAAACGGGCGTATCCGCCAAAATGCTCTCCAATGAATTTTCCGTTAATCCATAACTTTGTGCGGTAATCGCTGCCTTCAAAATGCAGCAAAGTGCAGTTTTCACTCCACTTTTTATCAATTTCAATACTTTTATGATACCAAACATAGTTATGAACACTCTCGTCTTCTATGCCGCTTAGTTTAGTTTCATAAGAAAAAGGAACGCATATGTCGTGCTGTTTTTCAAAGCCTTCGTAAAATTTTTTAGTCTCGCCAACATTTTCGTCGTCAAAACTAAAGTCCCACATTCCGTCTAGTAAGCAAAAATTTTCCCTTACAAATTGTGGTCTTGGATAATTTTTATTATAGGTCATAAATTTCACTCCCTTTTATTTTCTAAAGTTTAATAAAACTATAACATCATATAGTAAAATTTTCAAGTAATTCCTTGCAATAATTATAATAAATTGATATAATATTTAACGTTAAGAATTAAAATTTTACATAGATTTTACATAGATTAAGTAAGTGCTTTTACAATAATGTAATAAAATAATAAAAAATTAGGAGGTAATGGCCGTGAGTGGGAAAGAAATATATTTGGTGGAAGACGATAATAGCATAAGAGAATTGGTAGTATATACCATGCAAAGCTCTGGCTATAAGGCGACAGGCTTTGGAGACACAAAAAGCTTTTGGGAGAAGATAGGGCAAAGTATACCGGACTTAATTTTGCTTGATATAATGCTTCCCGATGAAAGCGGACTTGAAATACTAAAAAAAATTAGGGCTTCATCTGCCTATAAAAATATTCCTGTAATTATGCTTACTGCAAAGGGCACAGAGTATGACAGAGTTATAGGGCTTGATATGGGAGCAGATGATTATATTTCAAAACCTTTTGGAATGATGGAGCTAATCAGCCGTGTAAAGGCAGTGCTAAGAAGGAGCGTAAAAGAGCCTACAAGTGCTGTGTATGAGATTAAAAATTTAGTCATGCAGGCAGAAAAATATGCCGTGTTTGTTGATGAAAAGCAAGTGGCACTCACCTTAAAAGAGTTTGAATTATTAAAGCTTCTTATCGAGAATAAGGGTGTCGTTTTAAGTCGTGATAGAATACTTGAAAATATTTGGGGTTATGACTTTGACGGGGAAACAAGAACCGTCGATGTTCATGTAAGAACTTTGCGCTCAAAACTTGGGACTGCGGGAGAGCTTGTGGAAACCGTGCGTGGAATTGGCTATAGGATGGGTGGAATTTGATGAAACGCAGAATTTTTGGAAGCATATTTTTTACAAGTTTTATTATTTCGTTAATCACGGTTTTTTTAATTGCTTTTTTAATGTACAGCGACAGCGTGGAGCTTTTAAAGGAGCAGATGAAGGCGGAGCTTGAATATTTAAAAACGGGTTACGAACTTGGCGGAGAGGACTATTTACATTCGCTTGACAGCGATGTTGGAGGCAGAATTACCTTGATTTTGACCGACGGAACAGTGATTTACGACTCTTCTTTTGATGTGGAAGGTATGGAAAATCATCAAAACAGGGAAGAGGTCAAGGAAGCAAGTCAAACGGGCTCTGGTGCGGCGGTGCGATATTCCCAGACAAACAGTGAAGACATGCATTATTATGCGGTAAAATTAAACGACGAAAGCATAATGCGCATATCAAATACTACAAGTAGCATGTACAGAACCATAATAAATGCAATGCCATGGATAATTGCAATAAGTGCACTGATAGCCGTTGTTGCAATTATTGTTGCAAACAGGCAGTCAAAGTACATTTTAGACCCAATTAACAATTTGGACTTTAACAATCCTCTAAAAGGCAAAGTGTATGAGGAGTTGTCACCGTTTTTAGAAAAGCTTGACTATCAAAATAAAGAAATCAAAATGAGGATAGAGCAGCTTAAAATCAGACAGACAGAATTTTCTGCGACTATTGAAAATATTAATGAAGGCTTAATTATTGTCGATAAAGACGCGCAGGTGCTGGTCTGTAACAATGCAGCCAAGATATTCTGCGAATATGGCGAAAATCAAACAAAAGGCAAAAGCGTGTACGAACTTAACAAAGGGAAAAAATTCAAACAGTCAATTTGCAAATCTTTAAAAGGTGAAAGAAGCGAGTTTAATAAAAACAGTGACGAGCTTTATTTAAGATATTTTGTAAACCCTGTTATTGTCTCGGGTGAAATTTCGGGCGCTGTGGTAATTATTGTCGATGAAACGGAAAAACAAAACAGAGAAGCCTTAAGGCGAGAGTTTTCGGCAAATGTGTCACATGAACTAAAAACACCGCTTACATCAATTTCGGGCTATGCGGAAATCATGAAAAACGGACTTGTAAAGCCTGAGGATATGGGGTTGTTTTCTACAAAAATATACAATGAGGCGCAAAGGCTAATTATGCTTATTCAAGATATAATCAAGCTTTCAAGCATTGATGAGGGAAGCGAAATGCCAAAAGATCCTGTCGAGCTTTTATCTCTTGCAAGAGGCGTCGAAGAAAGCTTAAGAGATACACAAAAAAAGGCAGATGTAAACATTTTTGTAGAAGGCACGGCTCAAACAGTATATGGAGTTTCCGTAATGCTTGGCGAAATGCTTTACAATCTTTGTGATAATGCAATAAAATACAATGTGCCGGGCGGTATAGTCAGTGTTAACGTGAGCACAGAAAATGAGATGGCTGTTTTAAGCGTAAAAGACACGGGTATAGGCATTGCAGAAAATGAAAAAGATAGAATTTTTGAAAGATTTTACAGGGTCGATAAAAGCCATTCAAAGCAAACAGGCGGAACAGGTCTTGGTCTTTCAATAGTAAAACACTGCGTGCAGTTTCACGGCGGGAAAATCCATGTAGACAGTGTTTGCGGCAAAGGAACAACAGTGACAGTGTCTTTGCCGCTTATGAAAAGGTAATTAAATGAAGGGGCTGTCGCATTAAGGTAAAACTGCATAAAATCAACAATGTATTTGTAGGGGCTGATGCCCACATCAGACCGAAACTTAGAGGAAATCTAAATTTTCGGGTCGATGTTGGCATCGACCCCCAGCGTGTCAAAAAAGTCCTACTTTTTTTGCGCACGCTGTCGGACTGTCCAAAAATCTGCAAGACAAGGAACAAATACTTGCAAATG
>CAYJJU010000024.1:0-29288 GCA_964370635.1 uncultured Eubacteriales bacterium | reverse complement strand
ACTCCCAAAACTTATCATAGAAAATCTGAATTTACAGACTTTTATTCACAGACCCCGCCTAATTATGAATTAACTAAACGTGGTTTTGAGTCTTTTTCATACGAGAGTATACAGGGCGGAATAATCTTTAATTACACAAAAACAGTAACTAAATAATATTAAGGCAGATAGTGACCACAAAAGTCATTATCTGCCTTGTTTTTTGCCCATTCTCATAAGTCGCTTAGATAAAAAACAAATCCGAACACATCGCCTATCACAAAGGCTTTGGTGTTCGGATTTGTTCCTATTGGCGGAGAAAGAGGGATGAAATTCGTAAACGAATTTCACTGCTCGTGGCGCAGCCACTTCGCACCATTTTCCTAAAAACTCGCCACCGGCGACTTTTCTTCACGGAAAATGCCCACCTTGGCTTCAAATCCCTCTCTAATCAAAAAAATCCCCTACGACATAAGTCGTAGAAGATTTTTTGGCGGAGAAAGAGGGATTTGAACCCTCGCGCCAGTTACCCGACCTACTCCCTTAGCAGGGGAGCCCCTTCACCACTTGGGTATTTCTCCGTATTATTTGGTTTTTAGTAAAAAAAATAAGTGGCGGAGAGGAAGAGATTCGAACTCTTGGTCCCTTTCGAGATCACTAGTTTTCAAGACTAGCTCCTTAAACCACTCGGACACCCCTCCGTAACACTACGAGAGTTATTTTACCACAACTCTCATAGTTTTGTCAATATATTTTTTGTAATTTTTTTACTTTAATAATTTTTTATTAATATTATAAATAGGTTTTGCTATAAGTGCTCCCAGTGCTGTACACGCTATCGCCTCTATTACACCATTTATTCCCACAAAGGCAATAAAAAACGCAATAACATTTGCAGAGCCTGCCATCATACCACTTATGTATTCTGTAGAGCCAAATAAAAGTATGAGCCCTCCAACAAAGCCTATGGTATTAATAAGCGAGCCCGAAAGTGCACAGGTGAAAAACGCTAATATATTCTTACTTTTAAATGCTTTAAATAAGTATCCTGCGCCTACGCCTATTAGTATTCTTGGCACCATGCATAAAATCAAAGTAAGTATTGGATCTATTCCTAAAAGTGTCGCTCCAAATGGGCTTAAGGCAAACACACACTGTAAAAAACTTGTAAGGCCAAACACTCCTCCGAGCACTCCTGCGTACAAGGGGCCTAAAGTCATGGCTCCTATCACAACCGGTATTGTGATAAATGTAATCTCTATCCCCGGCATTCTAAAATAGCCTAAGGGTGTAAATGTCATAAGTATTATTATTGCCGATAAAATTGCAAGTTGCGCAAATTTAATCATGTTCTTTTTTTGCATATTCTCCTCCTAAATTCTTTTTAAAGATAATAGCACTTTTTTGCTTATTTTGCAAGCAAATTGTTGCCCCACGTCGGTTTTTATGATATAATTACATTTAATTTTCAATACAGGAGAAATAATAAATGCAATCTACTCAAAACAACATCAAAAAGGGCTCTTTATTCATGATACTTTCTGCACTGCTTTTTTCTTTAATGCAGATATTTATAGCACAGACAGCCGATACTATTCCGCTTTTTGAGCAATTATTTTTCAGAAATTTTATTGCCGCAAGTGTTGCATTTATTTACTTAAGGCGAAAAAAGGTATCTGTTTTTGGCGACAAGAAAAATAGGACGACTCTCATTTTACGCTCAGTAACGGGCTTTTTAGGCATGCTTACCATGTTTTATGCAAGCGCAAATGCAAATCAAGGCGACGTTGCAATTTTAGTCAAAATGACACCTTTTGTCACCATAGTTTGCGTTGCAATATTTTTAAAAGAGCGCATATATAAATATCAAATCATTTCCATAATTATCGCATTTATAGGCGCGTTTATCTTGTCAGGCCCGCAGTTTAACTCTAACTTTTTCCCACTTATCGTGGCTATAATTTCCGCTGTATTTGGCGGTATTGCCTATACATTTATCAGCCTATTAAGAGGAAAAGAGCATCCTTGGGTAATAGTGTTTTTCTTTTCGTTTTTATCTACCCTTTTCGTCACTCCATTTTTGTTTTTTGATTTTGTCATACCAAACTTAGAGGATTTACTCTATCTTTTAGGCATTGGCCTTTGTGCCGCAGGCGGTCAAATATTTTTAACCCTTTCCTACACCTGTGCAAAGGCGGCGGACGTGAGTATATTTAACTACTTCGGCATAATTTTTTCGATGATTTTAGGTTTTGTGCTTTTAGGACAAGCCGTCCCCTACACCTCTTTTATTGGTGCAGGCTTTGTAATACTTGCGGGTGCCGTGGTCTTTATCGCAAACAAGTCACGCAAAAACAGTTAAATGTCTTTAGTTTCCTTTTGTGCTAAATGCAAGACTTTTACGTTTTCCTCATCGTTTACAAATTTAATTATCTCTTTGCGCTCCCTTATTTTTAAAACAAGGGCTAGTGTGAGGTTTATCAAAGTTAAAATGCAGATTGCAAGGCTTGCCGCCTTGCTTTTCTTCTTTTTAGCTTTTTTATTTTTTATGGGCTTATCTTTAATCATTTCTTACCGTACTCCTGTTCGCAGTATACGCATCTATAAGTTTTATTTTTTTCATCACATAAATTAAATGTATGCTCCACATATTCATCAACACTTGTAATACAGCGTGGATTTGCACATTTTATTACATTTGTAAGTTTTTTAGGAAGAACAATTTTCTCTTTTTTAAACAGTTTTCCATCTACTATTGTGCACACGGTTACATTATCGTCCACAAATCCCAGTATTTCCAAATTTATGTTAAGTACTCCGTCTATTTTAATAATATCTTTTCTTAAAAACTTTCCGCTCTTTGCATTTTTTATTATTGCTACACAGCAGTCAAGCTTATCAAGATTTAATAATTCAAAAATTTTCATGCCTCGCCCTGCGGTGATATGGTCTATGACTATTCCGTTTTGCAAGCTGTCTATATTAAGCATTTTCTTTCTCCAATCCTAAAAGTATCATTATCAGCGCCATTCTAACATAAACACCGTTTTGCGCCTGTCTGAAATATGCCGCTCTTGGGTCACTGTCAAGCTCGGGCGCTATTTCATTAACCCTTGGAAGTGGATGAAGTATCGCCATTGTGTCTTTTGCACGCTTCATTTTTTCTTTATTTAATATATAAAAATCTTTTAGCCTTACATAATCTTCTTCATTGAAAAATCTCTCTTTTTGCACCCTTGTCATGTAAAGCACGTCTAAATCTTCTATTACATCTTCAATTCTTTCTACCTGTTGATATTCATGCCCGCTGGGCTTAATTACTTCCTTAATTATATATCCGGGAACTTTTAATTCATCAGGCGAAATAAATACAAATTTAATGTTACTTTGTCTTGCAAGTGCTGTTATGAGTGAATGCACTGTTCTGCCAAATTTTAAATCTCCGCAAAGGCCTATGGTGATATTATCAAGTCTGCCCGTTTCATTTTTTATTGTCATAAGGTCGGTTAATGTTTGTGTTGGGTGCTGATGTCCCCCATCACCTGCATTAATAACGGGTATACTCGCATGGTTTGATGCCACCATGGGTCCACCCTCTTTATTGTGCCTCATAGCGACAATGTCGGCATAGCAAGAAATCATTCTTGTAGTGTCCGCAACACTTTCGCCTTTTGCAGCAGAGCTTGAATCGGCACTTGCAAAACCTAAACAGTTTCCGCCAAGCCTCATCATGGCAGACTCAAAACTAAGCCTTGTCCTTGTACTTGGCTCGAAAAAAAGCGTTGCTAAAATTTTGCCCTTTGCTACTTCGCTGTAATCTCCCATATTCTGTGCAATATCCCCAGCAAGTGTTAATAGCTTGTTTGTTTCTTCCACCGAAAAATCCGATGGACTGATAAAATGTTTCATCTTTAAACCTCCAAATTATTTTAAAAAATAGGACTGCCAACGGGCAGCCCTCAGCGTGTCAAAAAAGTCCCACTTTTTTGCACACGATGTCGGACTGTCAAAAAACTGCAAGACAAGGAACAAATACCCTAAAACGACCGAGTAATACGGGTGTATATGAGGGAAATTTTAGGGTGTTTGTGACGCAGTAAGCAAAAAAATGAGCCAAGCAGGCTCGTTTTTTTTGCGTTTGTGGGTTTTCCGACAGTCTGAGGACTGCCAACGGGCACCCCTATATGGTGTTAATTATCCTCGGGCATATCCCAGTTATGCCAAATATTTTGTACATCGTCATTGTCTTCTAATAGTTCTAAAAGTTTATTCATTTTAGAAATTAAATTATCGTCTTCAATTTTTGCATATGTGTCGGGCACCATCTCTATTTCGGCAGATGCAAAAATATATCCCTTACTTTCAAGCTCATCACGCACAGCAGTGAAATCATCTGTTTCGGTATAAATTTCAAACACGCCGTCATCTGCTACAAAGTCAGACGCACCGCTTTCAAGGGCAGCCTCCATGACCTCGTCTTCGACCAAGCCTTCGCTCTCGATTAAAATTACACCTTTTCTTGAAAACATGAAAGAAACACAACCGCTAGTGCCTAAATTGCCGCCGTATTTATCAAAATAATGGCGCATGTCTGCCGCCGTCCTGTTTCTATTATCTGTAAGAGCCTCGACTATTACAGCAACACCGCTTGGGCCATAACCCTCATAGGTGCAGTTTTCATAGTTATTCGCATCGCCATCTCCTGCGGCTTTTTTAATAATTCTTTCAATGTTATCATTTGGAACATTATTGGCCTTCGCCTTTGCTATACAGTCTTTAAGTTTTGAATTTGCCGCGGGGTCTGGACTGCCGCCCTCACGCACTGCAACTGCTAGCTCTCTGCCGATTTTAGTAAAAATTTTGGCCCTTGCTCCATCCGTTTTTTCTTTTTTTCTCTTAATTGTACTCCATTTGGAATGTCCTGACATAAACCTACCGCCTTTATAATTTCAAATGTATTTTATCCGATAAATTTTATCATAAATGCGATAAAATGTCAAGATTTTGAGCCCATATAAAAATGAATTTATATGCTGTCCACTTCAGATTTTGCATACTCATAGTCGTCGTTTTTTTCCATTTTCTCGAGTGTTTCTTGTGCAAGTCTTTTGTATTTTTCAAGATTCTGCTCATCGTTTAAAGTTTTATAGGCTTTAGCGATAGCTTCATATGCAAAAACTAAATCAAATATTTCCACATCGTTTTCAAGGCAAATCCTTAAGCACTCCTCCCCATGAAGCAGCGCACTTTCACCTAGTCCTAATAAATTGTACACCTTTGAAACTTGCCACTCGCCACGCTCGATATTCACAGGATTTCCTACTAAAGACCACAAATATCTTGATGTATGTGCGCAGTGTATCATCTGAAAATCATCTTCTTTTGACCTTTTTTCCATGTCGATATAGTCCCATGTTTTGTTAAAGCAGTCTATAGCCTGCTGTTTTTGAAAATCTTTTAACTCCATATTTTTTTCCATAAACTCTCTCTTTTCTTAATAATTAATTTATAATATAATCTTAGTATAATAAGAAAATTGTTTTTGTCAATAATATTTTAATTTTCCACTTGCATTTTGCTTTAATATGCTATATAATAGCCTAGTACTATTCGCCGGTGTGATGGAATTGGCAGACGTGCGGGACTCAAAATCCCGTGGTAGCGATACCGTGTCGGTTCGACCCCGACCACCGGCACCAAAATGAATCCTTGTAGCTTGCTGCAAGGATTTTTTACTTATTACTTATTCACTATCCACTAAAAATTATACTAAGATTTTTTAAAGTAATAGTTAATAGTGAAGAACGTTTAATTTACTCCTCGTAGCTTTCTGCGAGGAGTTTTTTACATATTCTCAAAATAATATTGTCATATAAAAATTAATATTATATAATACATATAAAAATAATTTTAAGCAGGTGAGAATTATGTATTACTTATACACAGGCGGTTACGGTGGTGAAATCACATGCTATGATTGGTCGGAAAAATCTTATAGCACTTTATGGCGCACCACTTCAAGCAATCCCTCATATTTAGCGTTTCATCCAAGTCTTGCTACTCTTTACTCGGCAAATGAACTTTCTGATAGCATAGAAATATCTGCATATTCCTACACCGATAAAACCTGCGCCTTGTTAAATTCTGTGACAACACAGGGCGCAGGGCTTTGCCATGTCACTGCCAGCGAAAATGCAGTTTACGGCGCCGCCTATGACTCGGGGCATGTCGTGGCTTTTTCGCTTAATCCCGACGGTTCAATCGGTAAGGCTTTAAACCACATAAAACACCTAGGCCATGGCAGTCATAAAAGACAGGAGGCGGCACATGCCCACCAGTGCGTACTCGCCCCTTTAAAAAAATTTCTAATTGCCGTCGACCTTGGCACAAACTCCGTGTATAGCTACCCGATAAAAAATGATGGCTCGCTTGATGAGTTAAATGCAAACACTTGTTTGCTCCCTCCAAGCGAAGGGCCAAGACATTTGGTTTTTTCTAAAAGCGGAGCACAGGCATATCTAATAACAGAAATGCTTAACAAGGTATATAAACTCTCTTATAGCAATGGTGAATTCAAAATTTTAGACCGTATAGAACTTATAGCACCAAAGGAGCAGATTACTTCTGCCGCAATCGATTTCTACCCAAATAGCGATGTTTTATTCACATCGCTAAGAGGCGCTAACCGAATAATTTCGCTATCCACTCAAAAACTAAACATAAAAAACGACTTTGACTGCATGGGCGACTCACCTAGAATGTTTGCATTTTCACCCGATGGTAAATTTTTATTTATAGCAAACCAAATGTCAAATTCCGTTAATATTTTCAGCGTAGATGGCGATAAAAATATTAAATATCATTCTAAAATAGACGCAAAAGCCGTGTCATTTGTACACTGCACTTTAATTTAACATAAAGGAGTATATAATCATGAACAAGACGGCATTTATCACAGGAGGAAGCCACGGTATAGGCAGAGGAATAGCCCTAGTGCTTTCCGATAATGGCTATGATATTGCATTTACTTATAATAACCGCGCAGAGGAAGCCGAGGCCTTAAGGCAAGAAATTATAAAAAAAGGCGTGCGCTGCTTTTGTTATCAGGCATCACTTGACAAAGTGGGGGTCGCCGAAGAAGTTACGGCAAAAGCTATCTCGGATTTAGGTGGAATTTCCGCCTTGATTTGCAACGCAGGAATTACAAAACACAATGACCTTTTATCTCTCGAGGGTGAGTTTATTGATTTCCTTTACAATCTAAATTACCGCTCATACATGATGTGCGCAAAAACTGCTGCAAACGACATGGTTTTACGAAATGAAAAAGGAAGCATTGTCTTTATATCCTCTACAAGAAGTCTTCGTGCATATCCTGAAGATTCAATTTACGGCGGACTAAAGGCAGCGCTTAACCGCAGTGTTGAGTCTATGGCGCTTGACATGGCAAAATACGGAATACGTATAAACTGTGTTGCCCCGGGATACACCAGCATTTCAGCCGACGAAAGCATAGAAGAACTGACCAAGACAGGCTTTGCCGCTAAAATCCCACTAAAGCGCCTCGGCACGCCTAGCGAAGTCGGATATTTAATAAATTATATCATCTCTGACAAGGCAGCCTACATGACGGGAAACATCATAAAGCTTGACGGCGGACTCATCTTGCCGGGCATGAATGAATTTGAATAAAATAATCTTGCCATGTATCACTTTCTGTGTTAAGGTATATTTAACAAGAAAAGACAATATAAATTATTCATTTATACAAAGATTGAGGTTATAACAACATGAAAGGCAAAAAACAGCTTAAAATTAAAAATGTCGGCCTTGAACACTTAGAGCAGTACAACAAGCTTTTAATGTATGTCTTCCAAATTACAAATAAGGATTTATCCGAAATAGGCGTTGCTGAGCGTGGCATGATGAATGCAAAATCGCCCACCTTAGAAAAATCCGACGTAATAGGTTGGTTTGACGAGGAGACACTGGTGTCGCAGGTTGCAGTATACCCCATGAAAGTGCGAATTTTTAATAAGACCTATGACATGGGCGGACTTACAGGGGTTGGAACTTATCCCGAATACGCCGGAATGGGACTTATGAGCAAACTCATTCAAGTGGCGCTTTCAAACATGCAAAAACGTGGGCAGACTATATCTTTCCTATACCCTTACTCTATCCCCTACTACCGCAAAAAAGGTTGGGAAATTGTGTCCGACAAAATTTCTTACGAGATATTTGACTATCAACTGCCAAAAAGGCGTGATGTATTAGGCGAGGTTTCAAGGGTTGATGCAAAAAGCGACGAGGTAAAACAGGCTTATAAACGTTTTGCAATGCAGACCCACGGCGCCTTACTTCGTGATGATCTTGCTTGGAATGAGTATTATTTATGGGACACAAACGATTTATCTGCCGCCGTCTACTACAGTGAAAACGGCGATTTAGACGGCTATGTCCTGTACCGAATATCCGAAGAAGTCTTCCACATAAAGGACATGATTTTCATAAACGAGCAGGCTAGAATGGGCCTTTGGAACTTTATCAGCGCCCATTTTTCCATGGTAGAAAAGGTTAAAGGCGATATTTACACCGACGAAACCCTTGCATTTTTGCTGGAAGATGCCGATATTAAGGAAATTATTTCTCCGTATTTCATGGCAAGGATAGTAGATGCCAAAAATTTCATTGCGGACTATCCCTTTGAACCTGACCTTGCAGACAGATCTTGGACATTCAACCTAGACGACCCTATAATGGACTGCAACAGGGGTACTTTTTGCCTTAGTATAGACAAAAACGGCAAAGGCAAGCTAGAAAAAATTAACGCTTCAACAAATGACAGAATAGACATTCAAACGCTTACTACCATGCTACTTGGGTACAAATCCCCCACCTATCTTCATAAAATTGGCAGACTTGTGACAAACGACGACATAGTCGACATGTTAGAAGATGCGATAGAACAGCAGACCCCATATTTTTCAGATTATTTTTAATAAATTCATAAATGGCACGTTAATGGCACGGTTCGGTGAGCTGTGTCATTTTTTGTGCAATTTTTTTATATATTATAGCTAATTTTTATTGCAAATCAAGAATATTTGCAGTATAATTATAAAAAGAATATCTTGAGAGGTAGATTACATGAAATTAGTACAAATTAACACTGAGCAAATCAATTTGGCAATGGAAATTATTGACGTCGCAAAGGCTCATCTTAAGGAACAGGGCATAGACCAGTGGCAAAATGGCTACCCTGATTACGCCTGCATTTTAGAGGATGCTAAAAAAGGGCGTGGCTACTTTATAATGGACGATGAGGACATTTTGGGCTATATTTGCATAGATTTTGAGGGCGAGCCCGCCTACGATACACTTAAGGGAGAGTGGTTAAGCGATGAAAAATACATGGTAGGCCATAGACTTGCCATGAGCGAAAAGGCACGTGGAAAAAGCCTTACCGGCGAAATTTTTAGGCTTATGGAAGAACTTGCAAAATCCAAAGGAGTTTACTATTTCAAAGTTGACACCGATGCAGACAACACAAAAATGCAACATGTGTTTAAAAAAGTAGGCTTTACTTACCGTGGTACTATTTGGTTTGACAACAGTGAAAAAATTGCATTTGACAAAAAAATTATTTAAAGGGGTTAGATTATGATAATAAGAAAAATGAAAAGCGATGAATATAAACAGGCAAAAACGATATGCGCTGTAGCATTTGAGTTCCCTATCGACTATGAAGAGCTTATGAAAGAAGAGCAAAACCCCGATAAACCCGTGGTTGTAAACGGCATAGAGGAAGAAGTTATTTGTGCTTTCTCAGACGATGAGAAAACTATGTATTCATCGGTTGGCGTTCGTCCATATGAAGTGAATTTTGATGGACACAAGGTAATGCTAGGTGGTATAGGCGGCGTTGCAACACTTCCTCCTTATAGAAGACTAGGTGCCGTGCGTGAAAGCTTTGGCTATATGTTAAATTCTTTGAAAGAAAAAGACATTCCACTAAGTTATCTCTACCCTTTTAGCTGTTCTTACTACAGAAAATTCGGCTATGAGGTGGTAAACACTGGTGTCACTTGGACTATTTATTTTAAAGGACTTAAAAAATTCGGCGTTGGCGGAAGTACAGAATTTTTAATGCCAAACGCTACGCATGAAAGAATTGACTCAATATACCAAAAGATGTACGAGGGTTATAATCTAGCCGCATATAGAACCGAAGACTGCTATAAATATTTCAAAGAAAGAAACACATTTAACGATAAGCGCTATGCCTATATTTGGAAAAACGACAAGGGCGAAGACAAGGCATACATAATGATGAACAAAATAGACGAAGAAGACTATTCAATAATGGACTGCACCCATCATTTCAGAGGCAAAAACGATTTTTTCTTTGCTGATAAAGAGGGTTTAAAAGGTCTTTTAGATTTTGCGCTTTCTTTCTCATCAGACTACGACGGCATACGCTTCACCCTGCCAAGAGACATGGACATAACAGGTCTTATAAACGAGCAAAACTCTTCCGACACTGAAAGCAAGGCTCAGGCAATGGTAAGAGTTGTAGATGTTAAGAAAATTTTAGAACTTGCAAAATACAAGGACAGTGGCAAATTATCCGTGAAAATTCATGATAAATACTGTGATTGGAACGATAAAGTATTCACTGTAAAGTGGAGCGAAAACCGTGCCGTATCCGTCACAGACACAGACGAAGACTTTGACATTGAGATGGACATATCGACATTCTCAGCACTTATAACAGGCTGTTATGCAGACGTGGAGGCCTGCTACAAGGAAGACCTACATATTATCAATAAAGATGCCGATTTTGATAAAGTTTTTTATTTTAAGAAAAATAGAATGATAGATTTATTTTAAGGAGAAATCAATATGGAAAATATTAAAAAATCAAACGAGAACAAGGCAAAGACCATTTTAAAAAACTTTGAAAAGCGTTTCATTGAGGGCTATTATGTCCAAAGCAAAGAAGATGCGATAAATAAAGTATTAGAACTTCTGCCAAAAGGGCAAAGCGTTTCTTGGGGTGGCTCTCAAACTCTTGAAGAACTTGGAATTAAGCCGATATTAAAGTCGGGCGACTATGAGGTAGTAGACCGTGCAGACGGCAAAACACCCGAGGAGCAAAAGGCTCTTATGAAGAAATCTCTCACTGTAGATAATTTCCTCACAAGCACAAACGCACTCACAATGGACGGCGAGCTTATTAACATTGACGGAAACGGAAACAGGGTGGCTGCCCTATGTTTTGGACCTGAGAGCGTCATAGTTATTGCAGGCATTAATAAAATCACCTCAAACCTAGACACCGCTTTAAGGCGCATAGAGCTTGAGGCATGTGGCGCAAACTGCATAAGACTTGGAATTACGGGCACTCCATGTAGTCAAACGGGCAGATGTGGCGACTGCTATACAAATTCAATCTGTGGCCACACAGTCGTCACAAGACTGTCAAGGGTTAAAAATAGAATTAAAGTTATTATAGTTAATGAAAACTTGGGGTATTGATATGGACTGTTTAAACGACATAGTTAAAAATTTTGCGGGCAAAAATGTGCTTATCCACTCTTCCCTACGCTCCTTTGACACAAAATCAAAAGAGCTTGCAAAAATCTTGGTCGATGCATTTTTAGAAAATGACTGCACTATTTTGGTGCCGACTTTTTCCTATGAATACGAAGTGCACCCGACAAAGGAATTAATGCCAAAACAAAACGGCGCAGGCGATTACTCTTACTTTTGGGGTCAAAAAGAGAGTGATTTTGCACCATTTACGACAGACAGTAATTATATAAGCGACGACATGGGAAATTTCCCAAAATACATATTAAACCATAAAGACAGTGTACGGGGCAATAATCCGCTAAACTCATTTACAGCAATCGGCAAAAATGCGCATGAACTGATAAAAATTCAGAGTGCAAGCGATGTTTACGCGCCTTTAAAACAATTGTACGACACAGACGGGCTTGTAATTTTAATGGGTGTAGACCTTCACAGTGCGACAATTATCCACTATGCAGAAGAGCTATCAGGGCGAAATTTATTTGTCCGCTGGGCAAAAGATTTAGACGGCAAAACCATAGGAGTGCACACAGGAAGCTGTTCAAGGGGCTTTGGTAAATTTGATAAACCCCTAGAAAGTGCCGTAAAAACCGTCAAGGTAGACGGAAGCACCTGGAGCATATTTACCGCAAAAGACATAGTAGATATTTGCGCAAACGAAATTAAAAGCAATCAAAACATAACCCACTGCGGCGACAAAACCTGCGACAGATGCAACGACGCAGTTTTAGGGGGACCGATTTATAATTAATAGTTAATACGTAGGGCAAGGGCTCTGCTCTTGCCGCTTAAAGGAGTAAATTCATGAAAAAAATATTAGCACTTATACTTAGCATAATACTTATACTAAGCCTATTTTCCGCCTGCGGTACGGGTGAAAATTTACCGTCTGAAGGCGACTCGGAAACCTCACTTCCCGAAGCAGAGGAAGAAAACAACACGCTTATTATTTCAAGCCCCCTAAAAACTCAAGAGGGGTTGGGGCTTGCCGCACTCACAAAGGGCTTTATGGAGCGCTATCCCGATAAAACCATCATTTTACAAGATGGAGATATTGACCCTTATACCGTGACAGGAGAAGAGCTTATAGTGGCGCAAAATTCTTACATTGAAAAGCTAAAAACTGGCATAACGGCAGGAGAAGCCCCTGACTTAATTTATGATGCAACTGGTTATGTTGAAACCTTTGCATACAGCGGTCTGCTCAAGGATATGAACGAGCTAATTGATAGCGACCCCGATTTTAATAGGTCGGATTATTTTGAAAACGTGCTAAGTGCATATGAACACGCAGACGGACTTTACCTCTTCCCTACCGTTTTATCGTACAATATCGTTAGACTAAGGCAAGATGTTGCAGAGCTTGCAGGTCTTGATTTTGAAGAAACTTTGGGCTTTAATCAAACATTTGCCTATAGCCTCTATTATTCGCTCTTGGAAACAAACGACATTCCGGACATAAGAACTATAGGGCGTGAGGCACGTCAAAACAGGGGCATATTTACCATGGAGGAATATGCGTCGGCTTTTGATAGGGAAAATTTTGAGTTTAATTTTGACACTCCGGAATTTATAAGTTTTTTAAATAACGGAAATTCTTACACACTTGCAAAACCTTATATTTTCGGAGATTTCATTATGCATGACGATGCAGGTGAGCGTTTATTTGACACCGAAGGGTATTTTGTAGAGGGTTATTACACATACCTGTCTAACATATCAATCTTCCTTGAAGAAAACGAAAATGCCTCTGACCTCTTACCTATTATGTCCTCAAAAAATGAAACCATGATATCTGCACTTTGCATGAGCATACCTGAAAACGCTGAAAACCCAGAGCTTGCTTGGGAATTTATCAAGTACTGCATAGAGGAAAGCGATGAAGTTTCAAAAGACATGGGCTCTGCCGGCCAGTGGAACGGCGACAGATTTGATGCACGCCTCCCAATTAATAAGGCAAATTTCGAAAAGTTTGTACCACTATTTTTCACAGGGTTTGAAGACAGTTACATCGAAAAAATCACCTCTCAGTTAAGAGCACCTTTAGAGGGTGCGGTCACAGCGCCACTGAGCTTTAACGCCTTAACTCCGGCACTTAATGAAATAAGGCAAGAATTTTACGACGGTCTAATTTCCGCACAGGAATGCGTGACGAGAATGCAGGAGCGTGCAGATATGTTTGTTTTGGAAAACAAGTAAAAAACTGACAACACACTAAAGGAGGGAACACAATGAAAACAAAAAGAGGAAATTTCACATTTATGCTACTCATCTTGCCAAGTCTTGCAGGTATAATGCTCTTTTACTTTATACCTTTTGCGGTATCGCTTTACTATGCGATGATAGACAATGTGGCAAACATGAACTTTGTCTGGTTTGACAACTTCGCAGCAACGCTAACAAACGAACTATTTTTACAAGCCTCAGGCAACACCTTATTCTTTATGATAGTATCCATACCAATAGGCATATTTTTATCGCTATCTATAGCGCTTTGCCTTAAAAAAATGAAAAGAGGCAGAATAATTGCAAGTATTGCCCTTCTTTTGCCGATAGTTGTGCCCTCCGGCACAATAGTCTATTTTTGGAAAATTATATTCGACACTAATGGACTTATGAACAAAGGCTTATCCATGCTAGGCTTTGAAATAGCAAATCCCGGACAAGGGCCTTTTGCTATGGTGATAATAATTTTAGTCTTCCTTTGGAAAAATGTTGCCTACAATGTGGTGCTTTTCTGGTCAGGACTTAACTGGATACCCAAGGTGTATTACGAACAATATGCACTTGAGGGCGGTTCACCGATAAAACAGTTTAAAAACATTACCCTAGTCTACCTAATGCCCACCACCTTTGTTGTAATTTTAATGTCCATAGTCAACTCATTTAAGGTGTTTAGGGAAATATACCTACTATACGGCGCATATCCCACAACAGAAATTTATATGCTACAGCACTACATAAACAATCAGTTTGCATCTCTTAACATGCAAAAACTTAGCAGTGCGGCATATATTTTATTCCTAGTAATCAGCGTGGTTTTACTTATTCTTTTCTACGCACAAAAGAAAACCACCGATACTTATCAGTGAGGTGAAATATGAGTACTAAATTAAATTTTTTACAAAAAATATTTGTTATACTTTGCTGTGTAATTTCGGTCTTCCCCGTGCTTTACATATTCTCAAACTCGTTTATGAGCCCAGAGGAGATTAATAATAGATACTCATCAGAAATTACAGAAGCAAACCAAGATGCCTACAGTAGCAATAACATGCACTTTGTAGAGCCGTCGCTACTGCCAAGCGACCCTACTTTAAGCCAGTTCGACAACCTTCTTTTTAGAAATCCCGATTATTTAAGATATTTTTGGAACTCGGTAATTTTAATAGTTCCAATACTAATAGGACAAATGATATTTGCGCCCATGGCGGCATACGGCTTTGAAATGTGGAAAAACAAGCACAAGGAAATCATATTTTTCATGTATGTAGTAATAATGCTTATGCCAATGCAGCTTTTACTTGTGCCAAACTTTATAGTAGGCCAGTGGCTGGGCATTAACGAGTCCTACCTTATAATTATACTGCCTGCGATGTTCCACCCCTTAGGTGTATTTCTTATAAGACAGCAAATAAAGGCATTCCCGAGAGATGCTTTTGAGGCAGCAAGACTCGACGGCGCTTCGGAATTTCAAATCTACCGCAAAATAATGATGCCAAACATGAGCTCTGTCATAGCCGCAATGAGCATACTACTATTTGCCGACAACTGGAACATGGTAGACCAAGCGGTGGTATTTATACAAAACACCTTCGAAATGCCGATGTCGGTATACCTAAATCAAGTCGCAACGGCAAACCCCACCATGTTCTTCTCGGTATCCTCCTTCTTCGTATTCCCGGCAATAATCCTATTCCTATACGGTCAAGATTATTTAGTAAAAGGAATAAGCTTATCACAGCTTAGGAACTAGTTGAGAGTGGAGAGTTGATAGTGGATAGTTGTGGCGAAAATCCTACGGATTTTTTGATTATATGTTGACAAAACCGTAACTTATTCACTATTAACTATTACTTCTTACTTCAAATTGTAGGGGCGACGTTCTGCATACCTACAATAAACAAGGAGGGTCTATTTATGAAGAGAATTTTTGCATTATTGCTTACAATAGCATTACTACTAAGCGCTTGTACAAGTACAGGCGACACCCCACAGGGATTTAATGTAGACTTATTCTCAGAGGGCGAGGAGCTTTCTGGTACGCTAACTATTTCCACAGAATACGGGGAAGACAAATTTTACGGAGTAGATCCTTTAGTTGAGGGGTTTAAAGAACTTCATCCGAATGTTGAAGTTATAGTAGAGCGTACGGATATAGCAGACAGATATAAGATAATTGAGGAAGATATAGTTAAATTAGAACAGTATCAAGATGACTTAAACGTGAGCATTACGGCAGGTAGTCCACCTGATTTGATTTTTACAGATCAAGATTATGCATCAAACTTTGTGCCAAGTGGGATGATAATGGATTTAAATGTATTTATGGAAAACGATCCAAGTTTTAAAGAAGAAGACTTTTTTATAAATATTTTAGAAGCGTTTGAAGTAAAAGGTGGCTTATATTTAATGCCTAATGCAATTACTTATGATCTTTTTAGACTTAGGATAGATGTTTTAGAAAATGCGGGTTATGACCCCGAAACGATTGAAACAGTAGATTATAAGTTGCTTTTAGATGTATACAACAAGGCTATAGATAGCGGAGATTTCCCAGAGCTTATATCAATGGGTCACGGCGCTACAGAGGGCAAGGCTATACTTTGGTTCCATGAGAGTGCATCGGCGTTTAATCTAAGTGAAATGACGGCAAATTATGACAGCCCCGAATTTATAGAATATCTAGAGCTTACAAGAGCCTATGAGGGAAGTCCGTATCCAGCAGGAGGGTTTAATGGTCTTGGATTTGAGGAATATTTGCTTGATAAAAGTTATTTTGTTGAAAACGTGGGAACATTAGTAAGTGCTAGCGACGTTGATGTATTAACCACAAAAAAAGATGGGATGACAGATGTGATTCCTGTTACGACCTTAAAAGGCGAATTGTTTATTGATCCACGATATCTTATGAGCATACCGACAAACGCAAAGAATCCAGCACTAGCTTGGGAATTTATTAAATATTGCACCTATGAAAGCGATTCTTCGTCAATATATTATAATTTTTCGACAGCGGGTAAGTGGAATGGTGATAGATTTGAACATAGCATACCAATTAATAAAAATAATTTCGCAGAGTCAATTGAGCAACATCTAGCAGAATTCCCTGATGAAGTAAAAGATAAATTTTTAAGCACTCTTGAAACACCACTGAGTTTACCAATAATTACAAACGGTGTAAACACATATTTAGGTAAGGCTTTACAAAGTTCTATGTGGTATGATTACTACCAAACAAAGGGCATAGCCACCGCCGAAGAAGTGGCAAAGGGTATGCAGGAAAAGGCTGAGATTTATTTTAGGGAGATAGAGTGATTAGTAGTTGCGGTGCAGGGGCGACGTTCTGCATACCTACCATAAACAAGGAGGGATTATTTATGAAACGATTATTTGCATTAATATTAACAATCACATTAATACTAACCGCCTGCACGACCGGAGGCGATAATACTTCGTCTGCTGTAGAAAGCAGTGAGCCTGAAATCGAAGAAGAACTTAGCCTTGATGTCGACTTATTCAAAGAGGACGATGAGCTTTCAGGTACGCTTGTTATTTCGTCCGATACGGTAGATACTTACACTAGCAATTATCATGGAATATTGCCGCTTGTAGCTGGTTTTAATGAACTTCACCCTAATGTCGAGGTGATTGTCGAGGGATATGACCGTTTTGATTCAAGCATGAGCGAAGAGGAGCGAGAAGTGGCGGGCGAGCAATACAAACAGGATATGCGAATAGGCTTGACATCAGGTGATGTCCCCGATTTAATTTTTACGGCTAGAGATTACACATCAAGTTTTGCGATGACAGATAGTATAATGGACTTAAACGCATTTATTCAAAACGACCCTACATTTAATGAAGATGATTTTTTCATGGAAATATTTGAAGCAGCTGAAATTTACGGAAAACTTTATAATATGCCAAATGCAGTTCATTTTATGTTCTTACGAATGAGGGAAGATGTGCTAAAAATGGCCGAAGTTGACCTAGGTTCATTAGAAACACTCGACTATAAATTTTTACTTGATGTTTATAGTAAAGCGATTGAAAGTGGGAATTCACCTGACCTAAAACATATAGGACAATATGGCAGTGAGGGCAAAGCGGTGCTTTCTAGGCAAGAGATAGCAAATGCATTTAACACCCGAGACATGACAGCAAATTTTAATAGCCCTGAATTTATAGAATACTTGAAACTTACAAAAGAGCACGATTCACCAGATGCTTTTGGATATTTTTGGGGTCCAATTTATGACGGTGAAAAGGCATTTGTAGATGATAGCTATTTTGTACAACTTATTATGCCAAGCTTGATAGGTTTTCCGACGGGGCAATTTATAACACAGGAGATTGACGGAATAACTGAGCCAATACCTGTTGTGACATCAAATGGAGATTTTCTTATCTATCCCCGTTACTCCATAAGTATACCAACAAATGCTAAAAACCCTGCTCTTGCATGGGAATTCATCAAGTACTGTATTTATGAAAGTGAAGAAATGCCAGATGGACTAGAGATAACAAAGCTTGGCAAATGGGGCGGTGATAGATTTGAACAAAACGTGCCGGTTAATAAAAATAATATGATAAAATTTATTAACTCACAGCTGACAAAATCAACACAGGAAGAAAAATACAAAATGATAGCCCTTTATCAAAATGCCTTATCATTGCCGTTAGTAATGGAAAACAATGACGCATATTTGCCTATATACGAAATATTGACAGAATACTACGAAACAGAGGGAATTTACACGGCGGAAGAAGCCGCACAAGCAATACAAGAGAGGGTCGAAGTTTACCTTAAGGAGATAGAGTAAATTGATTTGTAGTGCATAGCGCTGTGCACTGTAATAAATATTTGGAGCGATTTTCACGAAATAGACGGAATGTATACGGCAGAAGAAGTTGCAAAGGTAATACAGGAAAAGGTAGATATTTACCTTGCAGAAATAGCGTGATTATTAATTTGCAGGGGCGGCGTTCTGCACGCTTTCCACAAAATTCATCAAACAAAACGGGACGGGCGACCCGTCCCCTACACCAAATTTCAAATTCCCCATGGCAGTGGCGACGTTCCGCATACCTACCATAAACAAGGAGGGATTATTTATGAAACGATTATTTGCATTAATATGTACAATAGCATTACTGCTAACCGCCTGCACGACTGGAGGCGATAATACTTCGTCTGCTGTAGAAAGCAGTGAGCCTGAAATTGAAGAAGAACTTAGCCTTGATGTCGACTTATTCAAAGAGGACGAGGAGCTTTCAGGTACGCTTGTTATTTCGTCGGATTCTGCATCTACATATTCGGCTGCCAACTTTGGAATTTACCCCTTAGTAGAGGGATTTAACGAACTCCATCCAAATGTAGAAATAAAAGTTGAGGGTTTTAATGTTAGAGATTCAGATGCGAGTGACGAAGAAACTGCGGTTTTAAAAGAGCAATACAAACAGGAACTCAGGATAAATTTAACCGCAGGAAATGCTCCCGATTTAATGTTTACCTATGATAATTATACGGCAAGTTTTGCGCTTACTGATAATATTATGGACTTAAATGCGTTCATGCAAAATGACCCTACTTTTTTAACAGAGGACTATTTCACACAAATCTTTGAAGCGGCTGAAGTTAATGGCAAACTTTACAACATGCCAAATGTAGTAATGTTTACCTTAATGAGAATTCGTGAAGACGTATTAGCAGTGGCTGGGGTTAACCCTGACTCCCTAAAAACCATAGATTACAAAACATTACTCGATATCTACAATAAAGCTGTAAGCAGCGGGCAATTTCCAGACCTTAAATATATCGGAAAACAAGGTTTAGAGGGCAATGCTTTACTTTATCTTCATGAAATAACAAATGCATTTGACAGCAATAATATGACTGCAAACTTTAACAGTCCCGAATTTATTGAGTATCTTACACTAACAAAAGAATATCCCATAGAAAGCACCTTTGGCGCATTCGACAGTCCTGTTTATGATTTTAATGAAACATTTATAAACAACACTTATTTTGCAGAAGTTACCTCAAATATGATGGTATTCTTTGATACCGATAAGTTTATAATTGAAACCCCTGCCGGAGCGACAAACTTAATACCCGTAGTAACTTCAGGTGGAACTCTTCCTATAAGGTCAGTGTTTAATATGAGCATACCGACAAATTCCAATAATCCAGCACTTGCATGGGAATTTATTAAATACTGCATATATGAAAGCGAAGAAATGCCACAGGGCTTAGAAATAGAGAAGTTTGGCAGATGGAACGGCGACAGATTTACTCGAAATATCCCAGTAAACAAAAACAATTTCAGAAAATTTGCAGAGGGTCAGCTAGAAGACCGTACGCAAGAAGAAAAAGACAAATTTATTGAAATTTACGAAAATGCCTTGTCATTACCACTTACAATAACAAATTACGACGCCTACTTACCAGCCTACGAAAACGAGATACTGCGTGAATACTACGAAATCGACGGATTGTATACGGCAGAAGAAGTCGCAGAAATACTACAAGAGCAGACGGAAGTTTACCTTAAGGAAATAGAATGATAATACCCCGAATTAGAAAAGGAGATGTAAAATGAAAAAGATGTTTACACTTACTCTTGCATTTTTACTCGTACTAACCGCCTGCACGACTGGAGACGATAATACTTCGTCTGCTGTAGAAAGCAGTGAGCCTGAAATCGAAGAAGAACTTAGCCTTGATGTCGACTTATTCAAAGAGGACGATGAGCTTTCAGGTACGCTTGTTATTTCGTCGGATTCTTTGTCTGAGTATATACCCGGATATTATGGCGTGATGCCACTTGTTGAGGGTTTTAAAGAGCTTCATCCAAATGTTGATGTAATAGTAGAGGGCATCAATTCAGCAGACTCAAGTTTGAGTGATGAGGAAATAGAACTTAATATCCAAAAATATAAAGAAGACATGAAAATAAATATGGTTGCAGGAAACGTGCCTGATTTAATTTTCACCTCAAGCGATTACACTTCGAGTTTTGCCACGAGCGGACATATTATGAATTTAAATGCATTTATTCAAAACGACCCAAGTTTTAATGAAGAAGATTTCTTTATGCAAGTGCTAGATGCCGCCGAATCAGGCGGAGCGCTTTACAACATGCCAAACACTATAAGATTTGAACTGTTTAGGCTTTCAGAAGACGTATTAAAAGAAGTTGGCATAGACCCGAACACTTTAGAAACAATTGATTATAAATTTTTACTCGATGTGTATAACAAGGCGGTGAGCAGCGGAAAGTTTCCAGAGCTTACATCTATAGGCGCATATGGCTCAGAGGGTCAAGCTTTACTTCACTTATTTGAAATTACCAACGCGACAGACAGTAAAAATATGACGGCAAATTTTAACACTCCTGAATTTATAGAATATCTAAATCTCACAAAGGCATACACAGGCGCTAGCACAACTTTTGGCAGTTTTTCAGGGCCTGTGCAAAATGACATTGTACCCTTTGCAGATGATAGCTATTTTGCAGAAAGAGTGATGCTCATGCTGTTTTTTGAGGGTATGGACTTTGTGGTGAACGACATAGACGGTGTTACCGAGCCAATACCTGTTGTGACTTCAAGCGGTGAACTTCCTGTAAGGTCAAAATATAATATGAGTATACCGACAAATGCTAAAAACCCAGCACTTGCTTGGGAATTCATAAAATACTGTATCTATGAGAGTGAAGAAGTCGGACAAATAATGGACTTAGACTTAATGGGTAAATGGAACGGTGACAGATTCGGCCAAGAAATTCCAATAAATAAAAACAACTTCAAAAAATACGTAGACTCTCAGCTTATCGCTTATAGCGAAGAAGAAAAAAACAAAGTTATCAACCTATATGAAAACGCTTTAAATCTGCCACTGAGAACCACAAATTATGATATTTATTTACCTGTATTTGAGGGCGATATTTGGAGCGATTTTTACGAAAAAGACGGAATGTATACGGCAGAAGAAGTTGCAAGGGGAATACAGGAAAAGGTAGATATTTACCTTGCGGAAATAGCGTGATTATTAATTTGCAAGGGCGACGTTCTGCACGCTTTCCACAAAATTAATTAAACAAAACGGGACAGCTACCCGTACCCTACGCCAAATCTTGAATTTTCATCGTAGGGTCGGTCCCCGAGATGTCAACACAAAATTAAAATTAAGGAGAGAAATATGAATTATCAAATACCAGAGGGTTTTATCCGTGACCCTAGTAGTGGACTTTATTTTAAAGACGAAATTGTAACAGGACAGGATAACCGCCCTGTGCGACTTGTCACTTGGTACGACCCAAACACAGGGCAGTTTAATCCTGTCTATTACGAAATCAAAGAAGAATCGCCACCGCCTGCAAAGCCGCAAAGCACGACGCCTAAAAAGAGCAGTAATGGCAAAACCATTGCCTTAATAGCTTCAGCTATTTGCGTAATAGCCTTGGTTACGGTCGGAGTGTTTGGCTTTCAACTTGGCTGGTTCAATGCCTTTTTAGGCGGCGAAAACACTGCTGTGCTACCGGACGGCACACCCAGCATGTCACAAGACGAACCCATGCCCAGTGAAGTTTCACCCAGTGATGATTTAGAAGAAGAGCTCCCTCCCTCGTCCTCCCAAGAAGAAGCTATAGATGCAAATGTTTCATCACTTGAAGTTTTTGTGCCCACCAGACCTTTTGAGCCGTTTATAAATAATGACGAAGGCCTTGATATAGAACTTATTAACGCTCTCGGAGAACTTTTAAACGTTGATATGACCATTACCCCGATAGAGTATGATTTCGAGATGAAATTTATTATGAATAGCACAGCTGGAATTGACTCTTTGCTAATGCCTGGATTTTATGTCTCAGAAGAATACGCAAACCATTCAACACCTTATTTTACTTATGAGCACTATGTAATTTCACACACAGGAATACAAGACCTTGAGGACTTAGCAGGTCTTAGAGTCGGCGTACAGCTTGATAGTTTCAGCCACGGCATAATGCGAGTTGCAACTTCACACTCATCCGAAGTCAATACCGATATAGCCTATAGCAGTGTTTTATATAATTTAGGGACTGAATTAACAATTTACGACACAAGCAAATTAGCAATTGATGACTTAGAAAACGGCTATTTAGATGTCGTTATAACAAATCAAGTCGTCGCAGAGGAAGTTTCGGGTGACTTTAGCACCCTACCACTTTTATATCAGGAAGATGACTTTGAAATATATGAGGGGACTATAGCAGTCCCAAAGCACAACGAAGAATTGCTTAATGTGATAAACTATGCAATAAATACCCTGAAAGCCACCGGCGAAATTGAAGAGTGGATACTGGAGTATTCGTAATAATTATTAATTGAGGTGGAATGCTTACGCATTTTTGACTATATTTTCTAACTTCTAACCACCAACAGGAGGCTAACATGAATTATCAAATACCAGAGGGTTTTATCCATGACCCTAGTAGCGGACTTTATTTTAAGGACGAAACCGTGACAGGTCAAGATGGTCGTCCCGTACGACTTGTCACTTGGTACGACCCAACCACAGGGCAGTTTAACCCTGTCTATTACGAAATCAAAGAAGAAACAGCGCCTGTAAAAACACAAACCCAAGATACCCAAAAGCAAAAAAGCAAGGGCGCACTTATCGCCATTATAGCCTCGTCTGTTTGTGTTGTATCTTTGGCTGTCGTCGGAGTCATAGGTTTTCAAATGGGCTGGTTTAACGCCTCTCCGAGCGCCCAAAGCATACCTGTGTCGACACCAAATAGCAATTTAGAGGCTACACCCGCCCCCACTGCGGTTGTGCAAACGCCCGCTCCCGTTAATCCGATTATCGGAGAGACCGAAGACGGAAAAATCATCATCAATGATTTATATGAAGGCACAATCACTATTCCGAAATGCGATATACCTACAAACGAATATAATCCAGACGCATTTTCTATGCAAAACGGGTTTATGACTTATGCCGACGGACCTTATAGCATAGGGATAGACGTAAGCTCAAACGATGGCACTATCGATTGGCGAGAAGTAAAGGAAAGTGGTATTGACTTTGCCATAATTCGTTCAAGCTTTAGATATACTGACACAGGAGAAATTACTCAAGACCAGAATTTTATATCAAATATAGAGGCTGCTACAGCTGCCGGAATTGAAGTAGGCGTATACTTTTACTCGCAAGCAGTAACTACCCAAGAAGCCGTAGCAGAGGCAGAATTTCTTATAGAGCAAATCTCTCCTTACCACCTTGACTATCCGATAATATATATATGGTCAGAGTTTAAAGGCGCTAGAACAGACGGTGTAAGTGGTGAAGATGTTTCAGTTTTTACCAAAACTTTTTGTGACATGGTCAGCAGTCAAACCAGCCACGAAGTAATGATAAACATACAAAAGTCACTAGCCTACGATTTTTTAAATTTGGAATTATTAAAAGATTATGATTTCTGTCTTGAAGAGCACGAGGGAGTACCGTCGTTTTATTACGATTTTCCAATTTGGAGCTATAGCGGCACTGGTGTAATTAACGGAATAGATGCTGAAGTATACATGTATATTTCTTTAAAAGATTATTAAACAAGGAGGTTTATTATGGAAGATAAGAAGAGTAAGCGGTTTATATTTTTAATAATTGGAATAATATTTTTTGTATTCACATCGATATGCACTGTGTATTCGATACAAATTTACCCTGACAGTCTTGTAAAGGTCGAGGTCGTATCCGCCGCAAATGTTCGGTCTTTTGGCAATACTCAAGCGTTTGAAGTTCCAATAACTGCCATAGTACCCGACCCTAACGACCCAAATCTTGTCAAATATTTAGTCGTAGAGCAAAGAGAATCCGCCTGGGGATATAAATATTTTATACAAGAAAAAATTGCCGTCTTTAATGCGGCTAACTTAGAAGAAGACAGCACGCACATCACGATTTCTCCTTTAGGAGATGAAAACGAAGAGCCCATAATCGAAAGTTATCTGCCCGAATATTTTCCGGGGCTTGAAGTAACTTTAACATTTGCAGAATAATTTTAAAAGGCTGTCGCAAACGGTAAAACCATTGCGACAGCCTAATTTATTTAAAATTTTCAAGGCATTTCCTTTGCCCATTCAAATCCTTTTTTTGCAATAATTACTGCAAAAATTTCATTTATTATCGCAGCTGCTGCTATTGTACCCTGCACTATTACGGCAGATTCACTGTCAAAGCCTTGCATAGAGCTTACCGCCATGCCCGTAAACACAAGTGAAACTCCCGAGTGTGGAAGCAGTGCAAAGCCTAAATATTTTTTCACGGTAGGCTCAGCCTTGCTAAGCTTTGCACCTGCGTATGTGCTAAAGTATTTTCCAAATGCACGTGAAATAATATAAACTGCTGTGAGCACTCCTGCTCCAAAAATAAGTCTATAATCAAGTGGCGCCGCCAGATTTAGTATCATAATAATAAATCCTATGCCTGTAAATTTTGATAAAGCTCCTGCTATCTTAGCAATTTTTTCTTCCCCTACCCTATTTGCTACCGTTGTAAATAGAGCCATGCCAACTATCATGTAGTTTGTTGCTTTTTGACCTAAAATAAACGTGTCGTACGAGAAACAAGTTAAAAATGTTATAAGCACCGTAAAAACACTTAGTAAAAGTATAGCTTTTTTGCTAAGTTCCTTTTTGAAGAAAATCGATACTATAAAGCCTATTGTTACCCCTATTACTATAGGCACAATTACATCAAGCGCAATTACTGTAATTATTGAACCGCCTCCGTCTGAACCCATCGCCGCAACATAGGAGTTTATTGAGAAAAAGACAAATATTGCCACAACATCGTCTAAAATCGCAAGCGGAATAAGAGTATTTGTAACAGGACCCTTTGTCTTAAACTCGTTTACTATTGACAGTGCCGGTGCCGGTGCTGTTGCAAGTGCAATTCCACCAAAAACTATTCCCACATATAAGGGCACTCCCATAAAGTAAAACAGCGTTGTAAAAACTGCACTTACCACTATAAATGTCCCTAAGGCTTCAAACAGTGTTATAGTTATAATTTGTTTGCCGTATTTTCTAATTTTTCTTATTATTAAATCCTTTGCAAACATAATGCCCACAGAGCATTCCAAAAGTTTTGATAATATGTAATACCACTGCGACTGCAATATGTCATTGCTCATCAAGCCCACCGCATACGGCCCTAAAACTATCCCTGTTACAAGCCATCCTAAAATTGCCGGAAGCTTTAACTTTGCAACAAGCTTTCCGACTACCATTGCAATAACAACTGTTGCCACCACTCTACCTACCGATAACGCTATGTCCATTCTTCACTACTCCTCAATGATTTTCACTATTTCCTTAGCAACAACTATGGCAGGTGCTCCGCCATAGATTACAATATCTGCCACATTTTTATATAGTGGGTACCTTATTTCATGTAGCTTTGCGATAAATTCACGTCTATCAGGCCTTTGCAACAGTGGCCTTCTCCTGTCATTTTTAAGCCTCTCTTGAAGTGCTGTGAGAGGTGCGTCTATAAAAATTATTTTAATTCCATTTTTGTGAAAAGTTTCGACGTTTTTAGGGTTTAGCACCGTGCCTCCTCCTGTTGCAATTATGCTATCGCCAGCTAATGAAAGCTCTTCTATCACAAGCGTTTCAAGCTCTCTAAAATGCTCTTCACCAAAAACATCAAAAATTTCTTTTACACTCATACCTTTTTTTTCTTCAATATATATGTCCATATCGACAAATTTTTTTCCCGTCAGCTTGGCAATGCGTCTACCAACTCCGGTTTTTCCGCACCCCATAAACCCACATAGTGCAATAGTACCCATTTTAATCCCCTCGACCATTCAAAATTTCTCATCTTTTTAAAATCTTTTCAAAAAAAATTCAATTTTGTATTGACAAATAAAACCATAATAAATACAATGTAAAAAAGACGAGTTGCATGTTTTGCATTGTAACATAAAAAACAAAGCTTGTCTATAATTGCTATTTACTTAATTTAGCTATCAATTAAAGGAGGACATTACTATGATATTCGAGAAATTAAAATCAATTCTAAGCGACCAATTTGATGTTGAGGAAGATTCAATCACAATGGAGACCACTCTAACTGATGATTTAGGTGCAGACTCACTTGACGTTGTTGATTTACTTATGTCTATTGAAGACGAGTTTGAAGTTGAAATTCCAGATACAGAAGTTGAAGGCATTAAAACTGTAGGCGCTATCGTTTCATACATTGAAGATCATCAATAATAACTGTATACTTCCGCCTCGATTTTCGGGGCGGTTTTTTTATTTATTATCGCTTGCATAAAAACAAATTTAAGTATATAATATCCTTATTATTCACGAAGGGATTTGAAAATTATGGCAAACCAAAAGAAAATGGTAAATGATATTACTTCTATGGAGGTAGACTTTGCGCAGTGGTATACCGATGTTGTAAAAAAAGCTCAACTTATGGATTACTCCGGCGTTAAGGGTTCTATGATACTACAGCCTTACGGCTATGCTATTTGGGAAAATATGCAAAAAGATTTGGACAAAAGATTTAAAAAGACAGGGCATGAAAATGTTTATATGCCTATGCTCATACCCGAAAGCCTACTCCAAAAAGAAAAAGACCACGTCGAGGGCTTTGCCCCTGAAGTTGCTTGGGTAACTCAAGGAGGAGACGAAAAGCTTTCCGAAAGGCTTTGCATAAGGCCTACAAGTGAAGTTTTATTTTGCGACCACTATCAAAGGATAATTCAGTCTTATAGAGATTTACCAAAACTTTATAATCAGTGGTGCTCTGTTATGCGTTGGGAAAAAACAACAAGACCATTTTTGCGCTCGTCTGAGTTTTTATGGCAAGAGGGTCACACAATGCACGAAACTAAAGAAGAAGCAGAAGAAGAAACACTTAAAATTCTCGATATTTACAGAGATTTTTATGCCGAGACCTTGGCTATACCTGCTGTGACAGGCAGAAAAACCGAAAAAGAAAAGTTTGCAGGCGCTGTTGCCACCTATACAATTGAGCCTATGATGCACAACGGTGTGGCGCTTCAAGGTGGTACTACTCACTACTTTGGCGACGGCTTCTCAAAAAGCTTTAACATAACTTTTACGGGCAGAGATAACAAGCAAACCTATCCCCACCAAACCTCTTGGGGTGTATCCACAAGAATGATAGGTGCTGTGATAATGGTACACGGCGATGACAACGGCCTTGTAATGCCACCAAGACTTGCGCCAACTCAAGTTATCATACTTCCTATAGCCCAACACAAAGAGGGCGTTTTAGACAGCTGTAGGGCTTTATATGAGCGTTTAGACGAAAAGTTCAGAGTAAAGCTTGACGACTCTGATAACTCACCAGGTTGGAAATTTAGCCAATATGAGATGATAGGCGTGCCTTTAAGACTTGAAATGGGCCCTAAAGACATAGAAAAAGGTCAATGCGTGCTTGTAAGACGTGACACAAGAGAAAAACACTTTGTAAGCCTTGACAATATAGAAGAAGAAATTCAAACTCTACTCGATACCATGCATGACGCAATGTATCAAAGAGCCTTGGACAATCTATCCGAAAAAACCTTTGTCGCTACAAATTATGACGAGTTTTTAGACACAGCCGAAAACAAACCTGGCTTTATAAAGGCTATGTGGTGCGGCGACAGCGCTTGTGAAGAAAAACTAAAAAATGAAACAGGCGGAGTAAAGTCAAGGTGTATTCCTTTTGAAGAAGAAAACCTCGCCGACACTTGTGTATGCTGTGGAAAAACTGCAAAACACATGCTATACTGGGGCAAGCAATATTAAAGTAATTAATAATTAATAATTAATATTTAATAATTAATAATTAATAATTGTTGTGAAAATCCTTCGGATTTTAAATCATATAAAATTTTCAATTTCACATTCTCAACTATCAACTAATAAAATTTGTATAGAAATATACAATAAACAAATAGTCTTTTACTATTAATCACAATTTAACACTTTGTTATTAATTTTTTACTAAAAAACACTTTACAAGTCTCACAATTTGTTATAAAATGACATCATAGATTGCGGACAACACTTATGAGGTGTGAAAATTATATTCCGCATAAAATAAAGGAGGACAATTCCAATGGCAAATGTAAGAGTAGGATTTATCGGTTGCGGTGGTATCGCTAACGGTAAACATTTCCCCGGCATGGCAGTTCAAGAAGGTATAGACATGGTGGCATTCTGCGACCTAGTTTTAGAAAGAGCAGAAAAAGCTGCTAAAGATTACGGTACAGAAGATGCAAAAGTTTATGAGGATTACAAAGAGCTACTAGCCGATCCCACAATCGATGCAGTTCACGTATTAACACCAAACGTGGCTCACAGTGAAATCACTGTTGCTGCACTTGAAGCTGGCAAACACGTTCTTTGCGAAAAACCAATGGCTGCAACTGTTGAAGATGCAGAAAGAATGGTTGCTGCAAGAG
>CAYJJU010000023.1:0-29734 GCA_964370635.1 uncultured Eubacteriales bacterium | reverse complement strand
GCTTTGTTAAACATAAGTTACTCCATTTCTGCCTTAAAGGCGACAATCGTATATAATTTTCATATAAAACAAAAATAAAGGTGCACCGTTTATCTTTGGTTCACCTTTATTATAATGACTTTATTAAGAAATGTAAAATACCTATGTTGTATATCAAGAAATGCTTTCAAGGCATAGTTTGGCTGTTTTTAAAAATTCTTTTATAACAGCCGACATCTGCGAAGTTTTCTTCCACGCTATAACAGAGCCATATTCTTCATATGGATAAAATGGTATGAATTTAACATCTTTATACTCACAGTCAAGCTCAACTCCTATGGCAATGCCTACATTGTTTCTAACCATTACAGAAGCATTATAAAGCAAATTATGAGTACCGACGATTTTTAGCTCGTCAAGACTAACACCAAACCACTGTGCTAAAGATTTTTGCACAACTAATCTATTTGGTACCAATAATTTCTCTTCTAATAAATCTTTTGGTGTAAGATATTCTTTACTTGCAAGAGGTGAATTTACGGAAAGTAAAGCCCCACGGATATCTTTTATTGGAATATCTATGCTTTCATATTTGTCTGTATCAACAGGTTTATTTAAAAGTCCTATGTCAAGCAAACCGCTTTCAATGCGAGATTTAATTTCATCTGCATTTCCGCTAATCATTGTAAAAGTTACAAGAGGATATTTTTTTTGGAGTTTTGCCATAACTTTAGCAATAAACTCGACTGTCTTTAACTCGCCACAGCCTATAGATATTTCTCCACTGAGCTCTGTGCTACTACTCAAAAGCTCTGCCTTTGTCTTTTCTGATAGTGTTATTATTTCTTCTGCTCGTCTTTTAAGTAGCAATCCTTCTTCTGTAAGGTTTATACTGTGATTACTCCTTATAAAAAGCTCTACACCAAGTTCTTCTTCAAGGCTTGCAATTTGCCTTGATAGAGTATGTTGAGTAATGTGCAGTAGCTGTGCCGCTTTTGTAATGTTTTCTTCTCTTGCTACTTCTAAAAAATAATTTAATACTCTAAGTTCCATTTTTCTCCTTTATTTTAGGCTAATCAAAGCTCTTTTTCCGCCTGCTAAGGTCTATTTCTCGGGTCCTCTGAAAACAATTGTAGGTTCTCGTCCGGCCCACTATCATTCCAAAATAATTTTCCTAAAATCCAAAATAATTTTCCTACAAGCAGTATTTCTACAATTAAAAGAATGCCTGCAGTAATTTCCACTCCGTTTTTAAATTTTATTATCCACTCTACCGTAGCAACTTCCTCAAGGCTGTAACCTCTAACTACAGCAGAATAAACTACCCATATGAGTATTTCAAGTATTAGCACTATAGCGGCCGCAATAGCAACTTTTTTCCTTTGTTTTAATAATTTCATAAAAGCCTCCTTTTATCTAATAAAATGTGTAAACACGCGTTCTTCTTTTTCCGGAAGACCGTATTTTTCTTTTCCAAGCGCTATGCTTTTAATGAGAAATGCCATGTTTTTTCCTAAAACTCGCATGGTCTGTAGTCCTTCTTCGTCCTTTTTTACATCTTCCGCCGTAAAGCCATGCACCATGTTCCAGTACTGGCTAGGGGCGACGGGCATGCTTGATATCGTAAAATATTTATTAAGCTCGTCAAAAGTCGCCGTGGTTCCTCCTCGTCTTGCGCTCACTACAGCCGCACCGACTTTCATGGTCTTATCTTCTGACATGCTGTAAAACAGTCTATCTAAAAACGAAACTAAAGTGCCGTTTGCGCTTGCGTAATACACGGGTGAACCAATGACCATTCCGTCACATTCAGCAAATTTCACGGCGGCCTCGTTTACAATGTCGTTAAATATACATTTTTTGTTTACCCTACATTTGCCGCACGCTATACAGCCCCTTATATCCTTGTTTCCTACATGGATAATCTCCGTGTCTATGCCCTCTAAATTTAAAGCGCTTGCCACCTCAGACAAAGCCGTAAATGTGCATCCTTTTGAATTTGGACTTCCGTTTATTAAAATAACTTTCATTTGTATCCTTCTTTCATATTTTCTCTTCATTAATAAAATTTATAATTTCTACACTTTCCCCAGTTTCCACCGATTTATCCATGCATAGGTACAAATACGTGTCCCAAATCGCCTCTTCTAAGGGGTAAATTTCCTCACCGCCTTTTACATACTTGCCCATGCCCTCCATAATGCTTGCAATTGCTATTTCATCATCATTAAAGCGCTGTGCCTCATATGGATTTTTATATAGATACTCGCCGTTTAAGCTAAGACCTCTTAAAGAGTAGCCCTCGAGGTTTGAAAATTCGCCTAAATTATGGCGCTTTAACGTGGCCTCTACAGGCAGATTTTCATCACTTAGATAGCAAAAATCCAAATCGCTTATCTCTCCCCTCACTCCTTGAATTTTCGCATGTCGTTTCCTTAAATAATTAAAATACTGAGTTCCTGCAAAATTATAAAATCCTACTTTTCCGCTATCAAACTTAAACACCGCTCGTTTATGCTCCGCCATCTGCACTTCGCCATCACGGGTAAGTCCCGAAAGCCCTGCTGTTTCAGTTACGGGGAATTTATATATTTCCGCCTTAACCGTGCAGTTTTCAAAACCTACTCCCAAATATTTTCTTAGCATACTAATCGCATGATAGTCGTGAATCATTGAGAGGGTGACGTTTGATACCTCGCCCATTTTTCCGCTTTTAATAAACTCTTGCAGTGCACTGTGGTAAGGCTGCTTGAAATACTGTTCCAAAACCTGCACCTTTGCACCTAGTTTTCTTTTAAGCCTTAAAATTTCAATTAGCTCTTCTTCTCCGTCACCGGGTGGCGTTTCACAAAGCACGGGCACGCCTCTTTCCATCGCCTGCTTGCAGTGCTTTAATGTGGCATTTCTACTTACCGCAACAATTACAAAATCAAATTCTTCCTCATAGAATTTATTATAATCTGTAAATGCCATTTTAGCATATTTTTTTGAAAATGCCCTTGCCTTTTCCTCGTTTCTAAATAGCATTCCGCCAAACTTGAATATACGGGGAAGCTCCTCACATATTTTTAAAAAAGTGTGCGCCCTCCACCCGTTTCCAACTATTCCAACCTTATACGCCATTACTCTCCTCCTTTTGTTTTGTGAAAACTTTGCGGATTTTTCACCAGCACTCTCAACTATTACTTTATCTCCGCAAAGTAAATATCTGTCCTCTCCTGTATGCCTTTAATACATTCATCAAGTGTTATAAAGCCATCAAAGTACTCGCCGATAAAATTTGGCACTATATCGGTTAAGAGGGACTCAAACATATACCCTTGCAGTATTTCTAAGCTGGTCGCCCTATAAATGTACTCTATAAGATTTTCTTTCACATCTTCGGGATAGCCATTAAGTGTTACATCGACATACTTTTCAAAATTGCCTTTGTTTATAGGTACCGTGCCATTAAATCTGTCACCGTCCCAGTGCCCTATAGTTTCCCAGTTTTGATAAGTCGCAACTTTTTCGCTTTCATATGTGCAGTACTTAATAAACTCCCACGCAAGCTCTGGATTTTTTGCATTTTTGGGTATACTCATGACAGTTCCCACCTCCACAATGTGCTCACCATTTGACGACACCAAAGGGTAAGGGTCGCTTGCGTTAGGGTAATCCATTATAAGTCTGTTTGTATCTTGATATAAACCCGAAGAAGGAAGTTCCACGAGGTGATTTTCATTATCAAACACCGTGTAGTCAAATTCATATTCACCTATTTCACCCATGCTGCCTATGTAGTCTTTCATTTGAGTTAAGCAGTCCCTAAAATTATCTGTATCAAAATTCGCCGTAAAATTTTCTGTGTCTATACTGGAAAGTATTTCATCTTCCCAAAAAAGATAATGTGAAAAAACTGCATTTCTGTCAAGACTTTTTAAATCCGGAAATTCACCGCTGTCCACTACCTCATTATAGCTGTCTAAAACAATGTTATAATCCGCCGTTTCCACTCCATCTAAACTTATCCCTACGGCGTCTAGCATGTCCGTGTTAAAACGCACTGCATTGCTGAAAAACCCTATGGGCATGGCCGTCAAAACGCCACCCATTTCGTTAGATTTTATCACATTCATAAAAAAATCTTCCTCTATAAATGTTTCATCATTTTCTATGAATTCATTTAAATCCATTAGCGTGCCGCTGGGCGCAATATCCGAAATTAAATAAGAGTAATCAACAATAATGTCCGGCGCATTTCCTGATGTGAGATTTATTATCAATTCCGTTTTGTACTGCTGAGTTTTAATGGCTCTTTCTTCTGCTCCGGCGGCAGTAGGGTCAAAGCCCATTCCGTTTTCATTTGTCGGTATAACCTCAACATTTGGGTGAAGCTCCATGAAGCCATCTGCCAATCTCGACCAATTGGAATAATCACCCGCTGCATCTAAAGCAGACAGCAAAAGAGTGCCGGAAAGCCCATCGTCTGTGCTTTCGCTTTCGGCAGGCTCGGTACTTTGTGAGTTTTCCTCCCCTACATTCATATGGGCAGAATAAATATCAGCCTGCTCATCGTGACACGCGACAAGTAAGATTAAACTTATACTTAAAAATAAAGATACAATTTTTTTCATTTTGCCCTCCTTTGCTTTGTTGAAACACTGCGGTTTTGTCAAATATATAATGAAAAAATCCGCAGGATTTTCACCACAATTCTCAATTCTACATTCTCAATTATGCGGTCGCCCACACAGGGGCGACCCTACAACTATCAACTATTAAGCATTTCCTTAATGCTTGTCGCCATGCCTGCAAGGCCTTGTATGTTTGACGGGACTATTATTTTTGTTGCCTTGCCGTCTGCTGCTTTTTCAAATGCCTCTAGGCTTTTTATTGCTATTACGCCGTCTTGTGGGTTTGCTTCATTAAGCATTTTAATAGAGTCCGCAAGCGCTTTTTGCACGGAAATTATAGCCTCCGCCTCGCCCTGTGCCTCTCTTATTTTTCTCTCTTTTACGGCTTCAGCCCTTAAAATTTCAGATTCTTTATGGCCCTCCGCTATTAAAATTGCCGAGCTTTTTTCGCCCTCTGCGTCCAAAATTTTGGCACGCCTTTCACGCTCTGCCTTCATTTGTTTTTCCATGGACTCTTGTATTTCTCTTGGTGGAATAATATTTTTAAGCTCTACCCTGTTTACTTTTATGCCCCATGGGTCTGTTGCCTCGTCCAAAATTACACGAATTTTTGAGTTTATTACATCACGGGATGTAAGAGTATTGTCAAGCTCCATGTCGCCTATTATGTTTCTAAGCGTTGTTGCCGATAAATTTTCTATTGCAGAAAGTGGATTTTCCACGCCGTATGCATAAAGTTTTGGGTCTGTAATTTGAAAATAGACCACCGTGTCAATCTGCATTGTTACATTATCCTTAGTGATAACAGGCTGAGGTGGAAAGTCTATTACCTGCTCTTTTAAAGATATCTTTTTTGCTATTCTATCGACAAACGGGATTTTTACATGTATGCCGTTTTGCCATGTCGCATGGAAAGTACCAAGCCTTTCTATTACAAAGGCCTGAGCCTGCGGTACTATCCTGATGTTTGCTATTAAAATTCCTATAACTATAATCACTATCGCCACGGGTATTGCTATCATAATAATTTCTTCCATAATAAATTCTCCTTTTAATTTATGATGCTAACTACTAGTTTTGCACCTTCTATTTTTTCTACTACTACTTTTGTGCCCTCTTCAATTGTTTTATTATCGGCCGATACTGCCGCCCAGCTATTTCCCATGAGTTTAACCCTGCCTTCTATGCTGTCGGGAAGTATTATATTTGTCACTATGCCGTGCTCTCCAATATTTCTGTCTGCATTTGTTCGCACCTCTCCCCCTCTTTTTTTCATTTTACTGACAAGAGGTTTTGAGATAATTAAACAAATCACGGTGACGACAAGCGCTATGACAATTTGCAGCCAAATTTCTCCGCCTGCGCTGTAAGTTATGAGCCCACCAAGGCCTCCAAACGCAAACCACACGCTTACAAGTTGCACGCTTAAGGCCTCTACTACTACAGAGAGTATTATTATCCCTATCCATACAAACGCTTCCATAAAAAATTTCCTCCTTCGTATTAAATTTACATATTTATTTTATCACAGGATGTATGTTTTTTCAATATAGAATGTACTAAATTATTGAAAATTTTTAGTGAATTTAATAAAGTTAAAAATTTTAAGATAAATTGTTTACAATGTGTTAAACAACTGATGTTTGATATCGTTTAATATATTATGAGGAAAGGGCGGTTTTTATATGTTTGGATATGTTCGCCCGCATAAGGCAGAACTTTTAATGAGGGAGTTTGATGAGTACAAGGCGGTGTACTGCACCCTGTGCAAAGAGCTTCAAAAAAACTATGGCAGGCGTGCTAAATTTGTACTGAGTTATGACATAACTTTTTACACTATGCTTGCGCTTGATTTAGACAGGGCAACACCCAAAGTGGTGCGTGGCAGATGCACTTCAAACCCCTTAAAAAAATGCAATTATACATGTCTTGGAGAGCCCTCTTATAAAAAGGGTGCTGCTCTTAATGTGCTTATGGCCTACTACAAATTTGTCGATACTATAGAAGACGAAAATTTTTTCAAATCCCTTACAGCAAGATTTTTAAAATTTTTGCTTTCAAAACCTCGAAAAAAGGCGGAAAAGGACTTTCCTTTGATGGCTCAGGCCGTTAAAAATTTTTCTGACGAGCAAGCACTTGTCGAGAGCGCAAAGGATTTTTCAATCGATGCCTGCTGTGAACCCACGGCAAAGGCCTTATCTCAAATATTTAAACAGTTAAGCGACGACAGCATGACGGCAACTGTGCTAGAGCAAGCCGGGTATTTTTTAGGTAGATGGATTTATTTAATGGACGCCGCAGACGACCTAAGAGACGACCTAAAAAACGACCATTTTAATCCCTTCATTAAAAAATTTGACATTAAAGATAAAAATTTGAGTGATGAAGATTTTGCTGTTTTTGAATTACAGTGCAATGAAACGCTAAATTACACGGTCTCAATGTTCATATCCGCCTTAAATCTTCTGGATTTAGACAGGTATGAAAGCATTTTAGAAAATATATCCCAAAAAGGACTTGGGCAAGTGCAAAAAGAAATATTATTTTTACACGTTAGACAAAAAAAGAAAAAAAGTAAAAACAATAAACATATTTAGGAAGGAATGTTTTACTAAATGACAGATCCATACAAAGTCTTGGGGGTTTCTCCAAGTGCAAGCGATGACCAAATTAAAGATGCTTATCGTAAGCTTGCAAAAAAATATCACCCCGACCAATATTCGGGAAGCCCTCTTGCCGACTTGGCAGATGAAAAAATGAAAGAAATCAACGAGGCCTATGATGAAATCGTCGCCCAAAGAAAAAACAAGGGCGGTGCAGGTGCTAAGGGCTCATCTTACGGAACTGGATATTCTTCAAACTCAAGTTTTTCCGACGTGAGAAACTTAATCCGCTCGGGCAGAATAGCCGATGCAGAGCAAATACTAAACGGCGTGCCTTCTGAAAAAAGAAACGCAGAGTGGCATTTCTTAAAAGGCTCTGTCTTATATAGGCGTGGTTGGCTTGAAGAGGCGAGAGATCACTTTTCAAGAGCGTGCCAAATGGATCCCGGAAACACAGAGTACAGCACGGCGTATAACCAAGCCATGAGCCAAAGAAATGGCGCCTACGGCGGTTATAACCCAAATGGAAATATGCGAGCAGGCGGTTGCACCACTTGCGACATGTGTCAAGGCCTTATCTGTGCCGACTGTTGCTGTGAATGTATGGGTGGCGACCTTATAGGTTGTTGCTAATGAGAAATATGTCCGCCACCGCAAAACTGACCTTTAGTGCCATAATATCTGCACTGAGCATTGCCACCATGTTTTTAAGCTCAATAATTCCGACGGCAACAATTGCTATACCTGCAATTGCAGGTTGTTTCTTAATTGCTGTTGTGTTTGAATGTGGTGTGGGTTTTGGATTTCTATCCTATTTTGTAGTATCGGGGCTATCTTTTTTTCTCATTCCTTCAAAAGAAGCCTTTTTGATTTATCTACTATTTTTTGGCTACTATCCCGTTTTATATGCGGTTTTAGAAAAAATTAAAAGTAAGCCCTTTAAAATACTTGTCAAACTATTGATATTTAATTTTTCGGTGCTTTTAGACTTTATACTAGTGAGCATTTTCTTTGGTATTCCGTTTGAAACCATAGAATTTTTAGGCTACCTCACCCCTTATGCCTTGCTACTTGCTGCAAATATTGTTTTGTTTTTATTTGACTACTCTTTAAAGAGTGTAATAAATTTCTACTTTATAAAAATTCACCCATTGGCAAAAAAACTTATCAAGTAATTTTTTATTAGAATTATTATTAAGAGCGGATTGCATTTTCCGCTCTTTTTGGTGGAAAAACCCCTTCTTCTTTCAAAAATATCTTCAAAAGCCTTGATTTTTATTCAAAATAAGGATAAAATGAATTTTAGCAACATACAGACTTTCATTTACCCTTTTTCTCACGGGTAAATGACTTTGGCTTAAAATGCAGAAAGAGGAAGACAATGAACATACAATTATCTGAAAGACTTAAAAAATGCGAGGGCAATTTCTCAAAGGGACAAAAGCTTATTGCCGGATTTATCGAGGAGCATTACGACAAGGTTGCCTTTATGACCGCCGCAAGACTTGGAAATAGTGTGGGGGTTAGTGAATCTACCGTGGTGCGTTTCGCAACTGAAATAGGATATAGCGGTTATTCTGAATTTCAACTTGCAATCCACGACATGGCAAGAAACAAGCTTAATTCCGTGCAAAAACTGGAAATTACCAGCGAAAACTATAAACTTGACGAGCTTTTAGAAGCTTCTCTTAATCAGGATATTGATTTAATTAAGAAAACAAAAGAGAACATAGATGTAGATGAATTTTACAAAGCGGTAAATGCAATAGTGAATTCTGAAAATCTTTACATAATCGGTGCAGGAAGTTCGCTTGCGCCAGCCACATTTTTATCGCATTATATGAGCCTTATATTTGACAATGTAACGCTTTTAACCGCCACTAGTGAAGAGCATATGCTACAACAGCTCATGCGCCTTGAAAAAGGCGATACAGTGATAGGCATAAGCTATCCACGATACACAAAAAGAGCCGTAAAGGCAATGGCGTATGCAAAAGATAAGGGTGCTAACACCGTTGCAATTACCGACAATAAATTTTCTCCAATTACTGAGCATTCAAAATATGTTTTAACAGCAATGAGCGACATGGTGTCCTTTGTCGACTCTATAGTAGGCCCTTTAAGCCTAATTAACGCACTAATAGTGACCATTGCCATACAAAAAAAGGCAGAGGTTGTAAAAAATCTTAATCGTCTTGAGGCAATTTGGGACGAATACGGAGTATATGAAAAATAAATGAATATAATAAATGAATATGAAATCCTTGTAATAGGCGCAGGCCCCGCGGGTCTTATGGCGGCCGGAATTTGTGCTAAAGATGGAAAAAAAGTCTTGGTACTTGACAAAAACGACAAAACCGCTAGAAAGCTTAGGATTACAGGCAAGGGCAGGTGCAACCTTACAAATAACTGCCCCCCCGAAGAATTTATCTCTTCGACCATAACAAACGGAAAATTTCTATACGCAGCGGCGCATAGTTTCACCGCACAAGACACCATGAGTTTTTTTGAAAGCCTAGGTGTGCCTTTAAAAACCGAAAGAGGAAACAGGGTTTTCCCCGTGTCCGACAATGCAAACGACATTGCCGACACACTTTCAAATTTCGTGCTTTTAAATAAAGGTAAAATCATTAAATCCACCGTGAAAAGTGTTGAAAAAAACGATGATTTTTTCCTTGTAAAAACAAATGACAAAGTCTATAGCGCAAAAAAAGTGCTAATTGCTAGCGGAGGCGCGTCTTACACCGCAACAGGCTCGACAGGCGACGGCTATGCTTTTGCAAAAAAACTCGGGCATAGTGTAAAGCCTTTAAGGCCCTCCCTCATCGCCCTTGTTTCTAAGGATGAATTTTGCGGTGAAATGCAAGGCCTATCCCTTAAAAACTGTAGCGTAAAAGTTGTTGATAATACTAAAAACAAGGTGATATACAAAGACTTTGGCGAGTTATTGTTCACCCATTTTGGCGTGTCCGGCCCTGTAATACTCTCGGCAAGCGCCCATATGAAAGACATGGAAGAGGGCAGGTACACACTCTTTATAGATTTAAAACCCGCGCTTGATGAAAAAACGCTCGATTTGCGAATTTTGCGAGATTTTGACGAAAATTCCAATAAAAACTTTGAAAATTCTCTGTCCGGTCTGCTTCCAAAGAGCATGATAGACGTGATAATAGCTTTAAGCGGAATTGACCCTAAGAAAAAATGCAATGAAATTAACAAGACCGAAAGAAGGCATTTTTTAAATTTACTGAAAAACTTAAAAATAGATATAGAGGGTTTTAGACCCATAAATGAGGCAATAATTACATCAGGCGGCGTAAACGTGCGTGAAATTAACCCAAAAACCATGGCTTCAAAGCTTGTGGACGGACTTTATTTTGCAGGTGAAGTCATAGACCTTGACGCTTACACCGGCGGTTTTAACTTACAAATTGCCTTTTCCACCGCATATCTTGCGGCGCAAAGCATGTTAGAAAATTAATTTATTCGAAACGGAGTGAAAGTATGTTTTCGGTGGCTCTCGACGGCCCATCAGGCGCAGGAAAAAGCAGTGTTGCAAAGGCTGCTTCTAAAAAACTTGGCTTTATTTATGTAGACACAGGTGCGTTTTATCGCAGCATAGCGCTTTATGTTTCTCAAAACAACATAAATTGCGACGATGAAAGCGCGGTAAAAGCCGCACTTAATGACATAAATCTTGATGTTTGTCAAATTAATGGCACTCAACACATATATTTAAACGGAGAAGACGTGACGGATTTAATAAGGACTCCACAAATATCGGCACTTACATCAAAATGTGCCGCTCTTTCTTGCGTGAGGGAGTTTTTACTCTCTTTTCAAAGAGATTTTGCCAAAAATCATGATATCGTCATGGACGGCAGAGACATTGGAATTACTGTTTTGCCAAATGCCAATCTTAAAATTTTTCTTGTTGCAGACGTAAATGAGCGTGCAAAAAGAAGATATTTACAGCTTGATAAGACCCAAGAATTCAACGAGGTTTTAAGCGACCTTATAAAAAGAGATTACGACGACGAAAACAGGAAAGTTTCTCCTTTAAAAAAGGCGGAGGACGCCATAGTTTTAGACAGCACTAATTTAAGTTTTGATGAAGTGGTAGAAGAAATTTATGCCATGGTTTTAAATAAAATAAGCGAAAGCGAGAAATAATTTTAATGAGAGTTTATGGAAATGCGCCCTTTCTTTATCGGTTTGGCGCCGTAGTTTTACCTTGGTATTTTAAAAGAAAATACAAATTGCAGGTAAACGGTCTTGAAAACGTACCTTTTGACGGCAAGCTCATAATAGCTTGCAACCACGTCACTACCTCAGACCCAATTTTACTGGGAATAGCCTGTAGAAGACAGGTAAGCTTTATTGCAAAAGAAGAATTATTTAAAAATAAATTCGTTAGTTTTATACTAAAAAAACTAGGCGCATTCCCCGTTTTAAGAGGTACTGGGGACGAAGATGCCCTTTTTCATGCATATGAGGTCTTGGGAAACGGAAAGGCTCTAGGCATTTTTTTAGAAGGCACACGCTCTAAAGATGGCGCTCTTTTGCGCCCAAAAACAGGTGTTTCAGCAATAGCATATAAGACAAAATCTATGGTTTTGCCCGTGAGTATAACCTCAAAAGACGGCAAAGTCCCAAAAAAAGGTGTTCCTGTAATGGTTAACATAGGACGGGCAATGAGTTTTGAGGAGCTTGGCATGGAAGAGCCTAAAAGCCACAGCTATAGAAAGGCTTCAAAATATATAATGAGTAAAATCATAGAGCTTCGTGAAGAGTCTTTAATTTTGCTTAATTAAGAGCCTATATTTCATTAAATTTTGTGCCGATGCGAAGCGGCGGAATGGAGCATTAATATGGCTATAAAACTTGCAAAATCGGCAGGCTTTTGCTTTGGGGTAGAGCGGGCGCTCAACACTGTTTATTCTCTTTTAGAAGAAAATGAAAAGGTGTGCACCCTAGGCCCTATAATGCACAACCCACAGGTTATAGATGAACTCTCTAAAAAGGGAGTCCGTGTAATAAGCGAAGTTTGCGAATTTGACAATGGAGCAAAACTTGTGATACGCGCACATGGCGTGTCCCCTAAAGTGATAAAAGAAATAGAGGAAAATAATATACCCTATATAGACGCCACTTGCCCTTTTGTAAAAAAAATTCACAAACTGGTTTATAAGGCTTCTTCAGAAAATAAAACAGTTTTAATTGCAGGAGATGCAAAGCATCCTGAAATTATAGGCATAATAGGTTACTGTGAGAGCCCATGTTATGTCTTTAAAGATAATTCCGAATTGGAAAATTTATTCAAAAACCACCCTAATTTATGTAAAAACAACCTATTTATTTGCGCTCAAACCACATTTAATACCACAGAATGGGAAAAATGTTTAAAAACTCTAAAAAAACTATGTACAAATGCTTCGACTTTTGATACAATATGTAAAGCTACTGTAGAAAGACAGGCAGAGGCAAGAAGTTTGGCGCAAGAATCTGATGTGATGATTATTGTGGGCGGTAAAGAAAGTTCGAACACCGCAAAGCTTAGAGACGTATGTGAAAAATACTGTAAAACGTATTTGATAACAGATGCAAGTGAGCTTGCAAATTTTGGCCCCAATCAAAAGATTGGCATAACTGCCGGCGCATCTACTCCGGCAAGCATTATAAAGGAGGTACTTGTTACCATGACAGACATTATTGAGAACAAAGAAAATTTTGAGGAGATGCTTGAAGAGTCCCTTAAAAGCTTTAATACAGATGAAAAGGTGCGCGGCGTTGTAGTGGGAATATCACCAAACGAAGTGTATGTGGACGTAGGAAGGAAGCAAGCTGGATTTATTCCGATAGTAGAGCTATCACAAGATCCTAATGCAAAAGTTGAGGACCTTGTAAAAATTGGCGATGAATTAGATTTATTAATAATGAAAACTAATGACCAAGAAGGCACAATCATGCTTTCAAAAAGACGTATCGATGCTATTAAAGGCTGGGAAGACTTAGCCGTTGCGGCAGAAAATGAAGATATCCTTACTGCAAAAGTAACAGAAGTTGTAAAAGGCGGCGTTATTGTAGTATCACAAGGCGTTAGAGTATTCATTCCAGCATCTCAAGCAACAGCAAACAGAACAGACTCACTTGATGACTTAAAAGGCACAGAAGTTAACTTTAGAATTATTGAAGTTAACCGTCAAAGACGCCGTGCAGTTGGTTCTATCCGTTCTGTACTACGTGAAGAAAGAAAAGCAAGCCAACAAAAATTCTGGGATGAAATTGAAGACGGCCAAGAATTTACAGGTACTGTTAAATCACTTACAAACTTCGGTGCGTTTGTTGATTTAGGCGCTGTAGACGGCATGGTTCATATTTCTGAGCTTTCATGGAGCAGAATTAAGCATCCTAGCGAAGTTGTTGCTGTGGGCGACACTGTTTCTGTATACATCAAAGAAGTAAACAAAGAGACAAAAAGAATTTCTTTAGGATACAAAAAATCAGAGGACAATCCTTGGGAAGTCCTAAAAGCAAATTATCCAATAGGCACAGTTTGTGAAGTTACCATAGTTAGCATGACTACTTTCGGTGCTTTTGCAAAAATCATGCCTGGCATAGACGGTTTAATTCACATATCACAAATTTCTGATAAGAGAATTGAAAAACCAAACGACGTACTAAAAGTAGGCGAAGTTGTAAATGCAGCTATTACCGATATTGACTTTGATAACAAGAGAGTTTCACTTTCTATCAGGGCTTTAATCGAGGCTGTAGAGGCGACAACTGAAGAAGCTTCCGAAGAAGTTACCGAAGAGCCAGCAGGCGAAGTTGTAGCCGAAGACGCAGAATAATTATATAAAACATATTTAAAAATATAGGGATAAGCATTTGCTTTTATAGTTTATGCCGTCCCTATTTTTATTAAACAAAAAGGTGGTTATATTAATGAAAAAACCTGCAAAAGCCGTGTTTTTTATCGTATTTGCCATAATAATTGCCCTATCTTACACTGCCATTTTCGGAGTATATTCGCAAAATGGCGATATCGTCACCACTTACATAAAGGGTGCAGGCGACATACGCTGGGGCATAGACATAAGAGGCGGTGTTGAGGCTACTTTCAGCCCCGCAGAGGGTGTAGAGGCAAGTGCTACAGAACTAGATGCCGCAAAAACAAGAATAGAGCTTAGAATGGTAAGCTCGGGCATCACAGATTACGAGCTTTTTACCGATATTTCAAACAACAGAATTATCGTTCGTTTCCCATGGAGGTCTGACGAGACAGATTTTAACCCACAAGAGGCCGTGGAAGAACTTGCCGCAACGGCTCTTTTAACCTTTAGGCCGGGAGATGAATTTGAAACCATGGAGTATGACGCCGAGGGTAATGAGATTTATAAAACTCCCTCAGGTGACACGGCTCAAACCATTTTGCTAGAGGGTTCAGACGTGGTAAGTGCCACGGCATCGGTATCGCCAGACTCCGAATATGTGGTAAACCTCAGCTTTTCAGACGAAGGTGCTGAAAAATTCAGAGAAGCAACCGCAGCTATGGTAGGCGATATAATCTCTATTTGGATGGACGATGTACTGCTTTCTGCCGCCACGGTGCAAAGTGAAATCGACGGCGGACAGGCTGTAATCTCGGGTACTTTCACCCTAGAAGAAGCTTCCGACCTCGCGTCAAAAATTGAGGGTGGCGCACTGCCTTTTGCAATGGATATTACAGACTATAGCACAGTAAACCCTATACTCGGCCTCTCGGCACTTGATGCCATGACCCTAGCCGGTGTAATTGCCTTTATTCTTGTCGCTATTTTTATGATAATTATCTTCCGCCTACCGGGCTTTGTTGCAATTTTGTGCTTAAGCGGTCAGCTTGCGCTGAGCTTTGCCGCAGTTTCGGGCTATTTCCCGTTTATGAACAGCTTCACTATGACCTTGCCGGGTATTGCGGGCATGGTGCTCTCTATCGGAATAGGCGTTGATGCCAACATCATCACCGCAAGCCGCATTAAAGAGGAGTTATTAAGCGGTAAGACGCTTGACGGCTCTATCTACAAGGGTTGCTCAAACAGCTTTTCGGCTATAGTAGACGGCAATATCACGATTATTATCGTTGCGATAATGCTAATAGGTGTATTTGGTCCCGGAAATGTTTTATCAGCAATATTTGGCGAATCTACAACAGGCGCAATTTATTCCTTTGGCTACACCCTTCTTGTAGGCGTAATAGCAAACTTCATTATGGGTGTGTGCGCATCGAGACTTATGCTAAAATCACTTTCCTCATTTAAATTTTTGCGCAAAAAAAGTCTTTTTGGAGGTGCAGTCAAATGAGAAATTTAAACATAGATTTTTATAAAAACAAAAAAATATTTTTCATCATTTCCAGTGCTGTAATCCTTATAGGCCTCATGACAAACATTATTTTTGGTGCAAATTTAGACATACAATTTGCAGGAGGCGCTGTGATAAAATACACGGTCGACGGAGATGTATCGCAAAGTGAGGTTATGGATATAATAGAAGACGCCAGCGGAAGAAGTGTTAGCCTTACAACAAATTACGTGATGAGCACAGACCAGCACCAAGTCACGGTAAATTTCTCGGGCAACCAAACACTTCCTGTCAGTGTGCAACAAGAAATTGCAGATGCCCTAAATGAAAATTACGAGGGAAGAACATTTGAGGTTGCAAGTGCCACGACGGTCGACCCCGAAATGGGCGCAAAATTTTTCCAAAAATGCCTTGCCTGCTTTGGAATTACCATAATTTTTCTTCTACTTTTCATAATGTTTAGATTTAGAAAAATCGGTGGAATGACAGCAGGTGTTACGGCGATAATCGCCCTTGTGCACGACGTATTAATAGTTTACTTTGTCTTTATCATGTTCGGCATGAGCATTAACGACATTTTCATAGCGGTAATCCTCACCATAGTGGGCTACTCGCTCAATGACACCATAGTAATATACGACAGAGTGCGTGAAAACAAGGCGCTAATGCCACCAAGCACTGCCTTAAATCAAGTAGTCAATAAAAGTTTAAATCAAATCTTTTCACGCTCGGTGCTTACATCGCTTACCACTCTAATTGTTTTATCGGTAATTTATACAGTTTCGGTAATTTATGCAATAGACACCGTGTCAAGCTTTGCACTGCCTATGATGATAGGCGTAGTGTCCGGCTGTTACTCTTCTCTTTGCATAGCAACACCACTTTACACAATGTGGGAGAGCAGAAAGAAGAGCTGAATTTAAAAAATACAGCAATAAATTAGGGAGGGCTTTGTACCCTCCCTTTTATTAGTCAAAATTCTCCAATTTTCTTCTAAACTCCTCTTTAACGAGAAACACTCCTATCATTCTGCATATCACGCCTATTTCGGCAATTTCGTCCGGCATTAGATTGTAGCTGCGCTCGCAGTCGGCAAAGCCTATAAAGCCTACAGGCCTGTCTTGCTCCCACACTCCAAAATGTAAAATGTACTTAACATCATGCTCTCTGGCTAAATCCTGAGATTGACTGTCTAGTTGCTCTAAATTAGTCATCATAAAAAATTCTTCGTCCTTACCGGGTGCTAAAGACCGGTAAGAGTTCGGAGTTTTTTTGTTTTGCATCTTGTCTTTTGTGGCGCTTATTCCGTTTTTACACCACTCAAAGCTACAGCTATGCTCCGATAAATCTTCCGAAAATTCAAATATATATCCCCTGCTAAAATTAAAATGCTCGGTTAAAAGTTGCAAAATAGAATTAAGACAATCTTCTAAATCATCGCAGGTGTATAAAAGTCTAAAAATATATTCAAACTTATTGTCCCTAAATTTCTTTGGATTTTTCTGCGGTATAAACGACACCGGATTTTGCGGTTTTTTTACAAGTGCCGTGGCGCTGTGATACTTCACATACTCCCTACTGCAATCACATTTTGCCTCAAACAAGGCTATGTCCGCCTTTTGATAAAGCTGTTCAAGCGTAGTCCCGTGCTCTGGCAGTACAGAAAGCCCCACGCTTATGGTAATTTCAGTCTTGATGTCGTTTTTAACATATTCCCTTTTCAAATTTTTGCAAAGTCTTTTTGCCCTCTCAAGCGCCGTATCAGGCCCCGGCAAATTTTTCATAAATATAAAAAATTCGTCTCCGCCTGCCCTTGCAATAATGTCTTCATCTCTAAAATGGCTTTTGAGTGCCGTCGCAAATTCACTTAAAATAGCATCTCCGTATAAATTTCCATACTGCTCATTTATCTGTGAAAAATTATCTATGTCCACTATTAACAGTGCGCAAATTTGCCCTGGGAAAAGGTTTTTCAAATTCTCAGCAATTTCCCTTTCCGCCTCTTCTTTGGTCAATAGCCCTGTAAGGCTGTCTATGCCTATTTTACTTGTGACATTATACATCTCTTGCGCCGTACTCCCTGCTTGAGTCAGCGTGCCACTCATGAAGTGGCCTTGGGGACTTGTGGAAATTGTAAAATTCATATTAAAAAAATGCACCCTATTATGAGAAAAAAATGTCAGCTTTTTTTCTCTGCTATTTTTACGCCTTTGTGCCTGCATGCTAAAAAACTGTAGCAAATTTTCATCCCTTAAAATACCTTTTTCTATCAGTGTATTCGGAAAATCTTCCACCACAGGGCTTATACCAATTTTTTCAGCAAATTTTTCATCGCACTTAAATATTTTATGCTCCAAATCATAAGTAAACTCAAACTCACTTTTGCAAGTCTCGTCTAGCTGTAAATCGGAATGTTTTAGGGCACTTAACCTATCCATATCGCTGTCAAGCTCATCAATAATTTGCACAACAACTCTCTCATCTCCTCTTTTGGAGGTGATTTTTTTTGAGCAAATCTTAATTTTTGCTTGCACTGCATTTTTCTTGATAAGTTTTGCAGATATTAAATTCGTATCAAGAGAGAGAAGATTTGAGAGCTCAGACTCACCATTTAGCGTGCGCATTATCCCTGAGCAGCAATTTCTGTATTTTTGTAAAAATTCTTCTCTATCATATCCAATCAAGGCAAAGAAGCCGTCGTTTGCCTCTAAAACTATTAGCTCCTTAGAGAGCTCAAGCACTGCGACGGCACCCGGTAAGTGTTCATTTAAAAAAGCCAAGTCGCTAAGCGGCATAATTTTATTACTCATATTTCCCTCCTGTTTAAGAAAATAGCTTATGTTTTAATATTATTTTATCACAAACGTATACATTATTTCAATAATCATAATTAAAATAATGTTAAATGTTACATACAATGTACTTATTCAAACATTTAACATAAAAGTCTATATCTGTTTTAGTCTAAAACATAGAATTATTAAAAAATGCCAAATATATTGTGAAAAACTCAAAATTTTAATTGCTTCATTAGAAAACTTGTTATATAATTATATCAATATTAATAAAAATTAACATTATTATTAAATTAATATGTTGGTTTTATCGACAAAAAAACCAAAGGAGGACAATTATGAAAGACACAAATACACGCACATTTTGCAGTGAGGAGCAAGACGTGCACAAACTGGAAGAAATTTCGAACGTGATGGACCTTGTAAAGAGAAATCCTGATAAATTAATTCAGGTGCTTCATGCAGCACAGGAAATATACGGCTGCCTACCGCTTAACATTCAGTGTTTTATCGCAAAAGGCATGAATGTGCCGGTATCAAAAGTTTCAGGAGTTGTCACATTTTATTCTTTCTTTTCAACAAAGCCTAGGGGAAAAAACATAATCAGGGTATGCATGGGGACTGCATGTTATGTAAGGGGCGGCAAAAAACTTGTGGAGGCACTACAAAGCAAACTCGGCATAGGTTTGGGGGAAACCACACAGGATAAACTTTTTTCACTTGAAATTGCAAGATGCATCGGTGCATGTGGCCTAGCCCCTGCAATAATGATTAACGACACCATCTACAAGCAAGTAAATGAAAATAAGCTAAGCGCGATACTAAATGAATATCGTCAGGAGGAAGTGCTATGAAAATTTGCGACTATAAGGCTTTAGAGCAAATAAAAATTGATTATAACAATAAGATATCATCTTATGATAAAACTGTGCTTATCTGCGCAGGCGCCGGTTGTGTTTCCTCAAACTGCGGTGCTGTAAGCGAAGCCTTTAAAGAAGAGATTTCTCAAAACGGCTACGACGACAAGGTAAAAGTAATAGAAACAGGCTGTATGGGACTTTGCGCGGTAGGCCCCGTAATGCTTATTTTACCTGAAAGAATTTTCTACACAAATTTAGACGCAGTAAAAGCACGTGAAATTTTTTCATCTCATATCTTAAAAGGCGAAATTATTGAGCAGTATACATATTTTGACCCAAGCCTTGAGAGCTTTGTCCCAAAAATTGACGACATAGAATTTTACAAGGCTCAAATTAAAATTGTTCTCGATAACTGCGGTGTAATCGACTACTCAGACATAGACGCCTATATAGCAAAAGACGGCTATAAGGCGGCATATAACGCACTATGTAAGAGCTCCCCTGTGGAACTTATTGAGGAAATTAAAATTTCAGGACTTCGTGGCAGAGGTGGTGCAGGCTTCCCTACCCATATCAAGTGGAGTGCCTGCAATAAAATGGAGAGCGACGAAAAATACATAGTCTGTAACGCAGACGAGGGCGACCCCGGTGCATTTATGGACAGAAGCATAATAGAGGGCGACCCCCACTGCGTGCTAGAAGGCATGATGCTGGGAGCCTACGCCATAGGAGCAAGCACGGGATATGTCTACATAAGGGCAGAGTACCCAATTGCCATAGAGCGCTTAAAAATCGCCATAGAACAGGCGAGGGCGACAGGACTTTTGGGCGATAACATCTTCAGTTCTGGCTTTAGTTTTAATGTAGAGATAAGAATAGGTGCAGGTGCGTTTGTCTGCGGTGAAGAAACTGCGCTTATAGCATCAATAGAGGGACAAAGAGGCGAGCCAAAACAAAAACCACCCTTCCCATTTGAGAGGGGAATAAATGGAAAGCCCACTATAATAAATAATGTTGAAACCATTGCAAATGTTCCTAAAATTTTATTAAAGGGCGGCGCATGGTATGCAGGCTTTGGCCTTCCCGAAGCCCCAGGAACCAAGGTTTTTGCGCTTGCAGGGCAAGTTGTAAACACGGGCATTATTGAAGTACCAATAGGAATTTCTTTAGGCGACATCATCTATAAGGTAGGTGCCGGAATTAGAGATGGCAAAAAATTCAAGGCGGCACAAATGGGTGGACCGTCGGGCGGATGTATTACAAAAGAAAATTTAAACACTCCGATAGACTATGAATCCCTAAAAAAACTCGGCGCAATTATGGGCTCTGGCGGCCTTATAGTCATGAACGAAGACACCTGCATGGTCGACACTGCAAGGTTTTTTATGGACTTTATACGTGAGGAATCCTGCGGAAAATGCGTTGCCTGTCGCATAGGCACAAAGCGCATGCTTGAAATTTTGGAAAATATAACGGACGGCAAGGGCAAAGAGGGCGACATAGAGCTTTTGGAAAGTCTTTCAAAAACCATACAAGACACCGCTATGTGCGGTCTTGGTCAGACAGCGCCTAACCCCATACTTTCCACTATAGAAAATTTCAGAGAAGAATATGAGGAGCATATAAATAAAAAACGCTGTAGTGCCGGCGTTTGTGCCTCCATGTTTATTTCTCCGTGCGAAAATACATGTCCTGCAAACATAAACATACCCGGATATATTTCGCTTATAGCCTCGGGCAGGTTTATCGATGCGTACAATTTGATAATGAGGGAAAACCCCTTCCCCGCCGTTTGTGGCAGAATTTGCACAAGGCCATGTGAGCAAAAATGCAGAAGGGCTGGCGTCGATGAAAGCGTTGCAATCAGGGATTTAAAACGTTTTGCCGCAGATTATGCATTTAAAAACGAGCTTCCATATTCCATGAAGCTTTCCTACCCGAAAAACGGCAAAAAAGTGGCCGTGGTGGGCGCCGGTGCCTCGGGTCTTACCTGTGCATATTATCTTGTGAGAATAGGCTATGATGTAGACGTATTCGAAAGCGAAAGCGTTGCAGGCGGTGTGCTTTCATTTGGAATACCCGAGTATAGACTTCCAAAAGACATACTTTCTCATGAAATTGATTTAATAAAACAGGCAGGTGTTAACATTCACCTAAACACGGCCGTTGGAAAAGATATAGAGTTTGCAAAACTAAAAGACGAGTACGGTGCTGTGTATCTTGCAACAGGCACTCAGTTCCCTCAAAAAGTAAATATCGAGGGCGAGGACTTAGACGGTGTGCTTCACGGAATAAGCTTCTTAAAAAGCGTGTTTAATGAAAACCCACGTTTTGACGGAAAAACAGTTTGTGTCATAGGTGGTGGAAACACGGCGATAGACTCTGCAAGAACGGCGCTTAGGATAGGCGCTGAAAAAGTAATAATTTTATACAGACGGACAAGAGATGCAATGCCTGCCTATAAAGAGGAAATAATCGAGGCGGTAGAAGAGGGTGTTGAAATCTTAGAGCTTGTCAGCCCCACAAAAATCATAGAGGGAAAAGACGGCAAAGTATCGGGTGTGGAGTGCAAAAAAATGACCTTAGGCGACTTTGATTCTTCGGGCAGAAGAAAATCGGTAAGCACAGGGGAAGAAAATTTTGTTATAGACTGTGACATAGTAATTCCTGCTGTTAGCCAGTACGCCGACCTTCCTTTCATCAAAAAAGAGGACATAGGAACTACTTCATGGGGAACATTTATCGTAAATGCCGACACACTAATGACCACTATGGACGGAGTATTTGCAGGCGGTGACGTCGCAAGAGGGCCTGATGATGTCATACGTGCAATAGCAGACGGAAAACAGGCCGCAGTTGCAATCGATAAATACTTAGGCGGCAAAGGCGAGCTTAACAAAGGGGCGGAAATAGACATACCGCAAATAGTCGACGAGGACGAGGTAGTCTATCACGAGCAGTTCCCAAAAGAAATTTTAGACCCCGATAAGAGGAATAATAATTTTGAAGAAGTGGTAAAAGGCTTCCACAAAATTAACGCACTGGCAGAGTCTATGCGCTGTCTGCACTGTGACAGGAGGTAAATATGGTAAATTTAACGATTAATAATAAAAATGTAAGTGTGCCTGACGATTACACTATTTTACAAGCGGCAAAAGAAAATGGAGTATTAATACCATCACTTTGCTATCTTGAGGGAATACACAAATGTGGTTCTTGCAGAATCTGCAGTGTAGAAGTCGAGGGCGCAAGAACCTTGGTGGCATCTTGCATAGCAAATGTGCGCGAGGGGATGAAAGTCATCACAAATTCAAAACGTGTTCAAGAGGCAAGGCGAATGCTTTATAATCTCATACTGTCAGACCATTCAAAAAACTGTTTAAGCTGTGTGAGAAATCAGAGCTGTGAGCTTCAAAAACTGGGTGAGCAGTTAGGTGTGACCGAGACTGTTTTTGACAGCGACAGCACAAGGCAAAAAACAGATATTTCCGTATCGCTTACAAGGGATTTATCAAAGTGTATACTATGTAGGCGCTGTGTGACTGCCTGTAACGAGATACAGGGTGTAGGAGTGTTGGGTGCACAAAACCGTGGATTTGACACCGTAATAGGCCCGCAAATGGACGGAGAGATATCGTCCTCGGCCTGCTCTAACTGCGGTCAATGCACCGTGGTATGTCCCGTGGGCGCACTAGAAGCGACTAGCTCTATAGGAAAAGTTTGGGACGCTATTAACGACCCCGAAATGAGGGTTGTAATTCAAGTAGCGCCTGCCGTGAGGGTTGCCATAGCAGAAATGTTCGGCGCAAAACCCGGAACAAGCGACACGGGAAAACTTGCCGCTTCAATGCGAGCACTCGGAGTAGACGACGTGTTTGACACAAACTGGGCGGCCGACCTTACAATAATGGAGGAGGGCACAGAATTTTTACAAAGGGTACAAAACCCGAATGCCACCTTACCCATGATAACCAGCTGTTCGCCCGGATGGATAAAATTTGTGGAAAATCATTATCCCGAAAAGCTTGCGCATTTATCGACATGCAAATCACCCCATATGATGCTAGGCGCACTTGCAAAATCTTATTATGCAGACAAAATAGGCATAGACCCCAAAAAGATGTTTGTGGTGTCCATAATGCCATGTACCGCAAAGAAATTTGAGGCACAAAGAGACGAAATGATAAACGACGGCTGTAAAAATGTCGATGCCGTACTTACCACAAGAGAATTTGGCAGAATGGTTAAAGAGGCAGGAATAGATTATAATAATTTAGCAGACGAAAACTTTGACGAGCCCATGGGCTTTTCAACAGGAGCTGCGGACATATTCGGCCTTACAGGCGGCGTAATGGAAGCGGCGCTCAGGACGGTTTACACCATACTTACAGGCAAAGTTTTGCCTTTTGAAAACTTGCACGTCTCCCCAATTGTTGGTTTGGAGCAAATTAAAACGGGCACTATAAAACTCGAGGGTCTTTTGCCCGAGTACAGCCATCTTGAGGGAGTAGAAGTAAAAGTCGCCGTCACAAGCGGACTAAAGGGCGCAAATATTCTAATGGAGCAAATAGAAAAAGGCGAGTCACCTTATCACTTCATCGAAGTAATGGGTTGCCCGGGCGGATGCATAACAGGCGGAGGCCAACCAAGGTCTGATGACCCGAATGTGCGAGAAAAACGCATGAAGGCACTGTATGGCGAAGACGAAGGCAAAAAGATGAGAGAGTCGCACAAAAACCCTTCAATACTAAAACTTTACGAAGAATTTCTAGTAAGCCCATGCGCAGAGAAATCCCACCACCTACTACATACCCACTATGTAAAAAGAGATATGATAGAGGAAATAATGAAATAATTTTGGCAAGGAAAATAGGCTACCACTATCAAAACTGATAGTGGTAGCCTTACTCTGTACAGATTATGCTTATTTTGTAATCCACTCAATCGGGGCGCCTGGTTCTATTGTTCCGGGACCCACTCCCGTTCCTATTACTGTTCCACCTGGACCATATATTAGTCCTTCGCCCGTTTCTGGATTTGTCGGCTGGTCGATTTGATACAAATATCCGGTCTTTCCGTATCTGCCGAGTTTTGTTTGGTCATAGTGGTCACTATCCATGCATATGTTGACGGCTTTGAGCGCAACCGTCATATCATGGCTTCCTTCGAAAAATTCATGTTCCCATAAAAACTCACATTCTATATTAAGAAAACACTCTTTAATTTTCGGTGCATTGACTATAACAGCTCTTTCTGCCGTTAGTCCGGCGGCGGTAATTTCATTAGTTTCAAACTCATTATTACCTATCGTTTTTGCACAACGTCCGTATATATCATTTGAGGGAAAATTCAGCACACAAACGCCAGTTTCTTTTAGTGATTGATACATATGTCCGTTTTTATTAACTTTGCTCATAATACAGATAAAGTCATCTGTCCCTCCTCCTACAAAAGTCGACCAAGATTGTAGGCAAGCATTTTCTTTTCCGTTAGATTTCCAACCTGTGACAACGAACACTAACGAGGGCATGGCTGTCACAAAATCATACCATGAAAAACCACCCACAGCTTCACAGTATTGTTTAGAAATTGTTTCCGGTCTTGTAGAAAAATCCTTTTTCATAACATTACACTCTCCTAAAATATTTAGATTTTGGCTCTCTTTGTTTTACTATTCTACCATAACAAACACGACAACAGTATGTCATGTTTGTTTCCGCAGATTGTATAAATATCCTTACTAAAAAACACCACAAAGAAAATAATACTTTAAATTAATTTTAGTCGAGCAAATTAGACGTATACTCGCCCCTACTTTTTAACACTATCGCTTTCCCTTAAAATCAGTTTAGCAAGTGGCATTTTTATTAGACATAAAATTACTACGCATAAAATAGATAACAGTGCGGTTTGGATTGGTTCGTTTGAAAGCACTAAGCTTAGCGCAAGTGCCGCCGAGGGAGGATGCTCAAAGTCAAATACTGTCATGCACATTGTTGTTAAAAAAACGGCAACTACGCAAAGGGCGATTGTAAGCACATGAGGATATCCCACCGCTTGAAGGATTAAGGCCGCTATGACACCCCACAGACAAGCCGATATGTAACCGCCTAAAATAACACGTTTTTTTACGGCTTCCGCCTTTGGAAAGGCAAATGCTATAAAGGTAGTTGCGCCTAAAGATGTAATCCATATTGCATTGTCGACTAAGTGCACAAGTACTATTGTAAACAGTACAAACGCTGAAACACATAGACTTCTTAAAAAACAAAGTCTAATTTCCGCTTTACTAAAATTAGGTTTTTTCATCTTTTCAGCACCCCGTTTTTATATTTATTATTATTTTCATTATACATCATAAAACGACATAGTTCAACGAAATTTGCACATATTATATTTTTTATAAAACCCTTTATTTTATGAAGCTTATGTATTATAATTACACTAAATAATAAAACTGACAAAGGAGCGCAGAAAATGGACAGAAAAACTAAGCTTAGTATGGGAAATAAACTGGCATTTGCCGTGGCAGACCTTTTTGGCGGAGGTTCTTTTAATATCGTGAATTTCTTATACCCCGGATTTTTGGCACTCGCAGTGGGGCTCTCCCCTTTTTTAATAGGACTTGTCATGTTTGTTGCAAGGGTCTGGGACGCAGTCAGTGACCCACTGATGGGGCGAATTTCCGATGCCACTGTCAATAAAAGATTTGGAAAGCGCAGGATTTATCTTGTAATAGCTTCCCCTTTAGTTGTTTTGGCGATGTTTTTAATGTTTTTCCCCTATTCTATAGAAAATGAGATTTTAAGGGTTTTATGCGTGCTTTTCTCATACATGTTTTTTAGCACAACACAAACCATGGTCATGATTCCCTACTCGTCTCTATCCTCAGAGCTTACCTCGGACTATAAGGACAGGGCCTCTGCAAATTCTATAAGGCTTGCATTTAGCATTTTTTCATCTATATTATGCGTAGCCGTTCCCGGCATGATAGTCGGCGCCTATGACGGAAATGAAGGGTACATTGTAATGAGCCTGATATTTGGCGGGATTTTTGGCCTATCGGTACTTTTAACGGGACTTTTTGCAAGGGAGCAAATTATTACTCCGCCCGTAAAAAGAAAATTTAGATTAGATGAATTTACGAGATTTTTAAAGGTAAAACCTTTTAGACAGTATCTCGGAATGCTTTTAACTTTACAGATGACCATGGCGGTAATGAGCTCACTATTTTTCTTTTACATAGACTTTTACATAGCAAGAGACGTGACGGCATCAGGCGGCAGCTCGGCGCTTGGCCTAATCGGTGCCGGAAGCATGTTTGCAACCCAAATATTCGCCCTTCCATTTTATTTATGGCTTATAGGTAAAACGAGCAAGGCATTTGCCTATCGCTTTGGTGCAACAGTTTGGATTTTAACCGGAATAGTCCTTTTCACCCTACAGCCCGGTGTGCCGGACATAGCGGTAATAATAGCCGCCGTGGTTATAGGCTTTGGCATTAGCGGCCCGGGACTTGTGCCCCATGCAATGTTTGGCGATGTTGTGGACACTGCACAAATCGTGACGGGCGAAAGAAGCGAGGGCGCAATCAGCGGTTTTGTAAATTTCATAAACAAAGTAGCACAGGCTATAGGCCTATCGGCCGTCATGGCAGTGCTGGGATTTTTCAGCTTTACAGAGCAGGTTGCAGGCGCCGAAAAAATAGTCAGCCAGCCTGAATCCGCACAGATGGCCATAAGGGTGGTAATATGCTTTGCTCCGCTTTTATTAATGACTTTCGGAATACTTATATCGCTTAAATATAAAATCGACATGAAAAAGCAGGCAGAAATTCGACAAAGTATCGATAGCGGTGACAAAGCCGCGATAGAAAGACTCAAAAATGAATTTAGCGCATAAGACTAAAATGCATTTTTAATGCGAAAGGAATGAAACTCATCATCAAGACTTATTTTACAGCCTTTGAAAAATGGCTGTGGGGCATCTCGGTTGTCCTTATATCTCTATCTTTTTTCATAGGCGGAGGGACTCATTCCCTGTCGCTTATAGCCTCGCTAATCGGCGTGACGGCACTCATATTTCTTGCAAAGGGCAATGTTATAGGCCAGATATTAACGGTGGTTTTTAGCGTGTTTTACGGAATTATCTCCTACGATTTAAACTATTTTGGCGAGATGCTCACCTACCTTTTAATGACCGCCCCCATGGCACTTTTGGCCACAATTTCATGGCTTGCTCACCCTTTTAAGGGCAAAAAGACCGAGGTAGAAGTGATGAGCATAAATAAAAAAACAATACTCAAAATCCTTGTTTCAAGTATTGTTATAACCTTTGTTTTTTACTTTGTGCTAAAATATTTTGACACCGCATACCTGCCTCTTAGCACCGCTTCTGTGACCACAAGTTTTATTGCAGTTGCACTTACCTATTATCGAAGCGAGTTTTACGCTTTGGGCTACTGCTTAAACGACATAGTCTTGATACTTCTATGGTCGCTTGCAACGGCACAAAACATTTCGTATCTTACAATGGTTTTCTGCTTTATAATTTTCTTAGTAAACGATTTTTACGCATTTTTCAACTGGAGAAAAATTAAAAAGCGACAAGCATATAGCAATTAATTATACGACACCTATTAAAGGGAGGAAAATTATGAAAAAACTTGCACTGCTCGTTATAGCCTTACTTCTTCTATGCGCCTGCGACACAGGTGCGCAACTTGACGAGAGCAATTTGGAGGACGAGAGCTTAACGATGAAAACTTTTAGATTTGACTACATAATACCAATGGCAGGCAGTTACTCTGTCGATATACGAACAAAGTCCGACGGAGTGCATTTTACATTTGAAACATATTTTGCCGAAATCCAAAATTCATACACCCATGTTGCAGTCGAGAAAATAGTGGATAAGTCTATTTACGAGGCTATTCATGTAATTTGTCAGGAGCACGACATTTACTCTTGGGACGGCTTTGAGACCTCCGCTTATGAGGGCGCAATGGATACCGACAGCACCTCTCTATTTATAGAATATGAAGACGAGCGAACAATCTCGGCATATGCAGGCGGTGCTTTTCCCGAAAACCACGACGAATTTTATGAAGCCCTGCATGAGTTCACCCTAAATGTAGCATTATCAGAATAATCTCACAAATATTATTAAAATTACGAGGAGTATCCACATGAAAACTGAACTTGCAAATTACAAAATTTCACAACAGGTTTATAGGCTTAACGAAAGCTCGCTTATAAAAATCACGCCAAGGGGCGCACATGCTAAATTTGACTTTGAGAAAAATTACGTTTTACAAATATTTCCTATGGAGCAGTCTATGGAGGCATCTTTAAATGCAAATTATGCCTTAAACGAATATAATATCGACAAAGACGGAAGCCTTAGCTTTTCATATATTTTTGAAAAAGAACAGCAGTATAACATTAAAGTCAGCGAGCAAAACCAAAAAACCGCACTAACATTTTCCGTGTACGCCGTTTTAGACGATTTATATCAAAGGCGTGTTTTAAAGGGCGATTTGCACGTGCACAGCTATTATTCAGACGGCAAGGAAGAGCCTGCGGTTGTTGCGGCAAATTATAGGAAGCACGGCTTCGATTTTCTTGCAATCACCGACCACGAAAGGTATTACCCCTCACAAGAAGCGATAGAGCGCTTTAAAGACCTCAAATCAAATTTGCACTTATTTAACGGCGAGGAAGTGCATGTTTTTGGAGGCTATATCCACGCAATAAATTTCGGCGGTAATTTTAGCGTGAATGAATATTACAAAGAAAACGAAGAGCAGGCAAACAAATGCGCAAAAGAGCTTGCAAAGACTTCCCCTTTTGATGAAGAAATTGAAAAAATTGACTACGGAAGAAGGGCGTGGATTGCAAAGGAAATTAAAAGAGGCGAAGGCCTTGCCGTGCTTGTCCACCCATATTGGGCGCCAAACACCTATAATATGCGAGAAGACATGACAAAAGCCCTGCTAAAAAATGAAATTTACGACGCATTTGAACTCTTAGGCGGACAAACTCCACTTGAAAACAACCATCAGCTTGCGCAGTACTTTGACATGCGTGCCAGCGGAATAAATGTAAATGTCGTGGGCTCTTCCGACTCTCATGGAACAGAGCCACCCGTGTATTTCACACAGGAATTCACATTGGTTTTTAGTAAGGATTCATCACTAAAAAGCATAATAAGCGCAATCAAAAACGGCTACAGCGTTGCGGTTGAAAATTACAATAACAGCTACACGCAAAGTTATGGTAATTTGCGCATGGTTAAATTTGCAAACTTTTTACTCTCGGAGTATTTCCCAGAGTACGAAGAGCTTTGCTTTGAGCAAGGAAGAGCCCTAAAATCTCACCTAATAGGAGAAGAAGACCAAAGCGAGCTTTTAAATTTGCTTTACAACAGGACTTTAAATTTTTATAATAGGTTTTACGGAAAGAAGCAGTAAAAGCTTTACTCGATTTTTCTCGAAAAATTGCGGTTTCCAAAGGCAGAGCCTTGGTCGTTTTTCGCAA
>CAYJJU010000022.1:0-34803 GCA_964370635.1 uncultured Eubacteriales bacterium | reverse complement strand
GCTCAGCCCTAAGAACCCGAAATTTTTTGAAAAAAATTTAGTAAAACTTTTAATAATCCTTAACAGGTCCTGTGCTTTCTCGTACCATAAATGTTATGCCGACGCAGAGTTTAATCGGTACATTTTCATAGCCTATTTTATTTAGATTTTCTTGATTTACAAGTTGTATCACTATTTCACGGCCTAGTAAATGTCTGTGAGAGCGCACGGTTGTGAGCGGTGGCTCCATTAAAGATGCTATGCTTAAATCGTCAAAACCCACAACTGAAACATCGTTTGGTATGTGGTAATTTAGTCGTTTAAGCGCCCTTATGCAGTGCCAAGCAACGACATCGCTTTCTGCAACAAAGGCGGTGGGAAGTTCGGAACAGTTTTTAAACATTTCCATTAAGGTCGTAACCGCTTTAGTTTCGTCCGTTCCACAAATAAATTTGTCTTCTGCCCTGTCAGATAGGCCAAAATTTCTAAGCTCTAAATGGAAACATCTGCGCCTCTCGGTTAGCGCATTTCTGTCGCTTCCACTTGATATATAGCCGATTTTCTTGTGACCTAAATTTACAAGATGGCTTACTGCGCTATAAATTCCCATTTCATTGTTAACACATACGGAAGACACGTTTTTTCCGGGATGGAAATTATCAATCGACACATACGGCACGTCAAGCTCAGACAGCTCCTTAAGTATTTTATCGGTAATGTTTGATGCCTGTACCACAACTCCTACCGTGTCCTTTGAATTTATGCAGGATTTAAGCGGTCTTTCATAGCCATTCATATGCAAAATTTTTACATCATATCCTCTTTCATGCGCCTCGTTTTCTATCCCCTCTATGACGGCAGGGAAAAACGAAAAGCTGTCACGCTGCATTTTGTGAGTTGTATAAATTGCTAGCGCAATATTTTTTTTACCTGCAAAATTTCTTGTTTCTTCCTTTTTGCTGTCTTGTGAAACTGAGCCTTTAATCATGTCCCTGTAGCCAAGCTCGGTTATGTCGCTTATAAGCTTTTCACGCAGACTGGCACTTATTCCAGGCCTGTTATTAATTACTAGCGACACAGTGGCTGTGGAAACACCCAACAGTTTTGCAAGTTCTTTGGATTTTATCGTCATAAAATTACACTCCGTACTAAAATAATTTATAAATTTATGTATATTATATGATAATTTATAAATTATATCAATATAAAAAATTAACAAATTAATGGTGAATAATTTATTGAAAATACTTTTAAATTTGGAAATTATATGCTATACTATAGTATATTTATACATTACGGCAAATTCAGGGTGTAATTAGGAGAAATTTAATGAAACAATTTGAAATAAGAACCTTTGGTGAAAATGTAACAATTAGAAATTTTACAGACGAGAAATTTAAGACCATGCGAATTTCGGTGAATATGATTTTACCGCTTGAGTACGAAACGGCGGCAGAGCATGCAGTGCTCCCCTCAATTGTAAGCCGTGCTACGATGAAATATCCCGATATAACAAGCCTTTCAAAACATCTTGCGGAGCTTTATGGCTGTTCGGTTTATTCTAATGTCTCAAAAATAGGGGACAATCAGATACTTAACATTTCCGCAACCGGCATTTCGGATAGATATGTGCTTGAAAAAGAAAATTTGGCGCAAGAGCTCTCTATACTTTTGTGTTCTGCAATTTTTTCGCCTGTGGTGGACGAAGAGTGTATGATTCCTTTAGAGGCATTTAAGCAGGAGCAAAGACAGACTATTGAGTATATTGATGCAAATTTTAATGATAAAAGAGTATATGCAAAAAAGAGATGCACCGAAATTATGTTTGATGGCGAAGCGGCAGGAATTAGCCGTTTTGGAACTAAAGAGCAGGTGCAAAACCTAAAAAGGGACGAGCTTATAGTAACCTGGCTTAAGGTAGTACAAAATGCAAAATTTGAGATATTTGTGCTTGGTGACTGCAATTTTGAAACTGTTTGCAGAAATTTTTCTAGGTTTTTTGACTTGCAGATGTTTAAGCCCTCACTTACAAATAGAATTAAGCTTACGGCTCAAAATGTAAAAAATATTGAGGAAGAGCAGAAGCTTTCACAGTCAAAACTGGTGCTGGGCTTTAGGACGGGAGTTATTCCGGAAGATGCCATAGCGACAAGGGTTATGTGCGTGATGTTTGGAGGCTCGGTAAGCTCTAAGCTTTTTACAGTAGTGCGAGAGAAGTTAAACCTTTGCTACTACTGCTCATCAAGACTTAGCGAGTTAAAGGGCGCAATGTTTGTAGAAAGCGGAGTCGAAGCGGAGAATATAGAAAAAACAAAAACCGCAATACTTCAGCAGCTGACCTTGATTTGTGAAGGCGAGTTTAGCGAGAGTGAGCTAGAGCATGCAAAGCTTGCAATGGTAAACAGCTATAATTCTGTAAAAGACTCACTTTACGCAACTGAGAGCTTTTACCTAAGCCAAGTTTTTGAAAGCGAAGTTTATTCGCCTGAAGAAGTTATTAAAAAAATATTAGAAATTGATAGAATTAAACTTATAGAAGCGGCAAGAAAAGTAACACTCGATACGGTGTTTACACTAAGGGGGATTAAGAAAAATGAAGCATGATATGACTGTGGTTTCAAGTCATAGAATAGGGGAAGAGTACTATAAAATTAAGCATCAAAGCGGGCTTGAAGTTATAATTTATCCAAAACCTAATTTTCAAACCACTTATGCAATGTTTAGCACAAGATACGGCTCGGTTGATGTCAGTTTTTTAACAGATAAAGACGATGTGGTGCATAAAGTGCCCTCGGGAATAGCTCATTTTTTAGAGCATAAGCTTTTTGAGAGTGAAGACGGAGATGCCTTTGAGAGATATGCAAAAACAGGTGCGGATGCCAATGCCTATACCGATTTTGAAAATACTTGTTATTTGTTTTCCACAACAGGTGACCCGTATAGTGCTCTTGAAATTTTGCTTGACTTTGTCACGGCGCCGTATTTTACAAAAGAGGGCGTCGAGAAAGAGCGTGGCATAATTGAGCAGGAAATTAAAATGTATGAAGACGACCCGCATTGGAGGGTGATGTTTAATCTTTTAAGAAATATGTACCATAACCACCCTGTAAAAGAGGACATAGCAGGTACGGTCGAGAGCATTGCGGACATAACTCCGGAATATTTATACCGCTGCTATAATACATTTTATAATCTTCACAACATGTCGCTTGTAATATCGGGTAAAATTGATGTTGAGAGAGCACTTATATTATGTGACAAAATTCTAAAACCTTCTGAAAATACAGAAATTACAAGATATTTTGAAGAAGAGCCCGACACGATAGTAAATTCTTATGTAGAAGAAAAACTTTCTGTTGGAATGCCACTTTTTGAAATTGGCTACAAAGAAAAGATTGAAAATGAGTTTCAGGACGAAAAATCTGTTGCGCTATCAGAAATAATTTTGGATGTAATAGCCTCAACTTCTTCGCCTCTGTTTAAAAAGCTTTATGATTTAGAGCTTATAAACGACTCGTCATTTGGATATGAGTTTTTAGAGGGCGACGGTTTTGCCACAACAATTTTTGTGGGCGAGTCAAAAGACCCTAAAAAGGTAAAAGAGCTTATTGATGAAGAAATAGCAAGGCTTAAGGCAGAAGGGCTTTTGGAAGAGGACTTTAGCAGGGCGAAAAAGTCTATTTACGGCGCAAATATTTCGGGGCTTAACAACGCATCAAACATTAGTAATGCAATTAGTTCTTTGAATTTTAAAAATAGAGAGCTTTATACGTATATCGACGTGTTTTCAAAAATTACTTTGGAAGATGCGAACGAAAAATTATTAAAGATGATGAATAAAGAATGCTCGGTGCTGTCGGTCGTTTTGCCGTCAGACGATGAGTGATTTAAAGGAGTTTAAATATGTACAATGTAGAATTTCCGGGGCTGTCGCTAGAGTTTACTATAAATCCTGTGGCGTTTACGGTTTTTGGTTTAGATGTTTATTGGTATGGTATCATAATTGCAACAGGTGTTGTGCTCGCAGTGCTTTACGGGTATTTTAATGCAAAGGCAATGAAAATAGACAAAGATGCACTTTTTGATGCGGTACTTGCAGGAATAGTGCTGGGCATAATTGGTGCAAGACTTTATTACGTTATATTTTATCCGGGCGACAAATATATACAAAACCCGATGGAGATATTCGACATACGGGACGGAGGCCTTGGCATTTATGGCGGTATAATAGGCGGACTTTTAGGCGGCGGTCTTGTAATGCGCTTTAAGAAAATGAATGTGCTATCGATGCTCGATGTGGGCTCCATAGGCTTTTTGATAGGCCAAGGCATCGGGCGTTGGGGTAACTTTATAAATCAAGAGGCATTTGGCGATGAAACGACGCTTCCTTGGGGAATGATGTCACAAAACACTGTTGTAGACGGCGTTGTAACGACGGTTCATCCTTGCTTTTTATATGAGTCCTTGCTTTGCGCATTAGGCTTTGTTTTGCTCCACTTCTTTAATAAAAAAATGAGAAGATACGACGGGCAGACCTTCCTTTTGTATATAGTATGGTATGGTATATCGAGATTTTTTATCGAAGGACTCAGAACAGACAGTTTAATGGTGCCTGCAATAAATTTAAAAGTATCACAAGTAGTGGCGGTAGCAAGCGTGCTTGTCGCTGTGGCGGCGCTGGTGTTTTTCAGAAAAAGAACGGCTCTTGCAGGCTGTGGGAATAAAACGGTAATGGCACTTAATGTAAAATCAGAAGAAGTAGAAGAGATTTTAGAGGATAGTGCGGAAGACAAAAAAGAAACACAAGATATTATAGAAAATAATGAAGGAAACGAGGAAGAAGAAAATGGCTAAAATTATTGATGGAAAAGCGGTATCGCAAAAAGTAAAAGAGGAGATTAAACTTGAAGTTGAGGCATTAAAAGAAAAAGGCGTAAAGCCGGGGCTTGCCGTTGTGATAGTCGGAGACGACCCTGCATCAAAAGTTTATGTAAGAAATAAAAAACTTGCGTGTGAGCAGTGCGGAATTTACTCAGAGGAGTACGCACTTCCCGAAACTACCACACAAAAAGAACTTATTGACCTTGTAAAAACCTTAAATAATTCGCCTGCTGTAAACGGAATTTTGGTGCAAATGCCACTTCCTAAGGGACTAAATGAAAACGAGGTCATACAGGCAATATCGCCAATAAAAGACGTAGATGCCTTCCATGCAGAAAACGTGGGCAAAATCATGATAGGGGACTACAACTTTTTACCATGTACGCCTGCGGGAGTTATGGAGCTTATTAAATCTACAGGAATTGAAATAAACGGCAAGGACTGCGTGGTTATAGGAAGAAGCAATATAGTGGGAAAACCTATGGCAATGCTGCTTTTACATGCACATGGTACGGTAACAATTTGCCACAGCAGAACAAAGGATTTAAGCGCAGTATGTAAGGGCGCTGATATTTTAGTAGCCGCAGTGGGCATAGCAAAATTTGTAAAAAAAGACATGGTAAAAGAGGGTGCTGTTGTAATTGATGTTGGAATCAACAGAAATGAAGACGGAAAGCTTGTGGGCGATGTTGACTTTGAAGAAGTAGAAAAAGTTGCATCATACATAACACCTGTACCGGGCGGAGTAGGGCCTATGACCATTGCCATGCTAATGAAAAATACATTAAATGCTGCCAAGGCACAAAACGGCATGCTTTAATTTGAGGAGATTATGACAAGTATTTTAGAGGGCTTAGACGATTATAAAAAGCTAAGCAGTTTAAATAAAAACGAAGAAAAACAGCTATGTAGTGAAATCAGGGAGGAAATTATATCCGCTGTTTCAAAAAACGGCGGACACCTAGCCTCTAACCTTGGTGTGGTGGAGCTGTCGGTTGCACTGCTTTCGGTGTTTGATTTAGATAAGGACTCTGTGGTGTGGGACGTCGGCCACCAGTGCTATCCATATAAAATTCTTACAGGACGAAAAAAAGAATTTAACACGATAAGGTCAAGCGGTGGACTGTCGGGCTTCCCCTCAAGAGAGGAAAGCGATTTTGACCCATTTACGACAGGGCACAGCAGTGCGTCAATTTCCTCTGCCTTAGGCATAGCAATGGGCAAGCAGGTAAAAGATGAAGACGGCTTTACCGTTGCTATTATAGGCGACGGCTCGCTTACGGGCGGACTTGCCTTTGAGGGGCTTAACAATGCCGGGAGAAGACGTAAAAATTTTATTGTTATAATAAACGATAACAATATGTCAATTTCCAAAAACGTTGGCTCTATCGCAAAATATTTGACCTATATGAGAAGCTCAAAAGGTTATATTAAGGCGAAAAGTTCTATAGAATTTGCACTTGGCAAAATTCCACTTGTTGGAAAAAATGTCGCAAGTGGAGTTAGACGAGTCAAGACAAGAATTAGAAAGCTTGTGTACAATACAAATATTTTTGAAGACATGGGTTTTAAGTATTATGGGCCGCTTGACGGGCATAATCTTCACCTTTTAAAAGACACACTTACCAATGTTAAAAAGTTAAATAAACCTATCGTAATTCACTTAAGGACGGTAAAGGGCAAAGGCTATGCCCATGCAGAAGAAAGACCTGGCGTGTTTCACGGTGTTTCACCTTTTAATAAGAGCACAGGAGAAGTCCCGGCTCCTAAAAAATCATTTTCAGATGTATTTGGAAATTGCCTTACAAATATTGCAGGGCAAAACAAGAAAATCTGCGCAATAACTGCCGCAATGGCGACGGGAACAGGGCTTTTGGAATTTTCTAAGACCCATAAAGAAAGATTTTTTGATGTGGGAATAGCGGAGGCGCATGCCGCAACTTTTGCAGCAGGCCTTGCACGGGACGGACTACTTCCTGTGTTTGCGGTGTATTCTACGTTTTTGCAAAGGGCTTATGACAGCTTGATTCATGACATAGCACTGCAAAATTTAAAGGTAATTTTGGCAGTCGACAGGGCGGGAATGGTAGGCGAAGACGGAAGAACGCATCAAGGCCTATTTGATGTCAGCTTTTTAAGAACCGTGCCGAATATAACAATTTTTTCACCATCTTATTTTGATGAACTGGATTTTACCCTGCAAAGAGTGGTGGAAGAGCCGTTTAATTTGGTTGCGCTAAGATATCCAAGAGGCGGCCAAATGTACAGGCCGACAGACTTTGTATCACAGTTTAATGACTATGATGTTTACGGTGAAAAAACTGCAAAGCTTGCAATTGTAACTTATGGCAGAGTGTTTTCAAACTGCGCCCTAGCACTTGAAAAACTTAGGGCGACAAATAAAAATGCAGTCATTTATAAACTCAATAAAATTTTCCCCATAGACATGGGTGTCATAGAGGAAATTGAAAAATACGAAAGTGTTTTATTTGTTGAGGAAGCGCAAAGCTGTGGCGGAATAAACGAATATTTATTGTCTCTACTTATGCAGAGAAAATATAAGGGAAGTTATAGCGTTATAGCCGTAAAAGACCCGTTTGTAAGCCATGATCCAATGGCGGAGCAAATGAGGAAAAACTCGATGGATGCGCAGTCTATTGCCGACACGGCAAAAAGTCTATGTTAGAAAAGTAAGAGTTTGAAATATTTGATATGCGAGACGGAGGACTTGGCATTTATGGCGGAAAAATTAAGACTTGATGTGCTTCTTTTTGAGAAAAAATTAGCTCCAAGCAGAGAAAAGGCAAGGCTTTTAATCATGGAAGGTCTTGTGTATGTTGATAACCAAAAATCAGATAAGCCAGGCACGCAAATAAGCGTGGAGGCAAATATAGAGGTAAGAGGAAATAAACTTAAATATGTAAGCCGTGGCGGATTAAAACTTGAAAAAGCCATGGAGAATTTCCCTATAGACTTAAAAGATAAAGTCTGCATGGACGTAGGTGCGTCTACGGGTGGATTTACAGATTGCATGCTTCAAAACGGGGCGAAAAAAGTATATGCAATTGACGTGGGCTATGGACAACTTGCGTGGTCTTTACGTACCGACGATAGAGTTGTAAACCTTGAAAGGCAAAATGCTAGGTATCTTACAAAAGAGCAAGTAGGCGACGAGGTGGATTTTGTATCGATTGATGTTTCATTTATTTCGCTTAAAATAATTTTGCCGGCTATTAGGGATTTATTGTCGAGTGATGCGAATTTAGTCTGTCTTATTAAACCTCAGTTTGAGGCAGGGCGAGAAAAAGTTGGCAAAAAAGGCGTCGTAAAAGACAAGGCGGTACATATAGAAGTGGTGGAAACCATATGCGAGTTTGCAGTAAATAACGGCTACAGTGTATGTGGCTTGGATTTTTCACCGATTAAAGGGCCTGAGGGCAATATAGAATATCTTGCATTTTTGCAAAAGAGTGACGATGCAGAGAAGTTTTTAGGCTATGAGCCTAGAGAAATCGTAGAGAAATCTCACCAAGAGTTATAGGAGGAGTATGGCATGAGAATAGCCTTGTTACCAAATAAGGAAAAAGAAGAGGCAATAAAGCTATTAGCATCTGTAAGGGAAATACTTATAAAAAGAGGTCACGAGGTTCTTACGGATGATAGCATAGGATTAGACGATAGCTTAGACGTGTATATTGCAATAGGAGGCGACGGAACTATTTTGCGTGTTGCCAAACTGGCGGCAAAATTTGATAAACCCGTGCTAGGAATAAACTTAGGGCGCATAGGGTATATGGCAGGCCTTGAGGTTTTGGAGCTTGATAAAATATGCCCCTTATTAGAGGGCGAACATATAGTAGAAAAGCGAATGATGATAGACGCATTTGTAAACGATAAATTTGTGGGTACGGCGCTAAATGATGCCGTAATATCCAGCGAGCTTTCAAGGCTTATCGACTACAGGGTGCTTATGAATGGCTCAAAATTTAGCTACAGGGCAGACGGACTCATAGTGTCAAGCCCTACAGGCTCTACAGCGTATTCTTTATCGGCAGGAGGCCCGGTACTTGACCCCTTGATGGAGTGTCTATTGTTTACGCCGATTTGTCCACATACGCTTTTTAACCGAAGCTTGGTTTTTTCAAAAGACACAAAACTTAATGTGTATGTAAGTGAAAAATATACGGGAAAAGTCTTTTTAACACTTGATGGTGAGCGTGCAATAGAGCTTAATAAATCAGACGAAATAAGCTTTTCTCATTCAAAAAAATATGCAAGACTTATTATGGCAGAGAAGAAAAATTTTTACGATGTACTTAGTAAAAAACTAATTTAAAATAGGAGGAAGAAAATGAAAACCAGAAGACATGACAAGATTAGAGAACTTATAAGAGAAAATAATATAGAAACACAAGAAGAGCTTTTAAAGCACCTTAAAAGTGATGGGTTTGATGTAACTCAGGCGACTGTTTCAAGAGACATAAAAGAGTTAAGGCTTGTAAAAACACTGTCAAATAATGGAGTGTACAGATACTCTATGGGTGGTGAAAATTCAAGAGATATTTCATCAAAATTTTATCCGCTATTTAAAGACTCGGTATTAAGCGTAGAAGCCGCAGGGAATATAGTGGTAATAAAGTGCATTACGGGTATGGCTCAGGCTGTATGCGCCGCAATGGATGCCAATGCCTCTTTTGGATTTATTGGAACTTTGGCAGGTGAGGACACTATTTTTGCAATTGCAAAAACGCCTGAAATTGGCATGGAAAAACAAAGAGAGCTTGAAGAGATAATTACTGTTTAGTGGTGGGGATTTATGCTAAGAAGTTTAAATATAGAAAATATTGCCGTCATAGAAAAGGCAGAGATTGATTTTGAAAGCGGTCTTACCGTCATGACGGGTGAAACAGGTGCGGGTAAATCCATAATCATAGATTCTATAGAAATGATAATGGGTAAGCGCACATCAAAAGACATTATTAGAACCGGGGCGGCGTTTGCACGTGTGACGGCCCTGTTTTGTGATGTTCCTAAACCTTTTGTAAAAAAACTGTTGGAGATGGACATTCCCTGTGAAAACGGCGAGGTACAGATTTTTAGAGACATAAAGCAAAACGGTAAATCGCTATCGAAAATAAACGGAGTTCCGGTCACCTTATCGATGCTTAAGCCAATTTGTGAAAATTTAATTTGCGTACACGGCCAGCACGACAGTCATGAGCTTTTATCGCCTGATATTCATGGAAAATATCTGGACGATTTTGCAAGTTTAAACGAAGAAATTAAGGCATATACCATAAAATTCAACAAATTAAAAGAGCTAAAAAAAGAGCTTGACGCCCTTATTACAGACGAAAAGCAAAAGGAGCGCCGCATTGATTTGCTCAGCTATCAAATCGAAGAGATGGAGCTTGCGGACATCAAGGTAGGCGAGCGAGATAGTTTAGTTAAAAAGAGAGAAAAGATAAGAAATGGTGAGAGTATAGCGCAAAACTTGCAAGAGGCCAACATGCTTTTAAACTGTGAAGATACAAATATTTTAAGCGCTATATCAAGCCTTGCAATAAATTTTGAAAACGCTGCAAAAAATTATGAAGAAGTAAGGGCACTTGCCGACAAGGTTAGGGACATAGAGTACAGCCTTTTGGATATAAGTGCCGAAAGCAGGGCGTATTTTGAAAACCTGGAGTTTGACCCAAAAGAGCTTGAGGAAGTAGAAGCAAGGCTTGACCTGCTTTATAAATTGAGCCTTAAATACGGTGAAAATGAAGAGGAAATTTTAGAAAATTTAGAGCACTGTAAAAAAGAGCTTTTAGAGATAAAACTTACCGACGAAAGGCTTGAAAATTTATCGGAAGAGTTTGAAGTGGTAAAAGAAGAGGCAATAAAGCTTGCAAAAGATATTTCGGCAAAAAGGAAAGATGCCTCTACAAAGTTTTGTGAAAAAATCAAAGAAGAGCTGTATTTTTTAAATATGCCAAACATACAGTTTTCGGTGCACCAAGAGCGCACTGTGCTTACAAGTAAAGGCTGTGACAAAATAGAATTTTTGGTGTCGGCAAACAAGGGTGAAGATTTAAAACCCATGTCAAAAATTGCCTCGGGCGGTGAACTCTCAAGAATTATGCTAGCGCTTAAAATAGCGGTATCGAAAAAAGATTCTGAAGAAACCATGGTTTTTGACGAAATAGACGCCGGAATAAGTGGAGAGGCCGGAAACAAGGTAGGCAAAAAATTAAAACAACTTTCAAAAAATAATCAGTTAATTTGCATTACACATCTAGCGCAAATTGCCGCAATGGCAGATAACCACATGCTTATTAAGAAAGATGAGACAAAAGACAAGACGATTACCCGTGTGACAAATTTAGATTACGAAAAGAGAATAGACGAGCTTGCCAGAATTACCTCGGGCGATGGAATAACAGAGCTTAAGAGAAAAATGGCAAGAGAAATGCTTGAAAGCACTTGACAAGCATAATCAATAGGTTTATAATCACATTAATGACTGAGAAGAAAAGAAGTAGCAAATTTAAGCTTTCAGAGAGTCTGTGGCAGGTGAGAACAGGCAGCAATGGTTTGTGAAATACATTTCGGAGTTGCAATTTTGAAAAAATAGTAGGAATTGTCGGTGTAACGCACGTTAAAGCGTTTGGAAAGTGTTAGCTTTCTTAGAGGCCGTTTATACGGTAAAATGAGGTGGTACCGCGGTAATTCCGCCCTCTGCATAATAGTGCAGGGGGCTTTTATATTTTCTCTGCAAAAATTGAAAGGATTGAAAAATATGGGTATTTTTGAAGAACTACAAGAAAGGGGCCTTATAGCCCAAGTATCAAACGAGGAAGAAATTAAAAAGCTTATAAACAATGGTGAGGCAACGTTTTACATAGGCTTTGACCCCACGGCAGACAGCCTACATGTAGGTCACTTTATGGCACTTTGCCTTATGAAAAGACTTCAAATGGCAGGCAATAAGCCTATAGCGCTTTTAGGCGGAGGCACAGGAATGGTCGGTGACCCATCGGGTAGAACTGACATGAGAAATGTTTTAAGCGATGAGGATATAAAGCATAACTGCAATAGATTTAAAGAGCAAATGAGCAAGTTTATAGATTTCTCAGAGGGCAAGGCTTTAATGGTAAATAATGCAGACTGGCTTTTAAAACTTAATTATGTAGAGCTTTTAAGAGAAGTTGGAGCTTGTTTTAGTGTTAACAAAATGCTAAGCGCAGAGTGCTACAAGCAAAGAATGGCTAAGGGACTTAGCTTTTTAGAGTTTAACTACATGATAATGCAAAGCTATGATTTTTATGCCTTGTTTAAAGATTACAACTGTAATTTACAGTTTGGTGGCGACGACCAATGGAGCAATATGCTAGGTGGTACAGAGCTTATAAGAAAGAAACTAAGAAAAGACGCGCATGTTATGACTATCACCCTGCTTTTAAATTCAGAGGGTAAAAAAATGGGTAAAACTCAAAGTGGAGCAGTGTGGCTAGACCCTGAGAAAACCTCGCCGTTTGACTTCTTCCAATACTGGAGAAATGTCGATGACGGTGACGTGTTAAAATGCATTAAAATGCTTACATTCCTACCAATGGAAGAGATAAGAGAAATGGACTCATGGGAAGGTGCACAGCTAAATACCGCAAAAGAGATACTTGCGTTTGAGCTTACAAAACTTGTACACAGTGAAGAAGAAGCTATTAAGGCAAGAGATGCCGCAAAGGCTCTATTTTCAAAAGGAGTAAGCGCAGATAACATGCCGGGCAGTGCTTTAGAGGCTTCGCTTTTTGATGGCGAGGGTTTAAATATCTTAGATTTACTTGTAAATTCAGGTCTTACACCGTCAAAGGCAGAGGCTAGACGTCTTGTGCAGCAAGGCGGAGTCAGCATAGACGATGAAAAAGTAAGCGATCCTAAGCAAAATGTTCTTAAAGAGGCTTTTGAAAAAGGATATATAGTAGTTAAAAAAGGCAAAAAAGTTTTCCATAAAATTACTCTTTCATAATTAAAGACTCAATATGATGTGATAAAATAATTATATAAAATATAAGGAGATAAAATTATGGGCGGTATGTTTGGCGTTGCGTCAAAAAATAGTTGCACTTTAGATTTGTTTTTCGGTGTTGACTATCATTCTCATTTAGGTACTTACAGAGGCGGTATGGCAGTGTATGACGGAGAGTTTTTTAACAAATCCATACACAACATACAAAATACACCGTTTAGAACAAAGTTTGAAAATGACCTTGAAGAACTTGAAGGTAATATAGGCATAGGCTGTATAGCAGACATGTATCCTCAGCCTTTGGTAATAAATGCAAGTTTTGGAAGCTATGCAATTACTACTGTTGGAAAGATTAATAATAAAGAAGAGCTTTTAAAACAGACGTTTAAAAATGGTAACACTCACTTTTTAGAGCTTAGTGGTGGCAAGATAAACTCCACAGAACTTGTGGCTGCACTTATTAATCAGAAAGATGATTTGATCGAGGGCATAAAATATGTTCAAGAAATAATAGACGGCTCAATGTCGATGCTTGTCATGACAAAAGACGGTATATATGCCGCTCGTGACAGGCTTGGAAGAACACCTATAATTATAGGCAAGAAAAAAGATGCATACTGCGCATCTTTTGAAGATTTTGCTTATGTTAATTTGGGATACAGTTTTCACCATGAACTAGGGCCGAGTGAAATATATTTTATTAGCCCGGACAAAGCATATCAGGTAGAAGCGCCAAAAAAAGACATGAAAATTTGCTCGTTTTTATGGGTGTATTATGGCTATCCCACATCTTCATACGAGGGCGTAAATGTCGAGGCTATGAGATATGAATGCGGAAAACTTCTAGCTAAAAGAGATAATGTATCGCCCGATATAGTCGCAGGCGTGCCGGACTCTGGAATTGCACATGCAATAGGCTATGCAAATGAGTCAGGAGTACCTTTTGCAAGGCCGTTTATTAAGTACACGCCAACATGGCCCAGATCATTTATGCCACAAAAACAGGCGCAAAGGAACCTAATCGCAAAAATGAAACTAATCCCTGTTGATGCGCTTATAAAAAATAAAGATTTGCTGTTAATAGATGACTCTATAGTGCGTGGAACTCAGCTTGGCGAAACGACAGAGTTTTTATATAGTAGCGGGGCGAAAGAAGTGCACATAAGACCTGCATGTCCTCCGCTTTTATATGGCTGTAAATATCTAAACTTCTCGCGTTCAGGCTCGATTTTTGACCTTATTACAAGAAGGGTCATAAAAGAGCGAGAGGGCGACAATGTAAGCGAGGAATTGCTTTTTGACTATGCAAATCCAGACAGCAAAAACTATGAAGGCATGCTTGAAATGATAAGGAAACAACTCAATTTTACAACACTTAGATACCACAGAGTCGACGATTTAGTCCAGTCGATAGGAATAGAACCCTGTAAACTGTGCACGTATTGTTGGACAGGTAAGGAGTAATTAATAGTTAATAATTATTAATTAATAATTGTGGTGAAATGCTTCGCATTTTTTGATTATGTTTATTTCACTATTACTTAAGTTAAAAATTTGCAAAAAAATACCGACCGCCTAATCGTTAGTTTATAAATCTAACTTTTGGTGGTCGGTATGATTTTTAATTACTTTTCTTCCTTTGTCTCGCACTCATCGTGTCTTGGTTTTTTTGCAATAGTAGTAGCTGCCTCTGTTAGCGCCCTTATAACATCTACTGTATACTGCGTGCTTACAGTTTGAAGCTTAGAAAATAACTCGCCTTTATGTGAAGCAAAATACTTCGGCGGCAATTTGTTTAAAGCCAAGGCGATAATGTCATTTCTGCATGTGCTACAGGTACAACAATCAATATTTTTACAAACATTGTCAAAATGCATTTCTACGACTTCTTCCATTAAATTTACATATTTACTCATAACTGTTACCTCCCGAATTTATTATCCAATAAAATTATACTACTAAAAATAGAAATATACAAGGGTTCGACAAAATTATTTTTTAAAAAAATAAAAGTCTTGCTTTTTACTGGAAAAAATTTTGAAATTGTAGTAAAATTAATTAAGTGAGGTGATATGATTGGATATATATAAAGTGCTGTACGAATATTTTGGCTACCAAAATTTTAGGGAGGGGCAAGAAGAAATCATTAATTCGGTTTTAGAGAATAAAGACGCACTTGGAATTATGCCAACGGGTGCGGGTAAATCAATTTGTTACCAAATTCCTGGAGTGCTTTTTAAGGGAATAACAATAGTGGTGTCGCCGCTTATCTCTCTCATGCAAGATCAGGTAATGTCGCTCACACAGTCGGGCATACCTGCGGCGTTTATAAACTCTTCTTTAAACCAAATGCAAATGTATGAGGCTATGGAAAATGCCGAAAACGGTGTGTATAAAATTATATATGTAGCCCCCGAAAGGCTTTTAACTCCTGCGTTTTTGCATTTCGCCACTAATGCTAATATTGCTATGCTTTGTGTGGATGAGGCGCACTGCATATCTAAATGGGGTCAAGATTTTAGGCAGAGTTATCTGGATATTCCAGTGTTTATAGAAAAACTCTCCAAAAGACCTGTGATATCTGCCTTTACCGCAACTGCGACTATAAAAGTGCGTCAAGACATAGTAGACATGCTAGGCCTTGAAAATCCTGAAATTTTAGTCACGGGCTTTGATAGGGAGAATTTATATTTTGAAGTCATAAACACAAAGGACAAGGAAGAGGAGCTTCTGAATTTTTTGTCAAAAAGAAAAAACGAGTGCGGAATTATCTACTGCCTTTCAAGAAGACTTACAGAGGAAGTCTGCGAGTTTTTAAATAGAAACAATATAAAATCGGCATTTTATCACGCAGGGCTTAGCGACACGATAAGAAAAAATAATCAAAATGATTTTTTAAGAGATAAATATGATGTAATGGTCGCAACCAACGCCTTTGGCATGGGAATAGATAAGTCAAATGTGTCGTTTGTCGTGCATTACAACATGCCAAGAGACATAGAAAGCTATTATCAAGAGGCAGGCAGGGCAGGGCGAGACGGCAATTTGGCAAAATGCCTACTGCTGTATAGCCCACAAGATGTAAGGCTTAATGAATGGCTTATAGACCACTCTTATGAAGATAGTGAGCTAGATGAGGCCAGTATCAAAAAGCTTAAATCAAGGGAGTATAAGCGTCTTCGTGACATGACTTTTTACTGCACCACAAGTGAGTGCTTGAGAGCCTATATATTAAAGTATTTTGGAGAAAAACCTACGGCTTTTTGCGGTTACTGCAGTAACTGCGACACGAATTTTGAAGAGCTTGACATAACGGTTGAGGCACAAAAAATACTTTCATGCGTATTTAGGGTTAAAGAGCGATTTGGAACTGTCATGGTGGTGGATATATTAAGGGGAAGCAAAAATGAAAAAGTGCTTAACATGGGCTTTGACAAACTGTCGACCTATAGTATAAGTGAAAAGAGCGTGACTGAACTTAGGGCGATTATAGATTTCTTGCTTGAAAAAGAGTATTTGGCACAAAGTGAAGGCGAATATAAAGTCTTGAAGCTGACAAAAAAATCTCCCGACGTATTAAAGGGTAAAGTGCGGCTTGTAACAAAAATAGTAAAAGAGAAAGAAAAAACTAAGAATACATCAAGCAAAGCAAACGCTGTTATGAATAAAGAACTGTTTGAAATGCTAAAAAAACTAAGAATGGACATAGCAAAAGTGCAAAATGTGCCCGCCTTTGTAATTTTTTCGGATAAAACACTGATAGAGATGTCTGATAAAATTCCAAAAAATCTAAGTGAGTTCCATAAAATTTCGGGTGTGGGCAAAGAAAAGCTTGAAAGATATGGAGAACGCTTTGTAAAAGCCATAAATGCATACTGTGATGAAAATTAAAGTTTGTGTTTACTGACAAATTGTGATACAATACAAAAAGAAAATTCAAGGAGTGATAATAAATGATACTTATTAAAAATGGACTTATAAAAACCATGGCAAACGGCGACATTGAAAACGGGCAAATACTTATTGAAAACGGCAAAATTAAAGCAATTGGCAAAACTGTGGATGCACCAAGTGATGTGGAAGTTATAGACGCAAAGGGAAAACTTGTGCTTCCGGGCTTTGTTGAGGCTCACTGTCATATAGGACTTGATAATGAAGGCATGGGCTGGGAAGGCAGAGATTATAATGAAATAGTCGACCCAATAACTCCACAACTTCGTGCGATTGACTCTATAAATCCACACGACGAGGCGTTTGACAATGCGATAAAATCAGGCGTTACAACGGCTGTTACAGGCCCTGGCAGTGCAAATGTAGTTGGTGGAACATTCACAGCGATTAAACTTTTTGGGAACAGAGTGGACGACATGATAATAAAAGACCCAATTGCAATGAAAATTGCCTTTGGTGAAAACCCAAAAAGATGCTACACTGCACTTAAAAAATCGCCTCAAACCCGTATGGCGGTTGCGGCAGAGCTTCGTGAGCTTTTATTTAAGACAAAAAAATACATGGCCGATAAAGAAAACGGTGAAGACAAAAGTTTTGACATGAAACTTGAGGCTATGATTCCCGTAATGAAAAAAGAAATTCCACTAAAAGCGCATGCCCACAGGGCAGACGACATTTTTACTGCAATAAGAATAGCAAAAGAGTTTGACTTAGACATCACTTTAGACCACTGCACAGACGGCTCTTTAATTGCAAAAGAAATTGCAGATGAAAAACTTCCTGCGTTTGTAGGCCCATCTTTTGGAAGCAAAACAAAAATTGAGCTTAGAAATAAAAGCTTTAACACACCGGCGGATTTACATGCGGCGGGTGTTCCCATAGCAATTATCACAGACGCACCTGTAATTCCGCTAGAATACATCTCGCTTTGTGCAGGCCTTGCCGTAAAATCAGGACTATGCGAAGAGGAGGCTTTTAAGGCTATCACAATTAACCCTGCAAAGCTTTGCGGAATTGGCGACAGAGTCGGTAGCTTAGAAGTAGGAAAAGATGCGGACATAGCAATATGGAACGGGAACCCACTAAGCGACATAGCGGCGGAGGTCTTTGTTACCATAGTAGACGGCAAAATAGCCTACAAGGCTTAAAAAAATCTTGACTTTTACTTCATTGTAGATTATTATAATAAGGTAAATATGTTTTTAGAAATGGAGAGTACTTATGGAAAGAATTAAAACCATTGAGGTTCGTGATTTAAAACAAAGCGCAGTGAGTGGCGGCTGTGGCGAGTGCCAAACTTCTTGTCAATCTGCTTGTAAAACATCTTGCGGTGTTGCAAATCAACCTTGCGAAAATAAATAATTTATTTATTGTGCCGCCTTTATTGGCGGCATTTTTTATTTTAAATATATAAGAGGTATAAAATGATTCATCAATATAAATTAAACGGGTATAATATAGTCTTAGATGTAATAAGCGGTGCAATTCATGTGGTAGACGACGTCGCTTATGACATTATTTCTATGTATGAAAATGAAAGCCCTGAAAAAATAGAGGAGACTATCGTAAATAAATACAATGATATAACGCCGGAAGATGTAAAGCTTTGCATGGAAGACATAGAGTATTTAAAAGTAAATGAGAAGCTGTTTTTAAAAGATGAGTATGAGCATTTAGTCTTTAAAAATGAGAGCAAGGTAATAAAAGCCATGTGTCTTCATGTGTCGCATACCTGCAATTTAAACTGTGAATACTGCTTTGCGGCCCAAGGTAAATACCATGGGGAAGATGCGCTTATGAGTTTTGAAGTTGGAAAAAGGGCATTTGATTTCTTGATAGAAAATTCTGGTAGCAGAAAAAATTTAGAAGTTGACTTTTTTGGCGGTGAGCCTTTAATGAACTGGCAAACTGTCAAAGATTTAGTGATGTATGCAAGGGGCATAGAAAAAGAAAAGGGCAAAAATTTTAGGTTTACATTTACAACAAACGGCGTGCTTATTGATGAAGAGGTAATAGATTTTTGCAATAAAGAAATGCACAACGTGGTTTTATCGCTTGACGGAAGAAAAGAAGTGCATGATGCCACAAGAAGTGACTATAAAGGGCGTGGAAGCTACGACGTAGTAGTGCCAAAATTTAAAGAGTTTGTAGAGAAAAGAAACGGCAAAAATTATTATATGCGAGGAACCTTTACAGCAAATAACTTAGATTTTACAAACGATGTGTTTCACATGGCGGACTTAGGCTTTTGTGAGCTTTCAATGGAGCCTGTGGTGTCGGATATAAATGAAGTTTATTCGATAAGAGAAGAACATTTGGAAATGCTTTACTTTGAATATGAAAAACTTGCCCTTGAAATGATTAAAAGGCATAAAGAAAATAATGATTTTAGATTTTACCATTACATTCTAGACCTAAAAAACGGCCCATGTGTGCATAAGAGAGTGGTAGGCTGCGGAAGTGGCAGTGAGTACATGGCGGTAACACCTACAGGAGACTTATATCCATGTCATCAATTTGTTGGAAATAGGGATTTTGTGCTTGGAAATATCTATGAGGGCGTAAAAAACACGGCGGTGCAAGACAGATTTAGAACGACTAATATATATTCAAGTGAAGAGTGCAAAAAATGCTGGGCAAAACTTTACTGCTCGGGCGGTTGCGCCGCAAATAATTTCAATTATGGCTCAAAGACAAGCGGAGTGTATGAAATTGGCTGTAAATTATTTAAAAAGAGGATAGAGTGCGGCATTATGATGCAACTTGCAATGATGGACAATGACCATGAGTAAGACGCCTATTTGTGATTTTGTAAATGAATATATTAGCCTTAACAAGGCAAGACTGCACATGCCCGGCCATAAAGGCGCAGATTTTTTGGGTTTTGAGAAGTTTGATATAACCGAAATAGACGGTGCGGACGATTTATCAAACCCAAAGGGTATAATTTTAAAAAGCGAAAATAATGCAAGTGCCTTGTTTGATACGAGGCATAGCTTTTTTGTCACGGGAGGCTCAAGCCAAAGCATTAAGGCGATGGTTTATATGGCAAAACTGCGCTCGAAGACTGCATCAAACCTAATTTTGGCAGGTAGAAATGCGCATAAGGCATTTTTGCATGCCGTAAGCCTGCTTGACATACAGGTAGAGTGGCTTTATCCAAAAGAGGCTGACTCTATTTGCTCTTGCGATATAAACGATGAGGATTTAGAAAATGCTCTTAACGGGCTTAAAGAAAAGCCGATGGCGGTGTACATTACCTCTCCGGATTATTTAGGCGGAATGTGTGACATTAAGGCCTTAAGCGCAGTGTGCAATAGGCATGGAGTGCCTCTTTTGGTCGACAATGCGCACGGTGCATATTTAAAATTTTTAGAAAATGACTTGCACCCCATAAAACTTGGGGCGGACATGGTGTGTGACTCGGCACATAAAACCTTGCCTGCGCTCACGGGTGCGGCTTATCTGCATGTTTCAAAAAATTCCGACATAGATTTTGAAAAAAATGCAAGGCTTGCCCTTACATACTTTGGCTCGTCTAGCCCGTCTTATCTTATTTTGCAGTCCCTTGATAAGTTAAACGAAATTTTAAGCGAAGATTTTAGGGAAGGCTTGCACGGCGCTGTGATAAAAATAGATAAGTTAAAGGAGTTTTTAGTAAAAAAGGGCGTGTCTGTGCTAAATTCTGACCCGCTTAAACTTACAATAGATTGCAAAAAATCAGGCTATAGCACGCAGGAAATAGAAGCACTGCTTCAAAAAAATGGTGTGGTTTTAGAATATATCGACGGCCGCTATGTGGTGCTGATGCTTACGCCGTTTAATTCAAATTTGGATTATGATAAAATTTATGAGGCTTTTTCCGATTTTGTAAAAAAGGAAGAGATTATAAGTCTTGAAATGAAAATACAGAAGGCTCAACAGGCGATGAGCTTTAATAATGCTTTGTTTTCTAAGTGCGAAACGATAGAGGTGGAGCGTGCAAAGGGGAGAATTTGTGGCGGCTATGCCGTGGCTTGCCCTCCTGCAGTCCCCGTAGTGCTAAGTGGCGAGCTTATTTTAGAGGATAGCATAAAGTGGCTTAAACAGAATAATGTGAAGTTTATTGATGTAATTAAATAGATGTTTGACTTTTATTTTTCCGTATGATAAAATTAAGCCATATAAATACAGCTTTTCATAAGGAGGGAAATACTATGACAAAAAGACAAAAAATTGCAAAAGGCCTTGGACTCATTTTTTTAGGGAACATACTGTTGATGTTAGGATTTATTCCGATAATCGGTTGGCTTATTTCTTTAGGCGGTTTGGTTTTAAGCTTTGTAGGGCTTGGCCAGATAAGCCGATTTTCACAAAACTATAAAAAAGCCTTTGTTTACTCGCTGGTAAATATTCCGCTAGTGTTTTTGATGTCGATACTGATGTTTGTCTCAGATGCACATACTGTAGCAAGCCTTTTGACAGGCGGTGGAGGCTTTGATTTGTGGGGCTTTATAGCATCGCTACTTGGAATTTTGTCTGTCGCCCTATCTTTTGGCACGATGTATTATGTTTGTGTTTCGACCGCGAAATTTGTCGGAAACGAGCTTTGGAAATTTAAAAGTGCAAATGTCTACAAAGTTTTTGGAGCAATTTACGCAGTAGAAGTAGTTTTAATTTTATTAGAGCTTATTCCATTTATGTCAATTATTGCCTTTCCCTTGTCCGTCATTACATGGCTGCTTAAGATAGGCGGAACAATTTTATACATGGTTTATCTTCATAATTCAAAATCGGTTTTGTCAAAAATGTAAAATAAATAAAATCCCCATGACGATAATTTTCCAAATTAGCATCATGGGGCTTTGTTTTTACATTGAGTTAACATAAGTTTCAACACTTCAACAGAGTTTTCAACAAAACAGTGGTCAATGTTGAAAACTCGCATTTTTAAATGGCTTGTCCACTGTGTTTACTAAATGTAAAGTTATGGGGTTTTACAATAAAAAAATAAAAAGCAAATTTACATAATATATTAAATCAATTCTCCACGCATTTTCTTAAGCGGTCTAATGTCTTTACCTACAAATCCTATGAGGTGATAACTTCCGTAAAGTCTTGAGATAAGGCGCTCGCTGTATTTTTTTTCAAGCTCAAATTCATTTAGATTGGTGCTGATAATTGTAGGCAGTTTTTTCATAATTCTTGAATTTATGATATTATATACTACCGAATTAGCGTAAGACGAGCTAAACTCCGTGCCCAAATCGTCTAAAATAAGTAAATCGCAGGAGCATAAAAGGCTGTTAGTGTCGCTGTCGTCGGGGCTTTCAAAACGCTCTTTTTCTAAGGAAACGGCAAAGTTATGGACAGAGCCGTAAATTACGCCGTAGCCTTTTTTTATAGCTTCTTTTGCGATTGCCAAGGACAGATGTGTTTTGCCAAGCCCTGTACCACCTTGAAACAGAAGCGAAGGCGACTGCAAGCTAAAATCAAAAGCATAAGTCTCGCCGTAATTTATAATGTTTATCATGCGCCTTTTGTGGCTTTCTTCAAAATCTGCGTAATAAGAGGTGTTAAAATGTTCAAACCCCGAATTTTCTATGGGAGTTGCCCTGTTTAATTCTTCGTAAGAAAGTTGTCTTAGAAGCTCTTTGTAACAGGAGCAGGCCTTGCCGTCCACATTTCCTACATCTTCACAAATTTTGCAGTAATAAGAGGGGGAAATGTCTTCTTTTGTCAAACCGTTTTTGTTTAAAAGAGATAAATACTCTTTTTGCAAATTTAAATTTTCTTCCTTAAGTTTATCAAGCTCACTCCTCACACTTCCTCCGCGCATTACGGCAAGTGCCGCCTTGCTTCCTGTCGATTTTATCTTCATATCTATTTCTCGTGCTTTAGGGCAGACGGAATGAAATTTCATTTTCATCTCATCTGATTTTAAGCTTGCATTCCGGCGACGATTAGAAAGTGTGTCTTGTGCCGCTGTATAAATTTCTTTTTTATATGCCATTTTTCTTCTCCATCATATTAAATAAGTCAAATTTATCAAAACCATTTCCAGTTTCTGTGGGTGTGTTTTCGTTTTGAGAATTTTCATAAGCCTGTAGGTCTTTTAAGGAGTTTATAGAGAGCTTGTGGAAATTTTCAATTATAGCATTCATATATTTAATATTATATTTTCCAATTTTGTCGATACAGCGCTCGTATGCCTCACGTATTATTTCTGGAGAAATAAACATCTCTTCACACCAGCGATAGGCTGTGTCGGTTTCGTTTTTGCTAGGGGAGCGGTGAGGAAGCTCTAATATAGAGCTAACTTTTTTCCACGCTCTGTTTCTGGCATCAAGCTGCAAAAGTTTACTCTCTGCCAGTTCTAGAGAAAAAATTTGCTCATTTGACCAGCTTTTTGTCAGTGCTTCAATATAGTTAGTAGAAGTTTTATGTATGCTTTTGGCATAATTTACTATCATGTAGATAACTTCGGGTGGGAGCATGTAATCGTCATGGGCGTTTATAATGACTGCACTTAGCGAGGGCGACAAAGTTTTGCCCAAACTTGCCTCTACCCCTGATAAGAGATCAGACAAAAGTTTATTTTGCATAAGCCTTGTTGCGATCTGCTGGCTGTTAGGCCTTAGCATACGTTTAGCGCTTACGTCCTCTTTTGGCGCTATATCTTGTGTAGTAGGCGAAGGGTTTGTAATAGTTGTTACATTTTTGTCATCATATTTTAACTTTCCGCTTTCGTTTACGACAAGTCCTACCTGAACCCAGTATTCGACGGCATCATTTATTGCGTTTTCACTTATGGAAATTTTTTCCGATAAAATTTTAGATGTCACAGAAAGACCACCGTGTCTGAGTAGCCAAAGCATGACTTTAAGCTCGTTTTCGCCTGCGAGCTTAATATGTTTATCGACAATAGAGGTAGGCACTGCAAAAACAGAAGACCATGCACCCATATCGAGAGTAAACTTCATAAATACCTCCTAAAATGTAGTAGTGTGATAGACAGTATACCACAGAATATATAGGAAAATAAAGTCTTTTGTAAAAAAAATGAAAATAAAAAAATAAAAAAGGGTTACAGGCTTGAAATATTTTTAAAAGTAGTGTATAATGAATTAGAAAATTTTAAAAACACGAAAATTATTACATAAAATTATAGAAAAAATTTGGAGGAAAATATGAAAACAACTGCAAAAAGAAAAAATTACATACTAAGGGTACTTTCGCTTTTGCTTGCTATCATGATACCTATGTCTGTAATTCCTGCTACCCCTACAGTAGTAGTACAGGCGCAAGAAACAAGCACGGGAGTCACTACAACGGCTGTAAACCTGCGTGAAGGACCGGGCACTAATCACAAGGTCATAACCGTTGTTTCAAGCGGCACAAGTATTACAATCAATGATACTTCAAACTCTACATGGTACCAAATTACCGTGTCGGGCAAATCGGGCTATATGCACTCCGATTATATAAGAGTGGCGTCGTCGGCGCAAGACGGCACATCTGCCACAACGACTACAAATGTTAATTTAAGAGAGAGTGCTAGCATTAGCGGCAAATGGATTATGGTAGTGCCTACAGGAAGTACCATAACAGTGCTTGACACTTCAACAGGAATATACTACAAAGTTCAAACTTCTTCGGGCATAGTGGGTTATATGCACTCAGATTATATCAAGATGTCAGGCTCTGCGCCTAGCACATCTACACCTAGCGCGGGTTCAGGGTATAAAATGGCGACTACGACCTATGTTAATTTAAGGACAGGCCCGTCAATTTATAATAGCCTTATATCATCAATTCCTACAAATACACAAGTTACTGTTTTAAACGACAGCCAAACTTATTATCAAGTAGAGCTTGCATCAGGTGCCACAGGCTATATGCACTCTGATTACTTAAAAGCCGTGAGCGACGATAGCACAGCTACCCCAAGCACAAGCTATAAAATGGCAACTACAACCTATGTTAATTTAAGGACAGGCCCATCAATTTACAACAGTTTAATTTCTACAATCGCAACAAATACTCAAGTAACTGTTTTAGACGATAGCCAAACTTATTATCATGTTCAACTTCCATCGGGTACACTAGGCTACATGCACTCAGATTATTTAAAAGCGGTAAGCGGTGGCACCACGGCAACACCAACACCGACACCGACTACGACACCTGAGACTACAACACCAACCACAACACCAACACCTACACCTACTACAACGCCTGAGATCACAACACCGTCTGCAAGCTATGGCGTCACTACTACATACGTAAACTTCAGAACAGGCGCATCTCTTAGCAGTTCTATAATTTCAACTGTTGCAACAGGCACAGGTCTTACTATAGACGACGAGAGTCAAAGTCCATGGTTTAAGGTAACAATAAACGGCAAAACAGGCTATATGCATTCTGATTATATCAAGAAAACAGCTACACAAACAGACAGCAGTGCAGAAAAAACAGAGGCTTATGAAGCAAAAACAACAACTGCTGTAAACATGCGTACCGGCCCTTCAATAGGCTATACACTTGTTAAAGTTGTAAGCAGTGGAACTACTCTTACCGTTACTAACGAAAATACAGGCAGTGATTACTATGAAGTAAAACTATCAGACGGCAGCACAGGATTTGTGCATAGTGATTATCTGACTAAGGTGACAGCGGGAACGACAACTCCTGAAACGACAACACCGCCTACAAGCTCGACTACTTATGTGAAAGTAAATTCATCGACAGGGCTAAACTTCCGCTCCGGTGCATCTACTTCTACTTCAATCATAAGAGTGCTTCAAAACGGAGAAGTTTTGACAGTGCTTGAAAGTGTAGATTCCTCTTGGTATAAAGTTTCGGATTCTACCGGAAAACAAGGTTATGTACACAAGAGCTATGTTGTTTCTTATTCACCAAGCACAAGCTCGGGCACTATAACACTTTCCTCATCAAGTGGAAGTGTTGCACAGTACAAAACTTACTACCTAAAGGGAAGCAATAGCAATGGCAATACGCTAACTTGGTCTTCCTCTAACACATCTGTGGCTACGGTTTCCGGTGGATTCATCTACGGTGCAGCACCGGGTACTGCGACTATTTCGGCAAAAGATGTATACACAGGAAAAACTGCAAACTTTACAATAACAGTCACCGCCGCAGAAGCTGTGAGAGTTGCTTACTCTGAGACAAATACTCCTGCCGCAGGCGAACAGTTTAACCTTATAGCCGTAACAGACACGGCGAAAACTTCGCTAAGCTTTGTGCTTTCGTCGGGAACTGTAATCAATGCGACAAACACAGGCACTGAGACACAGTCGGATTCGACTTATGGCACAAATCAAACAAAAATTTGGTCTGCACCTGTTACCCTATCTGAGGGAACACATAAAGTAAAGGCATATGTAAACGGCGATGTAAATCAAAGCATAGAATTTACCGTACAAGTCTTCTCCTCAGAGCTTGTAAATGGATATTCTACATCTGCAAGACGTGTAAGTGACAGTATGCTTAACATCATTTGCCAGTTTGAAGGTTTTGTTCCTACAGTATACCTTGATACACTTGCAAATAACATACCTACAGTGGGTTATGGCGATGTAGTCTATGCGGGCGAAACTTTCTACAATAACCTAACAAAGACAGAGGGCATGGCTCAGTTTAGAAACCTTGTAAACTCGGGCGGTTATACCTCATCGGTAAATAATCTTGTTTCTTCACAAAAACTACTGATGAATCAAGCTCAGTTTGATGCACTTGTAAGTTTCTCTTACAATGTAGGCTCAGGTTGGACTACTTCTTCAAGCACAACTGTAAGAAGCATAATGCTAAATGCGGTTGACTATACAGCGATTAATCCAAGTGAGTCTAATCCGCAACCGGCAACGGCAACTCGCTCGACTACGGCCTATACAGAGGCAAGAACATCATCAGGCGTGGTTTCTAGCATATCGCAAGGCGCTAGTGTCACCGTTGTAGGATACTACACTAACGAGGGCGGCACAGAACACTGGTATAAAATCAAGAGCAGTGCATTCTCGGGTTATGCATGGGTGCGTACAGGTTACATCAGCCTAAATAACTATGTAAACTCAACTAAAGACATGAGATTTGTCGACGATGCATCGTTTGGATTTAGACTTTTAGAGTGGCATAAAGCAGGCGGTAACTGTATAGCAGGACTTGTTTACAGAAGACTTGCAGAGGCGAAAGTATTCCTCTACAGCGACTATGCACAAGCAAGCCCATCACATGCGCAGTATAGACAAAATACCTACGGATTTATCTATCCTAGCTGTGTGGCTAAGTATTCATAAATTAATTATTAAGACGGGCGGTTATCAACCGCCCGTCGACGTATGTAAAAAAGATATAGTGTTTCGAAATAGTGACGATAATTAAAAGTTTTACTAAATTTTTTTCAAAAAATTTCGGGTTCTTAGGGCTGAGCCCTAAGGCGTTTTCCACAGAAAACGAAAGCTTTTTCCTTAGAAGCGTATTTTTGAAAGTGAATTTTTGCACCAAGGTGCAAAAAGAGAAAACTTTTTATAAGTGAAAAAGTTTTTTAAATTACCTTTTTTGCAGATTTTTTGCTACAGGGGTTTATTGGCAATCTGACGGGCGGTTATCAACCGCTCGTTTTATTTTATTACAAATAAGCATTGCGGGAATGGTTATTATAAACCATAAAGCAGAAAAAGGCAGTGAAATTTGACCCATTATGTTTAGTGGGAGGTGTGAATAATCCCAAATACGCATAAGAAGTATTTGATTGCATATTATTCCTATGATGAGTTCAATGGTGGTGATAATTGCAGAACCTGTAAGGCATTTGTAAATGATAAAAGACGAAGCCATTTTTTGACAGCAAATTTTATCTATTAAAACAAGGCAGACTCCTCCTGCAAATGCCATGGTATAATGGCTGTGACCCTGCCAACTTATCTCCATAAGAGGGTATAAGGTAGCGCCAATTAAAAAAATTAAAATATTCCTGCTCATCACTTCACTCCCAAAAAACACATAATTCACTCTAAATTCAGTATGCTCGAAACAAGGCCGAAAAATTCAAATTTAGCTTAAATTTTATTGTTTTTTTTATGGGGATATGATATAATTTTATAAAAAAGAAAGTAGGGGAAATTATGGCATATCAAGCACCTGAAGGTTTTGAACCGTATCAGGGTACAAAATATTATTATACCGAGAGAGAAGGATTGGACCTTAACGGAAATCCTGCAAGAATTATCACGTATTTTGATACCGAAACCGGTGAATTCTCTGAACAAAGTTACCCTATAGAGGCCACCCAAGACGCACAGCCTTATAATGAACAAGTAAACGCAAATACTGAAGTTAAAAAGAAGAGTGCAATGCCACTTATCATAACTTGCTCTAGTATAGCCGTGGTGCTTGTAGCCAGTGTGCTTATCGTGTGGCTCACGGGAATTTATAAAATGATTCCAATTTTTGGCGACGACGCATCAGCTCTGCCCGATGACGGTGGCTCTTCACAGGTGATTACACCGACAGGCACTCCAGAAAGCTCCTCCGATGTAATTTCCGACGGCGACTATCCAATAGAATGGGTAGATGCATATTTTGAAGAGGCCATTCGTGAAAAGTTGTTTTCGGGCGAAGATGAAACAATAATGTATAATGACGTAAAGGATATTGTAGAGCTTGATTTAATTGATTGTGAGATTGAGTATATAGACGACATAAAGCATTTTACGGCGCTCGAACACCTTATGCTAAGGGACAATTATATTGAGGATATAGCCCCACTTGCAGCTCTTGAAAATTTAAAGATGTTGGATTTAAGCGATAATTTTATTGAAGATGTGTCGCCTCTTTCAAATATGTCAAACTTGATTAGTCTGTATCTTGAAAATAATTATATAGAGGATGTAAGCCCGCTTGCAAATCTTACTAATTTACAAGCTTTATATCTTGAGTACAATATGATTTTAGACTGGTCGCCTGTTTTATATGTGGAGTATCTTTACGGCAAACCGGAGCCCACGCCAGAGCCTACACCGGAGCCTGTGCAGAATGTAGACATATCACCGGGTACATATGCGTTTTATGATAGTGAATATGCCGGCGGCGAATATGTTGTATACATTATTGTAAGACCTGGATACCCTACATGGTTTGGAGCTACTAATGGTGGCACAATATATTTTGATGACTTTAGTATGGAAATAGATGGAAACACTGTAGTTCTTAATGAACCTGACGTGCTTAGTGAAGCTATGATGAATATGGGCATATCTACCCCGATAAATTTAACTTATGATGGAAACTTTACGATTACTTCACAACAAGGCTTGTGGACATTAGGCGAAGGAGCAGTTTCAGAGTATTTAATGGGTGAAGTGGAAACGGCAGAATATTATTATTATTTATATGAATAAGGAGCTTTAGTATTATGAAAATTTTAGTTACAGGTGGCGCAGGCTACATCGGCACACATACTTGCATTGAACTGCTAAATAAGGGATATGAGGTAGTAGTTGTCGATAATTTATGCAACAGCAAAGAAGAGGCCCTTAGCAGAGTGAAAACCATAACAGGTAAAGAGCTTGATTTTTATAAGCTTGATGTATGCGACCAAGCCGCTTTAAGACAAGTTTTTAAAGAGCATGAGATTTTTGCCGTAATACATTTTGCAGGCCTTAAAGCGGTTGGCGAGTCCGTAGCTATCCCTTTAAGATATTATCAAAATAACCTAGACTCGACTTTTTCTTTAATAAATGTCATGAATGAGTTTAATGTAAAAAATATTATATTCAGCTCTTCTGCGACAGTGTATGGCGACCCTGCATCAGTGCCAATTACAGAGGATTTTCCACTGTCTACCACAAATCCTTATGGAACGACAAAGCTATTTATCGAAAGAATACTTACGGACATAGCCTTTGCAGACAAGGCGTTTAATCCAATTTTGCTTAGATACTTTAACCCCGTGGGCGCACATGAAAGCGGAATGCTTGGCGAAGACCCTAAAGGAATACCAAATAATGTAGTGCCTTATATTACCCAGGTAATAGTGGGAAAACTTCCACATCTAAACATCTTTGGCGACGACTACGACACGCCTGACGGAACAGGGGTGAGGGATTATATCCACGTAGTGGATTTAGCCATAGGCCACGTGGCGGCACTTAAAAAGTTTGAAGAGGAAAATTGTGGGCTTAAAACTTATAATTTAGGAACGGGAATAGGCTACTCGGTACTGGATTTAGTAAAAGCCTTTGAAAAAACCTTGGGCAGACCAATTCCTTATGAAATTGCACCGAGAAGACCCGGAGACATTGCAATGTGCTATGCAGACTCAAAAAAAGCAAAGGATGAGCTTTCTTGGGTTGCGACAAAGGACTTAGAAGATATGTGCAGAGATGCCCTTAACTGGCAACAAAAAAATCCCGATGGTATAAAATAAATGAAAAAAATTATACTTGCCTCCTCTTCACCCAGAAGACGGGATATATTTAATCAAATTGGGCTTAGATACGAAATAAGAATTCCAGATGTTTGCGAAGACTTAATCGACTTAAACTCGGCAAAGAAAGAGTGTGTAAGGTTATCGCTAAAAAAGGCGGAAGCGGTCGAAGTTTTTGACGGTGAAGTGCTTATATCGGCCGACACCTTAGTGGCGCTTGATGATAAAATTTTTGGAAAGCCTGCTAATAAAGACGATGCGCTTAGAATGCTTACGGCACTTTCAGGAAATGTGCACGAGGTCATAACGGGCGTCACAATAAGGTCAAGCGAGAAATTGCTAAGTTTTTATGAAGCGACAAAGGTCGAGTTTTATCAGCTTTCAAAAGAAGAAATTATGCAGTACATAGAAAGTGAAAATGTAATGGATAAGGCAGGAGCCTATGCGTATCAAGAGGGCAAAGGCGCACTTCTTGTAAAGGGCATAATTGGAGATTACTACAATGTAGTGGGCTTGCCCGTGGCAAGACTTATGAAAGAGCTTAAAAACTTTTGATAACAAAAACAAGCCACCTTGCGTATGGTATAATATGGAGGTGGTTTATTTTGAGACGAAGAAGCAGGCGCAGGTTAAAACCTGTTTGGAGAATAATCTTTTGGGCAATTGTCTTTATGTTTTTATTTTCATTTTTTGAAAGTAGGGTGGAGGCTTTACCTGAAAACATTGCAAACACGGCGGCAAAGAATTTTGTGTCAAACGCTGTTAACAAGGCGATAGAAGAAAATAGCGAGATTATAGGCGGTTTAAGTCAAGTGTCGATGACGCAGGAAAATACCACTACCATGATACAAAGTGATGCAGAGCAGCTAAGTCTATTAAAAAGTCAGATTTCAAATGATATAAATAATGCCTTAAACGGTGGCTACACTACATATATTCCCATAGGAAATTTATTTGACAACTCATTTTTAAACGGCAGAGGTTTTAAAGTGCCCGTAAAAATTTATTTTAACGGGGCGGCACAGATTGAGTTTGACAGTTTGATAGTCTCAGCCGGTGTTAATCAAAGTAAATACAGGCTTATAATGACGGTAAGTACAGAGCTTTATTCAAATTCGGTAAATTATGGAGGCTCGTTTAACTTTGACAGCCAGTATATTTTAAATGAATTTGTAATTTTGGGAGAAGTGCCGTTTTCATAAACTTTAGAAAGAGAAACGAAATAGAATGGATAATGAACTAATAATTAAGCAAATTAGCGAACTTTGTGAGAGAATTAATTACCATAACGATAAATATTATACTAAAGATAATCCCGAAATTTCGGATTTTGAGTATGATAAACTATATAGACAGCTTGAAGAGCTTGAGGAGAAATATCCTCAGTATAAACTTGATAATTCGCCGACTTTTAGGGTTGGCGGAGATGTGTTTAATAGCTTTGACGAGGTGGAGCACTCGGTGCCAATGCTAAGCCTTCACGACTCCTTTTCTGATGACGAACTTCGTGATTTTGACAGGAGAGTGCGTGGAGTAATAAATAATCCGCTTTATACACTCGAGGCGAAATTTGATGGCCTTTCGGTTGCAGTAGAGTATCAAAACGGCAAGTTCATAAGAGGCTCTACAAGGGGAGACGGCTATGTGGGCGAAGACGTGACAGAAAATATAAGGAGCATTAAAGAGCTTCCTAAAACACTTGCGTATGATATAGAGTATTTAGAAGTAAGGGCAGAGGTTTATATGTCTGATAAATCCTTTGAAGACTTACTTGAAGCGCAGGAATTAAAGGGCGAGAAAGCCTTTAAAAATCCAAGAAATGCGGCGGCAGGCTCGCTTAGGCAAAAAGACCCAAAAATTGCGGCAGAGCGAAACTTGAGCATAATGGCGTTTAATATTCAAAATATAGTCGGCAAAACCTTTGAAAGCCACGTAGAATCGCTTAAGTTTTTAAAAGACTGTGGCTTTCCAGTGTCCGATATACACGAAAAGTCGGGCGATATAGAAGATATAATTAAGGCGATAGAAAAAATTGGCGAAAATAGAGGAAAATTTGGCTTTGCAATAGACGGAGCAGTCGTAAAGGTCAATGATTTTTCTCAAAGGGAATTACTTGGCGCAACGGCAAAGTTCCCACGTTGGGCGGAGGCATATAAATACCCACCCGAAGAAAAGGAAACAGTGCTAAATAGCATAGAGATAAATGTTGGCAGGACAGGGGTCTTAACACCGACAGGAAATTTTGACCCCGTTTTGCTTGCAGGGACTACCGTTTCAAGGGCGACGCTTCATAATCAGGATTTTATAAGCGAAAAAGACATCAGGATAGGCTCAAGAGTGGTACTTCGAAAAGCAGGTGAAATTATACCCGAGGTCACTGCAGTTCTTGAAAACCCAGAAGACTCACAGCCCTATTTCATACCAAGTATTTGCCCGTCTTGTGGTCAAGAAGTGGTGAGAGACGAAGAGCAGGCGGCGATAAAATGTGTAAACCCCGACTGTTCGGCGCAAATTTTAAGGCATTTAATACATTTTGCAACAAGAGATGCCATGGATATAGAGGGCTTAGGCCCTGCGGTTTTGACTCAGTTAATAGATGCAAAGCTTATTAAAACCATAGCCGATATTTATGTTCTTAAAAAGGAAGAGCTTTTAGGACTCGAAAGATTTGCGGAGAAAAGTGCGGATAATTTAATTTTTGCAATAGAAAAATCAAAGCAAAACCCACTTCACAGACTGGTTTTTGCCTTGGGAATAGACCATATAGGGCAAAGGGCGGCAAAATTTCTATGTAAGAAATATAAAGACGTGGACGAGCTCATGAAAGCAAGCCCTGAAGACATAGAGGGAATAGATGGAATAGGCCATATCATGGCGCAGTCTGTGTTTGAATTTTTTAATAATCACGCAAGCATAAACTTAATAGAACACCTAAAAGAAATGGGTGTTAACATGAAAAGTGAAGAGGGCACGAGCTCTGAAAAGTTTTTGGGACTTACTTTTGTAATAACTGGAACACTGCCGAACATGGGGCGAAAAGAAGCGGCGGAGCTTATAGAGAAAAACGGCGGCAAGGTCAGCTCTTCTGTGTCGAAAAAGACGAGCTATCTACTAGCCGGTGAAGAGGCAGGAAGCAAACTGACAAAGGCGCAAAATTTAGGTATTAATATAATAGATGAAGAAAGCTTTATGAAACTACTTTAAAATTGGAGGAAAGAAAATGAAAATTTTATTTGAAAAACTTTATGACGGAGAACTCGAAAAGCAAAAAGAGAGATATGATGCGCTGAAAAAAGGATTTAAAAATTTCTTTTCATACGAAGGGGAGTTTGAATTTTTCAGTGCACCGGGCAGGACGGAAGTCGGCGGAAATCATACAGACCACCAAAGAGGCAAGGTGCTTGCGGCGTCTGTAAACATGGATATAGCCGGTGCGGTAATTAAAAGAGAAGATGGAATTATTACCGTGAAATCCGAGGAATATTCTAAACATGACATCATAGACACGAGTGATTTGGAGGTTAAGGAGAGCGAAAAAGAGCATTCGGCATCGGTTATAAGAGGCATATGCGCAAGGTTTGAGCAGCTTGGATACAAGGTTGGCGGTTTTGACTGTTACACTAAATCAAACGTGTTAAAAGGCTCAGGCCTATCAAGTTCTGCGGCGTTTGAAGTGCTTATTGCTACAATAATAAATCACCTTTATAACGACGACACCGTAACTCCCGTGCAAATTGCGCAAATTTCACAATATGCGGAAAATGTGTATTTTGGAAAACCCTCAGGACTGCTTGACCAAAGTGCCAGCAGTGTCGGCGGCTTTACTGCAATAGATTTTAAAGATAAAGAAAATCCTGTTTTTGAAAGAGTAGACTTTGACCTTGACGAATTTGGCTACAAACTATGCGTCGTAGATACAGGCGGAAACCATGCGGATATAACCTGTGAGTACGCGGCAATTCCAAATGAAATGAAAGCGGTTGCAAAATATTTTGGAAAAGAAGTGTTAAGCGAAGTTTGTGAAGCTGAATTTTATAAAAACTTAGCCGTACTAAGAAAAGAAGTAGGCGACAGGGCAATTTTAAGGGCAATGCATTTTTATGATGACGACAAAACAGCGCAACTTGAAAAAGAGGCACTAATCGCAAAAGATTTTGATACATTTAAAGAGCTTGTAATAAAATCGGGACGCTCCTCGGCATTTAAGCTTCAAAATGTAAGCACTCCGCTAATGCTCCCCGAGCAAGGAGTAGTGCTAGCACTGGCGATTACCGAGAAAATTCTACATAAAAAAGGCGCCTATAGAGTACACGGAGGCGGTTTTGCGGGAACAATCCAAGCCTATGTCCCAAATGAAATTTTGGACGAGTACATAAAAGAAATAGAAGCGGCATTCGGCAAAGGAAGCTGTCACGTACTAAAAGTAAGAGCAGCAGGCGGAACAAAGGTTGTTTTTTAATTAAAATATACAAGTCAAAAGAGGCTGTGACGTAATAAAAGGGAACGTGAAAAAAACTCTGTAAATAGTGAAAATCTAGGCTTTCTATGATAA
>CAYJJU010000021.1:0-37612 GCA_964370635.1 uncultured Eubacteriales bacterium | reverse complement strand
AATCTTAGTATACATGACTTTCCCACAAATTGCAACACCTTTTTTAGCTTTTTTTACCTTTTCTACCCTTTCCACTATATCTCGTGTTGTTTCTGTATACTTTATACTAGGCATTACATACAAGCCGTAAAATTGTCTCATACATCGGGGGGCAATGATCGCCCCTACAATGATTTAATCTTTCAACTATTAACTATTAACTATTAATTAACATGGGCACGCTTACCGCAATATCCATCAAACCAAACGGCAAGAGCAGAGCCCTTGCCCTACATCCGTACTGGTACCATGCGCAACGGTCAAGACCGTTCCCTACAATGATTTAATCTTTCAACTATTAACTATTAACTATCAACTCTCAACTATCAACTAAATACACTTGTGTCTTAACAGGTTTTATGCTATACTTTCCCTATTACATTATAAAGGAGAAATTTATGCCTATTATTATGAGCGGAGATTTACCTGCTCTGCAAGTTTTAAGCGATGAGAATATTTTTGTTATGAGCAGTAAAGATGCCGTAATACAAGACATCCGTCCTTTAAATATCTTACTTCTTAATCTAATGCCAACAAAAATTGAAACCGAAACGCAAATTTTGCGCCTTTTGGGAAACTCGCCCCTGCAGGTGAATGTTGAATTTTTGCATATGGCATCTCATGTCAGCAAAAACACCTCTGCCACACATATAAATACTTTTTATAAAAACTTTGAGCAAATTAAAGAGAACCGCTACGACGGCATGATAATTACCGGCGCTCCCGTCGAGAAGCTTCCGTTTGAGGCGGTCGACTACTGGGAGGAACTTTGCGATATCATGAAATGGAGCATAACAAATGTGTACTCTACCATGCATATTTGCTGGGGCGCTCAGGCAGGGCTTCATTTCCATTATAATATAGAAAAGCACGAGCTCCCTAAAAAGCTCAGCGGAATTTATAACCACAAGGTGCTAAACCCCTATCACCCTTTAATGAGGGGATTTGACGACAACTACTTTGCGCCTCATTCAAGATACACTGATGTCACGACGGAGGATATCAAAAATCACCCAGATTTAATAGTGCTCTCTATTTCAAAAATTGCAGGTCTTCATATTGCGGCGGCAAAAAGCGGAAGGCAGTTTTTTGTTACGGGGCATGCAGAGTACGACAGGGATACCTTATCAAAAGAATATTTTCGAGATTTAAACAAGGGACTTAATCCCGAAGTGCCGTATAATTATTTCCCAGAGGACGACGACACGAAGACCCCTCCATTTACTTGGAGAAGTAATGCGCACCTACTTATTTCTAACTGGTTAAATTATTACGTATATCAACAAACTCCTTTTGATTTAAAGGATTTACATTCTTGGAAAGTATGAGGATTAAACATGAAAAAATATGACAGTGTAATATTCGACCTAGACGGAACACTTTGGAACTCTACTCCGCAAATCACAAAATGTTGGGAAGAAGTGCTAAAAGGCACCGAGTACACTCCGCCTACCCTTAAGGCTTTATATGCCGTCATGGGTCTTCCCGATGACGAGCTCATGCAAAAATTATTCCCGGGCATAGACCCCTTGATAGCAAAAGATTTGTTCGACCGCTGTTGCGAAGTTGAAAACGAGCATTTAGCAGAGCATGGCGGTGCGCCTTTTGAAAATATTGATGTGGTTTTAAAAGAGCTTTCAAAAAAATACAGGCTCTCAATAGTAAGTAACTGCAACGACGGCTATATCGAAGCCTATCTAAATTCCATGAATACAAAAGAGTATTTTGAGGACTTCGAGAGTTTCGGCAGGACAGGCCTTTCAAAGAAAGACAATATTTTGCTGGTTATTAATAGAAACGGCTATAAAAATCCCGTGTACGTGGGCGACACCGTATGGGACATGCAGGCAGCACAGGGCGCAGGCATAGATTTTATTCACGCAAATTATGGCTTTGGCGATTTTGATGCTCCGGGCGAAGTTATAGATGCTCCACTTGAGCTTTTAGACATACTATAAGCCACGCATTTTACACGTGGTTACATATACTATTATATAGGGGGAAAAAACATGCGACCAGATTTCTTGTTTTCCAGCTTTCCTTTTATTGCGGGAAAAGAAATAACCCTTTCACAGATATATTCCTCGGACTCACATGGAATAGAAACTTTAATAAGAGGGACAGAATTTGAAACTTACGGCGTAAGCGGATTTTTACGCACGATAAACTCTGCATTTAACGCAAAGGCATACATAGTCATAGGCGTTTACATGAACACGAATGTAAATAAACTTATGGGCATACTAAAGTTTTCCGACTTTGATTTTAAACTTAAAAGCATGGGGCTAAGCTTTTATTTTTCAAGAGATTTTTCTGTACAAAACATTTGCTCTGTCTTAGGCCTTGTCACCTCTCATCTTTTTGAAATGGTGGGCATTAACAGGCTTTTTTCAAGGCTAAATTTTGAAAATCCCTCCTTTGAAACCGCACTTAATTTTTGCGGTTTTGTAAAAGAGAGCATTTTAAGAGAGGGCTATTTGGACCCAAATTATGGACTTTTAAGCCCCGTGACCTACTCGATGTTAAAATCGGATTATGATAAATGCCTCGGCAGTGAGCTCATTCTCAAAGAGGGCGATGTGAAAATTACCAGAATAGTAAACGAGGATTTATCTAGCCTGCAAGACTGGCTGAGCGATTATAATATAGTCGACGCCTGCTTTAAGAGCGATGAATTTTTCGATTTTCCAAAAGTAGTGGCACATTTTTCACCTTATATAACAAGTAGCAGTGAGACGCTTTCTTTTATAATTAAGCTTGAAAATAATCCTATAGGCTACATTGAGGCCACGCCGATAAAAAAGAATTTGATAAGCCACAATTTAGTAAATGTAAATTCTGCCTACACCGTAAACGTCTTCATAGGAAACGAGGACGACAGAAACAAGGGCTATGGCAACCGTGCAATCAGGATACTTTGCTCATATTTACTAAAATCATTTAAGACAAACATTGTTTCTATTTTAGTCGATAAAGACAACATGCAGGCTATAAATTCCTTTATAAAGGCAGGATTTAAAAACAAGGGAACTAAGGATAGTTTTGTTTTACTTCAAAAAGATTAACGGAGTATATTATGAGTCATTATTTTACAAATGAAAAGGACCTTAAAGAAGCCGAAAAGGAACTTATTTTTTACTTTGGCGGCGAAAAATGTATATTTAAGACGAATTCTGGCATGTTTTCAAACGACAATATAGACGAGGGCAGTACCATTTTGCTTGACAATATCAAGGACTTAAGCGGAGATGTGCTAGACCTAGGCTGTGCATACGGACTTGTGGGAATTACGGTTTTAAAGTGTTTTGACAAAATAAAATCCGTCACCATGTCAGATGTAAATCTGAGGGCGACGGAATATGCTAAAATCAATTTAAACTTAAATAATGTTGAGGCCGACGTAATACTAAGCGACTGTTTTGATAATATCGGTAAAAATTTCGATAATATCATACTAAATCCACCCATACACGCAGGCAAACTTGTCATATTTAAAATGTATGAGGAAAGTTTTAATCATCTAAACGACGGCGGAAGGCTTTTAATTGTAATACGCCAAAAACACGGCGCAAAAAGCACAATTAAAAAGCTTTCGGAAGTGTTTAATGAGGTAAATATTTTATACAAATCAAAAGGCGTGTTTGTAGTGGAAGCGGTTAAGTAGTTGAGAGTGTTTTTTATATTTGTCGAGCAGGCTTCCACGCCTGTCCGCATATAGGTTTATAATCGAAAAATGCGAAGCATTTCACCACAACTTTTCACTCTGAACGTATAAAATGCGTTCATTATAATTATTTCCTAAGTTTCGTCAGCACAAGTGCTGCTATTATGCTTAGCACTAGGGTAAAGCCTATCACTACTAAAAAACCCCACGGGCTTTGTGAAAATGGCACTCCGCCTAAGTTTAAATTCATTCCGTAGGCGCTGAAAATAATTGTCGGTATGGACATTACTATCGTCACCACCGCAAGAAATCGCATTACTGCATTTAAGTTATTTGAAATAACCGAGCCGAATGCGCCCATCATTCCGCTTAAAATTCCACTATAAATTGCCGCCATTTCTATGGCCTGTTTATTTTCTATTATGACATCTTCAAGCAAATCCTCGTCTTCGGGATAGTGCTTAATGCTGTCTATTTTCATCATTTTTTGCAAAACAACATCATTAGAGCGCAGAGAGGTCGAAAAATACACAAGGCTTTTTTCAAGCTCTAAAAGCTCTATAAGCTCTTTATTTTGCGTGGAACTGTGAAGCTTTTGCTCTATAGTTTCACTTTTTTTATCTATGTTTCGAAGATACTGCAAAAAAAGGCTCGCGTTTCTGTATAAAATTTGCAGTATAAATCTTGTCTTCATTTTTGTAAAAAAGTTTTTTACCCTGCCGTTTATAAACGGTATAAGCACAGGTGTATTTTGTAGGCAGACAGTAATTATCGTGTCCTTTGTCAAAATAATTGACAGGGGCATGGTGGAGTACATCTGCTTTTTGTTGCGCTCCTCCATGGTGGGAACGTCCACAATAATTATACTGTAATCCTCCTCTACCTCGATTCTTGGGCGCTCCTCGTCGTCGAGTGCCGCCCTTAGGGCATCGTGGTCTACACCCGTTTTACCGCTTATATACGCAATTTCACCCTCTTCGGGCGCCGTGAGCGATATCCAGCAACCGCTCGCAATTTTTTCAAGCTCTAAAAGATTTGAAGCCTCTGAAAAATAATATTTAATCATGTGAAGTCCCTCCATTTTTACGTATGTAAATCTATAGGGCAAGGGTGACCGCTTTGCCCGTAAAATTCCATTTAATCATTATTTCCTGCTTAGGCAAAGGTTCCACCTTGTCACATCCTTTCGTAGTCATATATCTTAATAATAGCCCTCTAAATTCAATTTGTCAATGCTTGAATGTGTTAAATTAATATGTTATTATTGTAAAAAAGGAGTGAGTGCTATGAAATTATCAATTTTTTATCAACATATAACATCGGCCGCCCAGATGCATGGTATCAGCGAAGAGGCAGTCCTTAAAAAAGCCTATGCCATGGGTTATAGAGGGCTTGAGTGTGAGTATTCTTTATTTAAAGACTGCAAAAAAGAATTTAAAGACAGGGCAGACAGCATAGGTTTTGAAATTGCAAGTGTTCCCTATTACGGCTATTTTAATGACGGCTTTGACAGGGCGGAAATTAAAAATGTCATAGACGACATTTTGTATATGGGGTGCAAAAAAATACTTAGCATACCCGGTCTTATTGACCCCGACAGCAAAACTTACCAAGAGGAGCTTAAAAACATAAAAGAAGGGCTTAGTGCCTTGTGTGAAATTGCCCATGAAAAAGGTGTTTTGGTAAGCATTGAGGAATATGACAATATTGAAGCGCCGTTTAGAACAATTTCAGAAGTTTCAGAATTTTTAAGTGAAACCAAGCATTTAAAATTTAACTTAGACACGGGAAATTTTTACGCATTTGACGAAGACGTTTTTTCTGCAATCGATGCCTTTAAAGACAAAATTTGTCATGTTCATTTAAAAAACAGACGGGTGGAGCCACTAAGTGGTGACGAGGCCTTTCAACTCACAAGCAAAGGGCAAAAAATTTACCCCACACCCATAGGGCAGGGGCAAATTGACATGGAAAAAGTGTTAAATGTGCTTCGTGAAATCTCTTATGACGGCTACTGCACAGTAGAGCATTTTGGCGAGGTCGACCAGCTCTTATACATGGAGAAGTCCGCAAATTGGGCTAAGAATTACATAAATCCTTAATAACTTCACCTGCGGCAATTAGCCCTGCGACAGACGGCACAAACGGAAGACTTCCGGGCACAGGCCTGTCGGCACTTCCCTTAGTTTCAGGGCTTTTAAGCGGTGTTTTCGCCTCTTCCTTAGAGTAGACGACCTTTAAATTATTTATACCCATCTCACGAAGTTTTTTTCGCATTACCCTTGCAAGCGGACAAACAGAAGTCTTTAATATATCGCTTACAATAAACTGTGTTGGGTCAAGTTTATTTCCGGCACCCATACAGCTAATGACAGGAATTTTGTCATGTTCGGCTTTCTTTATTATCTCAAGTTTGCCACTTACCGTGTCGATGGCATCTATGACATAACTGAAATTTAAAAAGTCAATTTCACTGCTGTTTTCCGGCATAAAAAACATGGGATATGTGTGAATTTTTGCGCTGGGATTAATCATTAAAATGCGCTCTTTCATCACTTCAACTTTTAATTCCCCTATGCTATCGTGCGTGGCAATTATTTGCCTATTTATATTCGTAAGGCTTACCACGTCGTTATCAAAAAGAGAAAATGTACCGACACCGGCACGTGCCAAGGCTTCGACACAATAACCGCCCACACCGCCTATTCCAAAAATGGCAACGTGTGATTTATTTAAAATTTCGGTGGAATTTTCACCGAGCAATAATTCTGATCTTGAAAATTGATTTAGCATAATTTGAATTCACTTTCATAAAATTTAGGAGGAAATATGGGACCATACACATACACTGTGCACAGCATTAAGGGCGATTATGCCTATTTAATTAGAACCGACATAAACAGCGAAGAGCTCTTTATGATAGCCCTTGCACTCTTGCCCGAGGGGACAGACATTGGGGTAAATATTCTGTGGGAGAATTTAGAATACAGTATAATCTAAGTAATTTATTTTGTACTGAGAGCTTACAGGGTCTTTGTCCTCGTAGTCTACAAAAACAATTTTTTTCTTTGAATAAAGTAAAGCCACGGCACGTTTAACACCCTTCTTTATGGGTTTAAACTCCATTGCCTGACGTTTTGCTTTTTTTAAATTTATGTCCTCAATACGAAGACATTGCGGAATTTTACCCGAGGCATTAACCGATAGCCTGTCGAGTATCATAACATCACGAAGCTCCATCTTATCAAGTCTTTTTGAGAAAAAATTATACAGCCTGTCGCTATATTCATCAAGGCTTATCCTCTCACCATTTACAAGCTCTTTGCAAAGCAGCAAAAGCTCGCTTAGCTTCAAATTTAGCGTGTTTGTCAGGAAAATCAGTGTGCGCTTAAATCGTCCGCTGTTATATAGCCTATCCAGTGCGTCTTCCACTTTCATCAGCTCCTCTAAATCTTTTTCGTCTAGCCACGGAGTGCTTCTTATCATGTAAGGCGCCGTGCTTTCATGCACAGATTTAAAGGTTCCCCTGTCCTCACCCATGGGACTTCCGTGCAAAATTTTTAAAAATCCCATTTGGAGCATATGCGGGTTTAGTGCATAGGCAAGGTTTAAGCCTTTATAAAAACTTTCCTTGTCTTCCTTTGGAAGCCCTGCTATCAAATCTATGTGGATATGTATGTTTTGCGGTGCAAGTAATTTTTCTATATTTGAAATAAGCCTTTTTGTGTCCGTCTTGCGATTTACTGCAATCAGGGTCTCCTCGTTAAAACTTTGAAGCCCAATTTCCAGCTGAAATCTACCCTTTTGCGCCGTGTTAAACGCCATAATTAAATCATCGCTTAATATGTCGCCTGCTATTTCAAAATGATAACACAAGTCTTTTGGAATGTCGTCTAATCCCTTTATAAAATTCACAATTTCAAGCGCCCTTTTTGGGTTGGCGTTAAATGTTCTATCAACAAATTTTACTGTCTTTGTACCCGATTTTGAAAGCAGTAAGATTTCTTTTTTTGCCCTTTCAAGCGGAATAAACCTTAACTTTCCGCATCTGCCGGAGAGGCAAAATGCACAGGAAAAAGGACAGCCCCGTGAGGTTTCTATATATGAAATTCTGCTGTTTAACGCCTTAAAATACTCCTGTGTATACGGAGAGGGAGGAGGGTTTTCATTTTGCGCGACACCGTTTTGTATAATTTCGTTTTCACCCCTCATGCTAAGGCCTTTAATGTCGGTTTTCACATCATTTTCATACAGTGAATTTATAAGAGCCGGAAAGCTTTCCTCTCCCTCGCCACATAAAATATAGTCTACTTCCAAAATTTCGTTTAAGACCTGTTTTGAATTAAAGCTAACCTCGGGGCCTCCCAAAATGATTTTAAGCTTTGGCTGGTTTTGCTTTAATAATGGAAGGAGTTTTTTTATATATTCTATGTTCCATATATAGACAGAAAAAGCAATTATGTCATATTCTGTTTTCAAAATGTCATATACGACATTTTCTATTTTCATGTTCACAGTGCCCTCATAAATTTCCGTATTTATGGCGGTATTGCCGTATTTTTGCATACCCGCAAGCAGGCACCAAGGGGCAAGTGACGAGTGTATGTACTTTGAATTTAGCGCACATATAAGCAGCTTAAATGTCATGTTCTAATTACTCCGTTTCGTTTAGAGAGTTTTGATAATGTTCCAAATTTAACTCACTGTATTTACTTAGTTTTGAGAGAAAATGTCTTAGATGAAAACACAGCGCACAGCTTGATGTATAGCCATCTTTTAAGATAAATCCTTCTGCCTTTGCCAAATTATAAAGCTCTTTTACTCCACCCGACACCAATGCATCAAGCACTTTGTACTCGCCTTTTTCGACACCACTTGTAATTTTTTCAAGCGGAATTTGTATTCCCGTGCATACAGGTGGAATAAAATTTCCATGAAGGTCTACGTGATAGTGGTTTGTTGAGAGCAAATTTTTGCACGCAGATTTTACCAAAAGCTTCTTCGCATCTATCGTCTCATAATATTCTTCCTCTATATTTACCGCGCGCCCTCCATAGTGTATGCCGTAGTAATCGGCAATGTCACGCACATAATCTTTTGAAATTATCTCCTGAAACTCCGACCTGCTATGAGCCTTATCCATGTCGCCTTTTTGCAAGACTTTAACAAAATTTTGCTTCCATAAAAAGCTTCCCATGCCTAAATTTTGACATAGTCTTGAAAGCTTTAGCGGCAAAGATGGCGCAACAAATTCGGCGTGAAATGGGTCGATTGATATGCAAAAAGTGTCTACTCCCATGGCTAAAAGCTCTCTTATATAACGCTTTGCCTTTTCCTCATCTTTCACCCAAAATGCATTTGTTTCTATGTAGTCAATAAAAATTTGCTCTTCCCTGAGCGCCTTTATGACCGATGTAAGCCCCTCAAAATTTAAAAACGGCTCACCGCCACCAATATGCACGCTGTAGCATCCGTTTTGTCTTAAAATTTTTCCAACTTTTCTTGCCGTGTCGGGGCTCATATATCCCTTTTCTCTTTTTGGCCCGCAGGCGTAAAGGCAGTGCCTGCAAGCCGCATTGCAGACATAATTTACCATTACTCCGCCGTTTCCTAAACCTTTAACTCTCATAAATTAATCACTTTCTATAAGTAGCGCCACGGGGCAGTGGTCGCTGCCTAAAACATGTGGCAAAATTTGACTGTCTTTAAGTTTACTTTCAAGATTTTCACTTGCAACAAAGTAGTCAATGCGCCAACCTGTGTTATTCTCCCTCGCCTTGCCTCTATAGCTCCACCAAGAATATGCGTTTTCTTTTGTGGGGTAAAAATGGCGGAAAGTATCGATAAATCCGCTTGCCAAAAGCTCGGTCATTTTGCCTCTTTCTTCATAAGAGAAGCCGGGTTTTCCTATGTTTGGCTTTGGATTTTTAAGGTCAATTGTTGTGTGAGCAACATTTAAATCGCCGCAGAGCACCACGCCTTTTTTCTCTTTTAGCGATATTAAATACTCTCTTATGTCGTCTTCAAATTCCATTCTATACTCAATTCTTTTAAGCTCGTCCTGCGCATTTGGCGTGTAGACGCATACTAGATAAAAATCTTTATACTCCGCAGTAATCACCCTGCCCTCGTCCTCGTGCTTGCCTGTTCCCATGCCATAACTTACGGATATAGGCTCTATTTTAGAAAAAATTGCCGTGCCAGAATACCCTTTTTTAACGGCCGAGTTCCAATATTCAAAATAGCCTGTGATTTCAAAATCCGCCTGCTCTTTTTGCATTTTTGTTTCTTGAAGACAAATCACGTCCGGATTTTCCTCATTTAAAAAGTCCATAAAGCCTTTAGTCATGCAGGCACGAAGACCATTTACATTCCAAGATATTATTTTCATGTCGCCCTCCAAAAATTTTAATTTACACTTTTTTTAATTTGTGATAATATAGTTATACACTAAAATTGAAAGGAAGTAAATATATGAGCAATCCTATAGTTACAATTAACACAAATAAAGGCACAATAAAGGCAGAACTTTACCCTGAAATTGCGCCGAACACGGTAAACAATTTTATTTCGCTGATACAAAGCGGTTCTTACGACGGTACAATTTTCCACAGAGTTATACCGGGTTTCATGATTCAAGGCGGCGACCCAGACGGCACAGGCATGGGCGGCCCTGGATACAAAATCCCAGGCGAGTTTTCATCAAACGGCTTTAAAAATGATTTGGTACACACTCAAGGTGTTTTATCAATGGCAAGGGCGATGAACCCCGACAGCGCCGGCTCTCAATTTTTCATCATGGTGGCAGACGCACCTCATCTTGACGGCCAATATGCAGGCTTTGGCAAAGTTATAGAGGGCATGGATGTAGCGCTTGACATAGTTTCCACAAAAAGAAATTATGCCGACAAACCCGAAAACGACATGGTAATGGAAAGCGTTACAGTAGACACTTTCGGAGTAGAGTATCCACAACCTGAGAAAATGTAAATTTAAGTTTAGAAAAAAGTAGGGACAGGCTTCCATGCCTGTCCGAAAATATCAATTTCATACATATTTTTAAGGAGGGCGTGGAAGCCCTCCTCTACTTTTTGTTTATTTTTAATATGCTGTTTTTTCCGTTAAATACTCTACTAGTTTGTCGATGGGCAGTCTTACTTGCTCCATAGAATCTCTTTCTCTTATTGTAACGCAGTTATCGGCCTCGGTTTTGTCGTCACCTACTGTTTGGAAGTCTATTGTAATGCAGTATGGTGTGCCTATTTCGTCTTGTCTTCTGTATCTTTTTCCGATAGAGCCGGTGTCGTCGTAATCTGCCATGAAGTATTTTGAAAGTGTAGTCTGTACTTCCTGTGCTTTTTCGGAAAGCTTTTTAGAAAGAGGAAAAACCGCCGCTTTAAACGGTGCAAGGGCAGGATGAAGCCTTAGCACTGTCCTTACGTCATTCTCGCCTACTTCTTCCTCGTCATAGGCATCGCATAAAAATGCAAGTGCCACACGGTCTGCGCCCAAAGATGGCTCTACAACATAAGGAAGATAGCGTCTATTTTCTTCTTGGTCAAAATATGTGAGGTCTTTACCGGAGCTTTCTTGATGTCTACCTAAGTCGTAGTCCGTCCTGTCGGCAATACCCCAAAGCTCACCCCAGCCAAATGGGAATAAATATTCGATATCCGTCGTCGCCTTTGAATAGAAAGAAAGTTCGTCGGCCCTGTGGTCACGAAGACGCATGTTTTCGTCACTCATTCCAAGATTTAATAGCCAATTTTTGCAGAAATCTTTCCAATAATAGAACCAATCTAAATCGGTGTCGGGCTTGCAGAAAAACTCACATTCCATTTGCTCAAACTCACGAGTTCTAAAAGTAAAGTTGCCCGGAGTAATCTCGTTTCTAAAAGCCTTACCTATTTGGCAAACACCAAAGGGAACTTTTTTTCTTGTTGTCCTTTGAATTGCTGTGAAATTTACAAATATGCCCTGTGCGGTTTCGGGTCTTAGGTAAATTTGGCTTTTTGCATCTTCCGTAACGCCTTGGAAGGTCTTAAACATAAGGTTAAACTGACGAATGTCTGTAAAATTGTGCTTGCCACAGTCCGGGCAGTCTATGTTATTTTCGTCAATGTAGGCCTTCATATCTTCATTTGACCAGCCGTCTGCCGACTCGCCAGAAAAATCTTCTATAAGTTTATCCGCCCTGTGTCTTGTCTTGCACTCCTTGCAGTCCATAAGTGGGTCTGAAAAACCGCCCACATGTCCTGTCGCAACCCAAACCTGAGGGTTCATAAAAATTGCGGAGTCAAGCCCTACATTATAAGGATTTTCCTGCACAAACTTTTTAAGCCATGCTTTTTTTACATTATTCTTAAATTCGACTCCCAAAGGTCCATAATCCCAAGTATTAGAAAGGCCTCCGTATATTTCGGAGCCTGAGAATATAAATCCCCTGTTTTTACATAAGTTAACTATCTTTTCCATGGTTTTGTCTGTTGCTTTCATAAAAATCCTCCATTGCGCCATTTTTTTGTAGGCTAAGTAAAATTAATACATAAACTATATCACAATTTCACAATTTTTACAAGTTTAAAGCTCTTGTTTACAATAATTTTTTTTATTTTCTACAATACAATTATAAAGTTTACAATTTGTAAACTTTATAAAATTTCATATTCTTAATTCTTTATATGAAACAGCTTATCCACACAGCCTGTCTATGGTAAAAATTGCTTAATTTTGAATATATTTGAATTTATTAAAAACACAGTATTTTGCTTATTTTTTACCATATTTACAACATATAGTGGTTATATTGAAAATTCGACATATTGGGCGGTCAGAATTCATAATTTATTTATATTAGAAGACTGGACAAAAAGTTACAACTGTGTTATAATTTGCAAAGTTAACATAAATATATTAAAATTTTCGGAGGACGGTATGGCTGTTAAATCTAAAAAATATATTAAAATTTTTGCACTTTTAATGTGTATAGTAATGCTTTGTTCAAGTAATGTGTATGCGGCGGGCACTTTAGACCAGCAAAAAGAAGATCTTGAGGAAAAGCAAGATGAAATAGAGGCCGAGATAGCCGCTGTGCAGGCGGAGCTTGATAAATTAGAGGCTGACGAGAGTGCGGCTTTGGAATATCAAGAAAAGCTTAATGAAATGATAAACTTGCTTGAAGAGAGAGTCACCGCAAGAATGAACAGCATTAATGCGCTCAATGAAAAAATTGCAGAGCTTGATGCCCAAATTGAAGTGGCAGAAATTGAATACGCAGACACTTTAGAGCAACTTAAAGAAAGAATAACTGTGTTATATCAATCGGGAAGCATCAGCACTTTAGAAGTTCTTCTTGACTCTACAAGCCTTCATGACTTTGCATATAGAAATGAAATGCTAAAGGCTACAGCAAGCTTTGACAAAGAGCTTATGGATAAAATTACCGAGTTTGTAAACATCACAAAAGACGACAGGGCAGAGCGTGATGAGCAAAAGGAACAATTGGCCGAAGAGAAAAAAGAACTTGAAGCCGACAAGGAAGAGCTTTCTGTGCTTTACATAGAAAACGAAGATTTAATTGCAGAGCTTAAGTCCTTACAGCTTTTAAAAGAAGAAGATATTGAAGTTTTAGAAAATGAAAATGCGGAATATAATGCGCAAATTCAAGAAATTATAGAAGAGCAAAAAAGACAGGAAGAACTTGCACGTCAGGCGGCTGAAAATGCTGCGGCAAACCAAACTTCTCCTTCGGGCGGATATGTAAGCGACGGCGACTTTAACCCATGGTGGCCGATACCCGGCTACGGTTACTCTTCGATAACACAACAATATAAGAGCGGAAGACACTACGGCTTGGACGTTGGTATACCTATGATGACGCCAATTATCGCCACAGACGAAGGTCAAGTTGCCTCTGCGGAATATCGTTGGGACTGGGGAAATAACGTGCTTATTTACCACAACTCTACATATTCAACACGTTATGCCCACCTTGAAACTATGATAGTAAGCGCAGGACAATACGTAAGCCAAGGCCAAATTATTGGATATTCTGGAAGTACAGGACGAAGCACAGGGCCTCACCTACACTTTGAAATTTACCAAAATGGAACCAGAATAGATCCACAAATATTTATCTAAACATGAAGTTTATGAAGGGAAATGAATATGAAAGTAAAAATGAGATTTTTAGCTCTTTTTCTAAGCGTGACAATACTGTTTTCGGTAAATGTATACGCCACAAGCGATGAGCAGCTAAAGGAAGAGCTCGAAGCGGCAAGGGACGAGCTTCAAGTAGAAATTGATTCCGTGCAAGCAGAGCTTGATAAGTTGAGAGCCGATGAAAATGTCGCCCTAGAATATCAAGAACTTTTAAGCGAAAAAATTAACCTTATAGAAGAACAAGTTATAGAGTCTATTGAAACTATAGAAAGACTAAACTTGGCAATTGCAGAGCTTGATGCAAGAATTGAAACGGCGGAGCTTGAATATGCAGATACTTTAGCAAAACTAAAAGATAGAATCATCACCCTGTATCAATCGGGAAGTGTTAGCACCTTAGAGATGCTACTGGACTCTAGCAGTCTAAATGATTTTGCGTATAGAACAGAACTTTTAAAGGCTACAGCAAGTTTTGATAAAGAGCTTATGGACGATATTACAGAATTTGTAAACCTAACAAAGGACGACAGAGAAGAGCGTGATACGCAAAAAGAAAACGTAGCGCAAGAAAAAATAGAGCTTGAAGCCAACAAAGAAGAGCTTTCTGTACTATATGAAGAAAATGCCCAACTGGTTGAAGAGCTTACAGAACAAAAACTTATAGTCGAAGACGAAATGGCTACCTTAGAAAATGAAAATGCAGAATATAATGCGCAAATTTCTGCACTTATAGCAAAGAAAGCAGCCGAGGAAGCTGCCGCAGAGGCTGCCGCTAAGGCAGAAGCAGAAGCCGCCGCTAAGGCAGAGGCTGAGGCAGCTGCAAAAGAAGAGGCAGAAAACGGTGGCACAGAAGACGACACCGAAACCACTACACCACCTACTACAGACACAGGCTCATCAAGCGACGACGGATTTAACCCAATATGGCCTATACCCGGTTACGGTTATGGAAGTATTACCCAAAACTATAGATATGGTGGCCACTGGGGACTAGATGTCGGTATACCGATGATGACACCTATAGTAGCCTCCGACGACGGCGAAGTGCTAAGCGCTGAGTACCGCTGGGACTGGGGAAATAACGTGCTTATCTACCACGACTCAACATATTCAACACGTTATGCCCACCTTGAAACCATGTCGGTAAGCGCAGGTCAAGCCGTGGTTAAAGGGCAAATTATTGGTTACTCCGGAAGCACCGGACAAAGTACCGGACCTCACCTACACTTTGAAATTTACAAAAACGGCTCACGAGTAGACCCATTAGGATATGTATAAAAAATATAAACCCGATTTTCCTTTGAGAATTTCGGGTTTTTTCATCGAAAGGAAATAAAATGGAAAATAAAGTATGTCCCATATACAAAAAATGTTCAGGCTGTCAACTTCAAAATTTGTCGTATCCCGAACAGCTAAAACTTAAAGAAAAAATATGCGTGAAAAACCTCGGTAAATTTGGCAGGGTAGAGGGAATAATAGGCATGGACTCGCCATACTACTACAGAAACAAGGTGCAATCCGCCTTTGGTGTAGACCGAAGAGGCCAGACAATTTCAGGCGTTTATCAGTCTAAAGACAAAAGGATAGTGCCCACTAATTCTTGCCTTACAGAGGACAAAATTTCTGCACAAATAATTTTAAGCATTAAAAATTTAATGAAAAAACTAAAAATTTTGCCGTTTAACGAGTACACGGGCAAAGGTTTTCTTCGCCATGTTTTGGTAAAAAGAGCCTTTGAAACAGGCGAAATAATGGTGGTCCTCGTAAGTGCCAACCCTGTTTTTAAGGCTAAAAATAATTTTATTAAAATGCTTTTAGAGGAAAATCCTCAAATTACCACTGTTCTACACAACATAAATAATTCTCAACTAGCATTAACGCTCTCGCAAAATGAAAAAATTCTATACGGAAAAGGCTATATTGTAGACGAGCTCTGCGGCCTTAAATTTAAAATATCCTCGCGCTCATTTTATCAAATCAACCCTTTGCAAACGGAAAAACTATATAATATAGCAATAAAATTTGCAAATTTAACGGGAAAAGAGACCGTGCTTGACGCATACTGCGGAATAGGAACTATAGGCCTTATAGCCTCAAAAGAAGCAAAGCATGTAATTTCTGTGGAAAATAATCCCGCCGCCGTAAAAGATGCAATAGCAAATGCAAGGCTTAATAAAGTGCAAAATACAAGATTTTTCACCGCAGACGCCGGCGAATTTATGGAGCAAATGGCAAAAGACAAAGTAGACTGCGACGTCGCCTTCATGGACCCACCACGTGCAGGAAGCGATGAAAAATTTCTAGAGTCACTGTGCGCCCTAGCACCAAAGAAAATAGTATACATCTCCTGCAACCCCGAAACCCAAGGCAGGGACCTAGCCTACCTTACAAAAAAATCCTATAAGGTAGAAAAAATACAAGCAGTAGACATGTTCCCACACACAAAGCATGTCGAAAGCATTGTGCTTTTAGGCCGCTAGGCTAGCTTTCCCCTCATGAAATTTAATGCCTTTTTTTCGCGTCTGCTAATTTGAACTTGAGAGCATCCCAGGACTTCTGCGGTTTCTTTTTGGGTTTTATCCTTAAAATAGCGCAGTAAAATAAGCTTTCTGTCAAACTCGTCAAGGCTTTCGAGGGTTTGAAAAAGCGATAGTTTGTCGGTCAAAAATTCTTCGGCGCTCTCCTCTCTTATGTCGGCTTGAAAACTTCCGTCCTCCTCTGAGGCGGTAAGTGACAGCGCTATGTTTGAGGAATTTATCGCCTCTGAAATTTTTTCTTCACTCTCGCCTAAAATTTTTGCCAAGTGGCTTATTGTTGGACTTTCTTTATGCTCTAAAGTGTATTTTTCCGTTTCCTTTTGCACTTTTCGTGCAAGGTCTTTTATGCTTCTGGAAACTTTTATTATTCCGTCAGCCCTGAAAAATCCTTTAATTTCGCCCAAAATTACGGGCACTGCGTACGTAGAAAATTTAAGCCCTCTCGTGTAGTCAAAATTTTTAGTCGCCTTCACAAGCCCCACGCAGCCTATTTGAAATAGGTCGTCGTACTCGACGCCCTTGCCGCTAAAACGCTTTATACATAAATGAACAAGCCCAATATTTTCTTCTACGCTAACTTGTGTTTGTTCGCTCATGATTTTATTTTAAGATATTTTGTAAGGGTGACCGTTGTGCCTTTTCCTAAGGTAGAGCTCACCCTTATTTTGTCGCAAAAACTCTCCATAACGGCAAAACCTATGCCGGCCTGCTCCTCTCCACCTGTGCTGTAAAGTGGCACCATAGCCTTTTCAAGGTCTTCTATTCCACAGCCTTTATCCCTTATTCTTACGGTGAATTTATAGTCATCAAATAGTTTGAGGCTTAATTTTACTGTTCCACTTTTTTCTTTATACGCATGAATAATTGCATTCGTCACCGCCTCCGACACCGAGGTTTTTATGTCCGATAAGTCCGACACAGTAGGGTCTATCGGCAATAAAAACGAGCTAATAACGCCCCTTGCGAAGGCTTCATTTTGCGATTTTGCAGAAAATTCTATGTCCGCCTTGTTTATTATTTTCATGCGCTACCCCTCCTGTCTTGCCCTGCAAAGGAAAATATCCCTGCAATTTTTGCCATTTTTGCTATGTCTTCGGAGATATTGCAAAGTATCACCCTGCCACCCCAATGCTTCATAAGCCTTATCCTTCCCAAAATTAAGCCTATGCCCGAGCTGTCCATGAAATTTACATTTTCAAAATCAAGCTTTAGCACCATAGGCCTTACCGACTGCAGGCTCTCATCAAGGCCTGTCCTTAAAGGCCCTGCGGTGTGATGGTCTATGTCACCACTAAATTTAGCAGTGAGCACGTCTTGTTTAAATTCAAGTTTAACTGACATTTTTCTCTCTCCTTTATTTTAAAATAAAAAAATCCTGTAAAATTTATATCTAATTTCCTTAGATACTAATTTTACAGGATTATTTGTATAAAATTTGTCGTTATTTGAAAGGCTTATCTCAGTTTTTTAATAAGTCTATCATCACTTGTCTTATTTCGCTTGCAAGGTATAATGAGCCGCAGATAAATATCATGTCATAGCCGGAATTTATTGCCATTTCACAGGCTTTTTCCATGCTGTCGGCGGTGGATACCTTGGTGAAATTTTTTGCAATTTCAAGTAAATCTTCCTTTTTAAGCGCACGGGGATTTTCTGGGGTTACGGCTATTATTTCATCAAAATGCGTGGCGACTTTTTTTAGAAATGAGAGGCTGTCCTTGTCTTTCATCATTCCCATGATGCATGAAATTTTTTTGTCTGCCTTGTGCATTTTTAAGAAGTTTTCTAAAATTTTTGCGCCACCCTCGTTATGGCTTCCGTCTAAAATTACCGGAGGATTTTGCCTTAAAATCTCCATTCTTGCAGGGATATATGCATTTTTTATGCCGTTTATTATGTCTTTTTGCCTTATATCCTTGCAAAATGCACGCACTGCATTTATTGCTGTTTGCGCATTATAAACTTGATGTTCTCCACTTAAAGGAATATACAAGTCACAATTTTCTATCACGGCTTTTGTGCCTGTAATTTCCTGCGATATAATCTGCGTATTTTCGCATGATGGAATTATAAGTTTTGCACCCTTGACTTTGCACTGCTCTTTTATTACATTAAGCGCTTTTTCCTCTTGCAAGGGATAGCTTACCACGGTTTTTGCATTTTTAATAATTCCACATTTTTCAAACGCAATTTTCTCTATACTGTCGCCCAAAATTTGCGTGTGGTCCAGCGATATTGACATTAAAACGGCAACTTCTTTGTGACTTATAACATTGGTCGCATCAAAATTTCCGCCAAGTCCCACCTCAAGCACTACTATGTCGCAGTTATTTTTTAAAAACCACAAAAAAGCCAGGGCGGTAATGTATTCAAACTCGGTAAGAGCTTCATTTGTTTTTTCAAACTCTCTTTCGGCGCTTTGGGTACTTTCAACCAAGCTTACAAGCTCGCTTTCGGGTATCATTTCGGAGTTTATCTGCATTCTCTCCCTAAAATCAAGCACATAAGGCGAGGTAAAAAGCCCGACTTTTAGCCCGCTTTCTTTTAAAATTGACGACAAAAAAGCACAGACAGAACCTTTGCCGTTTGTGCCTGCAACGTGGATAAATTTTAATTTATCCTGAGGATTTCCCAAGATTTTTAAGAAGTTTGTTATGCGTGAAAGCCCAGGTTTTGAGCCAAAAACAAGCTTTTTATGTATATAGTCGAGTGCGGTTTTGTAAGTCATAAATTCTCCTGCTTAAATATATGGGCGGATATTCAATCCGCCCATTTTCTAAATAATTTTTACCAGCCAAGACCTTTTAGGTACTCACGGCTTGTTTTTATCGCCTCTATTGACGGTGTGTCGTAGGTGAAATCTTGCTCTACAACTACCCATTTTGAGCCTGCCTCAAGAGCTGCTTCTAAAATAGGAGGGAAGTCTTGCATTCCGCTTCCAACGGGTCTAAATTCAAATTTGCCTGTTTGCTCCTTTTTCTCGTTTTCTATGCCGATAAGCTCATACATATTAGCAGGTGTGCCCTCTTTATAGAAGTCTTTTAGATGAACAACAGGTGCCTTGCCTGTGTATTTTTTTACATACTCGGCTGGATTTTCTCCGGCGATATTTACCCAGCAAGTATCAATTTCTGTTTGAAGTAAGTCTGATGGAATATTGCTGTATAAATAGTCAAGGCCATACTGTCCATTTTCCATTTTAATAAATTCAAAATCATGGTTATGATAAAGCAAAACTATGCCATTTTCCTTACAACATTTGCCTATTTCCTCAATTTTTGCCATGTTTGCCATGAAGTTTGCGCCACCTGGCCTGTCTTCTTCATCAAGATAAGGTATTGCAATATGTCCTACTCCAATTTCCTTATATTTGGCCACTGTGCCCTCTAAATCGCTTGTAAGCTCAGAAAAAGGAACATGGGCAGACACCGGTATTAAATCAAGCTCACTTAATACATTCTTGATATAAGATGCCTCATGGCCGTACATTCCGGCAAGCTCAACACCTTGATATCCCATTTCCTTAATTTTTTCCATAGTTCCCTTAAAATCTTTTTCAGCATAATCTCTTACAGAATACACTTGAACTGCAACAGGTAAAGTTTTCATTTATAAAACTCCTTCAATTATATTTTTATATAATAATACACCTTAAAAAAAGTCTAGTCAATAGGCTTGTTTGTAAATAAATACCCTATTTTGCAAATTTGTATTGATGATAGGAAGAATTTGTGGTAAAATATATTAGATAACTATTTTTAGGAGTATATTATGAAAAAACTAATTTTTCCACTTATTTTTTGCCTTGCATTTGCATTTACCGCTTGCCAAACAGAAACTGTCGATTTAGGTCCTTTTTCTAAGGATGTATATGAGTTTTCAGAAAAGTATAACAGTGGCAGAAACTTGACATCTCTTCAAGAAGGAATGGAAATAGTAAATTGCGATTATGCAATAGATTCAAACAGCAATAAGTGCAACATATATTTTACCGTAAAAAACATGACGGGTGAGACACAAGATGTTAGCTTTAGAATTTTTTCAAGCGATGATTTAAGAACATATACCGACGCCTACGAGCCACTTGACTCTGATTTTGGGCTAACTGCCGCAACTTTAAATCATGAGGACAGCCGTACAATGAATATAGTAATGGAGTTTAAATCTCCTTATGACAGCATGACAAGCGATGAAAAAGCAGAGTTTTTAAGCGCTGTGGAAACCATATATGTAGAGCTTTTGGTAGGCGATGAAATGGCTTATCTACCGCTATCGGTCGAAAAAGTAGATGAAATAGTAATATCTGAATAATTTTTACTTATAAATATTGTAGGGACGAACATTTGTGTTCGTCCCTAATTTTTTTAATAATTTATTAGCCTTAATTCAAAATAGGCTTGTGGGTGGGTGCATACAGGACATACAAGTGGGGCGCTTTCGCCGTCGTGTATATGTCCGCAGTTTCTGCAAATCCATACGGTTTTCTCTTGCTTTTTAAACACAGAGCCGTCTTCTAAATTCTTTAGGAGTTTTAAATATCTCTCTTCATGTGTTTTTTCTATGGCAAGTACGCCTTCAAAAAGCATTGCTATGTCGTCAAAGCCTTCTTCTTTTGCCTCATCTGCCATTCTTCTGTACATCTCTGTCCACTCTTCATTTTCACCGGCGGCGGCAAATTTCAAATTTTCTGCCGTGGTAGGTACAGAGCCTCCGCACAAGAGTTTAAACCATATTTCCGCATGTTCTTTTTCGTTTGCGGCGGTTTCCTCGAATATTGCGGCAATTTGTTGATACCCCTCTTTTTTTGCTTTAGATGCAAAATAAGTGTAGCGGTTTCTGGCTTGGCTTTCGCCTGCAAATGCTTCCATCAAGTTTTTTTCTGTTTTACTTCCTTTTAATTGTGGCATATTATCGCCCCTTTCCGTTTTCTTGTATAGAAATTATATCATATTATTTTGATAATTACAAGTAAAATCATTCAACTATCGAGCCAAATTCTGTGCGATTTACTATGAAAATGTTTTCTTCAAGTCCATTTTCACCATTAATATACACTAAAATTGCCCTGTCGTCTTCGTCTAGACAGATAAATTCATAGCAAAGCACTTCATTTTTGCCGCTACTTGGAATTATTGCAACGTCTATATTTTCTATTTTTAGGTCTTTGCTCACACTTTGTGATGCCGTATTTTCATCGAGTGCAGGCACTAAGTCTTCTCTTTCCTTGTGATTCATAAGGTAGCCCTCTGAAAAAAATTCCACCATTTCGCCCTTATCAAGCTCCACGCTAATCGTGATTAAGTCCGGATACATTATCACATCTTCTTGTACTGATGCAAAATTTATGGTGCAAATATTATCGTTAATCACATAATGTGTTTCGGCAATATCCTCATATCCTGCCTCTTTAAGCGTTTCTTTTGCTTTTTCTAGGGCGGTTTCATAGCTGTGATTTGCAGTAGTGGTTTCGTTGTACTTTTTATAATACAGCGCCTCGCCGCCTTGCTTTGTTATCCTTATTGTTGAATTATCGCCGACTATTTCATAGGCAGTTATGCTTCCCTCTGACATCCCATTATAGGAGAGGCTGTCCACCTCTACCCCTAAAAATTTTGCTGCAAGCTCAAGCGCTTCTTCCTGTGTTACTTCCTCTTTTCCTTCTAGATATAGAGGCACTCTGTTTTCTATATGCTCTGAAAATTGGCCGTCGTACTCTATTACCGCCATGTCTGTAATCTGCTGTGAAAAATCTGCAAGTCCGCTGTCAAACTGCGGTGATTGTGGCAAATTTAGGGTTTTACTGAGTATGCTTCCCGTCTTTCCTAAAGAATAATTTCCAAGCTCTATTTCACTGCGTATTTCTGAAAATTCCTCAAAAATTGCGAGCATTCCCTCATAAAGTATTTGATAATTATCCCTATCCTCCTGCGTTACTTCTTCATTTCTTCCTGTTTTTTCACTCATATAAAGGGCAAAATCGTAGGCTGTTGATATATGTGTTTCCACAGTTTCAGAGCTATTTTCGCTAAAAGGCAAATATGACATTGCAACTTTTGCGCCTGTTCCCGATTCCATAATTTGCATCGCTATGCTCAAATGTCCTGACACTGTCTGACAATACTTTGATTTATCCAGTGCATTCACCGTCTTGCTTAAATATTCGGTAAACTGGCCCAGTGACTTTGTATATGTGTACTGCAAATCCTGATTATAGGCATTTCCCGCCTCAAATGCGCGAAAACCCAAAAAGATAAATAGCATGAAAACTATTCCTAAAACTGCAACTATAATTACATTTCTTCTTCTATTCATATTTTTCTCCGTTAAAAATAATCTTTATGTCTATTTTACCTTTTTTTTAGAATAATATACCTTTGCTATAGAGAAATAAAAATCCCACCCTAAAAATTAGGGTGGGTAAGTTTTTTATTTAATTCTTCCGTAAAGTGGAGCGTCTTCCGCTTTTTTTGGTAGCGTTGTTGGCTCTAGTGGTGCTGGGCTAAATGGTAGCTCAGCAGTTTCGGAAATTTTTGGATTTGGTGCGCTGTTATAATTATTATTTTTAAAATTACTTCTGCCACCGCTTCTTTGATGGTTGTTTCTTCTATCATTATTTCTGAAATTATTGCTTCTATGCCTATTTCTTTGAGCCCTTTGCTCATCAACCGGACCTATAACGACATGTCTATTCATGTCAAGTCCTTCGCTCCAAGATTTAGCACCTTCAATTTCTTGAACTGCTGTATGAATTATTCTTCTTTCATAAGGATTCATAGGCTCTAAGAAATTATTTCTGCCTGTTTTTACAGATTTTATCGCTATTCTTTTTGCAAGGCTTTCAAGAGTTTCTTTTCTTTTCTCTCTAAAATCGCCCACATCAAGCGTAATTCTGTAGTAATTTTCTGTTTTTTGGTTTGCAACTAAAGAAGCAAGATATTGAAGCGCGTCCAGCGTTTCTCCTCTGTGTCCTATTATAAAACCTATGTCTTCACCGCTTAAATTTAATTCTGCATTGTCATCATTTTCTTCAATCTCTATAGCTACGTCATTAAGCCCCATTTTTGATAAAATTAATTTCAAATAGTCTGCCGCGCCTTTTGTGACAGATTCATTTACTACTACTTTAACTTTTGCCGGATTTCCCCCAAAAAGACCAAAAGTTTTTTTAGTAGGCAATTCTAATATTTCATACTGTGCATCAGCTGTATTTATTCCAAGCTCTTTGCATGCATTTTCCAGTGCAATTTCAACACTGTCGCCTGTTGCGATTAATTCTTTTACTGCCATTTTTAAACCTCCTTATAAGTTTAACTACTAGTTTTCTAACCGATAATTATTTTTTATTACCCAAATAATTGTTAGAATTTTTATTTCCCTTAGATGTTTTCTTTTTTGCCGTATTTTGTTTAGTTTGTTTTTGCTGTTTTTGGGCTATAGATTCTGTTTGAGATTGAATTTTTTGTGCTATTTGATTTTGCACATTTGCGGGTAGTGGTTTTATATTTTGTTCAGATAGTTCCAAACTTACAAATTTTCTTGCCTCATTCATTGCCGCTACGTGTTGAGGACTGAAAAATTTTGCCATTAATACAGATTGTGCGCATTGAATTGCATTTGAGCATACCCAGTAAATACCAACCGCCGCAGGCATGATATATCCCCAATATGCGGTGATGAATGCCATACCGTACATCATATATTTCATACAGCCGACTTGTTTTACGGCCGATGTTCTGCTGATTAAAAATTGCATTGCCCATGAGCTTAGTAGAGATAATACAGGGATTATCCATAAGAAAGAAAGTAGTGACGCACCTTGAGGAGTAGAAAGTAAATCTAAACCAAGGAAGGTAAATCCATCTGCAAATGACTCAATTTTTTCAACATCTGCTGCTGTAAACATTGTAAGTGAAGACTTAAGTTCATCCCAGTTTCTTATAATTTGAAGCTCTATGTATTGGCCTGAACTTGCCATACCGGGCAGTCTTGCCAAATAATTTATTGCACTGTCTACCGTGTCGCCTGCTATGTGAAGTGTATTTCTTAAAGGCGAGGTAACAGAGTAAAAAATACCAAACATTATAGGTAGAGGAATTAATGATGTAAGACAACCGCCACCGGGTGTTACACCTTCTTTTTGATATAGTTCTTGTACTTCTCTTGTATATCTTGCCCTATCATTTCCACAGCGTTTTTGTATCTCTTTTTGTTTTTCAGAAAGCCTAGACTGTCCTGACATACTTCTGTGAGATTTTAAGCTAAATGGGAATAAAAGCGCCTTTACAATTACTGTAAATATTATTATAGATATACCGTAGTTATTAAATATGGTGTATAAAAACCATAGTAAATAACCCAGTATGCTGCCAAAAAAATTAAAAATATCCAAAACTCATATCTCCTTTAAGAGGTTTTTTTATCGGGTACAGGATCATAACCGCCTTTTGAAAAAGGATTACATCTAAGTATCCTCCAAAGTGTCATAAATCCACCTTTGAATGCGCCAAAGCGCTCTATCGCAGTAAGACCATACTCCGAACAAGTGGGCATATATTTACAAGAAGAATAGGCTTTTTTGCTTGACAAATGTTTTCTGTAAAATTTAATTAATAAAATAAATACAGTCTTCATATCCTATTCCTCTAAAATTTTAAGTTTAATAAAATTTTTTTTAAGCTCTGATAAAATATCATCACTCTTTAAATAAGGGGTTCTTCCTCTTGCTACTAGCACTATGTCATAACCCCTTTTTAAATGTGGTAAAAGACTTAAAAAGGCTTCCCTCATAATTCTTCTACTACGGTTTCTTTTAACGGCATTTCCTATTTTTTTAGAAGTAGTCATACCAAATCTTATATTATTAGTCCTATTTTTCATAATATATAAGACATACTGTCTACACACTATGCTTTTACCTTTTAAATATAACCTTTTATAATCTTTGTTTTGGCATAAACTATTTATGTTTCTCATAACTAAAATAACTCCTAAACAAATAAAATGTCAAAACAAAGAAAGGCCACGCTTTGGTGACCTTGAGGCATTTATCAGTAAGATAAGCGTGCTCTTCCTTTTGCTCTACGGCGTGCTAATACTTTACGGCCGTTTTTATCTGCCATTCTTTTTCTAAAACCATGCTCTTTCTTTCTATGGAGCTTCTTAGGCTGATAGGTTCTCAGCATATTAAAACCCTCCTTTCGGGACATTTCCTTACAAGTTAGAATTATAACTTAAATACTATACTTATGTCAACAATAAATTTAGTAAAATATGAAATATATTTTGATTTTATTAAAAATTACCCTTTAATTTTGCTTTTTGCAATAATTTATATCGAATAATTTGTGACTACTCTTTAAACTCATACTATATAGTGTGATTTTAATTATTTCTTTGATTATATATCATTTTTTGCATTTTAATACTCTAATTTAGAATATTAAAACCAAGTTTTTGCAAAATAACAACAAAAAAAAATTTTTCGCGTAAATATTTGAATTTACATAGATTTTATGTTATAATTTATGCATATATATCAAGTACTGTAAAAATTTGTGCTAAATTAAGAAAATATGGAAATGGAGTAGTAATAATGGAATCTTTTTCTCAAGCATGGGATTTAATTTGTAAGCACTGCAAATTAAGAATAACCGACATAGCATACACAACATGGTTTAAGGACCTAGTGCCTCTTTCTTTAGATTTTGAACAAGGCGTTGCCGTAATAGAGGCACCTAATAGATTTCACAAGCAAACCATACAAAGATGCTATACAGAACTTTTAAATGATGCTTTCCAAGAGGTTTTCGGAGGAACAATTGAATATAGAATTTGTGTTCATGAGGAAATTGTTGAAGAGGAAAATAAAAAGAAAAAATCTGCGTCTGAGCATTATGATTTAACTTTTAATACCTTTATAGTAGGCAGTTCAAATAAATTTGCCCATGCGGCCTGTGTTGCCGTTGCGGAAAGACCGGCCGAGGTTTATAACCCTCTTTTTATTTATGGAAACTCAGGGCTTGGAAAAACCCATCTATTAAATGCGATATCTGCCGAAATTGAAAAGAAATACCCTAATAAGGTTATAGTATATGTAAAAGGTGATGAATTTACAAACGAGCTTATTGAAGCCATAGGTAGAGGCACCACTCTTGCTTTTAAAGAAAAATATAGAAAAGCAGATGTTCTTTTAATGGACGATATCCAGTTTATAGCAGGTAGAGAAAGTACTCAAGAAGAATTTTTCCATACATTTAACACTCTTTATGAATCAAGAAAACAAATAATCTTAACATCTGATAGACCTGCAAAAGACATTGCTACTTTAGAAGATAGGCTTAAAACAAGATTTCAACAAGGACTTACTGCAGACATTCAACCACCCGATTACGAAACAAGAATTGCAATTATTAAAAGAAAAGCCTCAATACTTGACATGGATTTACCTGATTCTGTTTGCGAATATATTGCAAATAAAATAAAAAGTAATATAAGACAGCTTGAAGGAGTTGTCAAAAAAATAAAAGCATACCAGCTTTTAGACGGTAAAAATCCAGGAATTGGCACGGCTCAAAATGCAATAAGCGATATTTTTAGCGACGAAGAGCCAACACCTGTTACAGTAGAAAAAATTATAGACTTCGTTTCAAAGGCATATTCTTGCACAAAAGAAGACATTTTGTCGCCAAAACAAAACTCTAAAGTGTCTAATGCCAGACAAATTTGCAGCTACATTATACGTGAAGTAACTCAAATTACGGTAAAAGAAATTGGAGAAATTTTAGGCCGTGACCACTCAACAGTGGTTTACGCCATACAAAAAGTAGAAAGAAAGGTCAAAAAAGACCCAACCTTAAAGGCTGGAATAAGTGACATTATTAAAAATGTTAAGGTAAAATAGCGGAAAATATTTTCAACAAACCTTTAGTTTTCAACATTTCACTTTTCAACACATATGTTTATAACTTTAGCTTTTCAACATCATAAACATTTAGTCCACAAAAAATATTGAAAACTTACAGGGCTTTTTACCATATAGAATATGGCTTTTTTGAAACTTTAAACAAATTCACAGCCCCTACTACTACTGCTAAATTAATATAATTATATAATAAATATTTTAAGCATTTATTCTTCAAGTACCACTGTTTTACCTTTTTACAAATGTTTAAAATATTTTATAATGAAATGGAGTACCATAATATATGAAATTTACTATACACAAAAAAATACTAAGCGAAGCTCTTTCAAATATTCAAAGAGCCGTTTCAACAAAAACTTCTATTCCTTCTTTAGAGGGTATACTCATAGTGGCAAAAAAAGACATGATAACTCTTACAGCTTATGATTTAGAACTTGTAATGCAAGTTAATGTCCTTGCGGATATTTCAGAAGAAGGAACAACGGTTTTAAATGCAAAGCTATTTTTAGAAATAGTTAGGAAATCTCCGTCTGAACAAATTGATATTTTTGTAAACGATAAAAACATGGCAAATATTAAAAGCGGAAACAGTAATTTTAATATAGTCGGAATAGACCCTGAAGAATTCCCTGATTTGCCTGAAATTGAAAACATGAATAAAATAACCCTTGAGGGCGAAATTTTACAAAGCATGATAAGGCAAACTATATTTGCCGTGTCTGAAAGCGACACAAAACCCATACATCAAGGCAGCTTGTTTGTAATAAACGAAGGCATATTTGACCTTGTTTCGGTAGACGGCTATAGACTTGCTGTGAGGACAGAAAAAGTAAAATGTGAAGAAAACACAAGTTTTGTCGTTCCCGGTAAGACTTTAAATGAAATTTTAAAGCTTTGTGAAGACGACAATGTGGAAATTTTTTCATCAAGAAGACTTATAATGTTCAAAATAAGAAATTACACAATAATTTCCCCTGTTTTAGAGGGTGAATTTTTGGATTACAATGCCGCTATACCAAAAACTCATACGGCAAGCGTTTTTGTAAATACAAGAAAATTTATAGAAAGCACGGAGCGTGTTTCGCTTCTTATTTCTGAAAGGCTAAAAAGCCCTGTAAAATGCGTGTTTGAAGACAATAATATACACATGTTTTGTACAACTGCCTTGGGACGCGCAACCGATGAAGTGGAATGTGAAATAAACGGAAGTAAAATCGAGATTGGATTTAATAATAAATATTTACTCGATGCGCTTAAAAACTGTGAGTGTGATGAGGTTGAAATTTTACTTAATGGTTCATTAAGTCCAATGGTTATAAAACCAAAAGTAGGCCAAGATTTTACATTTTTAGTGCTTCCGGTTAGGTTATAATGGTGAATAGATGGACGATAAAGTTATAATTAACACCGAATTTATAAGGCTTGATAATATGCTAAAGCTTTCAGGCGCTGTAATGACAGGTGGAATTGCAAAACAAATTGTGCAAATGGGTCTTGTTAAAGTAAATGGAGAGGTTTGTACGATGCGTGGAAAAAAAATGAGAGATGGCGATGTTTTTGAAATTAGGGGACAAACCTGTGCTTTAATTGTAAAAGCAGACTGATTTTTATGTATATAAGTAAAATTAAATTAGAAAATTTCAGAAATTTAGAAAATTGTCAGATAGAAGTATCAGACGGAATAAACATAATTTACGGGAATAATGCACAGGGTAAAACAAATCTACTTGAGGCATTTTGGCTTTTTACCGGAGGACATTCTTTTAGGGGAAATAAGGATTTTGAACTTATAAAGCTTGAAGACGGTAAAAGCCTTAAAAAAGCAAGCCTTAAGGCAAATTTTATAAGTGAAGAGCGAGAGCAGTGGGCAGTTTTAAACATTGAAAAAGGCAAAAGAAATTCTGTTATAAATGGTATTGAAAAAAAAACAGGCTCGGCTCTTGTTGGAAAAATTTGCGCAGTAGTGTTTTCGCCTGAGCATTTAAGTCTTATTAAAGACGGCCCGTCAAAAAGAAGAAATTTTATAGACGGCGCAATATGCCAAATAAACCCGTCTTATACAAAAATTTTATATAGATACAATAGGACTTTAGGACAAAGAAATGCCTTATTAAAGGAGATAATTAAAAATCCTTCGCTACAAAGCAGTTTAGATGTGTGGGACGAATATTTAATTAAATATGGCATGGAAATAATTAAAAGGCGCATGAAATATATAAAATCTTTATCGCCGTTTGTCTTAAAAATATATAAGGGAATATCAAAACTTAAAGAAAATTTAAGTATAAATTATTTTCCACTTGGAATTAATAAAGATTTTTCTCAAGATGAAGTGGAAATAGAAAAGCATTATTATAATAGCGTAAAAAAATCAAGACAGGCAGACATAAAACAGTGCATCACAAATATAGGGCCTCATAGGGACGATATTAATATATTTATTAATGATTTTTTAGCAAGAACTTATGGCTCGCAGGGACAGCAAAGAAGTGCAGTTTTAGCCCTTAAACTAGGTGAAGCCGATGTTTTAGAAAAAAATATTGGCGAAGCTCCTTTAATTTTGCTCGACGATGTAATGAGTGAACTTGATAATTTTAGGCAAAATTATATTTTAAATCATTTAAAGAAAAGACAAATTTTTATTAGCTGTTGTAATGAAGAAAGCGTAAATCTTTTGAAAGATGGAAAAAAGTTTTATGTTGAAAAAGGAAAAGTAACAAGTGTAAAAAGCACTTGCAGTGAAGAGTTTAGGTGAAATGCTTACGCATTTTTGATTATAAGTTTTAATTCTTCATTTAACGTTTTTTACACGTGATGACTTTAAATATTTAGGAGAAAAAATGTATCTTCATTTGGGAAATGAAACCGTTGTTAATACCGAGGATATAATGGGAATTTTTGACTTGGAAAGCTCTTCGGTGTCACGGCATACAAAAAAATATTTAAGAGAAGTGCAAAAGGCAAACAAGGTAATAAATGTGTCTTTAGAGCTTCCTAAATCTTATATAGTTTGTGTTAAGGACGGCAAAGAAGTGGTGTATATATGCCAAATATCCTCACAAACTTTAATTAAGAGATTAAATTATAAATTTTCTTGAAAGGAAAAAATATATGAAATATATAGGAATACCCACCTGCCCTTACTGTAAAAAAAGAGTTAATTTATTAAGGGTTTGGTCACTAAAAAAACATGGGGAGTTTATGTGCCCAAGATGCAAGGGAATATCAAATATTTATCTCTCACCCTTTGTTTATTTAATAGCATTTTTGGCGATTGCAATATCATTTTTAATTTACTTTTTCTCAAGATTTATACTTGAAAATTTGACACTTGTAACACCAATTTATGTATTTATACCTTTTGCAGCATTTTTCTTGCTTAGTTTATTTATGGTTTATCTTCAAAAACCTGTAATTAAAAAAATCAAAAAAACGTCTGACGGCAGGTATTTTGATTCTATGGGTAAGGAATATGTTATGAGGGTAGGCAGACTTGTTCCTTTAAGGGTGACAAGTAGCAAAAATAAATTGCCTCAAAGACCGCAAAATGTAAATGATGAGGACATTTTTAATAGCATAAATAATGAAAATGACACAGTAAAAACTCAAGCCGATACACCTCAAAAAGCAAACACAGACACCGTGTATAATGATTTATTTAATAATATAAATAGTAAGTAATTTGGAGGAAGAAGTTTTGGAAGAAAATATTAATCTTGCTGATATCAGCAGTGTGGAAGCAGAATATGATGAAAATCAGATTCAGGTTTTAGAAGGGCTTGAGGCGGTAAGAAAGCGCCCCGGTATGTACATAGGTACTACAGGGCCTAAAGGACTTCATCATCTTGTATATGAAATTGTCGATAATGCAATTGATGAGGCTTTGGCAGGTTATTGTGACAAAATAGAAGTAAAAATTTTACCGGGAAACATAATAAGTGTAAAAGATAACGGCAGAGGCATACCTGTAGGTATTCAGCAAAAGACAGGTCTACCCGCTGTTACTGTTGTATTTACAATTTTACACGCAGGCGGAAAATTTGGCGGCGGCGGATACAAAGTATCGGGCGGTCTCCATGGTGTTGGTGCGTCTGTTGTAAATGCGCTTTCATCTTGGCTTGAAGTTGAGGTTGTAAGTGATGGCAAACTTTATTATCAAAGATTTGAAGATGGTGGTAAGGCGGTTTGTGAACTTACAAATAAAGGCGACACACCAAGTGGAACAAGAAACGGTACACTTGTAACATTTAAACCAGATCCCGAAATTTTTAAAGAAGGTGTCGAGTTTGATTATGAAATATTGGCAACAAGACTTCGTGAGCAAGCGTTTTTAAATGCCGGCATAAATATTGAATTATCGGACTTAAGAAATGAAGAAGAAATCATAGTAAATTCTTTTCATTATGAGGGCGGTATAGCAAGCTTTGTCGATTTTCTCAACAAGAGAAAGGCTGTTGAAGTTGTGCACGACAGTGTTATGCATTTTTCAAAAATTGCCGACAATGAAGAGTCGACTGCGGAAATTGCGTTTCAGTACACAGATTCTTACAGCGAACTTATTTTGTCATTTGCAAATAACATAAACACAGGCGACGGCGGAACACATGAAGACGGCTTTAAGCGCTCGCTTACAAATGTAATGAATAAATACGCAAGAAAGTACAATATTTTAAAAGAGGCGGACAAAAATTTATCCGGTGAAGACGTTAGAGAAGGCCTTACCTGCGTAATTAGTGTAAAACTTAAAGAGGCTCAGTTTGAGGGGCAAACAAAGGCAAAACTTGGAAATACCGAGATTAGCGCCTTAGTGTCCGGCATGATTAATGAGCATTTTATGACTTTTTTAGAAGAAAATCCAAGCATTGCAAAGTCTATTTTTGAAAAGGCAATGGCGGCATCGAGGGCACGTGAAGCCGCTAGAAAAGCAAGGGATTTAGTAAGAAGAAAATCTGCATTAGAAAGCAACAGCCTACCAGGAAAACTTTCCGACTGTCAGTCAAAAAACCCGATGGAAACCGAAATTTACATAGTTGAGGGTGACTCAGCGGGCGGCTCTGCAAAGAGCGGCAGGGACAGATATTTCCAAGCAATTTTGCCTTTATGGGGTAAAATGCTAAATGTTGAAAAAGCAAGACTTGATAAAGTTTACGGCAATGAAAAACTCATACCTGTAGTAACGGCTCTTGGCTGCGGTTTAGGCGAAGATTTAGATTTAGAAAAACTAAGATACGGCAAAGTTATAATCATGGCCGATGCGGACGTCGACGGCTCACACATTAGAACCCTGCTTTTAACTTTCTTTTATAGATTTATGAAACCACTTGTTGAAGCTGGACACATATTTATAGCCCAGCCACCACTTTACAGGGTGACAAAAAGTAAAAGACACCACTATGCATATAGTGATGAGCAAAGAGATACTATACTTTCTGAACTTGGCACAGGTTGCGACATTCAGCGCTACAAAGGTCTTGGTGAAATGGACGCAGAGCAACTTTGGGAAACCACAATGGACCCTGAAAAAAGGACTATTTTAAGGGTAGAAGTAGAAGACGCCGCCCTTGCCGATGAAGTATTTACAGTTTTAATGGGAGATAAAGTAGAACCCAGAAGAAACTTTATAGAAAAAAACGCAAAGTACGCACAGAACTTGGACGTATAAAATTAACAGAGTTAGTTTTATACTTAGTTGATAGTGGATAATGGATAGTTGATAGTGGTGGTGGAAAATGCAAAGCATTTTCTTATATTAAAAACACGACAGAGTCGTGAACCTTAACTCTCAACTATCAACTCTAAACTCTCAACTAATAAAGAAAGGATGACTTAATTTATGGATAAAATGGAGCTGCTTAATACGGGCAAAATTATAGATGTTCATCTGGAAAGCGAAATGAAAAAATCTTTCCTTGAATATTCTATGTCTGTTATAGTACAGCGTGCTTTGCCCGATGTAAGAGACGGCTTAAAGCCTGTTCACAGAAGAATACTTTATACCATGTATGAAAATACGCTTTGGCCTGAAAAGCCATATAGAAAATGCGCCGATACCGTTGGTACGGTTCTTGGTAGGTATCACCCACACGGTGATGCCTCGGTTTATGATGCGCTTGTAAGGCTTGCACAGGATTTCTCTATGAGATATATGCTGGTCGACGGCCACGGTAACTTTGGTTCTGTAGACGGTGACCCGCCTGCGGCTTATAGGTATACTGAAGCAAAAATGAATAAGCTTTCCGTTGAAATGCTTAAGGATATAGAAAAAAATACGGTTGATTTTAAACCAAACTATGACGACAGACTCGAAGAGCCTACGGTTTTGCCATGCCATTACCCTAACCTTTTGGTAAATGGTTCAACAGGTATTGCCGTTGGTATGGCGACAAATATTCCTCCTCATAATTTACGAGAAGTAGTAGACGGAGTTGTCTGTCTTATAGATAATCCTGAGGCTACTTTAGACGAGCTTATGGAGCATATAAAAGGGCCCGACTTCCCAACCGGCGGTATAGTCATGGGTCGTGCAGGCATTAGAGCCGCCTACTCAACAGGTAGGGGCAGGGTTTTGGTGCGTGCAAGGGCAGAAATTGTTGAAGATCAAAAGGGAAGAAACAAGATTATTGTGTCTGAGCTTCCTTATCAAGTAAACAAGGCAAGACTTATTGAAAATATAGCAGACCTTGTAAAAGACAAAAGACTTGAGGGTATTTCAAACATTGACGACCACTCAGACAGAAACGGCATGCATATCGTAATAGATTTAAAGAGAGATGCCGCACCGCAAATAGTTTTAAACAAACTTTATGCCTACACTCAAATGCAAACTACATTTGGTGTAATTATGCTTGCAATTGTAAATGGCGAGCCTAAGACTTTAAATTTACATTCAATCATAGGCGAGTACATAAAATTCCAAGGCGAGGTCATCACAAGGCGCACAGAATTTGACCTTAAAAAGGCTAAGGAAAGGGCTCATATCCTAGACGGACTTATGATAGCGCTTGACTTTATAGACGAGGTTATCAAAATTTTAAGAAGCTCTAAGTCTATCCCAGAGGGTAAACAAGCCCTTATGGACAGGTTTGGCCTTGACGACATTCAGGCTCAGGCCATAGTACAAATGCGTTTAGGACAACTTACAGGTTTGGAAAGAGTTAAACTTGAGGAAGAACTTGAAGCGCTAAGAATAAAAATTGCAGACCTTAACGACATACTTTCTAGCGAGGGCAGAAGGCTTGCAATTATTAAAGACGAAGCAATTTATATGAAAAATAAATTTGGCGACGACAGAAGAACAGAAATTTCAGCAATTTTTGGTGAAGTTGATATTGAAGACTTAATTCCTGTTGAAGAATGTGTTTTAACTCTTACAAACTTCGGCTATGTTAAGCGCCAAAAAGTGGATAATTACCAAATTCAGCGCCGTGGTGGCAAGGGTGTAAGCGCAATGAACAGGCGTGATGAAGACGTTGCGACCGAGCTGTTTATAATAAACAGCCATGACTATGTAATGTTCTTTACAAATATGGGTAGGGTGTATAAGCTTAAATGCTATGAAATACCCGAGGGCTCACGCACCAGCCGTGGCATGAATATCAATAATTTACTTCCGCTTTTACCCGATGAAAAAGTTACTTCTATGATAAAAACCACAGAGTTTGACGAAGAGCATTTCCTCATCATGGTAACAAAAAAAGGTATAATTAAAAGAACTAACCTGTCTTCTTATAAAAACATAAGAAAAGGCGGATTAATTGCCATTGATTTAGACGAGGACGACGTGCTTTCTTGGGTTAGAATTACAAACGGTAATAATCAGCTTTTACTTGCAACAAGAATGGGTATGGCAATTAAATTTGATGAAAACAATGTGCGTGCCGTCGGAAGAAAAGCTAGGGGAGTCAAGGCTATAAACCTAAAAGAGGGTGACAACATAGTCGGCATGTCGGTAATACGTGATAATGCCTATGTGCTAACAGTGTCTGAAACAGGTTATGGCAGGCTTTCAAATATAAGTGACTACAGGCTTCAAAAAAGAGGCGGTAAGGGTCTACTTAACTACCATGTTAAAAAATACGGCATGATAGCCGCAATTAAAGTTGTGGATATTGAAGACGATATTATACTAATTTCAGAAAATGGAATAGTTATAAGAATTACGGCAGAGTCCATAAGACTTTGTGCAAGACCCAGTAAGGGCGTGCGTGTTATGAGAATTGAAGAGGGCAACCGTGTAGTAACCCTTGCAAGAGCACCGCATGACGAAGAGGAAGAAATTGCCGCGGTCGAAGACGACGGAACAGCCGATGAAGTCGACGAAACTGTGCCTGACATCATAGAAGATGATGAAGAAATAATAGACGACGACACAGAAGAAGTCGAAGAAACTGAAGAAAATGATGACGAAATAGAAGAATGAGGATGATACGGTGGATCAAAGTAAGATTAGAAATTTTAGCATAATTGCCCATATAGACCACGGTAAAAGCACACTTGCCGACAGGATTTTGGAGCAAACCAAGTCTGTAGATTTGAGAAACATGGAAAACCAGCTTCTCGACAATATGGACTTAGAGCGTGAAAGAGGAATTACAATAAAGGCAAGGGCGGTTACCTTAAACTATTTGGCAGACGACGGTGAAATTTATACTTTTAACCTTATAGACACACCGGGGCATGTGGACTTTAACTATGAGGTATCACGCTCGCTTGCCGCCTGTGAGGGCGCAGTGCTTGTTGTCGATGCCTCACAAGGAATAGAGGCGCAAACCCTCGCTAACACCTACCTTGCAATAGATGCAGGGCTTGAGGTTGTGCCGGTACTAAATAAAATAGACCTAATAAGTGCCGACCCCGAAAAGGTGGCAAACGAGGTTGAGGACATAATTGGAATACCTGCAATGGACGCTCCAAGAATTTCCGCAAAGACAGGAATTAACATTCACGATGTCATGGAGGCAATAGTAAAAGACGTGCCTCCACCGACAGGCGACACCGAAAAACCGCTACAGGCGCTTATATTTGACTCTTATTATGACGCATACAAGGGTGTAATAACCTATGTAAGAATTAAAGAGGGCACTGTAAAAGTTGGCGACACCATAAAAATGATGGCATCGGGTGCACAGTTTACCGTTGTTGAATGTGGATATTTAAGGGCAACAAACCCAGAACCAACGGGAATTTTACAGGCCGGTGAAGTTGGATATATTACGGCTTCAATAAAAAATGTAAGAGATGCGCATGTTGGCGACACGATAACAACAAAAGACAATCCGGCGGATATAGCGCTTGAGGGATACAGGGAAGTGCAACCCATGGTTTTCTGTGGTGTGTACCCAGCAGACGGCGCGCATTATTCAGATTTGCGTGACGCTTTGGAAAAATTACAGCTAAACGATGCGGCTTTAAGCTTTGAGGCGGAGACATCAATCGCCTTAGGATTTGGCTTTAGATGCGGATTTTTAGGCCTTTTGCACATGGAAATAATTCAAGAAAGGCTAGAGCGTGAGTACGATTTAGACCTTATCACGACGGCACCCAGCGTTATTTACCATATCACAAAGACCGACGGCACAAAGCTTCAGATAGACAACCCGACAAACTACCCAGACCCCGTGCTTATCGCAGCGTCTGAGGAGCCAATTGCAAATGCCCATATATATTCACCATCTGAATATGTTGGAAATATTATGGACTTATGCCAAGAGCGCCGTGGAATTTTTAAGGACATGAAATATATAGACACCGACCGTGTCGACATACATTATGAACTTCCGCTAAATGAAATTATATACGACTTTTTCGATGCGCTAAAATCAAGAACAAGGGGTTATGCCTCTTTTGACTATGAGCTAATGGACTATCAAAAAAGCTCGCTCGTTAAGCTTGATATAATGCTAAACGGCGAAGTAGTCGACGCACTTTCGTTTATAATACACAGTGAAAAAGCCTACAGCAGGGCAAGGAAAATGTGTGAAAAGCTTAAGGAAAAAATTCCAAGACAATTATTTGAAGTGCCCGTGCAGGCCTGCATAGGCGGAAAAGTCATAGCAAGAGAAACCGTAAAAGCCATGCGCAAAGACGTTTTGGCAAAATGCTACGGCGGCGACATAACAAGAAAGAAAAAACTATTAGAAAAACAAAAAGAAGGTAAAAAGAGAATGAGGCAACTGGGAACAGTAGAAGTCCCACAAGAAGCCTTTATGTCTGTTTTAAAACTTGATGAATAATGGAGCTGTGACGAAATAGAATAATTTTCGTCATATTGACGGACAAATGTAGGGGCGG
>CAYJJU010000020.1:0-44337 GCA_964370635.1 uncultured Eubacteriales bacterium | reverse complement strand
AAATTGTTGGTTCTTACACTTCAAGTCAGGCAAGCCAGCAAAGCGACTCACCGGACTTTAATTTTGAAAATCAAATTTATACCTCGGTGGACACGGCGATGCTGATTGACAATAACGATAAAGTACACAGGGCAAATTATGTGCTTACAGACCCGACCTCAGGTGAAGAATTTGAAAAACAGGCGCTTGCCACCATAAATGACTTAGGCCTTGAGGGAGACTATGAATTTTTGGTCGACAACACAGATTATTTAAGGGTAAGTCTATCGACAGGCACGGCGGTTAGTATTTCCGAAGCCTTGGTCGTGATGTCGGTAGTAATGGCTACCACGATACTCTCCTTGCTTGTAATAAGCAATTTAAACGACAGGGGCTTTGAAATAGGAATACTCATGTCTTTGGGCGAAAATAGATTTAAAATAGCCATGCAAATGATAGTGGAAAATGTGGTTATCATAATAGGCGCAATTACCCTATCCCTCGCCTTTGGGGGAATGATTACCGAAAATGTATCAAATGTAATAAGCTCGCATGAGCTTGATATTGTGGTAAACGAAGTTGTGGTGTCGCTACTATATGCATGCGGAATAGGCATAGCACTTGCGGTGTCACTCATAGCCGTTTACAGGATAGTAATGTATAAACCAAGGGAGATTTTATCGGGCGGGGAGTAAAAATCAAGGAGAATTAGGGCATGAAAAAAATTATATCAATAGTATTTAGCCTAAGCTTAATCGCACTAGTATCGTGTGCGGACAAAACCGCCGATATTTATTCGGAGCATATGGGAAGTGTCACCAAGGAGGATGGCGCAGTGCTTGAAAATGAGACAGGAGAAAACGTCAGCACGCTCTCGGGTACTCTAAAAATATCGACCGATGACATAGCGAGCGACACAATAGGTTGGTATCGTTCAATGCAAGAATTTTTGAAAATTCACCCCGATGTTAGTATTGAACTAAACGACAGCATGATTGAGTACACAACAGAGGAAGAGTACTATGCCTCCGTAAAGGCTTACGGTGATGGATTAAAGGTGCAGATGGTATCTGGCAACACACCAGACCTTATAATAGACTCTTATGGGTCTGATTATACAAGCCAGTTTGTGTCAAGTGGATTATTATACGATTTTAATGAGTTTATAGAAAATGACACCGAGTTTATAAAAGATGATTACTATATGAACGTAATTGAGGCACAGGAGATAAATGGTGGGTTATACAGATTTCCTATAGAATTCGAGTTTTCCTCGGTGCGACTTCGTGAAGACGTGTTAAACACCTTAGGCATTGACATAAACTCTGTAAAAACGGTCGATTATAAGTTTTTATTTGATGTTTATGACAGGGCAACTCAAAGTGGAGAATTTCCAGAACTTAAATATATACAAGCAGAAGATTTTGCAGGCAAGGCGATTTTATATCAAGAAGAAATTTCTGCCGTATACGATGCGCAAAATATGACCGTGGACTTTAATTCTCCCGAATTTATAGAATACTTAACAGTGACAAATAATTACACTGCCGTAAGCGAGCCATTTGTAAGCACCATAGCAATCGGAGATGTGGAAATTGTAAGTGGAGAGGATTATTTTGCTCAAATTTTGGGTATAGCCGGAACTTCGTACAAGTCTATTACACGAGAGGCAGAAAATGTCACAATGGCAATTCCGCTATCAAATTCACAAGGTGAAGTTTATGCGCAAATTATGAGCTCAATGAGCATACCGAAAAACGCCGAAAATTCAGAGCTTGCTTGGGAATTTATTAAGTATCACATAGGAGAAACACAGGACACAGTGTTTTTAGACGAAGAGGGCGAGATAAGCGGTTCAAGATATTTGTACCCAGCGATTAATAAAAAGTTTTTTAGAGAAAGTAGCCTCTTCGCTATAGAAGAATTCACATATGAAAGCGGCGTGACTTTTACAAAAGAGGAAGTTGAAGCTTATCTTGATTATATTGACAAGGCGCTGGAAAACCCGATAACAATAGGACTTACTAACACAGAACTTAACAATGCACTAACGCAGTTGATAAATGATTTTTATAGCGGCTTGATGACTGCAGAGGATTGTGCAAAGGCCATGCAAGACAGGGCAGAACTTTATTTTGCTGAAATATCATAACACTAAAATATCGTGAATTTTTTCACCTCCTGCTTTCGTTTCCTCAACAAAAAAAGGGCTTTTACAGACGATAGATTATCTCTGTAAAAGCCCTTTTTACTGCTATATAAAATTATTGCGAGCAACAAGAAGAAGTTTTTGTCTTTTTGGGAAGAAACTTTCTAATCAAGCTCCAAAGCACTAGTAATCCGAAAATAACAGACACTGCTATCATATAAATTGGCGTGTGGTGCTCATGTGCGTGCTCTACTATGTTTGTAAGGCCGGTGTATCCCGAAATGTCTATAATATAATCTAGCACAAAGCCAAATATTATGGCGCAAACTGCGGCGCAGGCAAGGTATATTGTAAGAACTTTTTTGCCTAAACTTTTCCCTAAAATCGCAAGAGAGGCAATGTTTGTCACAGGTCCTGCAAACAAGAAAACAAATGCCGCGCCAGGTGAAACACCTTTCATCATAAGAGAAAGCGCAATAGGTATAGATGCGGTAGAGCAAATATACATCGGTATTCCGATTACAAGCATTATCAGCATGCTAACAAGTGGGTTTGTAAAGCTTGACAGCCATGTTTCAGGCACAAAAGTGCTTATCAGTGCGGCTATTATCAAACCTATTACAAAATTAACTGCAATTTCATCTAAAAAGCTGCCAAAGGCATAGGTGAAAATGCTTTTTATTTTTGCAAAAAATGTAGGTTTAGCCTCCGCCACAATGCTTGCGCCTGTTGAGCAGCCGCAAGTCGGCGCTTCCTCTACTTTTGAAGAGCATCCGCAAGTCGGCGCCTCCTCTACTTTTGAAGAACATCCGCAAGTCGGCGCTTCCTCTACTTTTGAAGAGCATCCGCAAGTCGGCGCTTCCTCTGCTTTTGAAGAGCATCCACAAGTCGGCGCTTCCTCTACTTTTGAAGAGCATCCGCAAGTCGGCGCTTCCTCTGCTTTTGAAGAGCATGCGCAGGATGTCGAGGCTTTTTCAAAATTATCGTCGTCATTTTTGCAGAAAATATTTGTCACTATACCGGAAAAAATTCCCGAAATAAACGCCGCCACTGCCCTATACGCCGCAAACAAAGGCCCCATAAGTCCGTAAGTCGCTACAATGCTGTCTACGCCGGTTTGTGGAGTGGAAGTCAAAAAGCTGACCACCGCTCCCTTAGATGCACCACTTTTTCCAAGATACATCGCAGTAGGCACTACTCCGCAAGAACAAAGTGGCAGTGGAACACCCAAGACAGATGCCTTTACCACCGACGAGGTGTTTTTCTTGCCTATATGCTTAAGTATTGCGTCCTTATTTACAAAGGCGTGGAGTATTCCCGTAAAAATTAAGCCGATTGTAATGTAAAATGACATGTCGACAAACAAATCCCATAAATTAATTAAAAATTCCATATTTTCCTCCTAGTTATGGCTTAGATGGCTGAGCCCTATGCTTAAAATATCATTAATATGCCCATCATCTAAACTGTAATAAATATTATTCTTCTCTTTTCTGGTTTTTACTATCTTGTTAAGCTTTAAAAGCTTCAATTGATTGGAAATTCTCGGTTGAGAAACGTTTAAGAGTATCGCTAAATCCTTTACGCAAATTTCGCTGTGTAGCATGGCAAGCAAGATTTTTATTCTTATGGGCTCGCCGAAAATTTTAAAGAAAAAAGACAGATTTTCTGTAAGCTCCTCATTTGATATAACCTCTATCACCTTTTGCGGTGTCTTGCAACATAAATCTGACATATATCACCCTCCTCTTTTTGCAGTAAATATAACTGCATCATGATATAGTTATATTATATTCAACTAAGTCAAAATTGTCAATATATTTATAAAATAATTTGTAATAATGTTTGCAAGTATATTTCCGTTATGATATACTTATTAAAACGGAGGTGCTTACATGAAGAATTTTCTTATTGTGGTTGATATGCAGGTGGATTTTATCGATGGAAGCCTAGGAACGAAAGAGGCTGTCGACATACTTCCGGCTGTTTTAAATAAAACTGAAAATTTTGACGGTGAGGTAATTTTCACAAGGGACACACATTTTGATGATTATCTAGATACCAGTGAAGGAAAAAAACTGCCTGTCAAGCATTGCATAAAAGGTAGCCCCGGACACGAAATTCACCCTAGTTTGAAACACTTGGTGACAAAGCATGTGCTTGATAAAACAACTTTTGGCTCAAAAGATTTGCCGACGCTTATAAACGAGATAAGTGGTGGCGATACTGATTTTAATATCACTTTAATCGGTGTGTGCACCGATATTTGTGTCATAAGTAACGCAGTAATATTAAAGGCGCATTTTCCACAGGCCAAAATTACAGTATGCGCAGACTGCTGTGCAGGAGTCACGGTAAAAAGCCATTTAAACGCCTTGGACGCCATGAAAATGTGCCATATAGACATAGAAAACTAATTAAATTTTGAAAGGAATATTTTTATATGAGTGAAGATATTTTGAAGCCAAAACCCGATTTAGACATAAGATTTAATTTACCTTCTTATGGACAATATTTAAAAGATTTAAAAGAGAAAAAATTTAGCAAAATGTGCATGACTCAGGTTGTAAACGCCGACATGATGATTGCAAGCTTTGGCGAAGAAAGTTTTTATGAAAGCAGTACGGAAATTTTACAAATGGGAAATGCTGCCTATAAAATGATGGGCATTGACGGTATTATTCATGTTTATATATACAATTATAGATCATTTATCGCTGTAGCAAACGACGATATAAGCGATGACGATTTTTTAAATCTAATGAGAGTAAATTATGAGCAGTACGAGCTCGCTACATCTGCGCAAACCGGCAAGGGTGGTGTGTCACGCTTTGTTATTACTTTCGGCGAAGACCTAATCAATCGTGCGCTAAGCACATTTTATCTTAATAAAGATTCACAAGAAAATTTCATCGTATCTACAAATGAGCAAGAACTTATTCAAGCTCAAAACAAAAAAGAAGCTGAAATTTTTGAGCTTTTGAGCTACGCAATACAAAACAACAAAGTCATACCTTATTATCAAGGCATATACAGCAACGATTTAAAAGAAATCACAAAATACGAAGCTCTGATGAGAATTTGTGATAAAGACGGGAAAATATGTCCACCCGGACTTTTCTTAGACATGGCTAAATCACTTAAACTCTATCTACCAATAAGTAAAATTTTAATCGACACGGCTTTAAGCGATTTTGAAAAACTAGATTACAATTTAGGCCTTAATGTATCGCTTTTGGACATTCAGTCGGAGGATTTTAAACTCTGGTTTTTTGAAAGACTTAAAAATTTCCCCGAGCCTTCAAGGGTAGTCATAGAATTTTTGGAAACCGAAAACTATGGCGAAAACATGGAACTTATCAATTTTTTAAACGAAGTTAAAAAAATTGGTTGCAAAGTAGCAATTGATGACTTTGGTGCAGGTTTTGCGACTTACACCGCAATAATAGCGTGCAAGCCCGACATAATTAAAATTGACGGAAGTATTATCAAGGAGCTTGATACAAACGAAGACAGCAGGCTCATTTTAGCCTCAATTTGCTACATGGCAAAACTGATAGGTGCAGAAATTACCGCTGAATTTGTCGAAAACGAAGACATTCAAAGCGTTATAAGCGAAAATAATATCAACTTTTCTCAAGGATATTACTTTGCAAAGCCCGAACCTTTTTCAAATCTTGGAATTTAATTTAAGGAGAAGTAAATTATGGCCAATATTAAAGTGGATTTATACTCAAAAATGCTAAACCAAACCGTTTCGGTGGAACTTTACTTGCCGTATGATGAAAATGAGGACAAAGAGGCCGACGGTGTAATTTACCTGCTTCACGGAATGCTCGGCAGTAGCAACTCGTGGACTACCCTCACCCCTGCTTCTCGATATGCAAAGGACAATAACTTAATCCTCATAGCCCCTCAGGCTCATAACAGCTTTTATGCCGATGATTTATTTGGCGAAAAATATTTTAGCTATATGACGCTTGAACTTCCAAAACTTTTAAAAACCATGTTTAACATACCGACACAAAGGGAAAAAACCTTTGTGGCAGGGCTTTCCATGGGAGGATACGGCGCAATGCTCTTAGGCCTTTCAAGACCCGATTTATACGCAGCCTGCGCAACCTTTAGCGGTGCTGTGCAGTTTGGCCGAGGCGAAGTAGACGAAAAATCGGAATTTGCCACAAGATATCTTGCTCCTATTTTCGGAAACGACTTTAAAAAGCGAGAAGAACTCGATTTATACCCGCTTGCAAAAAAGGTATCGACACTTAACCCACAGGATAAACCAAGGGTGCTTTGCACATGCGGACTGCAAGATTATCTTTACGAGGGCAACGTGCAGTTTAAAGATTATATGAAAACTTTGGACTTAGACTTTACATATATGGAATGGCCGGGTTTTCACGAGTGGAATTTTTGGGATAGAAGCATAGTATATGCAATAGATTTTTTCCTAAATAACGGCTATGCAAAAAAATGCCACGATTTTTGGAGAACTGAACCGAGCAACTAAGACCACTGTTAAAAATTTAACTAATTTTTGAATAAATTATTTCTAAAAATAGTAAATTTAGCTTGAATTTTATTTTCAATATGCTATAATTAAATTATAAATTTTATATAATTCTAAGGAGGAATTTTCAATGCAAAAAGGTAAATTAGGTTTTTCATTATGGTTTTATCCCATCGTCGCTCTTTGGTGCATCATTCTAGAGCAGTTCATTCCAATTGTCATGATAGCAGGCTTTGCTTTCTTTGTTGAGAGAGAAACTTGGGTAATCAAACAATGCATGACTGTTTTGATGTTCAGCATTTATTACACACTTTACAACTTTATTATGGGTTTCTTTATCGCAATTCCTTTATTAGGATTTGTTTTCTCGATAGTAGACCTTGTAATTTGGATAATAGTTGCAATATTTGTAATTTTAAGCTTTGGTAAAGTCAAAAATGGTCAAGACGCTTCGCTTCCGGGCAAGGGACTTGCACAACAGGCATTTGGCATGGTAGGACAACAACCACAATACCAACAACCACAGTACCAACAACCACAACAACAATATCAACAGCCACAATACCAACAACCACAACAGCAATATCAACAACAACAATATCAACAACCACAACAACCACAACAAGGCCAATACCAAAATTACGGACAACAGCAAAACAACCAACCTCCACAACAATAATGCACTAAAATTATGATGGCGATTTATGGGTGCCGTTAATATGCTAAAATAATTTATACATTACATAGGGGCGGTGATATCATCGCCCTTTTTTATTTGAGATTTTGATTTGAAGGAGGGATTTCCATGGCAATTCCAAATGATTTTTTATTTGACCAAAGTAGTGGTCTGTATTATAAGGACGAGATGACCGTCGACCAAAACAACGTCCCTATAAGGCTTGTCACTTGGTACGACCCAAATACGGACACATATAATCCTGTGGCTTATCCTGTAGAAAACACTGCAAACACTCAAGGAGCAGAGCAAGAGCCACAAAATTATCAGCAAGACCCCACCACTCAAGATGTGGGAAACAATCAGCAAACTTATACAAATAACAGCTACTATAGCGAAAATCCAAACAGCGGGCAAGAACCACCTAAAAAAGGTAAGGGTGGCTTAATTGCCATCATCGCCTCTTCCTCTTGCGCCGTTGTAATTGCGGTACTTGCAATAGTCGGCTGGCAACTTGGCTGGTTTAACTCATTTTTCGGTGGAGGGGACAATGTCGTAAGCCCCGATAGCACAGCTACTCCAATGCTTACATCTACGCCAGCTCCTACAGCATTAGCCCAGGCGACTCCAACTCCGATACCACCGACAGCGACGCCGGCTCCCGAGCCCGAACCGCTTAGCACCAGCATAAATATTGACGAAGTAGAGATTTTTCAGTACCTAGACTCTTCCACCGATTTAGACATGCTCGACATCTTCATTCCCGACCTTTTATCCGCTTATCCAAAGAGCCTTCCAGGGGTTGAAGCGGGCGATTTAATGTATTCATGGGAATTTTATTTTGGCAATTACTGTGCAGTAAGTCTTTACTATGTCTGTGAAGAAACAAATAGCACCGATGAAATTCTTATTTCAGACATGACGGCGGCTTTCTGGGAAAACACAGCCGACGGATGGGTATCGATATACACTCCAGAATTTTGGGCGGGTGCAGGAAACATCACATTTTATGATTTAGATTTACCTCCTGAGCCTCAACTTCTCTTTACAGAGTATGAGTCGATTTACACCTATATTCAACTAGGGACTGACACGGTAGACCGTGATATTCCAATAGTCTCAGAAGGTGGTGAGACCGACTACCATTTAGGAACTTATTATTCCTACACCGAATTAATTCTCGATGCGCAGTACATACCTTACATAGAGCTTTATGACGACGGCACCTGCTATGTTATGCTTAACATGGGAAATGGCATGTCAGGCGGCGAATGCACTTACACTTATTATCCTGAGACGCTAGACGGATATATTTACTTCCCCGGAACCGACGAAGAGGTTTATTTCTTCTTCATAGATGGCTTTAACACCTTGATTTTTGACAGAGTCGAAAATTTTGGCATATTAAACTGGGAATATTATGAAGGATACTCCGCATTTTTCAAAGAGTAATTAAATTAAGTTTAAATCGGTTAGTTATACTAACCGATTTAATTTTGTCGTTTTAATTAAAAAAATAGTAACAATCTAAAAAATAATTGTTGACAACTACCGCTATTTGAGAGTATAATGTAAATACAGAAAATCTAATAATAAATTTTCAGAGGGGAGCAAATACTATGTCAAACAAAAATATACCTTTACTGCTTTTAGATAGCGACGGAATAGGAACCATTATTAACGAGGGCGAATATAAATTCAGCATGCTTAGCTTTGAAGAAGCTAAGGCTATAATTGAAATGTATGACAAAGAAATGGTACTCAGGGCTTTTTCAGGCGAAACGTTTGAAACAATAGTGTTTGACTATCTTGACATACATGGCGAAAAATTCAGCTATAAACATGTGTCTAACATCAGACCGGGACAAGATGCAATTGCTTTCAAGCTATACATCACACCATCTGAAACACAACCTATAGTTAAAACACCGCTTAACACGGAAGCCAAAAAGATTAAAAACGTATACGTATGTTGTCAGTACATTTCAAGACTAAAATAAACTACATCTTAACTCCTAAATAATAAGGTGGGACGAAGCTTATGCTTCGTCCCACCTTATTTTATCGTGTAAAAAAAGCTACAAAAAAAAGCCCTAAAATAAGCGAGAAGAAACTTGCAAAAGGGCAGTAATAAAAACAACACTTATCAACTTTTGTCGACAAGTGCTGATTTTCGATTATTTAGTTTTGATTGTTCTTGTGATAGTCGCTCGCTATAATACTGTATACTATGCAATCAATAATTCCATTATGGCTATAACCACCTTGCCTTAGTGTTCCCTCGTATTCAAGACCGCATTTTTTCATAACTTTTGCCGAACTTGGATTTTCTGGGGCGAGCATTGCAACAATACGATTAACTCCCACTTTCTCAAACAAATAAGATATAACCGTCTTAAAGGCCTCGGATGCAATACCTTGTCCCCACCATTTTTGACCAATACAATATCCAACATCAATACTTTGAAGCAGCTCGTTTACCTCGCCACCTATTGAACCTATCGGCTCTCCTGTTTCTTTTAGTATAATTGCCCAATTATAATAATTATCTTTCTCATATTCTGCAACCCACTGTGCTACCTCTTTTTCTGTATCTTGGGGAGATTTATCTGCTCGCCAATCCATAAATTGTTCAACCACTTCATCGTTTCTCCAATTATTAAAAACGCATAAAGCATCGGTGATTTCAAACTTCCTTAGTATCAATCGTTCTGTTTCCAAAACTTTAGTGCCTATATGTTTCATAGAGCTTTATCCTCCCTGTTCGTATAAATTATACTGTACCGCAATCGTGATTTTTACTTTTCCGAATTATCCTTTTTTGACACGCTGACAAAACGAAGCTTTTGCTTGCCCATTTATTTTATTTTATCATCTCTTTAATAAGCTCATGCATGTCGTTAAAAACATAGGTCGCCCCAGCTTTAATAAATTCTTCTATACTGCCGTATCCACAGTTTACTCCTATGCTGTCAAGGCCATGGGCTTTTGCGCCTAATATGTCAAAATCCCTATCCCCTATCATTACGACTTCTTCCATGTTTTCAATCTTAGCACTTTTTAGCGAATATTCTATGACATCTGCCTTTTCACTCCTGCTTTGGTCTAGACTTGCGCCGCCTATAAAGTAAAAATATTTTGACAGCTCATAATAGTCTAAAATTTTTCTTGCAAAAATTTCGGGTTTTGAAGTTGCTAACAAAATTTTCTTGCCCTGTTTACTAAGCCCCTTAATAAGCTCTTTTGCACCGTCTATCAAGGTACTTTCATAAATTCCCTTTTCTGTGTAGCGCTCTCTGTAGTATTCTACACCCCTTTGCGCGTCTTCCTGGGATAATCCATAAAAATTTTTGTAAGAATCCCAAAGCGGTGGGCCTATGAAACGATTTAGTGCCGCCTCGCTCTCCCCCACTATGCCAAATTTTTCTAGCGCATATGCTATACAGTTTCTAATTCCTTCACCGGGGTCTGTCACAGTTCCGTCAAGGTCGAACAATACTACTTTATAATCTTTCACAAAATACTCCTATCAACTTTAGTTAGTCTTTTCTATCATTATATATTTTTTATACGTTCGGGTCAAGTTTTTCTATGTTAAATTTTATATATGTTTCTATGTTAAATTTTATATAATTATTGTTTTTTTCCCGTTAATGTGCTAAAATCTATGTATTAATGTATAAGGAGTTACAAACATGAATTTAAATCACTTTTCGAAAATCACCGCAGTGGATATAAGCAAAATTTCCGCACAGCACAAAACACCTTTTTACCTTTATGATAAGGAAGAAATTATTAACAGGTGCCAAACTATTTTAAACATGCCAAACGCCTTTGGTCTTACCGTGCGCTATGCAATGAAAGCAAATAGCACCAAGGCACTTTTAAATATAATCTATAACGAAGGCCTAAAAATTGATGCAAGCTCTTTAAACGAGGCAAAGCGTGCCTACCTTGCAGGAGTTAAACTTTGTGATATCATGCTTACAACTCAGGAAGCACCACTTAATGAAGAGCTAGACGATTTAAAAGAACTTATGCTTAAGGGTTTAAAATATAATGTTTGTTCCATTACCCAGTATAAAAATATAAGGGAGTTTTTGATTGAAAATAAAATTTCTGTGTCGGTAAGGGTTCACCCGGGCGTAGGCTCTGGCGAGTCTGCAACAAGAAATACAGGAGACAACTACTCCTGCTTCGGTGTGCATCTTGAGAACCTACCAACTTTGCTTGAAATGGTTAAAAACGATGGGGTTGTGATTAATCAAGTCCACGTACATATAGGCTCTGGCGCAGATCCAAAAAAATGGAATGAAAACATAGATTTGGAGCTTAGCATAGTTGAAAATTATTTTGATGAAAACATAGTAAGCGTAAGCTTTGGCGGCGGCCTTAAAGACGCAAGAATGCCCGACGAGGTGGCGGCAGACATTTTACACCTTGGCGAGTATGCAAAGGAAAAACTTACAGAGTTTTACGAAAAAACAGGCAGAAAACTTAAAATGGAAATAGAGCCCGGCACTTTTATAATGGCAAACTCAGGGTACTGTATCACAAATATAATCGATAAAAAGCGCACCGGCAAAGACGGACTTAATTTCTTGCTTTTAAACGGTGGAATGGAAATTAACGCAAGACCCTTAATGTATGCATCAAGGCACCCTTTCTATCTAATCTCAAAAGAGGGCGAGCTTTTATCGACTGAATTTAATTTAGACAAGACAAATACCTATGAAGCAGTGGTCGTGGGAAGATGCTGCGAAAGCGGCGACTCACAGTGCCTAGACGAAAACGACAGCCCCGTCCCAAGACTTATGACAGAGCCCAAAATAGGCGACTATCTTGTAATAGGCGGCGTGGGCGCATACTGCTCATCAATGACACCATTTAACTACAATTCGCACCAGCAAATTGCAGAGGTTTTGGTAGACGAAAACAAAGAAGCTACCCTCATAAGAAAAAGACAAGACCTATCTCAAATTATTCAAAACGAGTTATAATTTTGGATTTTGGGCAAACTATAAAATATTAGTATCGATAATTTAAGGTTTGGTGAATATATGAAAGCAAAAACTTATAAAAACATTTGTGCCATTATTGAAATTGGTGCAAACAGCATTAAAATGGGAATATTTCAAAACAATAAAAACATCGTGTCAAACATTGATACTTTGATATATCCTTTGGCCATGGGTCATGAAATTTTTAATACGGGAAAGCTGTCGTTTTCTACTTTAAACGAGCTTACTGCCACGATAAACAAATTTAAAGAAGCCTCGCTAACCTATGGAGTGTCACAAATTAAAGTCATTTCCACCACGGTCATGCGAGAGGCCGAAAATAAGGCATATATCGCCGACAGGGTCTTGACTCAAAACCATCTCAGCGTCGATGTACTTTTAGACGGACGAGAAAAATCCTTGATATATGCCGATATGATTTCTCAAATTTTAGAATGCCCCGTGAATGTTAAAAAAGCCATAATTGCACTTGTCGGCTCGTCTACAATAGGCCTTGCAGTGCTTGAAGGCGGGTATGTCACACGTTCTTTTGACATACCAATAGGCTCGCTTAAGCTTAACGATAACTTGGCAAATCTTAGGACAAAAACCGAAAGCTTCCATCTTGTGGTAGAAGAGTATATCAAGCTTGAATTAAGCAAACTTAGCCTAAACATCAAAGATGCGGACTGCTTTATTTTTTCAGGTTCAGGCATGAATATAATTGCCGAAAATTGCAATCTTGACACAGCGGATAATATTGCTAAAATCACGACATCAAGCCTTAAAAAATTTCATAAAAAGCTTTCTTCCTCCTCTTGTGAAAATATTGCTTACAAACACAATATTTCAGAGGAAAGAGCCTCGATATTATCGACCTCTTTAAGCATATTTTGTGAGCTTTTAAATTTAAATAAATCTATAACAAAAATTTATATTCCTCATGTGAATTTAGAAAAAATCATTGCGACGCATATTTTAAAGCCAACGACACGGCTTACCTATGAAAGCCATGTATTAAAAAGTTCTCTTCTTTGTGCGAAAAATATAGCCGCAGAATTTAATTGCCCTAAAAAGCATTATGAAAAAGTTTGCGCAAATATAGACATGCTTTTTACAAAGCTTAAAAAAATTCACGGTCTTGACGAGGCGGAGAAAAACATTTTGCTTGTCTGCGCAATCCTTCACAGCTGTGGCCAATTTGTAAATGTAAGGCTTAGGGCGCAGGCCTCCCTTGATATTATTAAAAATTTAGATATTTACGGAATGAGCCGTGAAAACATAAATCTATGCGCACTAGTTTGTGGCTATGTAGAAAACTCAGAGCATCTTGAAGATTCTTTGCACTCTATACATCTCTCTCAAGAAGAGATGGTTCATATCGCCAAATTTGTCGCAATTTTAAAGCTTGCAAACGCCCTTGATAAATCTCATAAGCAAAAAATTGACATAGAACAGCTGACGATTAGCGAAAACCTAATCACAATTAAGGCCGAAAGCCATCAAGGCACAACTCTTGAGGAACTACATTTTTCAAAAGAGGCGGAATTTTTCAGCGATATATTCGGAATAGAATTAAAACTAGTATTAAAATCACATTTATCTTAAGGAGTTTAAGTATGCAAAATAAATATCCATTTTATAACAGAGAGCTTAGTTGGATGGACTTTAACCACAGAGTACTAGAAGAAGCCGTAAAAAAAGAAAATCCGCTACTTGAGCGATTTAAATTTTTGGCAATTACTTCATCAAATTTGGACGAATTTTTCATGGTTCGTGTGGCAGGGGTTAAGGCGCAAATCGAATCAGGCTACAAGAAAAAGGACGACTCAGGACTTACTCCATCAGACCTTTTTGAGAAGCTAGAGAAAAAAACGCACGATTTTATGGACAAGCAGTATTCCTGCCTTTTACGCTCACTAATACCGGCGCTTAGCAAAGAAAATATATTTTTTATAAAGCCAAATGCCGCATCACAAACGCAAAAAAAGTTTATCGGCGAGTATTTTGATAAAATCGTTTTCCCCGTTTTAACTCCTTTAGCAATTGATAACAGTAGGCCCTTCCCCTTGCTTTCAAACAAAAGCCTAAACATTGCTGTAAGGCTTGAAACTAAAGAGGAGAAAGAGACTTGCTTTGCCTGTGTTCAAGTTCCCTCTATTTTACCTAGGTTTATAGAGCTAAAATCCGAAGAAGGCAAACGTGAATTTGTGCTTTTAGAAGACATTATTATTTATAAACTAAGCGCACTTTTTGAGCTTCACGACATCATTGAAGCCACTCCGTTTAGAGTCACAAGAAACTCCGATTTATCCATAGACGAAGAGGCGGAAGATTTCCTTGAAGAGATAGAAAAATCTATTAAAAAGAGAAAAAGAGGGCGCCCTGTAAGGCTTGAAATCAACAGTAAGGCCGACAAGAAGACCCTGACTTTCTTAGAAAAAAACCTAAAGCTTAAAAAAAGTGAGCTCTATTTTGTCTCAGGTCCTCTTGACCTTACTTTCTTTATGAAGTTTTCAGGCATTTCAGACAAGGCCGATTTGGTATTTAATAAAATCAGTCCTGTAAATCCACCTGCCGATTTCTTTGGAAGCACCGATATTTTTGAAACAATCGCACAAAAAGACAGGTTGGTACACCACCCATATGAAAGCTTCAACTGCGTGGTAAACTTTATAGAAACTGCTGCCAAAGACGAAAATGTGCTTGCAATTAAGCAAACACTTTACAGGGTAAGTGGCAACTCCCCTATTATCGAGGCGCTTATCACCGCCGCCGAAAACGGAAAGCAAGTGACGGTACTTGTTGAGCTTAAGGCAAGATTTGATGAAGAGAATAACATCAACTGGGCCAAAAAGCTTGAAAAAGCGGGCTGTCATGTAATTTACGGCTTGTTCGGACTTAAAACCCACTGTAAAATTGCCCTTGTTGTAAGGCGCGAGGACGAAGGCATTAGACGCTATTTACACCTTGGCACGGGAAATTATAATGACTCCACCGCAAAACTTTACACCGACTTTAGCCTGTTTACATGCAACGACAGATTTGGCTCTGACGCCTCTTCCCTATTCAATGTAATCACGGGCTATTCAAGCCCTCCCGAATATAACCACTTCCACGTAGCACCCTTAGGGCTTCGTCCTTTCTTTAGGCGAATGATAGAAAATGAAATAGAAAATGCGAAAAAAAATCTGCCTTGTGGAATTACTGTAAAAGTTAATTCTCTTGTAGATAAAGAAATAGTAGGCCTTTTATACAAGGCTTCTATCGCAGGCGTTAAAATAAAGCTTATTGTAAGGGGTGTTTGCAGTGTTGTTGCAGGCATTGAGGGAATAAGCGAAAACATCACGGTAATTAGCATAGTAGGCCAGCTTTTAGAGCATAGCCGTATTTTCAAGTTTGAAAATGCAGGAGACCCAAAAGTGTATATGGGAAGTGCCGACTGGATGGTAAGAAACCTTGACAGACGTATAGAGCTTATCTTCCCCATACAAGACGATGATATTAAAAAAAGGGTTTGCGACGACTTGGACATCATGCTAAACGACACCACAAATGCAAGGCTTATGCTAAGCGACATGACCTACCACCCCGTGGATAAACGTGGCAAGAAAATTTCATCAAGCCAAAAAGAATTTTCTAAACTTGCCGCACACAGACTTGATTTATTAAAGGTTGAAGAAAAAAACACAGCCGTCATACCGATTCATACATCTGAATAAAAGGAGGAGAAAATTTTGAAGAACGTAGCTATTCTCACAAGTGGCGGAGACTGTCAAGGACTTAACGCCTCAATACGCAGTGTGGCCAAATCACTTTACGAAGAATACGGTAAAGAAGTCACAATTTACGGAATTAAAGACGGATATAAAGGTCTTATAAATGGCGAATACAAACTGATGAAACCAGAAGATTTTTCCGGAATTTTAACCCTTGGAGGAACAATTTTAGGCACGTCGAGAACGCCTTTTAAAATGATGCAAGTCATAGAAGAGGACGGAATAGACAAGGTGTCTGCAATGAAAAAAACTTATTTTGATCTAAATCTTGACTGCATAGTAATTTTAGGTGGAAATGGAACGCAAAAAACCGCAAATTTACTCTCACAAAACGGCTTAAATGTGATACATCTTCCCAAAACCATAGACAACGATATATTTGGCACTGATATGACATTCGGCTTTCACAGCTCCATAGAAATTGCCGCAAATGTGCTTGACTGCATACATACAACTGCTACCTCTCACGGACGAATTTTCTTAGTTGAGCTTATGGGTCACAAGGTGGGCTGGCTCCCCCTTTATGCAGGAATTGCAGGCGGTGCGGACATCATACTCCTGCCCGAAATCCCATACGACATCACAAAAATTTCCAAGGTGCTCAAAAAAAGGATAGCCTCAGGCAAAAATTTCTCAATTATTGCAGTGGCAGAGGGCGCACTTTCAAAAGAAGAAGCCACGCTTTCTAAAAAGGAATTTAAAAAGTCACGTGCAAAAGCCTCTTTCCCCTCTGTGGGTTATAAAGTTGCAAATGAACTTTCAAACTATATAGACAATGAAATTAAAGTCTGTGTCCCTGGGCATTTTCAAAGAGGCGGTGGCCCTTGCACGTATGACAGGGTTTTATGCACAAGATTTGGTGCAGGCGCTGTAAAACTTATTAAAGAGAGAAATTTTGGCAATATGGTGGCACTTATCAACGGAAAAATAACAGCCGTGCCGCTATCAGAATGCGCAGGCAAACTAAAAACTGTTCCGGTAGACTGTGAAGAAATAAAATCCGCAAGAGATATCGGCGTATCTTTTGGCGACTAAAGGAGAAATTAAAAGATGAATAATATAAAATTTTCTGTAAGTAGTTACAGCTTTATAAGCGATATAAGAGCAAACAAAGTCACAGCGCTTGAGTGCATTAAAAGGGCAAAAGACCTAGGTTTTGACGCAATAGAGGTGCTAGACGCAGTCGACTTTGCAGGTTTAAGTTATGAAGAGAAAAAGGAGCACGCCTTAAAAATTTTGGAAGAGAGCAAAAAGCAGGGCATAGAAATCAGTTGCCTTACCTGTGATGCCGATTTCTTAAATAAAGACACAGACGAGGAGATCTCAAGGCTTAAAGGACTTGTTGATATAGCTGAAATTTTAGGCGTTAACCGCATGCGACACGACGCTACCGTGGGGTATGCCTATGACAGCGATAAATACTGCTCATTTGACAAGGTGCTAAGCAAACTTGCAAGGGCTTGTAAAGAGGTAAGCGAGTACGCAAAAGACAAGGGAGTCGTCACCATGATAGAAAACCACGGCTTTTTCTGCCAAGATTCCGAGCGTGTGGAAAAACTTTATACAGCGATAGACTGCGACAACTTTGCCCTTCTTTGCGATATAGGAAACTTTATGTGTGCCGACGAAGACCCTGCGCAGGCAGTAACAAGAGTTGCACCTTATGCAAAATATGTCCACTTAAAAGACTTTATTTTAAAAGACTATAACCAACCCGACCCCGGACAAGGTAGCTTTAAGACCCGCATGGGAAACTATCTAAGAGGCACTATAATAGGACAGGGAAATGTGCCGGTGAGACAGTGCCTTTTAGCGCTTAAAAAAGCAAATTACGAGGGTTATATGTCATTTGAATTTGAGGGTTTAGAGCCCTGCGAGCTTGCACTTAGCATAGGCCTACAAAATATTAAAAACTACATTTCACAAATTTAAGGAGTATAAATTATGTCTGTTTTAGAAAAATTTCTCGACTATGTCGGCTTTGATACAAAATCTGACCCCGCCTGTATAACTTTTCCCTCTACCGATAAGCAAAAAGTATTTGCTAGATATTTAGTAGAAAAAATGAAAGAAATAGGCATCAAAGACGCCTTTACAGACGAGTACGGTTATGTATACGGCACGGTGGAGGGCACAAAAAAATCCGCACAAACCATAGGTTTTATCGCACATATGGACACCTCCCCCGAAATTAGCGGAAAAAACGTGAAGCCAAGGGTAATAGAAAATTACGACGGCCGTGACATCGTTTTAAACGAAGAAAAAAACATAGTCACCGACATTAAAAACTTCCCAAATTTGTTAAATCACAAGGGCAAAACCTTGATAGTAACCGACGGCACTACCCTTTTAGGAGCGGACGACAAGGCAGGAATTGCCGAAATTTTACAGGTTGCCGAGGAGCTTATTTCATCAAATGAAGAATTTCCAACGTTCAAAGTTGCCTTTACACCAGACGAAGAAGTCGGCGTCGGGGCAGAGCATTTTGATGTAAAAGGTTTTGGTGCCGACTACGCCTACACGGTTGACGGCTCGGACATCTCTGAAATTGAGTACGAAAACTTTAACGGCGCATCTGCAAAAGTGACTATAACAGGCCGAAGCGTTCACCCGGGGGCCGCAAAAAACAAAATGATTAATGCAAATAAGCTTATAATGGAATTTAACGCCCTACTCCCCTACACAAAAGCGCCAGAGCACACAGAGGGCTATGAGGGATTTATACACTTGGTCGACATGAAATCGGACATTGAAAACGGCGAAATGCTCTATATACTAAGAGACCACGACCTAAATCTTCTAAACAAACAAAAAGAATGCATGACTCGTGCAATGGAATATATGAATACCAAGTATGAAATGCAGGTAATAAGCCTTGACATCAAGGACAGCTATTATAATATGAAAGAAAAACTTTTACCGCATATGTATATAATCGACAGGGCGATAGAGGCAATGGCCACGCATAATCTTACCGCAAAAATTGTGCCTATAAGAGGTGGCACCGACGGCGCAAGACTATCGTACATGGGGCTTCCTTGTCCAAACCTTGGAACAGGCGGCGACAACTTCCACGGAAAACACGAATTTTGCGTGCTAGAGGACATGAACACACAAAAGGAAGTCATTAAAACCATAATTAAAAACTTGAAATGAGGATGAATTTATGAAATTTGGTATAATAGGCACAAACTGGATAACAGGTGCATATGTAGACGGCGCTTTAGATTCAGGACTTTGGGAGCTCTCCGCTATTTATTCCAGAAAAGAAGAAACAGGACTGGCTTTTGGTGAGAAATACGGAGTGACAAACATATATACAGACCTTGAAAAAATGGCTGCGTGTGAGGAAATTGATGCGGTTTACATTGCAAGCCCGAATTCATTTCACTTTGAGCAAAGCAAACTGTTTTTAAAAAATAAAAAGCATGTAATTTGCGAAAAACCCGTTGCCTCTCATGGCGACGAAGTAAAAATTTTGCAACACCTCGCAAAAGAAAACGGAGTAATTTTCCTTGAAGCAATAATGTTTATGCATTTGCCTCAAAAGGAGCTTTTAAAGGAAGCCATCTCTAAAATAGGAAAAGTGTCCATGGCGACTTTCGATTTTTCTCAGCGTTCATCACGCTATGACAGCTTCTTAAATGGTGAAATTCCAAACGTCTTAAACGCAAAATTCGAAGGCGGAGCCTTGATGGACTTGGGTGTTTACTGCCTCTACCCCGCCCTTTATTATTTTGGAATGCCAAAGGACTACAACATATATTCTAGCCTACTCCACACAGGAGCCGACGGCTATGGAATTATTAACATGCAGTACGACGACAAACTCGTCTGCATAAGATATTCAAAAATAGGTGATGCAGGTGCAAACACGGACATCCAAGCAGATTTTGGCTGTATTTCGGTAGAGTCTATATCAAGGCTTGCGGAAATTGAAATTATGTATCCCGATAAAACACGTGAAAAAGTTTGTGGAACCGAGGAAAAATTCAAACTCATGGGTTATGAGGCGATAGGTTTTTACAATTTTATCACCAACACCGAAAAATACCGTGAAGAGTATGAAGAATGCAATAGACTTAGTTTAGAAGTAGCGTACTTAATGGAAGATTTAAGAAAAAAATCGGGCATAGTCTACGAAAGCGATGCCTAAATTAAGCATTAAACAGGCTGAAAAGGTGAAAATAAAAACTCACCTTTTTGGCCTATTTTTCCGCTAAAGCATTGACATAATTGCAATTTAACTATATAATTGTATGATACAAATTTCGTTTAAAGTGGCGCAAAGGAGCACAATATGAGAAACAAACTTTTCTTAACATCGGCTAGCTTAATATTATCGGCTTGCATTTTTATATCAAATTTATCGGTACTTGCCGGGACAAGCCCTGCGAGTGCGACATCACCTACGGTTTATGAGCATATTGCTAAGGAAGAATATGATGCAAACGGTGAGCTTTTATATAACGGCTATCTAAATGTTGCAGGGCTAAATATAGATATTAAGCCAGGTCTTTCACTTAAAACCTTTGACAAGTCAATGGAAGATTTAAACGACGAGCTTGTTAGAGATTCCAAAACAGGAGCGTCTAGCACTCAGGTATCATTCGATACTGATATTGCCAACGCTAATGATAAAGCAGAGCACACTTTAAACGTTCAAGTCGACTTTGCAGGAAAAGTTTTGGCTCAACCACTTAATGTTGTGTTTGTAATGGACCAATCGGGCTCGCTTAATATGTATACCCACATAACATCAAATACTACTGCGACTTCACCTGATATGAACCCTAACCATTATTATAGGACTACAGTTAAACTCACATATGAGGGTGGGTCGGGTACATATGACTACTACCACAGCCCACAACTATCGGGTGTTACAGGCGCATGGTCTTTATCTTCAACCGCTATTACAAATTATGCAAAAAACGGAGACTTGGTTTCGCCAGGACTGGTAAATAGCTATATAAATCCAACTTCAGGAGATATAGCTGCAAAACTTCCAGAAGATTCTACTGGCTATAAAAAGATAACAGATGTTAGTGTAACCGCTCCCAATGCATCGACGCTTATCTTCTCATCAACTCAAGCACTAGGTCCAATTGATTGCACTTTCCTATCTGGTACTGATGAAAGCACTGAAGGATTTCCTTTTACACCATATACCCCTCCTATCGGTGTGGATAAAAGCTGGCAATATTACTCTCCTGAATTATTTACGAGCAAAAATTTTTACTCAAGTAACGGTACGTATAATAATTTTGATTCCGAAGCGTATGTAAATAATATGCTAGTCGACGACAGGGCTTACGACAGAATGCTACTTTCAAAAATTTTATTTAAAGATTTATCTAATATCATTGTAGCCGATAATGAAAACCTCCCCACTGAAGAACAAAATAAAATAGGTTATGTTCAATTTGCAGCGTCAGCAGAAACTTACTTAGCGGGCTCCAGACCAGGCAATCCAACTTGGTATTTTGATAGTGCATCTCGAGGCCTTGAAACCGGTTATTTTGACGACCCATTCACAAGAACACGAGGGTTTTATGGTACAAACTATTACGCAGGGTTTGAAAAAGCAAAAGAATTTTTTAAAGATGAAGAAGACGCTAACTCCGACCGTAATGCTAAAAATCTTGTAATATTTGTTTCAGACGGTGCACCAAATGCACCGACAACTCCGACCAACTACGCCAACTCGTCAACATTTAGAAGAATATATATGAACGACTTTGTAAACGATACTAATTCAATCGTTTACTTTGCAGGCATTGACCTTAACTCATCGGATTACACAAGCTGGTCGGCGGCCATTGCAACCAAAAATCCCGAATCTACTTCTGATGAAGACATGTATTTAAGCTCAAACGGAAATACACTTTCTGAACTGATTGACATACGCAATCAAATTGAAGAGTTAGTCAATGCCGCATCTTTTATGCAGGCCGATATCGACCCGCTATTTAAGCTTCGTGTCGATGAAACTCACCCGATTGAACTTACTTATAAAGTATCAGATGAAACACAGTCAAACACTATTTCATATAAAGATATGCTGACTCCCGGAACAGCGAAAGTTGTTGAAGATTCAAACGGCGTAGAAATTGGAACGCTTCTTTACAACCAAACAAACAAAACTCTAACATGGGAAATTACGCACCCAAATGTCGCTCAGGCTCGTATGAGTTTTTATGAAGAGCTTGATGAAACTGAAATTAATTGGGCAGATATCGCAAGCGGCAACACTCAAACAGCAGACGTGCTAACAGCTAGCACTGTTGACTTTATTGACGAATTAGGTTTTGCAAGAGACTTAAATATGCAAGATCAAGGTGTTGTCAATATAAGTGGCAACAGCCAGCTTAGAATAGAAAATGTTTCCAATCCACAAAGTGGTGTAGAAGTTCCTACCAATAGTACAATCGGCTATGAAATAAAGGTTACAAATGAATCTATAACCACAGGCAGTCCTATAGATGCCGAAAATGTTTTAGTTGTGCAAAAAATACCGGAAAACACTACATATGTTTCGCACACTGTTGCCACTATAACAGGCTCAGGCACTTCAAGAACCATAACAGGCGACTATGATAGAACTAAAGACGAAATAAGATTTGAAATACCCACCCTAAAAGCAAACGAAACTTTGACTTTTAATTATACAGCAAAAGTTACAAGCGAGTATGATAAAACTATCATCAGTGTTTCACAGCTCGGAATTTCTGATAAACCCGCCACACTTGATGAAAACGCTTACCCACTTCTTCATGCATTAAATCTAGTGCACACCACGCCTAATGCTCCGCTCTCGACTCCTACACCTGAGCCAACCGCTACGCCAGAGCCTAGCTCTGAGCCGGTGATTACTCCTACACCGACGGCAGCTACCACTTCACCTACAGCAACACCGGTGCCAGGGGCTGGAACCACTACACCGACACCGACGGCAGGAGCTACGCCGCTTCCTATACCGAGCGCAACATCGTCGCCTAGCGCCGAGCCTAGTCCAGAGCCTAGCGAAGAACCTACCCCAGAGCCTAGCCCAGAACCTAGCCCCGTGCCAAGCTCAATTCCCCTACCACCCGACGACGGCGGATCAGGTGAGGATATAATCGAACCCGACAAGGTTGAAATCGGAGGAAATGAGCTTTCGGAAAACGATTACTCTATTGGAGAAGACGGCACAATAACTATCAGTCCAGACTATATAGCAACGCTTCCCGATGGCAAGCATGTTATAAGGGTGACATCTACCGAGGGCGATGTTTATGAATCAACAATCATAGTAGAGGACGGCGTGCCTTTGTCCGCAACACCTTTTGAATATATAGGTGGTGCAGCGTGGAGTTTATTCGACTTAATAATGACAGTAGTTGCATGCATACTGGCCATCTCATACTTTATAATAAGGCCAAAGAAAAATGAAGATGAGGATGACGAGTACGAAAATCGCAACACTGAAAAAGAAAAAGCTAAACATAAAACCCGACTAATTACAAATTTGATATTATTCGCATTTGCAATTTTCAGTGTCATTTTACTGTTTATAACTCAAGACTTTACACAACCCATGATAGTATTTGATAGATGGAGTGTAATATTTGCCCTCGTCGCTTTAATTCAAGCCTTCATCATGTTCTTTATTAGAAAGAAAACAGACGATGAAGAAGAGCAAGCAAATCAAAGCATGACTTTCTAATCTACCCCCTCCTGCAAAAGAGTAAGTAACTCACCGCAGGAGGGGCTTTTTTTTGCTATGCTTAAAAACTTTTAAAAAACTTATTTATTTTTAAGGTAAGTTTAAGTTTTGTGCTATAATATAGTGTAAGAGGTGAAATTTATGCGAATATTACTATGTGAAGACGAAAAAGAGCTTTCTAATGCTCTCGTAAAAATATTAAAACATTACAACTACTCGGTCGATGCGGTCTATGACGGTGAAGAGGCACTGCATTTTTTAGATTCTGAAAATTATGATGCTGTTATTTTAGACATAATGATGCCAAAATTAAACGGGCTTGATGTTCTTAAAAAAGTGCGTGAAAAAGGAAACCCTGTTCCAATTATTATGCTTACGGCAAAATCCCAAATAGACGACAAGGTCACAGGGCTTGATTTAGGCGCAAACGACTACCTCACAAAGCCTTTTGAAACAAAGGAACTGCTTGCAAGGCTTCGTGCTATGACAAGAACTGTAAGCGACAGCGTATCGTCTGTTTTAAAAGTCGGTGATGTAAATTTAAACCGAAAAACTTTTGAGCTTTACACCGACAAAAACTCGTTTAAACTTGCAAGCAAAGAATTTCAAATGATGGAAATGCTTATGATAAACAACGGTCACATTATCCCCACCGAGCGTTTTATGGAAAAGATTTGGGGATATGACAGCGATGCCGAAATAAATGTTGTGTGGGTATATATCTCATATCTCAGAAAAAAGCTAACCCTTCTTGAAAGCCGTGTTAAAATTAAAGCGACACGAAACACCGGATATTCGTTGGAGGTGTGACATGCTTAGAAAACTTCAAAGAAAGTTTGTGTTACTTACAACTTCTATAAGCATACTTGTAATGCTACTCATAGCCGTTTCAATAAATGTGGCGAACTACCTCTCTATCATGGGGCGCTCCGATATAATTTTAAACTTGCTTTCACAAGGAGATTTAAAAATGGGCGAACCGCTTAATGCCCGTGAGCCTTTTCCACAAGAAATTGCTTTTACCACGAGATTTTTTACCGTTCGTTCTGATCAAAACGATGAAATTTATCATATAGACACTAGGCATATCAGCGCAGTTTCTTCCGACAAGGCTGCAGAGTATGTAAATACTATAAACGAAAGTGACTCAAGCGCAGGCGTAATTGATAGTTACCGATATATAAAAACAGAAACTACTGTCGGCTATTCATATTTTTTTCTTGACATTGAATCAGACATTATAGGCTTTGAGCAGTACTTATTTTTGTCGGTTTTAATCGTGCTTGGAGCAGTGGTCGTAATATTTTTTCTATCTCTTTTATTGTCAAAAAAAGCAGTTTCACCCATTGCCGACAGTTTTGAAAGGCAAAAAGGCTTTATAACAAATGTAAGCCACGAGTTTAAAACACCACTTGCAATAATTAAAGCAGACTGCGATGTAATCGAAATTGATAATGGCGAGGGAGAATGGACTAAGAGCATCAAAAAGCAGATTACAAGGCTTGATACACTTGTAGAAAATCTTGTATCTCTGACAAAACTTGATGAGAAAATAGAAATTATTAGGACTAATTTTTCTCTTTCAGATGCGATAAACGATACAGTAACCGAGTTTTCCGCATCAATTAAAAGCGCTGAGCTCTACCTTGTTTCGGATGTAAAATCGAACACTTCCTACAATGGTGACGAGCAGTATGTGCGAAATTTAATATCAATACTTACTGAAAATGCCATAAAATACGCACTGCCACAAACCGAGCTTAAAATTTCTCTTAGCACACTTGGAAGTCGCAAAGTGCTTTGCATGCAAAATTCTTGTGAAGACACAGAGATAGGACGGCATAACCTATGGTTTGAAAGATTTTATCGTGAAGACAAATCACGAAATAGCCAAACAAAGGGCTATGGCATCGGCCTATCCATTGCAAAAACAATTTGTGATTTACACGGGGCTAAAATTTCGGCCGAAAGCAAAACGGGAAAAGAAATTTTAATAACTGTCATTTTTTAAAGTAAGTTTAAACTCCATACTATAAAATCATCTTACAATTTATTGTGAGGTGATTTTTTTGCAGTCAGAAGTATTGTTTGTAAATTTTTACAAAGAGCATTATAAGAGATTTATCATGGCAAGGGACAGGCTTTGTGATTTATTGTCTGTGGAATGTAGTGATAATATTGAGCATATAAAAATAAGGATTAAATCAGAGGAGAGCGCTAAGAAAAAACTTGAAAAATTAGGTTTTAGTAAAACTTTAGAAAATGCACTTTTAAATCTTACAGATATAATCGGCATACGCATAATCTGTAGATTTTTATCAGATATTTATTTTATTTCTAACATCATCGAAAATCACTTGGAGCTTTCTCACGTGTTAAGTAAAGATTATATAAAACACCCAAAAGAAAATGGTTACCGCAGTTATCATATCATTGTAAAAGTTGAAATTGATGAAATTCCACTTCCTATAGAAATTCAAATACGAACTATATCGCAAGACTCTTGGGCCAGTTTAGAGCATAAAATGAAGTATAAAAAGGAAATACAAAATGCTAAAATGATTAAGTCCGAGCTAAAACGGCTTGCAGATGAAATGGCTTCGGCAGATGTATGTATGCAGACCTTGGAAGAGCTCATAAATTTTTCTGAAAATTAATTTTGATTTTAAAGTAAGTTTAAGGTTAAGTTTATATAATGAACTTGTAAAATATGAAATAGGAGCGATTAGTTATGGCACAAACAAATTTTAAAAGATATGAACTTAAATATATTTTAACTGTAAAGCAGCATGAAATTTTGTTAAATCAAATGCCCAAAGACATGAAACTTGACAGTTATGGTAGGCATAAAATCTCAAATATCTATTTTGATACAGAAGATTATAGGATAATAAGGCATTCTTTAGAAAAGCCGAAATACAAAGAAAAGCTACGTGTTCGCTGTTATGGGGAACCTAGCGACAATGCCACAGCATTTATAGAGCTTAAGAAAAAATTTAACGGCGTGGTATATAAAAGAAGAGTGTATTCCCAGCAAAATAAGGTGTTAGATTACCTTTATGACGGTGCAAATTCTGTAGAGCAGTCACAGATATTAAACGAGATAGATTATTTCAAAAACTCTTATGATGAGATAAGGCCAAGGGTTTATTTATCTTATGAGAGAGAAGCTTTCTTTTCTACTCTCGATGAGAATTTTAGGCTTACCTTTGATTTTAATATAATGGCAAGGGATAGCGATGTATCGCTTTACAGCAGTGATGGCGACAGACAGGTTTTATCAGATGACTATGTTTTGCTTGAAGTGAAAACAGTTATGGGACTGCCAACTTGGTTTTTGGAGTTTTTAAGCGAAAACCAAGTTTATAAGACCTCATTTTCAAAATATGGAACCGCATATATGACGTATTTTATGCCACAGTTTGTAAGTAGTTTAGGGAGGATTTCAAATGTTTGATGAATTATTCGGCAGTGTTTTTGCTGTGACTACCACGGCAACTATAAGCATCACAGATTTTTTACTGTGCATGTTAAGCGCAATTATTTTAGGCGCATTCATGGCAAAGATGTATGCATTAAAAACAAAAAGCACGAAGAGTTTTGTAGTAACACTTGCCCTACTCCCTCTTGCAGTAGCAATGGTTATTATTATGGTAAATGGAAATATTGGCGCAGGCGTTGCAGTTGCAGGCGCATTTAGCTTAGTTCGTTTCCGCTCTGTTCCGGGAACTGCAAAAGAAATTGTGGCAATCTTTACAGCAATGTGCACAGGACTTACCATCGGCATGGGTTATATTGCATTTGCGGCACTATTTTCTATCATCGCCTGCCTCTTCGCACTATTATTAAACCTAACAAATTTTGGTGAAGAAAAAAATAACGGCAGTCGCACACTGCAAATAACTATCCCAGAAAGCCTCAATTACACAGATGTTTTTGACGATATTTTTAAAAGTTTCACAAAAGAAGCCAAGCTAATTACAGCCAAAACCACCAATATGGGCAGCTTATTTAAGCTAAGTTACGAGATAGAACTAAAGGACACAAACATGGAAAAGCAATTCGTTGATGAATTAAGATGCCGAAATGGCAATTTGGAAATAATTATAGGCAAACAAGAGATATTTGTAAATGGACTATAAAAAAATATTTTAAAAGGCGATGTGAGATAACTCTTGCATCGCCTTCACCTCTCTTGAATAAATATACGAAAAAATACGACTAAACTGCATAAAAAATAAGATTGACTAAAATTTAACAAAGTTCTTAAAATAATCTTATGTAATTTGCATCTATATAAATTTAAGAAAATGGGGTATAATATATTTTATAGGAAACCATTATAAGCGCAGGTTAGTTTGCGCTAACTCACAGAGCAGAAAGGAAGTAAATATGAAGTTTAATTTTACAAATGCATGGAAGGGTTTTAAAACAGGAAGATGGTGCAGTGTTGCGGTGGATACAGGAGATTTTATCACGCTCAACTACACCCCATATGACGGCGACGAGAATTTTTTATCGCCTGCAGCAGATAGCACTAAAAAACTTTGGGAAAAAGTAGTCGAGCTAAGCCGGCTTGAAAACGAAAAAAACGGAGTGCTTGAAATGGATAGCGATATCGTTTCTACCGTGACCTCACATGCCCCGGGCTACCTTGATAAAGAACTCGAAACAATTGTCGGTTTTCAAACTGACAAGCCATTTAAACGCAGTTTTCAGCCTTTCGGAGGAATTAGAACAGCAGTAAACGCTTGTTCTCAGTACGGCTATGAAGTTCCAAAAAGCACCAAAGATATTTTCCTTAAGTATCGTAAAACGCATAATGACGGTGTATTTGATGTATACACCGATGAGATAAAACTTGCAAGAAAATCCGCAATTATTACAGGTCTTCCCGACGCTTACGGCCGAGGAAGAATAATCGGTGACTATCGCCGAATTGCTCTTTATGGCATAGATATGCTCAAAGAAGACAAGCTTGAGCAGTTTAAAACCGCCCCAGAGCGTATGACCGAGGAAAATATTCGCCTGCGTGAGGAGCTTTCAGAGCAGTACAGGGCACTTGAAGAGATTAAGATTATGGCGGCAAGCTATGGCTATGACATATCTAAGCCTGCCTCAACAGCCAAAGAGGCAATACAGTGGCTGTATTTTGGATACCTTGCCGCAATCAAAGAGCAAAATGGTGCTGCAATGAGCCTTGGCAGACTGTCAACCTTTTTGGATATTTATATTGAGCGTGACCTCATGGCCGGAACCGTAACAGAAGATGAAATTCAAGAGTATATCGACCATTTTGTAATGAAACTTCGTCTTGTTAAATTTGCACGAACAGCCGAGTACAACAACCTGTTTTCAGGCGACCCCACTTGGGTTACCGAGTCGATTGCAGGTATGGCGACCGGAGGAAATCACTTGGTCACAAAAACCTCATATCGATTTTTGCATACACTAGACACTTTAGGGCCTGCTCCAGAGCCTAACTTAACCGTTCTTTGGTCTTGGCGTTTGCCTTCAAACTTTAAAAAATACTGTGCTAAAATGTCTATAAAAACCTCTTCTATACAATACGAAAACGACGAGCTCATGAGAGAAATTCACGGGCATGACTATGCAATCGCTTGCTGTGTATCCTCGATGAAGGTGGGCAAGGAAATGCAGTTTTTCGGCGCAAGGGCAAACCTTGCAAAATGCCTGCTTTATGCAATAAACGGCGGAATGGATGAAAAACTAAAAATACAAGTAGGCCCAAAATATCGCCCCGTGACAACGGAATATCTAGAGTATGATGATGTTGCGCAAAAATATGACGATATGCTAGAGTGGCTTGCAGGCCTATACGTGAACACGCTTAATATAATCCACTATATGCATGACAAATATTGCTATGAGCGTGTGCAAATGTCCTTGCACGACAGAGAGGTTAAACGCTATTTTGCAACCGGTATTGCCGGACTTTCGGTAATAGCCGACTCATTAAGCGCAATTAAATACGCTAGAGTAAAGGCAATTAGAGACGAGGACGGCCTTGTCGTGGATTATCAAGTAGAGGGCGATTACCCTAAGTTTGGAAATAATGACGACAGGGTGGACAGCATTGCCACCGACATTATCCACACATTTATGGAAAAAATACGCAAGTTCCATACCTATAGAAACGGTGTTCCGACCATGTCTATTTTGACCATCACCTCAAACGTAGTGTATGGCAAAAAAACGGGTAACACGCCAGACGGCAGAAAATCAGGTGTGCCTTTTGCGCCAGGTGCAAACCCTATGCACGGCAGAGACACAAGCGGTGCCGCGGCTTCCCTAGCCTCGGTTGCAAAACTTCCTTTTGAGGACGCACTCGACGGCATTTCCGACACCTTCTCTATCGTTCCAGGTGCACTGGGCAAAGACGATAAAGTATTTTTCGGCGATTTTAATATAGACGATATCAGCATAGAAATAGGCGAAATTAAAGACTTGTGCACCGGCAATTTTGCGTGCATGCAACCAAATGAAAATATTGACTAAAAGGAGATTTTATTATGGCAAGCAAACAACAAATAGACAATTTAGTCGAATTACTCGACAGTTATACAAAAAAAGGCGGTCATCACCTTAATGTAAATGTTTTTACAAAGGAAACGCTTTTAGACGCACAAAATCATCCTGAAAAATATCCGCAACTGACTGTTCGTGTATCCGGATACGCCGTGAATTTTGTAAAACTTAACAAAGAGCAACAAGATGACATTATTTCACGAACATTCCACTCAAAATTATGAAAACTATGAATGGCTATATTCACTCATTTGACACTTTCGGAACCGTAGACGGTCCGGGAATTCGTTTTGTAATATTTTTACAGGGCTGTCCTCTGCGCTGCTTATATTGCCATAATCCCGATACGTGGAAAACAGCCTCGGGAAGCATAATGTCGGTTGACGAAATTATGGATAAATTTGATAAAACCAGCGAATTCACAAAAGGAGGCATAACCATCACAGGAGGAGAGCCGCTTTTGCAGATTGATTTTGTCACAGAGCTTTTTAAACACGCAAAAACCAAAGGCATTCACACTGCCTTGGACAGCTCCGGTGTTACCTTTAATATACAAAACACTGCTCGCTTTGATGAGCTAATGTCGGTGACCGACCTTGTGTTACTCGATATAAAGCATATCGACAAAGAAGCCCATAAACTACTAACAGGTGTCGATAACGAGCCTATATTGCAGTTTGCTCAGTATCTATCGGATATAAAAAAAGATGTTTGGATAAGGCATGTAGTGATAGAGGGTCACACTTTGGACGACGGCGCACTGTATAGGCTTGGAGTGTTTTTGTCAAGTCTAAAAAACATTAAAGCACTTGACTTCATACCCTATCACCGCATGGGAGAAAATAAGTACAAGGAGCTAAATTTGGTTTACCCTTTAAAAGATGTTCCTGCCACTAGCAATGATCAGGTAGCCTATGCCTTAAAACAGGCAATAATTGGAATAAAGGCAGGAAAGCGCAATGAAGTATAAAAACATGTTAAAAAGCATTTTAGCCGGCTTTTCGATATCTTTTGCAGGTGTCGCTTACCTTTGTGTCGATAGCTCCCTCATAGGGTCTTTACTGTTTTCAGTAGGCTTGTTGGCTATTTATCTGTTTGACTGGAATTTATACACGGGAAAGTGTTGTTTTATACCTAGTAATGCAAAATCATATCTTCCGATATGCCTAGTAGCTTTTATAGGAAACCTTATTGGCACAGTGCTTGTAGGATATGCGTTGAGACTGACTAATCTCGACATAATAAATAGGGCCGCGCAAGTATTGTCGCCTAAACTTTCTCACAGCTATATCGAAACCTTTGTATTAGCAATTTTTTGCGGTGTTATGATGAGCATTGCGGTGCTTGGATATAAAACTCAAAAAGACGATTTTGGTAGATATATAATAGTTGTACTGCCGATAGTTATTTTTATACTGGCAAAATTTGAACATGTTGTGGCAAATATGTTTTATATATCTCTGGCAAATTACTGGAACTTAGAAACAATTGTTTTTATCGCAATTTGCGCAGTGGGAAATATGTTGGGATGCTGTATAATTCCTTTTATTCATAAAAAAACAATTCCTTAAGGTCTCCCCTTAACACCATAAAAAACAAGGCTATCAAAGCTACTCCCTCCGCTTTGACAGCCTTGTTTTATTATATTGTTTGCAAACTGGTAATGCTCTTATTTTTATCTTCCCACCGACATTCATTTGAAGAACATGTTGTCGACATAGTGTTCATTAAACATTTTACTTGTAGCTAAGTCCACAAGCTTAAACTCACTGGTTATATTTTCTATTTTAGAATATAGATTGTTGTTACACAGAAGCATTTCGGCTCCTTTAAGTGCCGCATTCCCTATGACTTTTACTTTTTCCCGAAGTTCAATCGGCACAAGGCCTATTTTGGCTGTATGGTCTAGGTCGAGATAACTCCCAAATCCGCCTGATATATAAACTCTACTTATTTGTCCATAATTTAAACCGGCGCTTGCTATGAGAGTCTTTACGCCTGCACATATTGCGCTTTTTGCTAGCTGTACATTTCTTATATCCTTTGCAAATATCCCTATTCCGTCAAACAGTTCAAAAAAACTTTCACCGTCAATGTCTACTACGCTTTCGTGGCAGTCGTCCATAAACCCTGTTTCGTCTATCACTTCCTTTAAAAGCAAAACTGCGACGGCGTCTACTACTCCGCTTCCACAAATTCCTTTTGGAGGGCTATTCCCTATCACCTTACATTTAATTTCTGAATTTTCAATATAAACATGCTCTATTGCGCCATTTTCCCCGTGCATTCCATGCCTTATTCCAACGCCCTCAAAGGTAGGGCCTGCCGCAGTTGAACAGCAATATAGTTTGTTATTATCAAAAAGTGCCATCTCCCCGTTTGTTCCAATGTCGACCAAAAGTGATGTCTCATTCACATCTGTCATTCCACTTGCCAAAACCGCACTTGCAATATCCGCCCCGATAAAGGCGCTAAAACAGTTTATCAGCACCACGCTCCCACCGCTATTAAGGCCTAAATCTTTGCTTTTATATTCGGCTCCGCCTAAAAATTCCGCCTTAAACGGCGCAAAAGCTAAGGCTCTACAGCTTCTATTTATGAGCAGGTGAAGCATGGTCGTATTGCCTGTAATCACTGTTTTATTTATGTGTGACGGCTTAATATTTTCTTTCTCACAAAGTTTTTTACATAATAAATTTATGCAATCAATAATTAAGGTTTGAAGCCTTTCTCCCGCGCCGTTTATCTGGGCTTCTATGCGGCTGATGACGTCTGCCCCTAGCCTTAATTGAGGGTTCTTAGCGCTCATTTGTGAAAGCCTTCCGCTCTTTCCAAAAAGACTGCACAGCACTGTAGTCGTGCCTATATCCACCGCCATGCCGTAATTTTCAAACATTGGACTATTAAGATCTATTTCGTCCTCACTCGCCCTTATGTTCATTTTCACGCAGGTGGGAATTTCAAGCTCACAATCTCCCTGTATTCTTGCCTTGCATGCCAATCTGTATCCCTCATAAAGTTTAGCACCTAAAAGCTCTTTTTCTTCAATACTAGGCGGTGAGATTTCTCCTTTTGCTAAAACTGTACATTTTCCGCAAAGCCCCTTTTTACCGCAAGGCATGTCTACGCCATGTTTTGTAAGCGCTAATACGTCTGCAATTAGCGCTTTTTTTTCGACATTTATAAGAGATATTTTATCTTCATTAATTATCTTAACCCTTGCCACTAGGCACACCCCTTATCTTAAAAGCACCGCACCGAAGTAGGTCACGGTGTTTTCTCCGTTTATATAGTTCATTTCGGCTTTATTTGCAAGCTGACTCACTGCAATTCCATACGCCTCAAGAGATGAAGTCGCATCGTCTGGAAACCTACATGGCTTACTTTCTACAATTGCGCATTGCCCACATTTACTGCAAGAACCCGTGTTTATATGTAAATACTTGTCCTTATCCATTTCCAGTTTCAAAATTTGGTGTATCTTTGCACACAGTTTGTCGTGCACCGCACAGCCGTCCATCATTCCTTCAAAGTCATAACTATCTTCAATTTCATAGACAGTTTGATACACTACTGCATAATTATAAGTTTTTGCCTTTATAATAAGCTCGTCTATCTCCCCTATATGCGGAGGACACATGTAATTTGACTTATATTTGCCACAAGCATTGCTTTTACACGCCTCTCTAAAACATTTATCAAACACTATTTCATCTACCAAAATTTTATTTGCCTTAAGTGCTCCAAGTTCTATAATTTTTTCTACTAAATCCATTTTTCACCTCTAAAAAATAAGTTCTACAAAATCACTGTAAAGCGACTGGGCATATTTAAGTGCCTTTCTTGTGTTTTGCCCCTTTGTGGCAAGTACGGTTAGAATATTCTCAGCCTCTCCACCACTCCACGGAGTGATTTTCACCATGGCCCCTACACAGTCGACTAAGTAGATTTCATCATAAAGCCTGACAAATCCTTTAATTCTCGCCGTGTCTTCTGCAAATATATTTATAAATTTCTCAAGCCGATACAGGGGCATAATTGGACTTATTTTCACGCTTATCCTTTGATTAGTTATGTCGTTTTGATAACTCACTTCGTCAAATTTCACTAAAGATTTAATTTTTAACAAGTCAAAATCGTAATCGGTCTTACCCATCAAAGATTTTTCTATTATGGCCGCAGGAAAATCCGCTTTAATGATGCTTTCCACTTCTTCTATCTGAATTTCATCTACTAAGTCTGTTTTACTAATAAGAAGCAAATCCGCTACAGCAAGCTGTTTTTTACACACCCTTGCAGTTTTATACACCTTAGAAAAGCGCTTTGCATCTACTAAACAGACACAGCCTTTATAGCTTATAAGATTCTTGTCTTCATAATTTTCTAAAATCTTTTTAATATTTGTCGGGTCGCTAAGTCCTGAGCTTTCGACTATTATTATGTCGGGAGTAGTCTTAAGGCAGTCTTCCATTGCGCTTTCAAATCTGTCTAGTTTGCAACTGCAAAATATAGAGCCACCGCAAATTTCATAGAGCTTTGCATCTATAGATTTTAAAATTTCACCGTCCACACCGCTGTTTCCAAACTCATTGATAATAAGCTTAAGCCTTTTCCCCTTAAACCTTAAAAGAAAGTTTTTTAAAAATGTTGTCTTGCCTGAGCCTAAAAATCCTGTTATCAAGTAAAAATCGGTCATTTAAATCAAAACCTTATCCTTTAATTTCATTCATAGCTTCATTAATTGCAAGCGAAAACTCTTCTTTTGACGGAATGATTGATAAAAACTTGAGTTTGCCGTTAATATAGATTGATGGCAAATTTTTCACTCCAAGTTTCTTGCATCTTGCAATATTTTCTTTTATAGTAAATTTATATTCAACTACATCAATCTCTTTGCCAAATATTTCTTTAGCCACACAGGCCGCCCCCCACATGTAAGTACAAGCTGCACATGACAGACTGTCGAGTGTAAACACTTCTATAAGTGGTTTGAGTAAGTTTTCATAATCGGGCAGCTCTACCCTTACATCATCTTCCACCGCCACGTAGTTTTTAACCATTTCACGTACACTTTCGGTGTCTATGACCGCTTGTGTAACGCCTATACAGTTTTCTATTGGAATGGCATAGGGCATGTCACAGCCCGGTGCTACTATTAAATTATCGTGATTTTCTATTCTATCTAGCATGTCTATGACATATTTCATGTTGTCTTGTTGTGTGCCGTGAAGCATTACAGATGTAAGCGGAATGTTTCCGCCTAGGACTATGTTATACCTGTCTGTGATTTGTTTGGCGGCGACAATGTCGACATTTTCGTCTACCGATATGCTGTCGGGTTTTGTTTCACACATTACTTCTATATTGCGAGTGGCGTCTCCGCAAACAAAAAACGAGGACAGTGCACCTGCATTTTTTATATAGTCAAAAATTTCTGTAAATGGCTTTGACAAAAATTGTTCAAAATGGCTTGACGATATTTGCGAAACCAAGGGGTCAACCACGGCTATTACGTCCATTCCTGCATCTATGAACATTTGCGACATTTTACTTGCACATTTTACACAGAAGTCAAGGAGTGAGCTTACGTAGTCCTCATCGTCATACATGTCCATGAAAATATCGTTTCCCCTTAAATGGCTTGCAAGTGTGAATGGTCCGCAAATCAGTCCATATAAGGCCGTCGTCGCCCCTACAGCTTCCTTCATTTTTCTCATAACGTCTAAAACCATGGGAATACGGCCATCTGTTTCTTTTGGAAGTGTGCATACGCAGGGTACAGACATTGTGTCTTCTAGCGGATGGCTCACGACAGACGGAGGGCCGTCTTTTGTCCATACTAAATCGCAACCTAAAATTTCGGCTTCTAATTGCAAATCAAAGACAACAGGCTGTCCGTCGGGTTTATAAAGCTTGTGCACTTCAAGCAGTGCTTCAAAAAGCTTGTCGCCATCTTTTAGGATTTGCTTTGCATCTACCCCTGTAAGCGCCCCTGCATGAACGCCTGCAAAAGGAACCCACGGCGCCCTTTCGTGCTCTTTATGTGTTAAAGTTTTTATTACTAAATTATTTTCAGGTCTCATAAAAATTCAGCTCCTAGTAATCCATTTTTCTAGAGTATATATCTATTCTTTTTTATTTACTTGTATATTTAATTGAAAAATTGGTAAAAAACCATTATAATAATTTTATAGTACCAAAAATGTTTTATTGTGAGTGATTTTTTACCAAATATAAAAAGGATTTACAAGTTTCTCATAAACGCATTTGATATAATGAGCGTGAAAAGGAGTTATTATGGAATTTGAAAACACTGACTTGGATTTCAATTTAAAGCTTGCCGTGGAGTGCTCACAGGCCTTTAGTTTATCTTCGGGTCTTGGCTGTTTAGTTAGCGATGCAAGCGGCAATTTGCTTTATGACTCAGGATTTAGCTGTAAAAAATGCAATATTTGTGCGCTTTCCGGTGTCACTTCTGACACCATATTAAATTCCCATTTATATGGCATGCACGAGGCAGAGCGCTTTGGCGGAAAGTATATTTACTTTTGCCCCATGGGGCTTTCCTGCTTTGTTTCACCTATTTTGGGCTCTACCCACACGAGGGCAAAAATTACCGTAGGCCCGTTTTTAATGGTAGACTACGAGGACTATCTTGAAATAGACCTAAAATCTAAAAATTTGAGCGAGGAGTGCTTCTCACTAATTGAAGCCGAAATAAGGCGCATACCTATAGTCGACGCCTCAAAAGTCAACTCACTTTCCACCCTGCTTTTTATGTCTGTGGGCTTCATGAATAATGTCTACTCGGCAAACAAACTGCTTGACAAAGAGCATTCTGATAAAATTCAAAGCGAGATGAGCGATTATATCAGAAAACTTAAAGGCGAAAACATCATTTATTCCTATCCAATAGAGATAGAAACTAAGCTGCTACGAGCAATAGCCGAATCTAATAAGAGCGACGCCACTCATTATTTAAACGAACTTTTAGGCAGTATATTTTTGGGGACAAGTGGAGATTTGACCAATATCAAATCAAAGGTATATGAGCTGTTGATACTAATTTCACGCTCTGCCATTACAGCAGGAGCAGACAGTGACACCGTCTTGTCTTTAAACAGAAATTATTTAACCGACATAAGCTCTATAACCCAATTTGATGGACTTTGCATATGGCTTACACATGAGGTGCACAAGCAAATAGACAACATTTTTAAATACCCAAGCATTAGGCACTCTGATGTCATACATAAAACCATGTACTTCATAAGACAAAATTTTGAAAAGAAAATAAGCCTTGACGATGCCGCTAAAGAGGTGTATTTATCTGCAAGTTATCTTAGTAAAATATTTAAGGACGAAACAGGAATTTCATTTAACAGGTATCTAAATAACATTAGAATTGAAAAAAGCAAGGCCTTGCTTTTAAGCGAGCGCATTAGGCTTACCGATATTTCGGTAATGGTCGGCTTTGAGGATCAAAGCTATTATACTAAAGTTTTTAAACGAACCACGGGGATACTCCCCAGTGTGTACCGTAAAAAAAAGGGAAAAATATAAAATAGATTAGGAGGATTTATTATGTCATTATTAATTGAAATCTCACGAGAGCTACAAAAAGGCAAGGCAAAAATTGTCAAAGAATTGGTGGCCAAGGCCATAGAAGAAGGCGTGCCCGCCCAAGAAATTTTAGACGGTGCTCTGCTTCACGGCATGGGAATTATCGGTGAAAAGTTTAAAAACAACGAAGTTTTTGTTCCCGAAGTTCTAGTTGCCGCCCGTGCCATGAACATGGGTGCCGCTTTATTAAAGCCGCTTTTAGTAGAGTCAGGCGCTAAATCGGCCGGTAAAGTTTGCATAGGAACAGTAAGAGGCGACCAGCACGACATCGGTAAAAACCTAGTTAAAATGATGATGGAGGGCAAAGGCCTTGAGGTTATAGACCTTGGCACAGACGTCCCTCCCGAAAAGTTTATCGAAGCCGCCCAAAACGACAACTGCCAAATCATCTGCTGTTCTGCCCTTTTAACCACCACTATGGGGGTTATGGAAGAGGTAGTTAAAGCAGCACAAGACGCCGGAATTAGAGATAAGGTTAAAATTATGATAGGCGGAGCGCCTGTTACCGAGGCCTACTGTACACAAATAAAGGCCGACAAATACACTCCCGATGCGGCCACCGCCGCCGATGTTGCCGTTTCACTTTGCAGTGCAGGGTGATTATAGTTGAAAGTTGAGAGCTCAGAATAAAATTAGCTTACACAAGAAATCTTCTTTGTGTAAGCTATTTTTTTATTTATCATAATTTCCGTGCTTTTTCCAAATATCGTTCATCATCTCATAACGCTCTATCGGTAAGCCTGTGTATGCGCAGTTTGATGTCGCAAAAACATATCCTCGCCCATTGCTCATTCCCTCTCTTAAAGAGCGCATTACATCTTCCCTGCACTCGTCGTCGGTTCCTGTTTGTAGCAGTCCACAGTTTACATTTCCTATCAGACACATATCGGGTCCTACAATTTCACGCACTTTTACAATACTTACTCCGCCTTGCGGGTCAAGGGAATGTATTGCATCAGGCTTAGATGCCGCTAATCGCTCCACAATAGGCATGATATTTCCGTCAGTATGCTTAATAGAATAAAGCCCAAGCTGCCTATATCCTGCGATTACCTCTGTTAAAAACGGCCCTATTAACTCATCATATAAATCAGGGGAGAAAAATGGATTTGTGTTAAAACAGTAATCCGAGCAAAGCCCAAACCCGTCGAGTAAAAAGCTATCTCTATTTATCTTTTGGGCAAATTCTAAACACTCATTAACCCTTCTTTTACTTATCTCATTTAAAACTTCCGGCTCTTCATACATTTGCGCCGAAAACTCCATCATATTATCCCCATCCGGAATTGAAAGCGTAGGGTCACCGTGCATCATCAAAGAATATTCATCTCCGCTTTGCTCTTTTATTTCCTCAAGTACCTCTTTTACAAAACTAAAGTTTTTTGAAAACGGAGGTCCCATATTGGTGTGCACAAAAATTGCGCTGTGGTCGTACCTTTTCGCCGTTTCAATATAGGTATGCGCAATGTCTTTTATATGTAATTTTTGCTCACTTAAACTCATTTGACTCCACTGATGAAAAACCCTGTGCGAGGGATGTAGTTTGCCAAATGCCTCCATTGTAAGGAAAAATACCAATTCAAATGTCGGTACCTGTCCACCAATTTTCTCTCCCTTTAATGTCTTGATAAACCTTTCACGATGTGTCATAATTGTCCCTCCACTATATCTAAAACTTCAAGCCGCAATTTCAGCGGTTTTTTAGAGTATATATCTATTAAGCTTTATTTGCTTGTATATTTTATCAAAAATTGGTAAAAATCCACTATAATATTTTTAGATTACCAATTACTTGTATTATTAGCAAAACACCTTTTATATAAGCTTTATTTATGATAAAATGAGTTATATGAATTTAAGATTTGCTCCTCATATCGCTTGCGCTGATAATTTTAGGTAACTTGCTGTTTAGGCTTAAGAGATGATAAAAAACACATAACAGCTTCGTTTCTCAAACTAGCAGAATGTGCTCTAGTTGAAATACTGCTTTACAAGTTCTTTTCCACCTACTTTTAATATCTTACCTTTTTCTATGATAATCACTTTATCGGCCAAGGCCTCGGCACATCTTATGTCGTGTGTGATTGTTAAGATTGTATTGTTTTCTTCTTCATGAATGGTGTTGATTATATTTACCAAATTGTTAAGCGATGCATAATCTTGCCCGACAGTTGGCTCATCAAACACGATGACCTGCGGTTTCATGGACAGCATTGTTGCTACGCCAATCTTTCTTTTTTGACCTTCGCTTAGTGAATGGGGATGTCTGTCTAAAAGCGGCTCTATCTCGAACATATCGACAAGCTTTTGCGCATAATCGACAGAATGTGCAGAAAATAAAATTTCATCTTCTACTGTCGCCATAAATAATTGATAGTTTGGATTTTGATACACGTAAGCGACTTCCTTAAACCACTGCTTGTTGCCTTTTTCCTTTGGGAATTTGGCATTTAAATTTTGAGAAATACTGCCGCCGCTTGCCTTGATAAGCCTTGCAATTAGCTTTGTAAACGTGCTTTTTCCTTGGCCATTGTCGCCAAGGATTACCACTCTTTCACCCTTGTAAATCTTTAAATTTACATTGTCAATAATGGTCTTGTCTTTGATAGCATATGTTAAATCTTTGATGTCAAACAGCAGTTCTTTATGTTCTTTCTTTGAGCAAATATCTTGTATTTTCACGCTGCTAGACAAAATATATTCGTGATGATTATCCACTTTTCTTACGCACTCATTTGCCACATGATATAGCTCGTCCACATAATCAATTACCATATCCAGCCTATGTTCAATAATTATAATTGCATAAGCTTTTTCCTTTAAATTCTTGAGTTTTTCTAGCAGCAGTATTGATGCTTGCTTGTCTAAATTGGCAAGTGGTTCATCTAATATTATTATCTTAGGATTAAGCGCTAAGGTTGTGGCCGTGATTAGCCTTTGCTTTTCCCCACCCGACAAACTGCGTGTTTTATCATCTTTGTTAAGACCCATATCGGCACAAGCGCTGTCAATTATGCAGTACATATCATCACTTGGCACCGACATATTTTCAAGCCCGAAGGCTATTTCCTCTTTTACTATAGGATGTATAATTTGAAGCTCCGCATTTTGCAGTACACTGCCCACTTCTTTTGCAGTTTGGCCTATATTAAGTTTAGATATGTTTTTGCCATTTACTATGACATCCCCTGTCAAATTGCCTTTTATTGAGTTTGGGACAACACCGTTCATTAAATGAAATAGCGTAGATTTCCCTTGTCCGGAAGCCCCTGCAATGAGGGCTATTTTGCCATAATGTAAGTCTAAATTTACATTTGACAGCACTTGACCGCTTGCGGTGTTATTGTAAGAAAATGATATGTTTTTCAGTGAAATTGCTATGTTCATATTAGCACTCCTCCTACAATACAAGCCACAAACAATACTATAAAAACCATGTCTCTTGCCGTAAATTTGATAGGTTCAAATATTGTTGTTTGCACTTTGTCCGTCACAAAACCTCTTGTTTCTACACTGAGTGATAGGGTGTCCGAAATCTGTAAAATTCTTACAAACAGTGGCAAAATGAATGCCCTATAAAACACATTGAGGTTTAAAAACAGACTCACCCCTCTTGTTTTCATTGCTTCCTTTATCTGCCTCATTTCTTTTACAAAAAGCGGAATGAAATTTAGAGTGATTAGCATACCAAGAGTTACCATTTTGGGCGCTCTTAGCTGTCTTAAATTCCTTACAAAATGTGTTGCGCCGACACTTAAACTTGGAATAGCAGGAAAAGTAATTGCAAGTGCCCTGTTAAATGCGTGATAAGTTGTTATCAAGTCATCTGTTATCAGGTAAGTCAAACCGCCGATAACAAGTGTTGTAACTAACAAGCTCGGAATAATTGCTAAACAAGATTTATAGTAGCCAAAGGCAATATATAGCACATAAACCACTATATAAAATATGTAAATATTATCTTTTGTCGCCATTATTAGTCCAAAAATTAATGTAGCCAGCGATACCAGCAGGCATAATATTGGATATAATGGTCTTTTTATTTTTAATTTATCCATTTTATCCTACTTCGACACTATTCCTGCTTTAGTCATTTCTTTGCCTATTTTAAGGCCTAAAAATGCACCTATTAATCCCACCGCAACTACAGCTAATACCATTCCAATTACTATCCACGGATTGCTTATTAAAACTGCAAACACATCAGGGGCGACAACAGCATTCCAAATAGCAGGGACTATCATTCCAACCGGTGGAACAATGGCGCCTGCCACAAAGCAGGCTATGTCTTTTTTATATCCTCTAAATATAACTAATATCAATGTTTCAACCAGTACCATTGTAAGCAAATTGCCATAAAAAGTCTGCACTGCCATAAATATCATTAATATGCTCATAAACAAAAGTATTAAGGACAAGGTAAAAGGTTTTCTTACTTTTATTAGCCCTAGAGTTATAAATAAGGACATTTGCAGTCCCGTAACTAATTGCGCTATTCCAAACAACACATCAAGAAATGGGATAACAAGCGGCATTACAGCGCAAGTTACCAAAAGTGATGCCGAAAGTATTGCAATAAACACAACTTCTTTTATAGCAAATTTTGAAAATATCTTTCCATTGTTTTCATCTGTATTTCTTAAAGTACTGCTTTGTGGTACTTGACTCGTTCTTTTTAATTTTTGTTTTGCCATTTTTCTCTCCTCTTATTCTGCTATTTTTCCATCATAGAGCCTATACACCCTATCGCAGATGCTCATTGTAGACTCTCTGTGCGATACCAATATAATAGCCCTGTCACTTGCATTATCTTTTAATGCTTTTAATATTACGCCCTCGTTTATACTATCCACATTGCTTGTCGGCTCGTCTAATAAAATAAACTTGCTCTCTCTCAAAAAGGCTCTTGCCAGTCCAATTCTTTGCGCTTCACCCGTTGAAACATCGATTTCTTTTTTTCCTATTACGGTGTCATATCCACTTGGAAGTGTCAATATAAACTCGTGTATGCTCGCTTTCTTGCAAGCTTCTATTATTTCTTCATCACTTGCATTTGGCTTTGCAATTAAAAGGTTTTCTCTTACGGTTTCATTAAATAGGTATGTAGACTGACTTACCATGGTGATATTATTTTTTAAGCTTTGGCTGTCTATATCTTCAATATCTATATTATCAAGCAGTATTTTACCGCTTTGTCTGTCCCAAAACCTCATTATCAATTTTAGCAGTGTGCTTTTGCCACAGCCTGATTTTCCTTGCAATCCCACTATTTCTCCAACTTTTACTTCCAAAGAAATATTATTTAACACTTTCACATCATCATTATAGGAAAATTCTAAATTCTCTACTGTTAAAGTTTTCGCATTAAGTTCTTTGCCGTTTGTGTTTTCACTAACAGCCGGAACCTCCTCCATCAGCGTCATCACTCTTTCGCCACTTGCAAAAGTTTGGGTAAGGTCATTTGGTAATGCGCCCAAGGCAAGTACCGCCCCGAATGAGGACATCAAGGATACGATAGCCACCAACATGCCTCCTATATCAATTACATTATTGATATACAAAATTATTGCCAGTGTTATCATTATAGCATTTAATATGCTTACCATAGATAGGTTTATCGCTTCAAACACAGCCATCTTTCTGCTTAATTTTTGGGAAGCAGCGTTCATTGTGTTTGAAAACTCTTTTACCTCGTCTATTTTTTTCTTTTCTTTGCCATAAAGCATTATTTCTTTGTTTCCACGAATTGTATCCATGAAAAATCCATTAAATTTTGAAAACTTGGCCCTATACTCCACACCGCTTTCACGTAAAAACTTAGAGCTTAACAGCGGCATAATTATCCCCATAATACAATAAGCAAGCATTGCATAGAGTGCCAAATACCAGCTTGATAACACACCTATGACTATTGTCATCACTACCGACACAATAACTGCTATACATATATGCGACATTGTATGCGCATAAAACACTTCTAATGTTTCTATGTCTGCTGTTATCATTGAAATAATACTGCCCTTTTGCTTAGTTTCTAGTTTTGCAGGACAAAGTTTTCTTAGTTGTGTAAATATTTTGTCTCTTAATATCGCAAGCAATTTAAAAGCGATATAGTGATTAGAATATTGCTCTATACACTTTAATACTCCGACCATTACTCCAAACCCAATTATCAGATATATTATTAAAGTCACAGAAAATCCCGCAAAAGCGCCTAGTAATTGCGATACCGCCACCGTACCCAAAACAGTTAGTGAACTGGCACACAAAAAGCCCAGACTGCCATTAAAAACAGCAAGCACCAACACATACATAAAGCTTCCTACAAGGGCAAATAAATTTGCCATAATTTTCAAACCAC
>CAYJJU010000019.1:4899-44454 GCA_964370635.1 uncultured Eubacteriales bacterium | reverse complement strand
ATCCAAAGTAATCAAAAATTGTAATCATATCCACTCCTAAGACTAATATAAATAAAGCAAACATAGAACTTAAACACACAGTATTATAACGCTATATCAAAGAATATTCAATGTATTCCACACAAAATATATAAAAGCAGTGCCAATTTGCACTCCATGCTAACTGCCAATTTGCACTCCATGTCCTATTATGTCCCATGGAGTAATCATGCACAAAAGCTTACAATGTCCCTAACTTGCAAAGTCTTGCATATTCTTTATCTTTTTTTATCAGTTCATCGTGCGTACCTTGTTCGGCAATATTTTTATTTGATAGAACATAAATTTTATCAGATTTCTTTATCGTTGAAAGCCTATGTGCAATTAGAATTGATGTGCGATTTTCCATTAATTTTTCTATCGATTTCTGCACAATTCCTTCACTTTCATAATCAAGTGCGCTTGTGGCTTCGTCAAGTATCAGAATTTTTGGATTTTTAAGAAATAGCCTTGCAATGCTGATTCGCTGGCGTTGACCACCAGACAGCATAATGCCTTTTGTTCCAACGATGCTATTATAACCATTTTCAAGTGATACAATAAAATCATGAATATTTGCAAGTTTTGCCGCTTTTTCGATTTCTTCATCACTCGCTTCTTTCTTTCCATAGGCAATATTATCTTTTATTGTACCATTAAAAATGTAGACTTCTTGTTGAACAATGCCAATGTTAGCACGAAGATATTCTAATGCAATATCTTTAATGTTTACTCCATCAATAATAATTGCTCCACTTGTAACATCATAAAATCTTGCAACTAAAGCGCTAATAGTTGTTTTGCCGATGCCCGATGCTCCTGCAAATGCAACAGTTTGACCACTTTTTATTTCAAGTGAAATATTTTCAAGGATATTTTCATTTGAATCCTCATAGTGAAACGAAACATCTTTAAATATAATATTACCCTCTACATTTTTAGGTTTTATAGGATTTTCGTTCTCTGTTATGGACGGCTTTGTTTCAATCATGTCCATAAAGCGTATAAAACTCGACTTGCCTTCTTCAAAGAGTTTCATGAAATTAAGCATCGTACGAACAGGCTCCGCAAGACTTGTGCAGTAAAGCAAGAATATTACAAGCACCGCTACATCAAGTTGCCCTTTGCCTATAAACAACGCACCGAATACAACTACGAGCATTGTTAAAAACTGCGGATACGACTCTACAGTTTCGTAAAAATATGCTTCCACTTTATAAAAATAGCATTTCGCTTTTGTATATGCAGTATTTTTAATATCCATGTCATTTAAGTGCTGTTTTTCGCTTCCAAATGCCTTAACCGTTCGTATTCCCGACAATGTGTCCTCAACATACTCATTCATTTCACTAAGTTTTGCTTTTGTTTTCAGCAGCTGTTTTTCCATAACTTTATCGGTAAATACTGCAAATACAACGAGAATTGGCATGCACAAAAATACAATAAGCGTAAGGGGTACATTAATGTTTATCATTATAATAAATGCACCGATAAACTTAATTGCTGTCATAAGCAAATCTTCTGGAGCGTGATGAAAAAGCTCTGTCATATTGCCTAAATCGTTTGAAATAACTGTCATTAGTTTGCCGGTGCTATTTCTTGCGTGAAAGCTAAATGATAAAGATTCGTAGTGCTCAAAAAGTTCCTCTCGCATCTTCTTTTCCATTTTAGCGCCCATTGCATGACCAAAATATGCGTAAATGATATTGCTTATAATTTTCACAGCGGTGAGTGCAAGCAAGACACCACCTGATATAACCAAAGTTTTAACCGTGCCATCGTTCCACTCAGTCAACACTTCACCTGTTATATACCCTGAAACAAGTGGAAAAAGCAATACTGTTACTGCGCTAAGTGAGGCAAAAAACATGTCCATGATAAATATGTTTTTATGTGGTTTGTAATAAGATAAGAATTTTTTAAATCGCTGTTTTGTAAATTGTGACTTCATATGTCCTCCTAATTTTTTAGGAGGGCTATTTTACTAAAACCCTCTCTGTATTGTTTTTGGCAATTGTATTAGTTTTTTTCATTATTATCGCCCCTTTAGACAAATTATATATTATAACGCTTTAAGCGATATAAACAAGATATAAATAATAACTATACGCCCTAAACATAAAACTACTTAGAGCGAACTTTTATTTAAGACAATAAAATTATTTTGTCAAGTACCTAACTGCCAATTTGCACTCCATGTCCTATTATGTCCCATGGAGTAATCATGCACAAAAGCTCCTCGTCCATAGAGCCAGTTTCGGTTATAAAAATAACTGAAATTCTTTTATTTTTATCTTTCACTGTTTCAAATTTTTTCCTTGCCTCAAAGACTGTCAAATCCTCAGCGCAAAATTCATAATTTTCCGAATGGGCATGAATTGGCAAAAAATCTCTCATTTGAGCAATTGTGGTAGTCTTTTTAATTGGCAACTGATAATTATAAAGCACATGCCTAAAAACCGCACCTTGACTAAAGACGCCGATAAATTTGCCGTTTTGGAGTATCGGAACATGGGAATAACCTTTTTTATTCATTATTCCCATAATTTTTATCGCAGTTTGGTTAATGCCTGCATAAAATATATTTTCGCCCTTAGTGCCGAAATCTATTGCAAGTGGAGGCTTTTTTATAAGCTCAGTAACAGTTTTTAAAAAGTCTCCCATTTCATCGGCAGGAGAAACTATATCTTTGCCATTTATTTTAGCATTGTGAGATAAAACATTTCTTATCTCTCTGCAAACATCAATTCTATCACGAAAACTCTTACTTTCCTCATCGTTTAAATACTCAATTACCACGCTGCTGTATTTACGCTTTTTGCCTGCGTATTTATCGTCTAATGCGTCCTCAAACTGCCTGTAAATTTCTAAAAAAGCGTCGCTGGTCATAATTTTTCTCCTTATACAAATAGTAAATACAGTATAATCAGTATAAATCCAATTCCCGAAAAGAATAATCCGTAAGACAGGCTTGACTGTATCATCCTGCGCCTTTTTGACGATTCTTTAGCCATCTCGTCGAGTGCTTTTGCATATCCCTCGCCTGTCATATCCACCTTTTTACTCACATGCAAGTGCATTTTGTCAAGCACCCTGCCAAAACCATAGCTTATCGTATGTCGTCTTATAGATAAATCTCTTTCTTTATTTGGCTTAAACATGTATTTTGATATGAGCGCCGCACTGTTATCCACCATGCCCGAAAGCAGTGAACACAGCGTGCCTAATACGGCGGGTAAAATTTTCATAAATATCGGCTTATAAAACAGAGTGCCCAAGCTAAATCTTTCGCTATAAAATTCCTTATACTGGCCTATATCCTTTTTATACATAAAGGGCCTTACCACAAGAAAGTATAACACTATGCCAATGCTTATGCTTATTAGTGCACCTCTTAAATTTATCCAAGAAAAATAATTTACTTGATGCTCTGGCGCATGTGCATGCATTATGTCCGTGCCTATGAGTGCTATATTATCGGCGGTAATATTCGGTATAATTCCGATAAACAGCATAATAATCACCGGCACGCATAAGAGTGCCTTTGTCGCAGGCGCAATATTTAGTTTTTTTGCATTGTTATTTTTTCTAAATAAAGCACAGCCTATTTTTAGAAGATACGCAACGGTAAGCCCTCCCGAAAAAAGGAAAAGCCACTCAGACACTTGCAGTAAACCAGAGTACTGTCCGCCGTCTAAAAGATGAATTTTTTCTACTATGCTTTCATGAAGCAGTGTTTTACTTACATAAGCATTAAAAAATGGAACTCCACCAAGGCCACATGCCGAGACGACAAACATCACAGCTATGAAAGGATTTTTTCTTCCATAACCCTTTATATCACTTAACATTGCAGAGCCTAAATGCATAAAAAATATTCCGCATATGGTAAACAGCACCACTTTAATAAGCGAGTGGTTTATCATGTGAAGCACCACGCCCGATGCCGCTATCGCATTATGCTCACCCAGCAGTCCCACCATAGCGACACCCACTAAGATAAAGCCAATTTGAGACATGGAAGAAAATGCGACTATTCTTTTCATATTTGCATTAATAAGTGCGCAAACACCGCCCCAAAGCATGGTGACTACGCCTAAGACTAGCATGGGAATATGCCAGTCGTAATTTCCCATAAACAAATTTGAGCCTACAAGTATGACGCCAAAGACGCCTGTTTTCGATAAAATTGAAGAAAGAAGTGCCGAGGCAGGCGCCGGAGCCGAAACATAGGTTGAAGGAAGCCAAAAATGGAAAGGATACATTCCCGCCTTTGCACCAAAACCTATTGTAATTAAAATTCCGGCCAAAAATGTTTGCGAAAAAACTCCGACTTCGGTGGAGTAATAGCGCATGTTCGTAAAGCTTAAATCCGTGATAACATCTCTTAAAACCACTAAACCCATAAGTATTACCATTCCACCTATGAGAGAAACGGCAAGATATATGTTAGCCGAAGCTTTAGCTTCTTTTCTCTTACCTATAAGAACCCAGCCGTATGAGCTAAACGACATTATTTCAAAAAATATAAACAGTGTAAACAAATTATCGGACATAAATATTCCTATAACCGCAGAAAAAGTGACTAGCAAAAGGCTTAAAAATGCACCCGAATGTCTGTCCTTTGTTTTCTTTGCATAATCAAAGTAAAATACCGTTGCAACAAGCCAAAGCAAACAGGCTAAAACTAGATGTAAAAGCCTAAATCCATCAAGCTTAAGCACAAGCAAAAACGAGCTGTCAAACATAAAGCTCAGCTGCTCGCCCGATAAAAAGCTATAAAAGAAATAGCTTATAATGCCAAGCACCGAAACTATGGTCACAACACAGAAAGATTTTGCAAGTATTTGAGATTTTTTTATTGTAGACAAAACCAATATTGCCGACAACAAAGGAAGTATAATTGGAATTAGTAGTAATAAATTATTTTGCACCTAAAAACCTTCTTTCTCAAATAAGCCCAAAACTTATGTTTATTAAATAATTAATAAGCGGCGACATGAAGAAAGCCACCAAAATACTTAGCACCGTAAAAAATGCTATGGGTAGTTTCATGAGCATACCTGGGTTTTTTATTTCTCCTGTAATCACATGTCCCTCTTTAGGGAAAAACGCTTTTACTGCGATAAACAGCAAATAAATAACCATTAAGCCCGCCGAAACAAAGAGCACCGTGGCCCCTATGTACGAATACCACTGCTTTGCATCAATTGCCGCATAGGCAAGCTGGAATTTGCTAAAAAACCCTGCCAAAGGAGGCACGCCCATAAGCGCCAAAGAGCATATAGAAAAACAAGTGAAAATAAACGGCATTTTCTTTCCAAGTCCTTCTAAATCATCGACCTGCGTTTTATGCGCATAGTGCATAATACTTCCAGCGCAGAAAAATAGGGATATTTTTATTATTGCGTGAAAAATCATATGCAATAGTGCGGCGAAAAGCCCCCACGGCGTCATAAAACTTACACCTAGCAAAATATATGACAAATTGCTTATGGTAGAATATGCAAGTCGCCTTTTTATATGTCTTTCCTTTACAGCCTTTACCGAGCCGTAAATTATCGTAACACAGGCTATCATCATGACAGCAATCTGCGCATTAGTTCCTTCTAAGAAATCTGCGCCAAACACATAATACGTCATTCTCATTATTACAAACGCACCCGATTTAACCACTGCCACCGCATGCAAAAGTGCCGTTACGGGTGTCGGTGCAACTGACGCCGTAGGAAGCCAGCCGTGAAGAGGAAAAACTGCCGCCTTCACGCCAAATCCTAAAAACGCAAGCACATAGACAAGTCGCATAATTTCATAGTTAAACGAAACATAGCGCTCGTTTAAAATTCCACCGTAAACAAAATCTAAATTTTGGCTAAAAACAATTACAAAAGCAATGGTCATAAATCCTAAAGCCGCACCTGCTATAGAGTAATACATGTATTTTCTAACCGCACGACGTGACTCCACTGTTTGATAGTGAAAGACAAGCGGTATTGTGACCAAGGTCAAAAATTCATAAAATACATACATAGTAATTACGTCTGAGGCAAAACAAATGCCCAAGGTTACACCATAGGTGATACAGTAAAATGCAAAGAAAGAAATTTGCCTCTCCTCTTTTTTCATATACTCAAACGCATAAAGAGTTGCAGGCGGCCACAAAACTGAAACAAGCCCTGCAAATACACTCCCCAAGCCGTCGACTTTAAAGGAAATATAAATGTCATCCATAATATACCAAAGGTAAAAAGTTTCACCGTTTGCTAAAACTAAAAACGTTATTGTAAACGCCGATGATATTATGAGCATTATCATAATATAAATCAGACGTGCTCTTCTTGAGTTAAAATTAATTAAAAACAGGGAAACTCCTGTAATAATTGGAAGTATTATACACACAAATGCCATATAAGCCGGCATAAAAATTTCCCCCTTTCTAAAATATACTTAGTATCATTTCATCGACAGCCCCTAAAATGCCGCCGTTTACTATACCAAACAAAACTGTGACTCCCGCAAGAATAATTATGGGAATTATCATATTTGCCGATAATTTCTCTTTTTTAAGCCTACTAAACTTTCTCTCTTCAAAAAATGCCGAGAAAACAGGCACTAGTAAATAGCCTGCAGTGAGCACAGCACTTAATAAGAGCGCCACAGCCCCTACCCACGATATTACATCTATGTTTGAATACAGCGAGCCTATCGCCAAAAACCACTTGCTTATAAATCCGCTTGTAGGCGGTATTCCCACAAGGCCTAATGAGAAAAGGGCAAAACATATCATGGTAATCGGCATTTGATGTCCCAAGTTTTTGAGGTCGTCAACTTTAGTCTTGCCGGTCTTATAAATTATTGCGCCTGCTATCAAGAAAAGACCCACTTTCATTATTGCGTGAAAATAGACATGAGTCATAGCGCCCCTGTAGCCGTCAAGGGTGAGTAGGAATATTCCAAACAGCACATAGGACACCTGACTTACCGTAGAATACGCAAGGCGCTTTTTCAGCTCCTTTTCCCTATACGCCATCATAGAGCCCATGACTATGGTAATGATGCTTAAAATTAATAGTGTATACTGCACCCAAGTGCCTATCAAGTATAAATCTCCACACATATAATAAATTATTCTAACAACGCCCAAAACTCCGGCCTTTGTGATTAAGCCCGAGAGCACGGCACTTGCAGGCGCAGGTGCCACCGGATGTGCGGTAGGAAGCCAGCCGTGAAACGGAAAAATTCCGCCTTTTATGGCAAAGCCGAGTATAGTAATAAATATAGCAACTAAAAGCAAGTCCTTATTTACCACGACTTCGATATCGTTAAAGACGCCTCCGCCTTCAAAACTTGTGCTTCTTGCGTAAAATGTGATAAAAATCACGCCTAAAAGACTCATGAATGCTCCGCATAAAGAATAAATTAAATATTTAAGCGCAGCGGCTATGGCCTCTTTTGTTCTTGAATGTATGACAAGCGGAAGACTAGCCAAGGTCATGACTTCAAAAAATAGATAAAAACTTACCAAATTAGCGGCATAATCAAGGGCAATTATCGCCCCGAAGGTCATTAAGTAAAAACCAAAAAACTGCTGTTCTCTTTTTTCGTGCTTGACATATTCAAACGAAAAAAACAACACAAGAACCCACAAAACCGTAGTTATTGTAGAAAAAAACGAGCCTGCCTCATCCGCCATAAAATTTATGGAAATGCTAGATGTAAATTCATATACCGTTAAAGACAAGTCGGCACCCGAAAAATTAATGTAAAACACAAAAACACTCGACACCAAGAGAGTGCACAGCACCAAAACTCTTAAAAGCAAGGTTTTATTCAGCTTTTTACATGTAGCTATCACCGCACCCACCACAATCGGCAAGAAAGTCGGCACTAAAAATTCAAAATTTCCGCTCATATAAATACTCCATTTCGCAACTAAAAATAACTTATGCAGTGCAATTAAATATCATCTTAAATCATCAGAATGTTCTTAGTCCCTCTGTGATGAAATTAACAATAGGCTGAGCACTTATTCCAATCAACACATTAACAATACACAAGGCACTTACGCCTACCACGTATCTTACCGATTTGTTTGTATTTTTGACATACTCCGCCTTTGCGCCGCTTTTTGTGTAAATGCGCATGAGTGTCCTTAAAAAATACATGGTATTAAGCACCGTGCTTACTGCAAGTGCTATAAGTGTAATCCACGTGCTTTCATTTGTAGCAACCGCCGCGGTGGCAAACATTACTTTCGACATAAAGCCTGCAAACATCGGTATACCGACCATTGAAAGACAGCCTACGGCAAAGGCAATGCCCGCTATAGGATTTCTAAAGCCGGAGCCCGTTAAGTCTTCAAACTTTTTACTATCGCCCGACACTCCAGTAAGTCCGGCACCTGCCATAAATAGCAGTGCCTTTGTCGCACCATGAACTATGATATGGAAAACAGCCGCCGTAATGCCTGCCGCATTTCCAAGCCCTATTCCCATATAAATATACCCTATTTGCGCAACCGAAGAATACGCTATCATTCGCCTTAAATCAAGTTCCTTTATAGCGCCTATAGAGCCGACTATCATTCCTATTACGCCTAAAATATAGAAAACATCGAGTATTCCGCTATTTCTAATTATCGGCAAGCCTATTACCCTGTATATCAATTTAATCAGCAAGAAAATATACGCCTTTGAAACAAGGCTTGAAAGAAGCGAGGCCGGAACAGCACTTGCATAGCCATAGGTGTCCGGCACCCACGAATGAAAGGGAAACAGCGCACTCTTTATCGCAAGTCCTGCACAGGTAAGGCCTATTGTTATAAGCAGTGGGATAGCATTATTATTGCCCGACTGAATAATTTCAAGTATCGAGGCACGCATTTCGCTCATGACAAGATGTCCTGTCATGTCATAAAGCAGACATGTGCCCATCAAAAACAGACCCGAGCCCAAAAGGCTCATAACCATATATCTCATTCCTGCGACTATGGCATGTCCTTTTTGCCTTATTACTATAAGCCCACAAGCCGCCAATGTGTTCATTTCAACAAATACATAAGCGGTAAACATGTCATTTGTATAAATAATCGCAAGCATTGAGCCTAGCAAAATATTTACCAAAAGATAAAATAAATTAACTTTCTTAGCTTCTATGTCCTTTACGACATTTCTTTCACCGGACATGACGCTTAAAAACATTACAAGAGAGAAAAACAGTGCCATGCCGGCCTCTAAAATGCCTGCCCTGATAACATTTCCCCAAGGTGCCGGAAAATGCCCCATCAGATATACATACGCCCCGCCGTTTTGCGTGAAATAGAAAAGCAAAAGCGAAGACATTACAACCACCGAACCGATTACGATATACGACACCCATTTTGCTACCCTAGATGGCAAGACGGAGGATATTATCGCCCCAAACATCGAAAGCACTATAGAAAAAAACGGAAAATTTTGAACAAAACTCATTGTGACACCTCTTTTGCATGATGCATCATAATTTCATCAATATTTAGCGTTTTGTAGCGCCTGTAAAGCCTTATAGTCATGGCAAGCAAAATTGCCGTAACGCTTACCGACACAACTATTCCCGTAAGCACCAAAGCGCTTGGAATAGGGTTTATATACGCTTCAACATCTACAACGCCGTCGACTACTATAGGAGCTTTTCTGCCCTCTATATACCCTTTTGCGGCCAAAAACAAGTAAATTGCAGTGTCCATTATGTTAAGACCTATAATTTTTTTTATTAAATTTTTATTTAGCATGAGACATGTAAATCCGATAGCAAACAAAATTACAGCTATGGTGGCCTCAAAATTTACAAATATATTTCCCATAAATACCTCTCCGTTTCACTTTACAAATTGCCTTTTCTAAAATAAGCATAAAAGGAGTACATCGTACAAGACACAACAAGTCCCACACAGATATTAAGCGGTAGTATTAATCCAGCACTCAATATATTTCCCGCTATACCGGGTGAAATAAATGTTTCTATATGGTTTGCCCCCGTATAAAACGAGTAACTTTTTGCTATGCAGTAAAATGTAAGCGACGTGGTGGATACTATCTTGTATAGCTTGCCTGAAAAAAACTTTTCTGTTTTATTAAAGCCATAAGCATTAAGATAAAGTATAAGGCCTGCCCCTATTATCGCACCGCCTGCAAATCCTCCGCCGGGCGATAAATGCCCATTTGCTATGATATACACGCCAAAAAGCATTATAATCGGCACCAGTATCTTCGCCGTTTTTTGCAGTATCAAGTCATTTTTCGGCTCATATAATCTGTCATTTTCGCCCGAGGGCATAGACAGACTGCTCGACTTTGTGTCCACTCTTAAAAGTATCATTACACAGCTAACCGCAACAAATAAAACGCAGGCTTCGCCAAAGGTGTCAAACGCCCTGTAATCCAAAATTATTCCCGTAACTATGTTTACTGCACCGGTTTCTTCCATTCCCTTTGTAATGTAGCGCTCAACAACTTCGTTGTTATCAGGTGTTGCCGAGGCGCCAAACTCCGGAAGCCTTGCAACAACAGATAAAAGTATTACTATTAAGCTTATACAAATAACCCCAGCAGTTACTTTATACAAAACATTGAAAAATTTCATCTCCCAATGTTTTTCTATCTCAACTATGTCCTCGGGTTTTTCCGCCTCTTCTTCATGCTCTACTGCGTGAATTTTTTTAAGCGTTACGAAAAATAAAATCGCACTTACACCTGCACCTACCGCCGCCTCTGTAATTGCAAGGTCGGGAGATTCAATTATTATCCAAATAACAGACATAATACAGCTGTACGCCATGAATATTACGACTGCATTGATAAGCTTTTTCGAAAAACTTACCCAGATGGCACAAATGACAAGTAATATTAAAAGTCCTGCCTTAATATACTCCATTATTTCCTCACCTCACACTCGTCGACAAGCTCATCGTTTGTCGTTGCCTCAAGCCTTGTCATAAGATGGCTTGAGACAGGGCTTGCAATCCATAAAAATGCAACAACCAGTAAAATTTTTAAAATGACAAATGAAAAACCAAAGTAAATTATAAGCGACAAAAGGCAAGATAACAGCCCTAAGGTGTCTCCAAGTGCCGCAAAATGCATGCGATTCATCGCAAATTTAAATTTAAATATCCCAAACATTGAGACAAGTAAGGTGAATAGCCCTATAGCCATAAATAAAACAGAAAACCCATATTTTATCCACTCCATCACGGCTTACCTCCCTTGTTTTCTTCAAGTTTTTTCTTTGCCTCATGCTTCTCTTGCTCATGAGCACCCATGTACACCTTGGTTAAAACGACAACCGCTAAAAAACTAATCATCGCATAAATCAAAGAAATGTCTACAAGATATTCCTCATCAAGTAGCGCCGATAACACGGCAATTATTACGATTATTAATGTACCCATGGTATTGATGGCTATTATTCTGTCGGCCACCCTAGGCCCTCTTATCGCCCTTATAAGCGCAAAAACAACAAGTGCGCAAAGTATTACTATCGAAACTATAAATAAATAATCATACAAGCTTTCAATCATTGTTTTCGCTCCTCTCCATTTTTCTAAGCAGACAAATAAAAGATGAATTATCTATCCCCTGTGCAAAACTTTCATCAATACAGTGTACCCAAAATTCCCCCTCTACAATTTCAACAGTAATTGTACCGGGGGTTAGTGTAATTGAATGAGATAATATAACTTTTGCCGCATCAGATTTAAATTTAGGATTAAAATGCATTAGCACAGGTTTTGGCTTCTCACTTGAGAACAAAAGTTTTATTACTTCTATATTCGCTTTTAAAATTTCTTTTACGAGTAGCCCTGCATATCTTAAAAAGAACAACGCTTTTTTCGCAAAGAAAAGTTCTTTCTTAGGACTAAAATCCAAAAATTTGCAACAAAAAAAGTATATAGCGCCGCTTACAAGTGCGCCTATCCAAAGTATTTCAAATGTGATTTTCCCATTAAATACTATCCATAAAAAATATAAAATAAAAAGCATTTTATTTACCTCTTAATTATTAATAAACTTTAAACAAACTCATTATACTCCTATTTTTTTCATAAATCAACAAAATAAATAAAACTAATTTTTTGAAAACAAAACAACAAAATTGTTGATACTTTTATTACAAATTGCCCGATTTTAGCTTTTTGTACTGCTTCGGAGTAATATTTTTTACTTTTTTAAAGGTTTTAATGAGGTGGCTACTGTCGGAAAACCCAACTTCTTGGCTTATATAATTTAGGTCAAAATCGGTAAAGAGAAGCATGTTTTCGACTTTGCACACTCTTATAAACTCGATGTACTCCTTACACGACCTTCCATAAATTTTCTTAAATTCCTTTGCAAAGTAAGAGTAGCTGACATTGCATTTAGCCGCAATATCTTCCACTTTTATTTGTTCTGAGGAATGTTCATTTATATATTCTGTAATGGTGTAAATAGAATTTTCACCTTTTAAATTTGCGCCAACGCAGTCGGTGTCAAAGCCATTACTTCTCCAAATCCTTACAAGAGATATCAAAAGTGACATAAGTTGTCCGTGAATTATAAGGTCATATCCGTAATTTTCTTTGTTTGATTCCAAAAGGCAGGCTTCAAAATATTTTTTAACATCATAGTCCTTTAGCTCCTCTTTAGAAAACACCACGCTTGCATTATCGCTTTCTTTTGCCTTAGAGAAAAGTCCCGAAAGCTTAGGTGTATAGCTATTTTCTATATTTAGCCTATTAATATCAAACTTAATTACAAAATATTTAGACGGTTTATTTTCAATTTTTTCCATAGAATGTATGCTTCTAGGAAAAAACAAAACTATCCCATCCTCTTTTACCCTGCTCTTTTTTCCGTCAATCGTCACTTCAAAGCTTCCCGATATGACATAAATTATCTCCATAAAATAATGCCAATGAGGCGTAACGCTTTTATGGTCAAAATCTAAGCTATCTAAAAACACCTCATAGCGCGAATTTAATATATCCCGATATTCAAATAAAGTATCCATATACCCTCCAAAATAGAATTGTACGATAATTGTATAATATTGTTATATCACATAATGCAAAAAAATTCAAATTAAAATTACAAATTATTCTATAAAAAAGTCTTGACATTTTGACAAAACTATAATAAAATAAATGAGTTGTTAAATTTAGGGGTATAGCTCAGTTGGTAGAGCAGCGGTCTCCAAAACCGCGTGCCGAGGGTTCAAGTCCTTCTGCCCCTGCCAAAAAAATAAGTACAGGTCAAAGACCTGTGCTTATTTTTTTTTACATTTGGAAGGACTTGAACCCAAAGTGGGTAATTTGCGTTAAGAAAAGTTGCCAGTGGCAAGTTTTTAGCAAATTGGTGTGAAGTAGCTATGCTACAAGCACGAAATTCGCAAAGCGAATTTGTCCTTCTGCCCCTGCCAAAAAAATCCTTTGTAGTAATACGAAGGATTTTTTACTTATTACTTATTCACTATTCACTCTTCACTTAAAATATCTGCATAGGATTTTTTGAAGTAATAAGTAATAGTTAATAGTGAAGAAGTTTAGGCGAAATGGAGTATTGTTATGAATGATAGTATTTTATTAAGTAAATCCAAAAAATTCGCACTTGAAATTATTAAAGTCTGCAATGATATAAAGAAAAACAAAAGAGAAACTGTATTAACAAATCAGCTAATTCGCTCAGGCACAAGTATTGGCGCAAATATTAGGGAAGCATTTTACGCTCACGGTAGAGCGGATTTTATTGCAAAGCTTCAAATCGCACTAAAAGAATGTTCTGAAACTGAATATTGGTTAGAATTATTAATCGAAAGTGATTATTATAACGATAATACAATTCTTAATCATTGCATTGAGGTTAAAAAAATATTGATTTCTTCAATTAATACAGCTAAAAATAATAGATAAAAAAAGCTAACACTTCATTATAAAGTGTTAGCTTTTTACATTAATGCAGCTTATACAATCAAAAAATGCGAAGCATTTCACCGCAACTCTCAACTCTCAACTAAAAAAGTATTCCTCATAAATAATCTTAAGCCCATCTAGTAGCAAGGTGTCGCTTAGGATTATTTCTGATTTACAGTTTTCTACGACTGTTTTTGCTAGTCCGCCTGTTGCTATTTTTGTGCACTTATAGCCGAGTTCGGTCTCTATTCTATCGCAAAGTCCGTCTATCATAGACGACGCACCAAAAATTATGCCCGACTGAATACATGCCGGCGTGTTTGTTCCTATTACGGATTTTGGCGTTTCTAGGCTTACCGAAGAAAGCTGTGCCGCCCTGCCTGTCAGTGCATCAAGCGATATTCCCACCCCCGGTAAAATTGAGCCGCCTATTATAAAGCCATCCTTGTCCGTCACAAAAAGCGTAGTCGCCGTGCCCATGTCTATTACTATATTAGGATAAGAATAAAACCTTTTTGCCGCAAGACAACCGACAATTAAATCGGCTCCTAGCATATTTAGACTTCCGCCTTTTACCTCTAAATCTTTTACTATCTCGGCGCTTACAACAAGTGCTTCTATCGAAAAAATAAGTTTTATCGCCTTTGAAATATAGCCTGTAAGTCTTGGCACAACAGAGCTTATCACGGCTCCTTTTATAGCCTTTCTATCAATATTATAAAGCTTTAATATGTCCGAAATTTCAACCGCATACTGGTCTTCCATTCTCACAGTGTCCGTCGCCATACGTGAGACGAAAATCAGATTTTTATCATCATATACGCCCATAGTTATGTTTGTATTTCCAACATCAAGTGCAAGTAACAATTTAATTCCCCCAATTTAAATGATATTTTCATTATATTGTATTTAGGTAAAATTTGCAAGTCTTACAGAAATCACCGCAAGCCCCATGGCAACAAAATCTCCAAAAAGTGCGCAGGGCAGTGTGTGAAGCAGGCTTTTATAATGTTTTGCCCCAAAATAAATGCTTATTGCATAAAAAGTAGTGTCTGTCGATGCAGACAAAACCGAGCCAATTTGCCCTGCTATGCTGTCTGGCCCCTCGTTTTCAAATATATTTATGAGTGCCGAGCTTGCACCGCTTCCCGATATCGGCCTTATAATCGCAAGCGGAACTACCTCTACGGGTATATTAAAAAACTGACAAACGGGTCTTAAAACATTTGATATAGCATCTATTGCCCCAGAAGAATTTAACATGCTTATCCCCACTAAAATTCCGATAAGTGTAGGCATTATCGACACCGCAGAGTCTATTCCCTCTTTTGCCCCATTTATAAATTCTGAAAAAAGCGGCACAGATTTTACAAAGGCTATGCTTACTATAAGCGCTACGACCAGCACTGGAAAAATATTAGCTAAATTTGTCATGATTAATGACCTTGTCATTTTCGCCGCTCAAAACTTGTGAAAACTTTGAACTATAGCCCGTGACTGTCCTTTCTTAAATGTTTTTTAGACCCTAGTTTCTCCATAAATTTACAAAGTGTAATAACGCTTATAGTGACGCAAAGTGATGTTATCCAAATAGGAACTAATACCATAAATGGATTATCACTTCCATAAGCGTGTCGCATTGCAGCCATTTGTGTGGGAAGTATTTGTAAAGACGCCGTGTTTATCACAACAAATAAAATCATTTCTTTTGTGGGGTACTCTCCCCTATAATTTTTTTCCATCTCTTTAAGTGCCGCCAAGCCTAAGGGTGTTGCCGCATTTCCAAGCCCAATTAAATTTGCAGTAAAATTTAGCGCCATTTTTTCTTTTACATGATTATTATGCTTAAATGCCGGAAATAATAAATTGATAAGCGGCATAAAGAGTTTTTCTAAAAACTTAGTTATTCCACAGCACTTTGCAATCCTTGTCATACCCATCCAAAACGCCATGCTACCTACCAAAGATATGGTAAGCTCCACCGCATTTGTTGCCCCTTCAAATATGCTCATACTCACCCTTTCTATATTTCCGCTAGACAAAGAAAAGGCAAAAGATGAAAGTATCATAAAAAACCATATGTAATCTATCATATCACTGCTCCTAAATTTTAAATTTAGTGTTGACTTTACCCTTAAAAAAGCGTATTTTATAAAGAGTAACTATTATAAAAATATGCAAACCGAAAGGAAACTATTCAAATGATTTTTGGAGAAAAAATACTTAATTACTGGGACGATATTATGTCCGATTTAGAAAAAATGGTCGCAGTACCGTCTGTAGCCAAACCACAAGAGGGAAAATATCCATTTGGAGAGAACGCCGCAAAAGCCATTGACCTTGCAGTAGACATGGCAAAATCTTATGGATTAAGCGCTAAAAATGTCGATTATTATGCCTGCCACGCAGAAATTGGCGAGGGTGAAGAAAATGCCGTTGTAATGGCTCACCTTGACGTAGTACCCGAGGGCGAGGGTTGGAACACTCCGCCTTATGAAATGATAATAAAAGATGGACTTGCCTATGGCAGAGGCGTGTCCGACAACAAAGGCCCTGCAATCGTAGCACTTCACTGCCTAAGAGCACTTAAAGACGAGGGTGTAATTGGCAAAAGAAAACTTCGTGTCGTAATGGGTTCTGCCGAGGAAATAGGCATGGAGGACATGCCGTATTATTTTGAAAGAGAACAAAAACCCACCATGGGCTTTACTCCTGACTCAGTTTACGGCATTTGCAACTGCGAAAAAGGCATACTTAATTTCAAAGTGGAAAATAAAAACGATTCCTCTGTTATAAAATCTTTTGTTTCGGGCACAGTTGTAAACGCAGTGCCTTACAAGGCTCTTGCATCTATAAACTGCACAGACAGCGAATTCGAGATTTTAAGCGAAGCCGCCTATAAACTAGACGGAGATTTTGTTTTGACTAAAACAAGCTTTGGCTGTGACATAGTATCAAACGGTATCGCAAGCCATGCCTCTATGCCAGAAAAAGGCAAAAATGCAGCCTCACTTTTAATTGACTTGCTTCACAGCGTATTTTCAAATAAAATAGGCAGTTTACTTTCTTTTGTAAACACAAAAATCGGAATGACTTATGACGGCTCTAAGATAGGCGTTAATTTTACGGACGAGCCAAGCGGAGCGCTCACTTTTAACCTAGGCCTTGTAAATGTAGACGAAGAAAACGCAAGTTTTTCGGTTGATATCAGACATCCTGTAACAGTCGATGGCGAAAAAATTAGAAACATTATTAAAACAGCCGTAGAAGAAGCAGGCCTTACATGGGTGACCTCTCATTATCAAGCGCCACTTTATCTGCCTGCCGACAGCGACTTTATCAAACTACTCTCAGAGTCTTACGAAGCCGTGACAGGCGAAAAGTGCGACATTTACTCTATGGGTGGCGGCACATATGCAAGACAAATGTATAATAATGGTGTTGCATTTGGTGCTTCATTTAAAGGAACAGAAAACAATGTCCACAACTGCAACGAAAGCATAAATTTAGAAGAATACAAGCTTCACGCAAAAATTTGCCTTGAGGCAATGTATCGCATGTTCACATGCTAAGGTGATTTAAGTGGAAACTATGTATAATAAAATCACCCCTGATGAAATATTTAAAAACACGAAAATACGTGCATATATTGAAAGCGGAAACGACTTTTTAGATGCGCTCGGATATACCGAGCACGGCCTTGCCCATGCAAAAAGAACAAGTGATTATGCAAGAGACATATTAACACTGCTCTCCTTTGACAAGAGAAGCTGTGAGCTTGCAGCAATTGCAGGATTTATGCACGACATAGGAAATGTTGTAAACCGAGTGGACCACGCACACAGTGGCGCACTTATGGCATTTAACATACTGGAGTCCCTTAACATGGACCCAAAAGAGACCGCTCTTATCTGTTCTGCCATAGGCTACCACGACGAAAAAACCGCATTTCCCGTAAATCACGTTGCCGCCGCCTTGATTTTGTCTGACAAGAGCGATGTAAGGCGCACGAGGGTAAGGCAAATGAACTTGGCCACCGACATACACGACAGGGTAAACTATGCCGTCGAGGAATCAAGGCTTGAAATTAACCCCCAGGATAAAACCTGCGTTTTTTACATCACAATTGACACAAGCATATGCCCTGTAATGGAATACTTTGAAATATTTTTAGAGCGTATGGTACTTTGCAGAAAAGCCGCTAAATTTCTTAATTTAGACTTTGAGCTTATTATAAATAATACTAGACTTTTATAATTAATAGGAGAATTACATATGACTTCATTCAAGGGTACTTTGCCCCAAAATTTTATTGGCAATATAACTTATCAATTTCATGTAAAAGAGCCGACAGATTTTTTAAGGATAAGCCTTGAAACTTTCCCGGGTGATAAAAAAGAAAACGCACTTGCCTATAAAGAACAGTTAATAAGCGACTACAAAAAGGCAAGCGGTGAGTATTTTAAAGAGGAAAATTTAGAAAAGCTGTATAATAATCCTAAAACAGAAATACAGCTTGCGGCATTTTTAAACGGTGAGTTTATAGGAAACCAGCATAATCCTTTAGACAACAAGGACATGTACTTTGGCAAAAACTGTGAAAGAAGCCGTGGTTGCCTTAAAATTGACACTTCTATAAAAGGCCATTTAAAAATAATAATAAACTCTTATTTCGTGATAGATAAAGAGCTTGATTTTGTACTTACTGTTAGTGAAAAGGAGAATGAAGATGTTTAAAAAAATTGAACTTCACAACCACACTGTAGAATCTGACGGAAGTCTTACCGCAAGAGAACTCGTAGATTTTTTCCTAAATGAAGGCGTGACAGCGTTCTCCCTCACCGACCACAACACGATATCGGGTTTTTGTGTACTTGATGAATATCTTAAAGAAAAACCTGAGTTTGAATATGTAAAAGGATATGAGCTAACTTCTTATCACGGGCACATTTTATGCCATAACATCACAAAATACATAGAGTGGGACGACATAGAGCTGTCAAACTGTGACAAACTGCTTGACAGAGCGCATGAAGACGGCGGTGTCGTGGGTCTTGCACACCCTAAGCATTTTTCTCAGCCAATAGCAAACGGCACGGGTTTTGTAATGGAGATAAATGACTATAACAAACTTGATTTTATAGAAATTATTAACTTTGGCACACCCGACTTTCCTTGTAATGTCAAGGCTTTAAAAATGTGGGAGGACTTAGTGTTTAAGGGTTATAAAATTGCCCCTACCGCAGGACTTGATTTGCATGCAAAAAAGGATATTAAAGCGGCACACACTACCTATATGGAACTGCCTGATAATTTCAAAGATAAAAGCCTGTCTGAGCAGCTTGACTACGCTATAAAAAATCAAAAAACACTCGTAAGCCGTGGTGTACTTGTGTTTTCAGATATTAAAGATGGATATATAAATATCTCTTTACAAAACGAAGATTTAAGCCCCTATGAAGACTGTTATGTCATGCTAAAGACAAAATCCGGCTCTACTCTACAAAAACACAGTAAAGGCGAAAATTTAAATTTGCCAATTTCTGATAAAACTGCTATAATATATGTTTATAAAACACAAGACACGGTAAGCGAATTACCTTTGGCTGTTAAACTCATATAAGGAAGGAACTTTAATAATTTATGAAACCATTTAAAAAAGAAAGACCCGTGTTTCCGAAAAAAGCGATAGTAACCTCGGGTATGCCCTACGGAAATAAAGACTTACACTTTGGTCATGTGGGCGGTTTGTTTGTTCACGCCGACACTTTTGCCAGATTTTTAAGGGATAGAATAGGACATGAAAATGTAATATTTGTATCAGGCACAGACTGCTATGGCTCACCTGCGCTAGAGGGCTACAGACAGCTTTGCGAAAGTGGATTTTCGGGCAGCATTGAAGATTATGTTGGAGAAAACCACGAGCTACAAAAAAAGACACTTTCAGACTATTTAATTAAGCCAAATTTATTTGCCGCTTCGGGAATGGGAATTGCAAAAGAGTGGCATAATGAAGTTTCTAAAGATTTTTTTGAAAAATTATATAAAAATGGCAGCCTCGTAAAGGAATCCACCCCACAGTTTTACGACACCGAGCGTGAAGTTTTTTTAAACGGTCGACAAGTAGTAGGCAAATGCCCGTTTGAGGGTTGCGCTTCGGAAAAAGCATATGCAGACGAATGCGGTTTAGGCCATCAGTATAATCCCGAGGAATTAATTGACCCAAAATCAACTCTTACAGGAAAGACTCCCGAGCTTCGTGATGTGACAAACTGGTATTTTAAACTCGACAGCTATTTAGAGCTTATGACGGAAGCGGTTGACGCTTGGAAAAAGGGCGGAGTGCACAGAAAACACATGATACGCTCTATTGAAGAATTTTTAAAAAGCCCTGTCATCTATGTGCAAAAAACACAGGTAGAAGACCTTGAGGCACTTTGCAAAGACCTGCCACAACACGAGCTTATAAATGAAGAGAAAAAACCGTCTTACACCTTTATATTTAAGAATTTAACCGACAGAGATACAGCACGTGAGCTTTTAACAAATAAAGAAATTCGCTTTAGAACAGGTAAAACCTTGGTTCCATTTAGACTTTCAGGCGACTGCGAATGGGGCGTTCCCGTTCCAAACTGCGAGGGACTTGACAATCTCACTTTCTGGGTATGGCCCGAATCCCTTTGGGCGCCTATCTCATTTACTAAGGCCTATCTAAACTCAGTAGGTCGTGACGTACAGGAGTGGGAAAGCTTTTGGAAAGACAAGGATTCAAAAGTCTATCAGTTCATAGGCGAAGACAATATTTATTTTTATGGCATTGCAGAAATGGGCATGTTTGTGTCGTTTTATGCCGATGAAAAAGAAGACGCCTACAAATTAGAGGGTGTAAATCTTCCTCATATTGTAGACAACAAGCATATATTATTTATGAACAAGAAAGCTTCTTCCTCATCAGACATCAAGCCACCTATGGCATCAGAGCTTTTAGACCACTACACGGCAGAGCAACTCAGAATTCACTTTTTAAGCCTTGGACTTGCAAATAAAAACGCAAGTTTCCAACCCAATGTGTATCTTCCCGAAAATGAAAGAGAGTCAAAAGATCCCGTTTTAAAAGAGGGCAATCTCTTGACAAATGTGTTTAACAGACTGGTTCGCTCTTGTTTTTACACCACTCAAACTTATTTTGACAGCGTAATTCCACAGGGTGAAGTAGACGAAAAAATCCTTAGCTACTGTGAAGAAAAGGCGTTTGAATTTGAAAGACATATGTATAACCACGACTTCCACAGACTCACCTATGTTTTAGACGAATTTATAAGATTTATGAATAAACACTGGGTGTCAAACATCAAAGAAGCCGAGAAAAACGAGGACAACGCCTTAAGGGCACAAATCTTAACCGACTGTTTTTACGGCGTAAAAGTAATCACAACTCTTTTACACTCCATAGCACCACAGGGCAGTGAAATGATAAAAGATTATCTCGGAGCAAGCGATGACTTATGGAACTGGGACTTTATATTATCCCCTCTTTCAAGTGTGAGAAACAGCGAAGAAAAACTAAAATTCCTAGAGCCCAGAGTAGACTTCTTCTCAAAACACCCAAGTCAGTTTGAAAATAATTGATGATTAAATAAATTTTAAGATAGGGTTTTCATCCCCTATCTTTTATTTTATAAATTTTGGACAATTCAAAGTGAGATTTACACAAAACCATTTGACATAATATGTAATAATTTGTATAATAAAATTGTAGGACACTACTATAAACGGTGGACGGTTGCCCTCTAACCCTTAGAGGGTATATATTTCTATAAAAATGCCCTCAAACCTTTTGGGAGAGAGGGGGAATTACTATGACAGATTTTGAAATACTAACTATAGTATTAATGATTTTTGGATTGTTTTTCTATAACATAAAAAAGAAATAACCGCCCTCATTCTCAAAAACGGCGGTTACTTTCTTAATCACTAATTTTGGGCAACCGTCTATCGGTAGTGCCCTATGCTTATATTATATGGTATCCTTTTTAAAATGTCAAGCTGACTGCATATAAATTGTAAAAATTCTGTAAAACAACAATAACCGTCACACAGGACTACCTCTAAATAATTTAAATTAAAAATTAAAATTCATTGGGTCGGCGCCTACTCTTGAATTTGTGTTAAGCGCATAAATTTTTTCCATGTCCTCATTTGTAAGTTCAAAATTAAACACGTCAAAGTTTTGAATAATTCTTTCTTTTTTTACAGATTTAGGAAGAACTATAACGTTTCTTTGTAAATTCCATCTGATGATTACTTGCGCCGCTGATTTGCCGTATTTCTCGCCTATGCCTACAAGTGTTTCATTTTTTAGAAGCTCTGCAGCAGTTGTTCCGCCACCTAGTGGGCTCCATGCTTGAACTTCTATTCCAAGGCCCTTGCAGTAGTCAATTAGCTCACAGTTTGTTAGCCTTGGGTGAGATTCAATTTGATTTACGCATGGAACTATAGATGATTTTGCCAACAGCTCGTCCAGATGTTCTTTATGGAAGTTGCTGACACCTATATTTTTTATTAGTCCCTCTTTATATAGTTTTTCCATTTCAAGCCAAGCCTCTACCCTGCCCTCTACCGGCCAGTGAATTAGATATAAATCTATATAATCGGTTCCAAGTTTTTCAAGGCTTTCGTAAAAAGCTTCTCTGTTTCTGCCTTGTCTAATGTCTTCATTCCAAAGCTTTGTTGTAAGGAATATATCCTCCCTTTTCACTCCACTTTCTTTCATAGCCTTGCCGACACTCTCTTCGTTTCCATATATTTTTGCAGTATCTATATGTCTATATCCTGCTTCAAGTGCCCATTTTACTGCATTTTCGGTCTCGTTTCCATCTTCTGATAAAAATACGCCAAGACCTACCATGGGAATTGAGTTACCGTTTGCAAATTTTAAGTTCATAATATTTCCTCTTTTCAAAATTAATGTAACTCCATTATACTCCTTTTTTTCTACTTGTCAATATAAAGTATACTAAATTAGTAGATTTTTAACATTTAAGTTCTGGACATATAAATTTTTGTTTGGTATAATACATTAAAAAGTGAAACGAGGTATAAGACATGCACATAAAAACAGCAGGGCTTGAGGACAAGGAATTTTTACTTAAGCATGATATACATATAAGCGAAGACGAGCTTGTGCGCTCTATAAATTCTAGCATGATTTACATTGCCGAAATCGAGGGTGAAAAAATCGGCTGGCTAAGATACAATTTTTTTTGGGATAGCATTCCATTTATGAACATGTTGTATTTTTTAGAAAATTATAGAGGAAAAGGCCATGGGCGCAGCTTAGTTTCTTATTGGGAAAATAAAATGAAACTCTGCGGCAAGGATATTGTCCTCACCTCTACGCAGTCTGATGAAACGGCGCAACATTTTTACCGCAAACTCGGATACAAGGACATAGGCGCATTTTCATTTGAACATGAAGCCCTAGAAATTATTTTTTCAAAATCTATATAAATAAAAAATCTGAGGCTTTCCCTTTTTAGGCAAGCCTCAGATTTTTTTTAATTTAAACTTCTTTTCTTATAGCGTTATTAATATAGCTAAGCTCGCTTGTGATTTCGTTTGCAATTGATGTATTTTGCTCTGCCGTTTGTCGTGTTTTTGCAATGTCCTCTCCAAAGTCTTGCACCTTGCTTGCAATTTGATAGTTTTTATCGACTTGCGCGCCCATTACATCGCTTATAGCCGCGGCAGAACTTGCCGCCGATTTTGAAAATTCTATAACATCACCCATGTTAGTTACAGCTTTTTTAACTAGGCTTACACCTATTTTTACATTTTCTACCGATTCATTTACAAGCTGTGCACTGTCGTTTGCCGCCTTTGAACTATGGCTTGCAAGCGTTCTTACCTCTTCTGCAACAACCGCAAATCCTCTGCCTGCAGCGCCTACCCTAGCCGCCTCAATTGAAGCATTAAGCGCAAGAATATTTGTTTGGAAGGCAATGTTTTCTATGCTTTCGATTATTCCGATAATCTTAGTAGACGAGTCTTCAATCTTCATAACAGCAGAAAGAATGTCTTTCATAAGCTCATTATTTTCTTCAAGTTTTTCAACGCTTAAAATTGCATTACTTTGAGAATTTTTCGCCTCTTTTTGGGCGGAAATGGCCTCGTCTTCCATCTGTGCACTTTGCGAAGAAATCTGCTCTATAATTTGAGCCTGATTTGCCGACGCTTCGTTTAAGAAATTAGAAATTTCAAGCATGCTCCTTGAAGTGTTTTCCAAGTTATTACTGCGGGCCTTCACCTCATCAAAAACCTCTTGTAAAAGTTTACTACTTTTTTCATTTTCTTCCATTTTTGTTTCGACTTGTACCAGTAAAGATTTTAAGCTTTCCTCATTTTTCTTGGCATTTGCCATAAACATATTGCCCCATTTAACAAGAAAATACTCAAATAACAAAATAAAGAAAAACCCAATAAGATGTCTAGCAAGATCTCCGTTATCTATAGAGCCGTAAACCCAGTCTTTAAAAAACAAAGTAATTATTATAACTACACCTGTAAAAACCCACTGATTTATATATAATTTCAGATTATAATAAAGACCGGTTAAGGCAAGGGCTGCGCAAACAAGCGGGAGAGTTGGCGCAAAATTTTGCGATATAATTCCGAAGGTAATTATAATTGTGAGCTGAGTATAAGTAACAATATATGCACACTTTACATATTCCTCTTTCTTCTTAAAGTATTGGCTAATGCCTGTCAAAATTAAAAGACTTCCAACCAAGCTAACTCCCATAACTAGCTCACTTGAAAGTGTGTATAATACACCAAAAACAAATGAAGATACCAACAAAACCATTTGGTTTATTGATAAAAGCTTAGACACTTTAACTACTGTATTTAAAATCATAATTTAACCACCTTCCAAGACTCCTACTACTTACTTATAATTTTACACCCTTTTTAACTTAATGTCAACAAAATCGACACACTTCTTCTTTTATGTGCAGGCACAAAAAATCGCACCCCGCAAATGTAGAGTGCGACTTGCATGTCGAGGCTCTCGACTCATGAGATTATTTATATTATGAATTTTATTCGCAGGCGCAAAAAATCGCACCCCACAAATACGGAGTGCGACTTTGCGTGTCGAGGCTCTCGACTGGAGCTTGTGATCCGACTCGAACGGACGACCTGCTCATTACGAATGAGCTGCACTACCGGCTGTGCTACACAAGCTTAACGCTTATATTATACAGAAAAACTTAATTGCAGTCAAGAAAAAAGTGCCCGAAATTTTCAGGCACTTTAAATATTTATTTTCTCAAATTAGTTCGCTGCGTGGAATGCCTCATAATATTCGGTTTCCGAAGTATCAGTAGTCATGTCGGGGTATGAAATATAGTCTAAAACATATCCTTCAAAGCCTTTTACCATTACAAAATAGCTTCTTTGTGGATAAATATTGCCTGCATAATATGTAGCGTCTTCTAAAAGAGCCAAATCATCTGCAAGACCCATGCCTATGTATGTGCTTGTGCCGTCTGCCGATGGTATTCCGCCACCCTCAATATTGCTTGCACTGAAGCTTACATCTATGGTTGTAATTCCTATATCAGGATTTTCCGGAAATTCTGCAGGGATATATACATCATAATCTAAAACACAAACTTCTACATCTGCGGGCAGGTTTAAATCCTCAACAGTAAACTGTGAAAATTCGTAACTTACAGCGTTATGCGCCTCAATTGCTTCTTGCACGTACGCATCGTCTTCTGTTTGAGTTGTAACACTGTTTACTCTAACATAAATAGTGTGATAAGTGTCATCTTCGGTTGCATAACGTGCTGTTTTTACCCATTGGCCAATGGCTGCAGGTGCTTGTGCCGTTGTGCTTGTTGCATCAATTGCCGTAGTAACATCTATACCTAAGTCGCCTACAACCATGTCACCGTTGCCCTCTTCTTCTACTTCAGGCTCTGGTGTGGCTTCAGGCTCGGGCGTAGCTTCAGGCTCTTCACTTTCAAGCTCAGATTCTGATTCTTCGCTCTCTTCTTGTGACTCGCTCTCTTCTTGTGATTCATTTTCTACTGGTGATGAACTGTCTTCTTGTGCCGGTGCTGAATTACATGCGACTAAAAGTGTAGCCATGCAAAGCATTATGGCAAGAATAATTTTTTTCATAAATTTTAACTCCTTATTTGTATGTTTTGCGAACTTCGCTATTTTAACATACCCTTTGTAAGTTGTCAACAAATACAAGGATAATAATTTGTACAAATTAATAAAGACTCGGCTTTACACCGAGTCTTTATATAGTAAATTATAAACTTTTTAGGCTCTCAACAAGTGCTTTTGTGTCACGTCCTATGACAAGCTCTTCGTTTGTTGGAATTACAAAGGCTTTTACTTTACTATCAAATGTAGTAATTTCGCCTTCTCTTCCTCTTGCTTTTTCGTTTTCATCAATGTCTAAGTCGATTCCAAGCCATGTTAAATCTTTAAGTACTCTTTCACGTAGGAATGCTTGATTTTCACCAAGACCTGCTGTGAATATAATCGCATCAACGCCATTCATTGCTGCAACATAGCTACCGATGAATTTTTGAATTTGATATACAAGCATTTTGTGTGCAAGTATAGCCCTTGGGTTTCCTTCTCTCTCGGCTTTTGTAACGTCTCTGTCGTCACTTGAAACGCCTGAAATTCCCAAAAGACCTGATTTTTTGTTAAATAAATCTGAAAGCTCCTGTGGTGATAGTTCTTCTTTTTCTGCAATAAAGGTAACAACTGAAGGATCAAGCGTGCCTGTTCTTGTTCCCATCATAAAACCGTCAAGTGGAGTAAGTCCCATGCTTGTGTCTAGCACTTTGCCGTTTTGTATGGCTGTTATGGATGAGCCATTACCTATATGACATGATATTATTTTTAAATCTTTTCTTCCCATAATTTCCGCACAGCGCTCACTTACATATCTGTGAGATGTACCGTGGAAACCATATCTTCTAATTTGATATTTTTCGTAATATTCATAAGGAATTGCAAACATATATGCTTTATCAGGCATGCTTGAGTGGAAGGCTGTATCAAACACAGCAACTTCAGGGATATCCGGTCCAAAAGCTTTCATACATGCCTTAATGCCTTGCACATGTGCAGGATTATGAAGCGGAGCAAGCGGATTTAAGCTCTCTATTCCGTGTAAAACGTTTTCATCGATAATTACCGATTTGCTAAACAGTGAGCCGCCTTGAACAACTCTGTGCCCGATGGCTGTAACCTCTGACAAGCTGTTTATAACACCCACTGATGGGTGTATAAGCGCATTTTTAACTTGAACAAATGCTTCTGCGTGGTCTCTCATAGTAACTTCATACCACTTATCCCTGCCGTCGGCTGTTTTATGTCCGAAAATACCCATTTCGTGACCAATTTTTTCACAGTTTCCTTTTGCAAGCATGGTTTCTGTTTCCATGTCGATTAGTTGGTATTTCAGTGACGAACTACCTGCGTTGATTATTAATACTTTCATGTATTGCCCTCCAAAATTATATTTAAAGATTGTTGTATCTTCTTTTACAATACTGTATACTATAATAGTACAAAACAAAAAATAATTCAAGGAGTTTTTACACAAAATGAGTAATAAAAAACAAATTTCGGGATTAATTTGTGAATTCAACCCACTACATAAGGGTCATGAATATATTTTAGGGCAAATGAAACGAGACAATTTAGTTGTATGCGTCATGAGTGGCAATTTTGTACAGCGTGGAGAGGCCGCAATAATCGATAAATGGACAAGGGCAAAACTTGCCGTACTAAGTGGCGCAGATTTGGTGATTGAGCTGCCCGTAGGCGTGGCGGCATCGACCGCGCAAAACTTTTCTTTGGGTGCAGTAAAAATTTTAAACGCCCTATCATGTGTGGATTTTTTGCATTTTGGAAGCGAAAGCGGAAACATACCAAAACTTTGTGAAATCGCAGACATTATTTCATCAGATGAATTTAATTTAAGGATTAAAGACGAGTTAAATAAGAAAATAAATTATGCCACCGCCCGTGAAAACACAGTTGCATCAATAATGGGCAGCGACTATAAAGGCGAGCTTTCAGGCTCTAATAATATTTTAGGCATTGAATACATACATGCACTAAATACGACAAAATCGAAGATTTTACCTAAATCTATACTTAGAAAAGGTGCGTCACACGACGAAATTGGAAACGATGAGTTTTCAAGCGCCATGGACATTAGGGATAGAATATATAATGAGAATTTAGAAAATATAAAAGCCTTACTTCCCCATCACACCTATGTAGAGCTTGAAAAACTTATAAAAAGCGGACAAGCACCTGCGAGTATTACAAATCTAGAAACCGCGATATTATGTAAACTTAGAAGCATGAAAAAAAGCGAGTTTACTAAACTACACGACATAAGCGAAGGATTGGGAAACAAGCTTTATAAAGCGGTAAAAACCGCAACAAGTCTAGAGGATTTATATAATAGCACAAAAAGCAAGCGCTACTCACACGCAAGAATAAGGCGCATAGTCCTGCACGCATTTTTGAGTATTGATAAAAGCATGTGCACGCCAAAATACATAAAAATTTTGGCAATGAGCAAAAACGGCTCGGAAATTTTAAGACGAGCAAAACCAAAACTTCCCATAATAGGAAAAGTGAGCGATATAAAAAAACTTAACAGCAAAGCCTTAAAAATGTATGAGCTAGAATGCAAATGCGACGACATCTACGCCCTATCCGCCCCAAAAACAAGAGAATGCGGGCTTAATATGTCGAGTGCTATTTATAAAGGAAAATAAATTAATGTGAAGAACCCCTGCGAGAATGTCGCAGGGGTCTCTTTAAAACTCATAATGTGACCAAAGGCTAATTATCTTAACGGTTTTTTCACTGTCATATACCTGATATACAAGTCGGTGTTTTATATTAATTCGCCTTGAAAATGCGCCAAGTAAATCACCTTGCAATTTTTCAAAGCTAGGTGGTTTTTGGTATGGATTTTCTCTTAATACATCAATTAGCATTTTAGCCTTTTTGCCAAGGCCTGCCGACTTTAACTTTGGAATGTCAAGAGATGCTTTTTTCGTGTAAACAATTTTATACACTAAAAATCCACCTCTTCTTCTAAAACACATTCCTCTAAAGGCGTGTTAAGGCCTTCAATAATTTTTGTTTTAAGTAGGGGATTTGCATTTATAGCCGCCGTTTCAATGAGGCCATTGTACTCCTCTTCACTTAGTACCACGGCATTCCCATCTTTTGTACTTATATTTAGCGGTTCACCCCATTTAATCGTTTGCCCTAGCATATCAAAAATATTTTTCCTAAAATTGGTTATATTAGTGTTTATCATAAACGTCACCTCTCATGTACATTATAGCGTACATGCAAATACATGTCAATAATATTATATTAAAATAATTTTGAATAATGCATAAACTCTAAACTATTGACCTATTTCGTACCGAAAATTCTGTCTCCCGCGTCTCCAAGGCCTGGCATGATATAGCCTATTTCATTTAGCTTTTCGTCTCTTGATGCGCAGTAAATTGCTATGTCAGGATGTGCTTTTGACAGGGCTTCTATGCCCTCCGGTGCTGCTATTATGCATAAAAATTTAATACTTTTTGGATTGTGTTTTTTTACCATTTCTATCGCATCAATTGCCGAGCCACCTGTTGCAAGCATAGGGTCTAGTATAAATACATCTCTTTCTTCAATATCAGACGGAAGTTTGCTGTAGTACTCTACAGGCTTTAGCGTGTCGTGATCTCTATAAAGGCCTATATGACCTACTTTTGCAGATGGCACTAGGTTTAACATGCCGTCAACCATGCCGAGCCCTGCCCTTAAAATTGGGACTATCGCCGCTTTTCTGCCGGCTATTACCTTTGTTTTTGTCTTGGTCATAGGTGTTTCTATCTCAATTTCTTCAAGTGGCATGTCTCTTGTTGCCTCATAGCAAAGCAGGGTTGCAATTTCATTTACAAGCTCTCTAAAGTGCTTTGTTCCTGTATCTTTATCCCTTAAAAATGTAAGTTTATGCTGTATTAGTGGATGTTCCATTATGAAAATTTTGTCTGACATATAATTGCTCCTTAATTTTTTTCTTCTATTTTTGTGATTAAATTAACTCTGTTCTCGTGGCGACCGCCCTCAAACTCTGTGCTTAAAAAGATGTCTGTAATTCTTATTGCATTTTGCTTTGCTATCATATGCGCACCCATGCACAAAACATTTGCATTGTTGTGAAGCCTTGTCATCTTTGCGCTGTAAATATCTCCACAAAGTGCCGCCCTTATTCCCTTTACCTTGTTTGCGGCAATTGATATTCCTATTCCTGTAGAGCAGATAAGCACACCGTAATCGGCGTCATCTTCTACCACACAATTTGATACTTTTTCTGCCATGTCGGGGTAATCTACCGCATTTAAATCGTAACAACCAAAATCTTCTACTTCATAATTGTTTTCGATTAGGTGTTTTTTTACGTCCTCTTTAAGTTCAAAACCGCCGTGGTCGCAGCCTATTGCAATTTTCATATTTTATTCCTCTTTTCATTTAATTCTCGCTGTGCCTGTGGGAGCTGTATATACTGGGGATTTACAAGTTTTGCACTGCATTTATCGGTGTCAAAATTATTCAGCGCCGCTTTTGCTATATGCTCTGCCCTTATCTCTCTTAAAGATATCGGCGCAGGATGTGCATTTTTCAGTGTATTTTCACTCATGCATAAATCTACACAGTCGCCTACAAATACTATGTTTCCCTCACATTTTGAAAGCTCATTAAATAAATCTTTTATATCTATTACCCTGTCGTCACACAGTCTTGTTATTTTTTTATTCTCTAACTTAAACAGGGCATTATAAACTTGATTTCGCCTTGCATCTATGACGGCACTTATGATTAAGTTATCATCAAAGCCGCAATAATTATACGCTAAGGCCTCAAGACTTGATACAGGCACACAGGGTATATCGCCTGTAAAGCACAGCCCTTTAACGCTAGACACGCCAATTCTTACCCCCGTAAACGAGCCGGGGCCGTTTGTCACGGCTATAAAGGAGCACTCCTCTGCCTTGACTTTAGTTAGCTCTAAGACATGTTTTATCATTGGCATTAAAGTTTGGCTATGTGTAAGGCCATTATTTAAAAAACTTTCTGCAAGTAGTTTTTCGTCTTCTATTACTCCGACACAAGCAGATTTTGTCGATGAGTCCACCGCTAAAATTTTAATAATCCTCAGCCCCCTCAATTTTAATAATTCTTTGACTTTCCCCTTCGCCTTTATCTATAGTAATTTTTATAAAACTATCAGGCAAGGCATCAAGAATATTTTCGCTCCATTCAATTATGAGTATCGCTCCCATGTCCAAATAATCAAAAAAACCTGTCGAGTACAAATCGTCCATGCTATTTACCCTGTACATGTCAAAATGATAGACTGTAATATTTTCAAGCTCATACTCATTTACTAGGGCAAAAGTCGGGCTAGACACCATGTTTTCTCCGCCAAGCCCCTCGACTATTCCGCTTGTAAAGGCAGTTTTACCCATTCCCATAGAGCCAAAATACGCTATGACGCTAGAGGGTTTTAGAGTTTTAGCAAACTTTCTTGCAAAATCTTTTGTCTCTTTTACACTGTTTGTAATAATTTCTATCATAATTAAAATAATCCGTGAATTGTATTTTCTTCGTCAACATAGATTTTGTTTGCCGCAGGAACTTTTGGAAGCCCCGGCATGGTCATTACATCTCCTGCGTAGCAGACAACAAAACCTGCGCCGTTTGAAAGTTTTAAATCTCTTATCGTAATGCTAAAATCTTTTGGTCTTCCCAAAAGAGTGGCATTATCCGATAGCGAATACTGTGTTTTTGCAACGCATACGGCAAGTTTATCCCCACCTAAAGCCTTAATATCAGCAAGTGATTTTTTCGCCTGTGCGCTAAACACTACAGAATTTGCACCGTAAATTTCTTTTGCAATTATATCAAGTTTCTCTTCTATAGTTTTATCAAGTGAATAAATTGGTGTGAATTTATCGGTATCGGCAAGGTCTACGGCGCTACATACAGCCCTTGCAAGCTCTATTCCGCCCTCTCCACCTTTTGTGAAAACCTCTGAAAGTGCATAAGACACGCCCATGTCTTTACAGCATTTATCTATAACATTTATCTCAGCGTCTGAGTCTGTGTGGAATTTGTTTATTGCAACAACTACGGGAACACCATATTTTTGCATGTTTTCTATATGAGCCTTTAAATTTACTATTCCTTTTTCAAGTGCCGCTACATCTTCACTCACTAAGTCGGCTTTTTGCACTCCACCGTTATATTTAAGTGCCCTTACAGTTGCGACTATTACTATACAAGACGGTTTTAAGCCTGATGCTTGACATTTTATGTCTAAGAATTTTTCTGCACCAAGGTCTGAGCCAAAACCTGCCTCTGTAATGCAGTAATCTGCAAGTTTAAGAGATAGTTTTGTCGCCCTTACAGAGTTGCAACCATGTGCGATATTTGCAAAAGGTCCACCGTGAAGCACAGCCGGTGTGCCCTCTAAAGTTTGTACTAAGTTTGGACTTATTGCATCTTTTAAAAGCGCTGTCATGGCACCATCTGCTAAAATATCTTTTGCATAAACCGGTTTATTATCATAGGTATAGGCGATTAACATTTTACCAAGTCTTACTTTAAGGTCGCTTATATCTGAGGCCAAACAAAGTATTGCCATGACTTCACTTGCGACGGTGATAATAAATCCATCTTCCCTAGGAACGCCGTTTATTTTGCCGCCAAGGCCTATTACTACGTTTCTAAGGGCCCTGTCGTTCATGTCGACACAGCGTTTTATTAAAATTCTTCTAGGGTCAATCGACAGCTCATTTCCTTGTTGCATGTGATTATCAAGCAAGGCACAGCACAAATTGTTTGCAGCGCCTATAGCGTGCATGTCGCCTGTAAAGTGAAGATTAATATCCTCCATGGGAAGTACTTGTGCATATCCACCGCCGGCGGCTCCGCCTTTAATTCCGAAAACAGGGCCTAAAGATGGCTCCCTAAGTGCGATAATCGCATCTTTGCCGATTTTTTTCATCGCTTGGCCTAAACCTACCGAGGTAGTTGTTTTACCCTCGCCTGCGGGGGTTGGGTTAATTGCGGTAACCAGTATTAGCTTTCCGTCCTCTTTATCTTTAAGTCTTTCAAATAGTTTGTCATTAATTTTCGCCTTGAACCGTCCGTATGGTTCAAGCTCCTCTTCAAAAACTCCTAAATCACTTGCAATTTGTGTAATAGGAATGAGTTTTGCCTTTTGAGCTATTTCAATATCAGAATACATAAATTATCCTCCTTAAAAATTTTTACTAACATAAAAATTATATAATAATATGAATTAATAGTAAAGCATTTCTTAAATAAAGTTTAAATTTGTTGAAAAAAAATTTTTTTATGTTATACTAAGGTATATCAAACTTATAGAACATGAGGTTTATTTAATGAAAAGAAACGGTATTTTTTCTTCAATTTTCCGTTATATAAAAGACATGGACAAGGTTTTATGGATGATAATAGCCTTTATTTCCACTTTTTCCTTGATACTATTAAACAGTGTTTCAAGGGCTACACTAACAGATTATTATTCCACTCAGCTTTTCGCTATAGTCGTAGGAGTTGCCGTGGCGATAATTATCCCCTTGTTTGACTACTATAAATTTTCAAATTATTGGAAGCTTATTGCGGTATTTTCTATTCTTTTAATGCTTTATACTAGGATTTTCGGAATTAATGTTTCCGGTGCAGGCGGTGTTAACGCCACGGCATGGATTTCAATTTTCGGCAGAACATTTCAGCCGTCAGAGCTTGTAAAGATTACTTTTATCATAACTTTTGCAAAACATATACACATACTTAAAGAAGAGGGCGTCTTAAATCAGCCTTTAAAGGTAATCGGCCTTGCCGCCCACGCCTTTGTGCCCTTTGCGCTTTGCGCTTGGCAAGATGACATAGGTGCCGGCCTTGTTTTCTTCTTTATGTTTATTTTTATGAGTATTGCCGCAGGCATAAATTTCAGATATTTTGCTATTTTAGGCATAATAATAATGCTAATGCTTCCCATAGTATGGCAGTTCGGCCTTGCAGAATATCAGATTGACAGGTTTACGGCCGTTTATAACCTTGACGACCCCTCCGTAATTATGGAAGAGGGTTACCAGCAATATCAGGGAAGGCTTTCTATAGGCAGTGGTGGACTTACCGGACAAGGCTTATATCAAGGCCCTAGGGTAGAGTCTAACATAGTTACTTTCCAACACAGTGACTTTATTTTCTCTGTGGTAGGCGAAGAACTCGGCTTTATAGGTTGTTCTGTTGTAATACTGAGCCTGCTCGCACTTTTACTGCGACTTTTATATATCTCGTCTAAGGCTAAGGACGACATGGGTAGGGTAATGTGTTTTGGCTTTTTCGGACTTATCGCAATTCAAACCATATTTAATATAGGTATGACCTTGGCACTTCTGCCCGTTGTCGGGCTCACCCTTCCATTTTATAGCGCAGGTGGTTCGTCTGCGATGTGTCTATATTTTGGAATAGGCATTGTTCAGGCAGTTTATATGCAAAGAAACAGACAAGGCAAAGTCATACTAAGGCATAGAGACACACATAAAATTTCTTATAAAGAATTTGAACTCATTAATCATTAATAATTCTCAATTCTCCATTAAAAAAACGGCCTTTCGGCCGTTTTAGCGTGTCAAAAAAGTCCTACTTTTTTTGCGCACGCTGTCGGACTGTCCAAAAATCTGCAAGACAAGGAACAAATACTTGCAAATGACCGAGTAATACGAGGGTATGTGAGGGAAATTTGCAAGTGTTTGTGACGCAGGAAGCAAAAAAATGAGCCAAGCTGGCTCATTTTTTTTGCGGTTGCGGGTTTTTCGACAGTCTGAAACGGCCTTTCGGCCGTTTTAGACTGTCAATAAACCTCTGTTAGGAAAAAATTTGCACAAATGTAGGGGCGGGCCTATGTGACCGCCCGAAACCTTGGATTTTACCATTAGTTTCGGGCGAACACACAGGTTCGCCCCTACAAAAATTTATAGATTATAACAATTACGACACAGCCGTTTTTTTTATTTAACTTCTAAAGTCCATCCAAATTTATCTTCTACTTTACCAACTTGTATGCCTGTTACGGTGTCGTAAAGTTTTTGGCTTACTTCTCCTATTGAGCCGTCTCCTATGGTCATTACATCGTCACCAAATCTTAGTGTGCCAACGGGTGAAATTACAGCCGCCGTGCCACTGCCCCAGCATTCTTTAAGACTGCCGTCTTTTGCAGCGCCTACAAGCTCATCAACCGAGATTTTTCTCTCCTCTACTTCCATACCCCAGCTTTTTATAAGCTCTATGCATGACGCCCTTGTGACACCCGGTAAGATACTTCCGCTAAGCGCCGGAGTTACAACTTTATCACCTATTTTAAAGAAGATGTTCATAGCGCCCACTTCTTCGACATATTTTCTCTCTATTCCGTCAAGCCATAAAACTTGTGAGTAGCCTTCGTCGTGCGCCTTGTTTTGTGCCGCTAGGCTTGCAACGTAGTTACCGCCTGTTTTAGCCTCACCTATACCGCCTTTTACAGCCCTTACATACTCGTCCTCTATCCAAATTTTAACAGGATTTAAACCACTTGCATAGTAGGCGCCTACCGGTGATAAAATTATCATAAACTTATATGTAAATGACGGTCTTACCCCTAAGAATGGGTCTGTCGCAATTACAAAAGGCCTTACATAAAGCGATGTGCCCTCTGATTTTGGAATCCAGTCTTTTTCTAAATCTATAAGTGTAGTCATTGCCTGTAGAAAATCTTCGGGATTAATTTCAGGAATACAAATTCTTCTGTTTGTATTGTTTGCCCTCTCGATATTCTTCTGTGGTCTAAACATTAAAACTCTGCCGTCTACCGCATTATATGCCTTTAAGCCCTCGAACATCTCTTGTCCATAGTGAAAAACCATAGACGCAGGGTCCATAGAAATTGGCTTATATGGTGTAATTTTAGCATCATGCCAGCCTTTTTCCACGCTATATTCCATAATAAACATATGGTCTGTAAAAATATTGCCAAACCCTAATTTAGTTTCGTCTAAAGGTTTTGCCTTTGGAGTAGTAGTTTTTTCTATTTTGATATTAAGCACTATTATCACTCTTTCTTATTTTCTTTATTTAATTATTTTAGCACAGGAAAGTAATAAATTGCAAGCATTAAATATGAATTTACAAAACTTATTCACTATTCACTATTACTTATTACCAAAAAAAACGGCCTTTCGGCCGCTTTCAGACTGCCCTAAAACCCGCAAACGCAAAAAACGAGCCAGCTTGGCTCGTTTTTTTTACTTCCTGCGTCACAGACACTTGCAAATTTCCCTCATATACCCTCGTATTACTCGGTCATTTGCAAGTATTTGTTCCTTGTCTTGCAGATTTTTGGACAGTCCGACAGCGTGTGCAAAAAAGTATGACTTTTTTGACACGCTGAAAACGGCCTTTCGGCCGCTTTCTTATTTTGATTTCTTCTTAACTATAATTACAATCACAACTGCTACTAAACTCACTGCTAAAATCGATATCCATAACACGGGGTTAAAATCATCGCCTGTTTCTGGGGTAATGCTTGGAGTCGTAGTTGGGGTAGTTGTTGGAGTCGTAGTTGGGGTAGTTGTTGGTTGTGTTGTCACTGTTGGGGTTGGTGCTTGTGGCACCGATACTGTCAGTGTTGCCACTGGGGTGTCTGGTGCCGACAAAGTTGTCACCGATAGACTATAGTTTCCTTGTGGCAAAGTTTTTAAGAACTCTGCGTTTAGGGTTACTATAACACTGCCGTCTACCGCGGTTCCTATTACAACTGAGTCGCCCGACGGATAACCCGAAAGTCTGTAAGTATTTTCATCAATTTTTGTAAGTTCTAATTCAACATTATTAAATATAATTTTTACTATTTGTTTGAAATCCACGTCAAACGAGGCTATAAAATCTTTTATATCTTCAAAACTTGTCGGTACTTTTTCCTCTATTTGCAGTGAATATTGCGCCATTTTTTCAAAGTATGTATCACTTTTTTCTGCGATTGCCACGATTGTTGTAGTTCCTGCCTTAAGTATTGTCACCTCGCCGGTTGCGCTTACTGTTGCAACGTCTTCGTTTGTGCTCATGTAAGTCACTGTCGTTTTTGCACCTGCTAAAGTATTTGTAAACTTAGCGTCACCTATGGTTTTTGTCATGCTTCCATTTGCAAATTGTAGGTCTTGGCTTAATAAGTTCTTCCATATTGCCTTAATGGTCATGTCGCCTGTGACTGTAATCTTTTCGCCAGGTTGGCCTGCGTCCCATGTGTCAAATATTTTATCTGTCGGTGCTGTAAAGGCATTTTCTGGTAAGGTGTACTGTGTATCTTTTATGGCATACCCATTTTCCATGGCTTGACTACCGCCATTTGACTCAAAGTTTATCACCATTGACGGCTCGATTTTTACAAATTGCTTGTTAAAATCGACGTCTGCGCCTGTACCTAGAGTAAAGCCTGTTGCAGGTATAGCACTGCCGTCCATTGCATATGTCAGCGTGTTTGGTATTGCTATAGTATTAAGGTCGTGTAGTCCAAGTAGTCCGTTACCGTCCACTCCACCACCAGTTGCGGTAATTGTAGGTGCGCCACTTATGGTGATATTTCCACCGCCTATGCCGGCGCCTGACGTTCCACCTGTTGCGTTAAGTGAGCCTGTGCCGGTAATGTTTACCGCTGCGTCAGTTCCCACTTGCAAGCCTGCTTTATTTTCACCACTTATAAGCGTGTTTGTGCCAATTAGGGTTATGTTTGCTGTGCCTGTGCCTTGTATATCAAATGCACACGCATTTCCTGTACCCGACAAGTCAATACTCACGCCTTCTAAAGTGATGTTATGGACGCCACTTTCCACCACCACGCTATTTGTTGTGGTGGTCATTAAAATAAATATATCACCGAAGTAGTATACCCAACTGGTACCGCCATCGATGCTGTATTGATTTTGCCCGTCAATCGCTCTAAAATGCAATTTAGATTGACTAATATAGTGGGAAAGTGCAGCAATTTCGCCATCTAACGTTCCTTTGCCTGTAGCATCTAATATGCCTATCAGACTACCTTTCACCTGTATATTGCCATCGTTGATAAGTGTGGCGCCTGTAGAGATATTGAATCGAACACCTCGAGGGATGATCAATGTTTGACCTGGATTTATAGTAAGTGTTTTTCCCGCGGGAATTTCTGCGTCTGTTTCAAGTGTTACAGAACTTCCATACACTTCTCCTGCATCATCCTCAAATATTACACCTGACCAGCTGTTTATTTCGTCTTTGTCGGAGATAGAGGAGGCCACAATAAAGGCATTGCTGTCTGTGCCCGTGGAAAATGTTCCGGGATAACCGTCGTAACCACCGCCGATGCCTGCAGCTTCACTACTCTCGGCAGTGACATTACCGCCGTTTATCGTAACTATGCCACCAGCAGTACCGACAGGACTGTCACCACCGCCGATGCCCGCACCAAACTCACTCACTGCTGTGACATTGCCGCCGTTTATCGTAACTATGCCACCGTCACCACCGCTAACACCGGCACCACCGCCGATGCCCGCACCAAACTCACTCACTGCTGTGACATGGCCACCATTTATCGTAACTGTGCCACCGTCTTTATCAGCATTGCCGCCTATCGCCGCATTTGTGCTATTGCCAATGGCAGTGTATGCACCTGCATCACTCTGTGCCGCAATAAGCACACCTTTGCCGTATGACTGTCCGTATATAGTAAGGCTGTTGCCGTCCTCAACTTGTATACCCTGTGTCGCCTGTAAAGTAGTCCAATCATTCAAAATTAGGTGGACATCGCCTGTTACTACTATGCGATTAGCGTTTGTGATACGCCCTTGCGCCACATACCAAGTTGTGCTACCTGCACTGCCCCATGCCGTGTCGGTCGCTCTCACTTCTGTGGCACTGTCTGCAGTTTTTGCATCTCCATTTTCATCAATATACGGCACGTCATATTCTGTCCCTACAGGCTGATTTCCATTAACTGTACCGCTAACATCACCACTTCCAAAAGTGTAAATCTCTCCGTTATTTGTAAGAGTTACACCATTTGCAACAATCAGGGTTTGCCCTGGATATATAGTAAGTGTTTTTCCCGCGGGAATTTCTGCGTCTGTTTCAAGTGTTACAGAACTTCCATACACTCCTCCTTCATCACCCTCAAATATTACACCCGACCAGTCGCTTGTGATGTAGTTATCAGAGATAGAGGAGGCCACAATAAAGGCATTGCCGTCTGTACCCGTGGAAAATATTCCGGGATCACCCATATTGATGCCGTCACCGCCGCCGATGCCCGCACCAAACGTACTCTCTGCTGTGACATTGCCACCGTTTATCGTAACTGTGCCACCGGCACCACCGATACTACTGCCAGAACTGCCGCCGATGCCCGCACCATACGTACTCTCTGCCGTGACATTGCCGCCGTTTAT
>CAYJJU010000019.1:0-4799 GCA_964370635.1 uncultured Eubacteriales bacterium | reverse complement strand
GTAACTGTGCCACCGGCACCACCGGTATAACCGGTAGGACCAGCACCGCCGCCGATGCCCGCGCCTTCATAACTCACTGCCGTGACATTACCACCATTTATCGTAACTGTGCCACCGGCATTATTAGCATCACCGCCTATTGCCGCATGTTGAATATATTGGATGGCCATGTAGCCATTTAAACCATTCTTCGCCGCAATAAGCGCACCTGTGCCGTTTGCCTGTCCGTATATAGTAAGGCTGTTGCCGTCCTCAACTTGTATACCATGTGTCGCCTGTAACGTAGCGCCGTCTGCCAAAATTAGGTGGACATCGCCTGTTACAGCTATGCGATTAGCATTTGTGATATCCGCTTGCACCACATACCAACCATTAGTCCATGCCATGTCGGCCACTGTAACTTCTGTGGCACTTACTGCGATTTGTGCCTGTCCGTTTTCGTCAATATACGAAACATTATCTGCCGCATATGCGACCATAGGCATAAGCCCTAGCGTCATGCACAGAGCAAGCACAGTTATTAAAATTTTATTTGTAATTTTTTTCATTTGAATAATCCCCCTCAAAAGAGCTAAATATTATTTTTATAGTACCACATTAAAACAGTAAAAGTCAATTAAAACCTCAGTCCTTTAGGGTATCTATTTTTTAACACTCCGTTTGATGCCTTTCCAAAGCCTAGCACCATGTTTTGTGTCGCCACCGCCGTAAATGATTTTGTATCACTTTCTATCTCTTCACCCTTTAAATATCTATGTATTTCGTCGCTGTCAAAATCCAGTGTTAAAAGATTTTTGCAATTTTCAGGTTTTTGCGACATGAATACCGAATGTGACGGCTCTATTCTGCCTTTTTTAATCTCTCCAAGCTCAACACCGGCACGAATTACCAATAGTTTCCCAAAATTTGGCATATCATTTGGTAAAATTATGAGCCTATCGCCAAACTGATGAATATAATTTTCTATTTTAGCTTTAAAAAGTGAGTTATAAAGCTCTTCGCCCTCTTTGTGCGATTTTTTATAGTCAAAGCTTTTTACACTCTTATCGTCACCCGATTTTTTAATAAGTTTTATTATAAAATGCCCCTCGCCGCCGTCTTTTGGGTAAATTCTTATGCCGTCCATGCCAATTGCCTTAGTACCAAAATTTACATTTGGCTTTACTATTTCAAAATTTTTATTCTCACTTAGAAATTTTTCTATTAATTCTTCGTTTTCTTCCTTTGAAAATGTGCAGGTGGAGTACACCATTTCTCCGCCCACTTTTAGGCAATTTGCGGCAGAGTTTATTATTTGCAGTTGTCTTGTGGCACAGGCCTTTACATGCTCAAGCGACCACTCAGAAACTGCTACATCGTCTTTTCTAAACATGCCCTCGCCCGAGCACGGCGCGTCTACCAAAATTTTATCAAAAAAGTTGGGCAAAGTATTTTCTATCATATCAGGTCTACTGTTTAGCACCACCGCATTTTTAATACCCATACGCTCTATGTTTGATAATAAGATATTTGCACGATTTCTGACATATTCGTTTGATACAAGCAAGCCCTTGCCACAAAGAGCCCCTGCAATTTGCGTGCTCTTGCCACCGGGGGCGGCACACATATCAAGCACTTTGTCATAGGGTTTTGGGTCGAGCAAAGTCACGGCAGATGACGCCGAGGCTTCCTGCGAATAGACCGCACCTATGGCATGCGCCACGGTTTTGCCTATTTTTATATCGCTGTCATAATAAAAAGAAACAGGAGAAAACGGCGTGGCGACAAGCTTTGTGCCAAGCATTTTTTCTACTGTTTCTTTATCTGTTTTTAAGGTATTTATGCGCAGTGACTTTACCGCTTTTTCTTCATAAGAATTTAAAAACTCTTCAAAATCCCCTTTCAAATAAGTTTTCATTCTCTCTAAAAAATCTATTGGTAAAATCACTTTTCTTCCTCTTTCTTTTTTTGAAGTTTATCCATAAGCTCTTTAAGGGTTTTGTCGTTTACTTTCGAGGGTTTAAATCCCTCTCCTGTAATTTCGCCCGCATCGCCAACTATTACAAAGGCGTCTTTGTCCTCTTGCCTTATTATTTGATGAATTTTAAATATCTCAAACCTTCTAACGGCGCACATCAAAATTTCTCCATCGGTTTTTGAGTATCCGCCACGAGATTTTAAAAACGTGACTCCCCTGTCCATTTCGTTTAAAATTCTTTCTGATATCTCTTTGGATTTTTTTGAAATGATGAAAAATAGTTTACCCGTCCCTAAATCTGTGCCGTAAAGTATGGAATCTATAATTTTTGTCGCAACAAAAACAACAATACAAGCATACATAGCACTCTCTATGCTTGAGAATACAAATGCGGAGCTTACAATAATTACGCCGTCCACCACAAGCATAAGCTTTCCTATGGACATAAATCTAATGCGCTTATTTAAAAGCCTTGCTATCATGTCAGAGCCACCCGTTGTGGCACCCCTCATAAACACAAGCGCCAAACCTACACCCTCGCCGATGCCTGCAAAAAGCGCTATAAGTATAGGGTCGCCGTGATACGACGGTAAAAACAGCGCAAAAACGTCAATTGTAACAGATGAAAGAACTATTGCAACCGAGGTTTTAAGGACTAACTTATATCCAATCTCGACTATCGCCCATATGATTATTGGCGCATTTAATACTAAAATCATAGTACCTATAGGCGTGTCAAACAAAAAGTTTAACATGGTAGCTATACCTGTAATTCCGCCAGGTGCTATGTTATTTGGGGCCGTTAGCATATTTACAGATAAGGCATAAATAGATGTGCCCAAAAGCATGACAAGCACATCAAGCGCACCTGATTTTAATTTTGCACCCATAAAATCACACCTCTTGATTTTCGTAAAATTTTATAATTAAATTAAAAAACTCGTCTATTCTCTCTTGCCTCTTACCAAGATATAAATATCCTATCAAAGCTTCAAAACCCGTTGCGGCATGATAATCCGCAGGTTTAGAATTTTTAGGGACAGAATTCACCTTTGCATTTCGCCCTCTCGTATAGATATTTTTCTCTTCATCCGAAAGAATATCCATTAAAACTTCTTTAATTACCCTTGCTTGCCAGTCGCACCTAACCATTTTAACTGCATGTTCATGAAGTTTTTTTACAGGCGCATTCTCTTTAGTTACTATATACTCACGCACAAACAGGTCGTATACCCCGTCCCCTATAAAGGCAAGTGTTAACGGGCTGTAGGTTTTTAAATCTATGTTTTTCTCTATCAAAATCTACCTCTTACTCAACAAAATCGAATTCTAAGTCATACATGCTTACCGTGTCACCCTCAGAAATTCCAGCTTCTCTAAGTGCATTTATAACACCCGTGTTAATGAGCACTCTTTGGAAATACTGCAAAGACTCATTGTCTGAAAAGTTAACACTGTTGATAAGTTGTGAAAGCCATTTGCCCTCTACCATATAAACACCATCTTCTATAGTGATATTTACGGCAGTTTTCTCAAATTCACTAAGCGGCTTTACAGGAAGAATTTCTTCTTCGTATCGAACGATAGGTGGAAGTTTTGATAAATTTTCAAGTATGCAGTTTAAAAGCGGGTCTACACCATGTCTAATAGCCGCCATAATTGGGAAGAATTTATATCCTTCACCCTCTACATAGTTTTTGAATTTTTCTACAGTTTCTTCGTCCGTTAGGTCGCATTTATTGCCTGCGACTATCATAGGTCTTTTGGCAAGCTCAGGATTAAATTTCACAAGCTCTTCATTGATTATTTTAAAGTCTTCTATAGCATCTCTGCCCTCACTGCCCGATATATCCACAATATGCACCAAAAGCCTACAGCGCTCTACATGCCTTAAAAACTGATGTCCAAGGCCTATGCCTTCCCATGCGCCCTCTATAAGGCCCGGAATATCTGCCATTACAAAAGAATTGCCCTCGCTCATTCTAACAACTCCCAAAACAGGGCTAAGAGTTGTAAAATGATAGTTTGCAATATTTGGTTTTGCTTCACTAACTACAGACACCAAGGTCGATTTTCCAACGTTTGGAAAGCCGACAAGCCCTACATCTGCAAGAAGTTTAAGCTCTAGCTGGACCTCCATGTCTTCGCCCGGCACACCGGGTTTTGCAAAGTTTGGAGCCTGTCTTGTAGGCGTTGCAAAGTGCGAGTTACCCCAGCCACCTCGGCCGCCTTTTGCTATAATTTTAGGCTCTTTATCCGACATATCGGCTAAAATCCTGCCCGTTTCGGCATCTTTAATGAGCGTGCCCATGGGTATTTTTATTACCAAATCCTCGGCGCCTCTACCAAAACAGCGCTTCGCCCTGCCGTTTTCACCGTTTTTTGCAACGTATTTTCTTTTGTATCTAAAATCGGCAAGAGTTGAAAGATGTTCGTCTACCACAAACACCACATTACCGCCTTTTCCTCCGTCGCCCCCGTCGGGACCGCCTGCAGACACGTATTTTTCACGCAAAAAAGAAACGGAACCGTTTCCGCCATCGCCCGCCTTAATAAAAATTTTAGCTGTATCTATAAACATATCATCATTCCTTAATTTATTTTAAATCATTGTACCACAAACTAATAAAAATCTCAAGTATAAAAAGCTCTGCACGTAAACACATGCAGAGCTCAGCGTGTCAAAAAACCATGGCGTTTCGTCATAATGACAATTATTAAAAGTTTTACTAAATTTTTTTCAAAAAATTTCGGGTACTTAGGGCTGAGCCCTAAGGCGTTTTCCGTAGAAAACGAAATCTTATCCTTAGAAGAGCATTTTTGAAGGTGAATTTTGCCCTAA
>CAYJJU010000018.1:0-46900 GCA_964370635.1 uncultured Eubacteriales bacterium | reverse complement strand
AAGTTGCCTGTGGCAAGTTTTTAGCCATGAAGTCCTTGCGCCTAAAAGCGCAAGGACGGGAGATTTTTAATCAACTAAAGAATAAAATCTATTTCATCGGCGATATTATAATTACTACTTATCGCGCACACTAAAATTAATCGGATTGAAAATTGGAAATGTGTCGGATTGAAAAATCAAAATAAACAAATTTAAAAGTTATAACTGTTTATAAAAATATAAGGGATTTTTTAATGATGCGGTAATTTATTATTCGTATTATATAAACTCGGCTAAAATGGTTGCCGCAAATGAATTTTTTTCACTTGCGACAGCCATTTTTTCTTTATTTCAGTTTTTGTTTAAAAACCTGCTTTGGTACTGTTTTGATATGTCCATCAGGGTTTGAAAGAACTGTTTTGCTTGGGGTTTTAGCTCTTCATTTTTTATTCTTTCGCAGTTTTTTATAAGAACTTCATTCTCTCTTTCGGGTTGAAAAATTTCTAAATTGTTTGCTATTTTATACTCGACAACGCCCTTTGCCACTTCCATTCTTTTTTCAAAAAGCCTTGCTATTTGCGCGTCAATTTCGTCAATTTCTACCCTTAATTCCTTTAAATCTTTCATATTTCTTCTCCGTTATATCTCGTTAAATCCAACACGCAAAGTGCGGCCATCGCTTCTATTACCGACACCGCCCTTGGCACTATGCAGGGGTCGTGTCTTCCGTGAATTTTTAGCGTTGAATTTTCATTTTTTTCTACATCTACCGTCTGTTGCTCTTTTGATATTGACGGTGTCGGCTTTATGCTTACGCTGAAAACTATCGGCATTCCGTTTGTTATTCCGCCTAAAATTCCGCCGTTATTGTTTGTGGTGCACTGTACTTCTTTTCCCACATATCGGTACTCATCGTTTGCCTTAGAGCCTGTTAATTTGTCTATATTTTCCACTCCGAAATTTATCCCTTTTACCGCAGGCACAGAGAACATAAGCCTTGCCATTTGACTTTCCACGCTGTCAAAAAACGGCTCTCCTAAGCCACTTGGTATGCCTGTTATCATGCATTCGACTTTTCCGCCAACGGAGTCGCCCTCTTTTGCCGCATCTTCTATGCACTTAATCATTTTTTCGTAAACCTCGCAGTTTAACACGGGATATTTATGCGCTTTGAGCGCTTTTTTTTCGTCGTCGTTTATAAAAACACTAAATTTGTCGTCTTCTATGTCCTTGACCGATGATATATGCGCAAAAATTTCTATGCCTTTTTTCATTAAAATTTGCTTTGCAACAGCACCAGCAAAGACTATTGGAGCCGTAATTCTTCCCGAAAAATGGCCTCCGCCCCTGACGTCGTTAAAGCCCTTATATTTAATAAACGCAGGAAAATCGCTGTGTGAGGGGCGCATATGGCTTTTAAGTATTGAGTAGTCCTTTGAATGGCTGTCCTCGTTTTTTATCAAAGCCATGAGCGGCGCACCCGTGGTGACTCCGTTTAAAATGCCACTCATGATTTCAGGCTTGTCCTTTTCTTTTCGCTTTGTTGAAACTGTGTCACCGCCCGGCGCTCTTCTTGCCATTTCACGCTCTATCGCATCAAAATCAAGGCTCACACCGCTTGGTAAATTGCCAAGCACTACTCCAATTGCACTGCCGTGGCTTTCTCCAAATATTGTAATTTCTATCATGTTTTTCCAAGTCGCACTCATGTTTGCCTCCAAAATATTTTATTTAAAAATTATACAATAGTAGCATATAAAAGTCAACTTTCACACATAGTTCACGACTACACTCAAATTTAACTTGAAATGTTCATATATTGATATTATAATAATATTTTGGATAGATAATTTTTTCTTTAGAAACGGGGAGTTACATGCTTTGCATAGGTTTAGATGTTGGGTCCACCACGATAAAATGCGTGGTTTTAAACAGTGAGAATGAAATAGTATACAGCTTTTACGAAAGGCATTTTTCTAAGATACGAGAAAGCGCCACAAGATTTTTAGGCGAGATTAGGGATAAATTTCCAAACGACACAGATATGCGCATAAGCATATCGGGTTCGGCCGGAATGGGTATAGCACAAGAGCTATCCATACAGTTTGTCCAAGAAGTGTATGCGACAAGGGTTGCGGCAAGCACATATTTTAGCGATGCCGATGTAATAATAGAGCTTGGCGGTGAAGATGCCAAAATTTTATTTGTAAGTGGCATGCCTGAGGTTAGAATGAACGGTAGCTGTGCAGGTGGCACGGGTGCGTTTATCGACCAAATGGCTACACTCTTAAACAGCACGCCCGGTGAAATGGATGCGCTTGCAAACGACAGCAGTAAAATTTACAGCATAGCCTCACGCTGCGGTGTTTTTGCAAAGTCTGACATACAGCCCCTTTTAAATCAAGGCGCAAAGAAAGAGGACATTTCGCAAAGTATTTTTTACGCCGTTGTAAATCAAACCATAGCAGGTCTTGCTCAGGGACGTGACATTAAAGGTAATGTTTTGTACCTTGGAGGCCCGCTTACCTATATAAAAAATTTAAGGGAAGCATTTGATAAAACTCTGGATTTAAAGGGCACATGTCCTGAAAACTCGCTTTACTACGTCGCCCTTGGTGCGGCTCTGCTTTGCGAAAAAGACAGCTGTTTTAGCATTTCAGAGCTTTTAGACAAACTTACTACAAACTCAAATGGCGCACATTATTCAAGCTGTAATCCTCTTTTTAAGGACGAAGCCGACTATAAAAAATTCGCTTTAAGACATAAAATCGATGAAGGAATTAAACTATCGGCCCTTACAGAGTCTAAAAAGGCTTACATAGGAATTGATGCAGGCTCTACCACCTTAAAGGCGGTGCTATTAAACGAAAATGAGGAAATAGTCCTTTATAAATACATGGAAAACAAGGGAAATCCCGTAAGCCTTGTCAGAGATTTTTTGACAGAGGTTTACGCCACTTATCCCGATATATTAGTACTTTCCGCCACGAGCACAGGCTATGGCGAGGAAATTATTAAAAACGCATTTCACCTTGACTCAGGCGTGGTTGAAACCGTGGCGCACTTTACTGCGGCAAAAAAATTCCTTCCAGAGGTCGACTTTATAATCGACATAGGCGGACAGGACATTAAATGTTTCAAAATTAGAAATAAAACCATAGACAATATATTTTTAAACGAGGCTTGCTCCTCGGGTTGTGGCTCGTTTTTACAAACCTTTGCCATGGCTCTGGGCGAGAGCATAGACGAATTTGCAAAAAGGGGAATTTTTGCACAAAAGCCTGTTGATTTAGGCACTAGGTGCACGGTATTTATGAACTCCTCCGTAAAGCAGGCGCAAAAAGACGGCGCAAGTGTTGAGAATATATCGGCAGGACTTTCGATAAGTGTTGTTAAAAATGCGCTTTACAAGGTCATCAGGGCCGGAAGCAGTGCCGATTTGGGCGAAAACATAGTGGTACAAGGCGGAACCTTCTTAAACGACGCCGTTCTTCGTGCCTTTGAGCAAGAGATAGATAAAAATGTGGTAAGGCCAAATATATCAGGCCTCATGGGCGCTTTTGGTGCGGCCCTATACGGAAAAGCCCATAACAAAGCGGATAAAAGCAGTATTTTGGGCGCCGCCTCACTTGAAAGCTTTAAGCATGAGGTAATTGCAACTACCTGCAAAATGTGCCAAAATCACTGCAAACTCACCGTGAATATCTTTGATGACGGCAGACGTTTTATAGGTGGAAACAGGTGTGAAAATCCACTGCATATAAAGAGCACCAGAAAAGTTTATAACCTATATGAGTACAAACAAAACTTGCTCTCAAGCTATAAAAACTTTGAAACCGACAAGGAAACTGTGGGTATACCGCTTGTTTTAAATATGTTTGAGCTTCTACCTTTTTGGCATACTTTCTTTAAGTCTCTGGGATACGGGGTTCATACCTCTCCTTTATCGACAAGAAAAATGTATCTAAAAGGCCAGCACACCATACCGTCTGACACCGTGTGTTACCCTGCAAAGCTTATACACGGACATGTGGAAACTTTGCTTGAAGACGGAATTAATACAATTTTCTACCCATGTATGACCTATAATATCGACGAAAACATGGGCGACAACCACTATAACTGCCCCGTTGTTGCGTATTATCCCGAGGTTATCGGCGCTAATACCCCGGCGCTTAAGGACATAAAATACATAAGCGACTATGTCGGCATACACAGAAAAAAAGATTTCCCTAAAAAAATGGCCCTCATCTTGCAAAAATATTTTAAGGGAGTAAATTTAAGCGATGTAAAGCTTGCCGCCGACAAGGCTTATGCCGAATATGAAAATTTTCTTGAAAACATAAGAATGACAGGCCAAAAATACTTAAAAGAGGCGACCGACGAGGGCAGGCAGATTATAATTTTGGCAGGAAGACCCTATCATTTAGACGGCGAAATCAACCATGGAATCGACAAGCTAATTTGCGACTGCGGTGCGGCGGTCATCAGCGAAGACGCCGTGTCGAGCTTAGTTGAAAAATTCCCTACAAAGGTTTTAAACCAGTGGACCTACCACTCAAGACTTTATGCCGCCGCAAAATATGTTGCGCAAAGTGGCAATAAGAATTTAAATTTAGTACAACTTGTGTCTTTCGGCTGTGGCGTAGACGCTATTTGCACGGACGAAACAAGGTCTATTTTAGAAAAAGAAAATAAGATTTATACTCAGATAAAAATTGATGAAATTACAAATTTAGGTGCGGTAAAAATTAGGCTTCGCAGTCTGTTTTCCGCAGTAGATGGGAGTGTTTAAGTTGCAAGACGAAAAAGAAATAGAACACAGAGTTCCCTTTACAAAGGAAATGAAAAAAACGCATAAACTCCTGTTTCCAAACATGATAGAAATACATTTTGACATGCTTCAAAAAGTTTTTGAAAGCTTTGGATATGAGGTAGAGCTTTTAAAGGACACGGACCAAAAACTTGTGGACGAGGGCTTAAAGTACGTGCATAACGACACTTGCTACCCCGCACTTTTAACCATAGGACAAATGATTCACGCCCTTAAAAGCGGTAACTACGACCTTGATAAGGTGGCACTGATGATGTCGCAAACAGGCGGTGGCTGTCGTGCCTCAAACTACATACATCTTTTAAGAAAAGCGCTTATCAAGGCCGGCATGGAGCAAATACCCGTGGTGTCTGTAAACCTTTCAGGCCTTGAAACAGACAGCGGATTTAAGGTGACCCTGCCCATGCTAAGGCGTGCTATTGCCGCCATGGTTTACGGCGATATTTTAATGCTTTTAAAAAATCAAATTAAGCCTTATGAAGCAAATAAGGGTCAAACCGACGCACTTGTAAAAAAATGGACAGCAAAAATCTGTGGTGATTTTGACAAGGGAAAAAGTTTTTCACTAAGGGAAGCAAAGCCAATTTTTAGGGCTATCGTAAAGGATTTTGAAAAAATAGAAACAAATACCCTTAAAAAGACGAAAGTTGGAATAGTCGGCGAAATATACGTAAAATATTCGCCGCTTGCAAATAATGAGCTTGAAAAATTTTTGGAAGAGCAAAACTGCGAGGTCATGGTGCCGGGCATTTTAGGCTTTTTGCTCTTTAAAATCGACAATAGAATAGAAGACATAGACCTCTATGGCGGAAGCAAAATAAAGAAAAAAGTGATTAGAACCTTGCTAAATTACCTAACATCTTTTGAAACCGAGATGATATCCGCCGTAAAGGAAAGCAAATTTACCGCTCCTGCAAGTTATGAGCATTTAAAATCTCTTGCAACTCCATATATAGGCCGAGGCTGCAAAATGGGCGAGGGCTGGCTTTTAACCGCCGAAATGCTTGAACTTATAGAGCAGGGTTATGAAAATATTGTTTGCGCGCAACCTTTTGGATGCCTGCCAAACCATGTTGTGGGCAAAGGTATGATAAGAAAGATTAGAGAAACGCATGAGTCTGCAAACATTGTTCCGATAGATTACGACCCCGGTGCCACAAAGGTTAATCAAGAAAACAGAATAAAACTCATGCTTTCCGTTGCCAAATAATTGGCAGAAGGGAGGACCTTATGAACGGGTTCGACTTAGAAGTAAATGTATCTGCACTTACAGTTTTTATTCAAGGACTTATAGGTTTTTTCTCGCCTTGCGTTTTGCCACTTTTACCGCTTTATCTTAGCTATTTAGCAGGTGGAACGGCACAAAAAGACGAAAATGAGAACACGATTTACCCTCGAAAAAAAGTATTTATAAACACACTATTTTTTGTAATAGGCATAAGCATCACCTTTTTCCTATTGGGCGTGGGCTTTACCGCCCTCGGTGCGTTTTTTAACGACAATAGGCTTTGGTTTGCACGAATTAGCGGTATAGTCATGATATTTTTCGGGCTTTACCAATTTGGACTTTTTGGAAATGTGGCAGGAATTAGCGGTGAGCACAGGCTTAAATTTAAGGTAAACCGCTTTGCAATGGGGCCAATACCTGCACTTATTTTAGGTTTTACCTTTAGTTTTGCATGGACTCCTTGCATAGGCCCTACTTTGGGAAGCGTACTGCTTCTTGCAGGCTCTTCAGGCTCTATGAGCGCTGGACTTGTGCTTATAGGCGTATACGCACTGGGCTTTATAATTCCGTTTTTACTGGTGGGAATTTTCACCGCCTCGCTTTTAAATTTCTTTAAAAAGCATCAAAAAATTGTAAAATACACAGCAAAAGTAGGTGCCGTGCTCCTTGTATTTATGGGAATAATGACGCTTACCGGCTTTATGAACAATATAACAAACTACCTCTCAACCTTTGGCGCCGTGGACACAACTACACAGGAACAAAGCCAAGTAGAAAGCGACGTAAGCGATGCCTCCCAAGAGGAAGAAGACGTTATCTTAGCGCCCGACATGACTCTTTTAGACCAATTTGGAAATGAGCACACTTTGTCTGATTATAAGGGAAAAGTGGTTTTCCTTAATTTCTGGGCGACATGGTGTCCGCCTTGCATAGAGGAAATGCCTCATATTGAAGAGCTCTATAAAAACTATGGCTATAATGAAGAAGACGTAATTGTGCTTGGCATTGCCGCACCAAATTACGGTCAAGAGGGCTCTGTTGAGCATATAACAAACTTTTTAAGCGAAAACGGCTACACCTTCCCCGTTTTGATGGACGAGAGCACATCGGCATTTGACGAATACGCTATAAGGGTATTCCCCACCACTTACATGATAGACGAAAGTGGCGCAATTTTCGGCGTAGTGCAGTCGGGGCTTAGCTATGACATGATGGAAAGCATAGTAGAACAAACCATAGAGGGGGTTATGGAAGAATGACAAAGACCATTTTAAAAACGCCTGACTTAAATTTAAGGCTTTTTACAAAAGAAGATGCCGAGTTTGTGGCAATTTCTTGCTCTGATATAAAGATATACAAGACAACTCTTGCAATTCCAAGGCCATACACTACAAAACATGCCCTTGACTGGATATCAATGCACGAGGAGAATTTTTTAAACGACAAATATTATGAGTTTGCTATAGAAATTGCACAAACGGGCGAGCTCATAGGCTGTATAGGCCTTTCAAACTTAAGCGCCCATGACTCGGGCGAGCTTGGGTACTGGATAGTGCCAAAACACTGGGGCAAAGGCTATGCCACTCAGGCGGCAAAAGAAGTGCTTAGATTTGCCTTTGACGAAAAGGGATATAACAGGGTTTTTGCAAGCTTTTTTGCCATAAACCCTGCCTCTGGCAAAGTCATGGAAAAAATTGGAATGAAGTACGAGGGCACAAGGCGCATGCACATAAAAAAAGACGGCGTGTACCACGACTTAGTACTTTTTGGAATAATAAAATAGGGGCGGTCATCGACCGCCCACATCTAATATTAAAAGCAAAGGAATGGGGAACATGAATATTAAAGTACAAGAGGGATTTCTAAATAGGCTAAAAGGCAGAATGACCACCGACAAAAACAACGTGCCATTTAGAAACGGCGCAGTCAGAGGCAAAATCGAGGGAGACGAGTTTTATTTTTATTTTAGCAAAGACTCTGAAAGACCGTTTACCACAGTACTAAGGGGCAAATTAGACGGAGACAATGTTGAATACCGTTTTGCAAAGAACTTTTATTCTAATATAATCATGGCAACAGGCGGATTTTTATGGGCCTGTCTTTTTGTATATTTATATATGTCTCAGCCCGACCTTGCGTGGCTGCTTACTATAGGCATACCTTTTATTATTGTGCCTAATTTTATATATAAAAAGGCCGACAAAAGAGAGCTTGTGAAAATGCTTGAAAAACTGGCAGTAAAGCCTGATGAAGACATTGATTAAATTTATTTATCAAAAACTTTATAATCTTCACATAAAATTCACCGCTTGTACTTAAAATTGACTTATATAAGGGATAAAATCAAAATATAACATATTATTTATTAAGAGGAGTAGGATTATGACAAAAATTCTAATAGTAGACGACGACAAAAACATTTGCGAATTACTTAGGCTATATATAGAAAAAGAGGGATTTGACACACGTATTGCAAACGACGGCAGAACGGCTCTTACAGAGTTTGCAAACTTTTCGCCTGACCTTGTCCTTTTAGACATAATGCTTCCGGGACTTGACGGTTGGCAGGTTTGCAGAGAAATAAGAAAAACCTCGAGCTGTCCTATAATAATGCTTACCGCAAAGGGCGAAGTATTTGACAAGGTTTTGGGCTTGGAGCTTGGTGCCGACGATTATGTGGTTAAACCTTTTGAAGCAAAGGAGCTTGTCGCAAGAATTAATGCGGTATTAAGAAGAATTGGCAAAAACGACAATAAAAAAGAAGTAGTATTCGAGAACTTATCCATAAATCTAACAAATTATGAGCTTAGAGTGCATGGCGAGCAAGTGGATACTCCACCTAAAGAGATGGAGCTTATCTATCATCTTGCATCAAACCCTAACAGAGTCTTTACAAGAGACCAACTGCTTGACGAGGTTTGGGGCTTTGACTACTATGGCGACAGCCGTACGGTAGACGTGCATGTAAAGCGCCTAAGAGAAAAACTTGAGGGTGTTTCTGAGAAATGGACGCTAAAGACCGTATGGGGCGTCGGCTATAAATTTGAAGTAAAAGAATAAGTTATCAGATTGGATTAGGTATGCAAAAGTCATTATTTAAAAAATATTTGATTATAACCATGAGTATAGTCCTTGCAGGCTATATAGTGCTCGTCAGCGTAATGATGGCGTTTTTCACAGGCTTTTGGGAGGGTCAAACCAAGGAAAGGCTTACACGAAATGCAGGCTCTATAGCAACTTTAGCAAAAGGTGCCACCACGCTTGATGAGGACGGCGGCGGTTACACCATGGATGTAAATTTGCTAAATATTCTCATACGCACAATTTCAACTACCATAGACGCAGATATTTTCATCACAGACCTTGAGGGAAACAGGCTGACAGGCTCTTATATTGATGAAACGAAAAGTGATTTGCAAATACCTGTGCCTATTAATCATGTAGAAATGGCACAAGATGGTTTTTGCGAGTTTAGAAGTGATTTCTCCGGTTTTTACTCCTCTTCCTACTATACAATTGGAATACCGCTTGTGGTTGAAAGCAGTGACGGAAGCGGAGATCAGGTCATAGCAGGCGCAATTTTTGCAAGCACAAAAGACATGGCAACCGTTGAGTATCAACTTGCAACCCTTCAAATATTTGCGCTGTCCGCAGTCTTAACTTTGGGACTTACCTTTGTAGTTGTGTGGCTATTTACCTATAAAATGGTTAAACCATTAAGGGATATGTCCGCCGCATCAAAGGCCATAGGTGAGGGCAATTTCACCGTGCGTGTTCCTGTTCAAAGTGCCGACGAGATAGGCCAGCTTTCTATGGCTTTAAACAACATGGCAAACTCCCTTTCAAGTGTTGAGGGAATGAGGCGAAGCTTTATAGCAAACGTTTCGCACGAGCTAAAAACGCCAATGACCACTATAGGTGGATTTATAGACGGTATTTTAGACAATACCATACCAAAAGAAAAACAGTCTTATTATTTAAGAATTGTTTCAAAAGAAGTAAAAAGACTTTCAAGACTTGTTAAGTCTATGCTTGATTTATCAAAGATAGACAGCGGAGAAATGAAGTTAAACCCTGTAAAATTTGACATAAGCGCAACAATTTTTTCCACTCTATTAACCTTTGAAACGGCTATAGAAGACAAGGAAATTCAAATTTTGGGACTTGAAGATTTAAGGTCACAAAGTGTTTGGGGCGACCAAGATTTAATACATCAGGTAATTTATAATTTAGTCGAAAATGCAGTGAAATTTACAAACGATAAAGGTTATATAAGATTTTCTGTCGCTGACAGCTTTGACAAGACCTTTATCTCTATAGAAAACAGCGGCCAAGGAATAGACAGCGACGACCTCCCGATGATTTTCGATAAATTTTACAAGACGGATAAATCCAGAAGCATGGACACAAAGGGAATGGGACTGGGGCTTTACCTTGTAAAAACTATTTTAAAGCTTCACTGTGGCGATATCTGTGTGAAATCCGGTAAAGATGAGTATTGCAGGTTTGAATTGTATTTGCCAAAACCACGTGAGCTTCAAAAGCAAACTTTTGATACCACTGTGACAAATTTAAAATTAAAATCTGAGAATGTGGACGACATTCAGGTTATAGAGTAATTTAGGAGGGATATAAATGACAGACAATAAAGAATTTGATATAGAAGAAAATGAAAACTTGACAGACGACGAAACTTCGGCAGATAAGGAAGTTTCGACAGTTGAGGACGGTTTTACAAGCGAGGAAGTTTTTGAAGCGGCAGACGTGAAAAATCATGGATATATCGAGGAAGATATGCCTTTAAATGCGCATTATCAAAAAAAGGAAAGTCCTCCACAACAACAGGCTTATCCTCAAATGCCCTATCAAAATTATTACAATCCTTACCAAAATCAAGGGCAAAATGGATACCCTTATCAAAATGGATACCCTCCATACCCTCAGCATCCGACGCATTATCCGCCTCAGTATCCGGCGCAGTATTATCAAAATCCGCACTACCCACAGCAAAACCCGTATCCACCTTATGCCCAACAGCCATATCCATACGGCTATCCCGTGCATCTTATGGAGCCCTCCGACAGGATAAAAACATATCCCCCACTTAAAAAGCAGAGGAAAAAAAGTGTTAGGGTGTTTGCGTGGACTATGCTAGTACTTTTTGTGCTTTCCTTAGGTGGATTTATTGGAACAACGATATATTATTCCCTGACAAACCCACCTGTAAACGGCAATATTTTCGGTGACGGAAACGACTATTCCGATTATTTTGAAGGCTTTGAGGGTTTTGAAGGATTTGACGATTTTGAAGACTTTGAGGGCTTTGACGGTGCCGATAATTACGACAGCACCGACGATATCCCCGAGGTAGTGCCTGTGCCTGACGATGAAAAAGGCGAAGAGGTCGACGCAGACCTTAACGATGACGGAATAATAATAAACAGCCAACCTTTAGGCGAAGAATACAGCGCACAAGAGGTTTATGACAATGTTTTGCCGTCCATAGTTTTAGTCAAGGCAGAAATTTTTTACGACGACCAAACCTCTGAAGAGGGTTATGGAACGGGCATGTTTATAACAGATGATGGATATATTTTGACAAACAGCCATGTGGTATTCGATACAAAAAATGTTGCAGTTACTATAACCGACAACAACGACAATGAATATAACGCCACGGTTTTATCTTTTGATAGAGTTATGGATATAGCAATACTAAAGATAAACGGCGAGGGATTTACCCCTGTAGAATTTGGAAGCAGTGACGATTTAAGCCTTGGACAATGGGTGCTTGCAATAGGAAATCCAGGAGGCGAAAGTTTTTCTAAATCTATTACAAGAGGCATAGTTTCCGGCCTTAACAGAGGACTTGACAACGAGCAAGACATGAAATATATACAAACCGATGCCGCAATAAGCCCCGGAAACTCCGGAGGCCCACTTGTGAATATGTATGGGCAAGTTGTTGGAATTACCACGGCTAAAATTACCGCAGAAGACTACGAGGGCATAGGCCTTGCAATACCTATATCAGACGCCGAAGAGCTTATAAATCAGCTCTTATCAAAAGGCTATGTAGAGGGCAGGGTTAGACTTGGAATAACCGGTGCAAATGCCGCCGCAGTGAACACAATGCTTCCTACAGGCGTCTTAATCATCGAGATAGTCGAGGAGGACAGCGCCTTTGTGGGAACAGATGCCGCAGTAGGCGATGTTATCACCCACATAGACGGCGAGAGAGTGCATGGACTCGACGATTTATCCTCCGTGCTACTGCTTTACTCGGCAGGCGACACCGTGACGGTTACACTTGACCGAGATGGAGCAGAAATAACCGTAGAAATAGTTCTTCTTTCTGACGATGGAGAGACGCAAAAATAAATAGTACACACATTCCTTTTTTAAACATATAATAATGTAATGGTATAAAAAAGGGGGAGTGCGATTGAAAATTATTTCAAAAGTTTTACCACTAATATTTTGCTTTGACAGTATAGACAGACTGATAGATGCACTTCATGCAATGAGAAACATGACGCAAAAAACGGCACTCTCCGAGTTAAAACAGAAGTATTTTTTAACGGTCTACAGTCCTCTTTCAAAGAGAAAGGACATAAGGCGCTTACTGTGCGAGTACGGAAGACTGTGTGGCCGAGGAGTAATCCTAGACGCCCACATAGCCGAACAAGGCAAAAGAATAAGCCGAGAAGTAGATTTTAAGGCAGTGATATAAAATAAAAGGCTACGACGTAATTGTTGTAGGGGCGGTCCTATGTGACCGCCCGAAACCTTGGGTTCTACCATTAGTTTCGGGCGAACACGCAGGTTCGCCCCTACGAATTTTATATATATTTTTAGGGAGGGCATGGAAGCCCTCCCCTACTTTTTGTTTGTTTTTTACCTTAATGCGGCAAGTCTTTTTTTATCCTTCGCCCTCAGTTTCGTCGTCTACTATTGGGGCAAACATTGCAAGGTCTGAATACATTAGCTCTAGTGTAGCAGAATCTGCTATGCCTGTCGCTTCAAGTTCATTTAATGTTTGGAAATCTATCACGGCTTGCTGTATATCCTGTGTGAATTCGTCGGTATATTCAATTTCCAAATATCCGAGTATTTCCAGTCTTTCATTCATGGTTCTGACTTCTTCTGAAATATCGCCGAGTGTAAGGGTTGCATATAGTGGCTCTGGTGTTGGCTCCGGTGTGGGCTCCGCCTCAGATTCAGGCTCTGAGCTTACCGCTGGGTCGTCGTTTGTGTCAACCTGCGAGCTGCTTGTTTCGTCTGTGCTACTGCTCTCATCACCGTATTCTGGCTCATCTACAGTTTCGGCATCAAGAAGTTCAGGATACGCTATGCCCGCAAATGTAGATGCAGTTAAAATTAAATTTCTTCCTGCCCTTGTCATCGACTCTTCTTCTACTGTGTAAACAGTCGAGGCCTCAACGGCATATAACTGTGCATATTGCTCATCACTTGTAAGTTTTTCAACCATCTCCGAGCTTGCAAATATAATTTGTGGGTTCACCATTTGTAAATCTTCAAAAGTGTACTGTGAGCCGCTAAGGCTTGTAAATCCATTCATAAGCCCCGCATAAGTCATTACATTGCTCATTAAATCTTCGCCTGTTACCGCAGTGGTTTCATCAATTAGGCAAACAACAGTTGTAATTCTGTCTGATGGCACTAGTCTTTGAATATCGTCTAAAGTTGTAAAAATGTCTTGTGCCTGTGTTAGTCCTGTGCTGTAGCCTGTTTCTGCACCGGCCAGCATTGAACCCACGGCAGTGTACATGGTTTCAAAACTTTCTCTATTTGTCGCCTCTTCTACCTCAACAAATGTAATTCCCGCATCTGTAAATGCGCTTTTCTCGCCTTCTGTGAAGCTATGTGCCAAAATCAGGTCAGGACCTGCGGCAATCACTCCGTTTGTGTCGCTTCTGCTAATCTTAGTCAGCGTTTCAAGCTCAGGCTGAGTGCAGTCCTCGCTTGCAAGGCTTAAAGATGTTTCGTATTTCATTGCAATTATCATGTCTGCAATAGAATCATCAAGCACTGCCACCTTTGTAGGTTTTTGATTTATGGTTACATCTCCTGCAACTACAGGATAATCACCCACCTTAACCGTGCCTCCGTTTTGAATGTCTGTTACCTGCGAGCAGGACACCAGCGCAAAAAGCGATACCGCCATAAATAAGCCTGTCAAAATATATTTTAAATTTTTCATAAAATTTTCCTTTCCTGTGGTTTACCCATTTAAACTCAATTTGTAATAAATCGTGCATTGTTTATTTTACAATTATTTTTATATTACGTCAACCACTTATCGGAAATTATGGCACAAAATTGCCTTTATTGAGTATAAATTTACAATTTGTTCTTATCTTTTCCAAATTCTATAGTATGGATTTGCCATTTTTTCCGCTCCTATTGTCGTGGAGTCACCATGCCCCGGGTGAACCCTTGTGCCCTCGTCTAAATTTTCTATTAAGTAAACTACCGACTTTTCAAGCGCATGTATATCGCCCGTGGGAAAATCGTACCTTCCTATACTTTTTTCAAAAAGTGTGTCGCCTGAGTATAGGTTGTTTTCCATTTTATAGCAAACTCCGCCCACCGTGTGACCGGGTGTGTGAATGACATCTATATCCATGTCCGAAAGCTTTAACTTATCTCCGTCTTTTAAGGGTACAAGCTCTATTTTCGACAGGTCAAACGGCATTTTAATGCCATAAACCGCATAACCGTTTTTCTGCTCGTCCATAATTATCTCCATCTCTTTTTCATGCAAATAAACGGGAGCACAAAAGGCATCTACTGCGCCAATATGGTCAAAATGGCCATGGGTAAGCAAAATTCCCATTACCTCTAAATTTCTATCTTCAACAAATTTGATGAGCCTTTCTTTTTGAAACCCGGGGTCTATAATAAAACATTTCCCGTCCTTGTCTACTACATAAGAATTTACATCAATTTCACCGTGCAGTACTAATTTTTGCATATTTTCTCCTTCACTCAACTCTTGACTTTTCTCTTCTTCCTTTTTGGCACAAATCTGTTTGCAAATCCGCCGTGCCCTTTGTTTTTCGCATAGAAAAACCCTATTATGGAAAACACAAACGCACCTACAAAGTTTACTATCATATCCATCATCGTGTCGTGAAGGCCTATGTCTATATATCCGCCATATGCCCACTCTTGTCCATTTACTATGACTTCATTAATTCCGTCTATCGTGACAGGATTATTGCTGTTTTCCGGGTCAAAAACCACCGATGTAACAGAGTTTATTATGGTATCTTTTTGCATGTCAAATAGGAAAAATACGTCCATTGCATACTCAAAAAATTCCCACAAAACGCCTATGGTCATCGAAAAGCAAAATGCGGTAATCGCAACAAACAGCGGCGACATCATAAAGGCAATTTTTTCGCTTCTATTTAATAGACTAGTAAGCGAACAGCCTATAGCAGCGGCAAGAAATCCGTTTAAGGTGTGCAAAATTGTGTCCCACATTGGGAAAATGTGATAAAAATTATTTATCTCTCCTAAAATTTGCGCCGAGAAAATGAATAGGAGCACTATAATTTCGAGCGTCGTCGGAAGCTCAATTTTAAAGCTTACCTGAACCGCCGCAGGCACCGTCAAAAGCGTGAGCGTTAAAATGCATAGAAACACACTTTCATAGTTTCCTGCAAAAAACTGGCGTATCAGCGTGATAATTACAAAAATCGACAGTATGGCAAAAATTGTAAACGAGCTCTTATGCTCTCTTACCTCTTCTCTAACCGATTGAAAATAAGAGGGTTTTTTTTCTTTATTTTTATCCACTTCATAATACCTTGCCTTTCTAAAATTACTTATTTGCTTAATAGTATCATCAAATTATTAAATTTTCAAGAAATTCTATTTGAATTTTTAGTAAACTATGATAAGATAATATATATAATTTTTTACGAAAAGGAGCATGATTATGCCTAAGAAAAAAAATATTAGGGTGGCTTTTATTGGCTGTGGAGAATTTTGCGAAAGACAAATACGAAATCTGTCTAAAATTGATTCCACGGTAGGCGTCGCCATTTACGATAAAGAGATGGAGGCTTTAGAAAAAACGGGCGTTTTAATTCCAAAGGCCAGAATGTACCAAGACATTGAGAAAATGTTTCTAAAAGAGCGAATTAACGCAGTAGTTATAGACAGCGCACAGAGTAAAGACGGATATATAGAGGGGATTTGCTGTAAAAAAGGCATACACATGTTCTTTAAAAATCCAATAAGCGACTCAAATGCAAACGCATGGGAAGTAAACGAAAAAATTACTTTCTCAAACGTAGTTACAGCGGTGGATTATTATGAGAGATACAGTGCGCATATAGGCACGATAAAAGAGCTTTTAAAAAAGGACCCTGCATTTTTGGTAAACGCCACTTGGGTGCAAGGCCAAACCGTCGGCAAATTAAGTGCCAGTGAAAAATTTTTAAACCATAGCTCACACATGGTTGACATGCTATGTTACCTGTTTTCTCAGTGCATAGACAGCGTGGTTTTAAATTCTCATATAGAAAATGAAGAAGGCATTGTGGACGAAAACCCAAGCCTTAGCGCCGTGTTAAAATTTGACGACGGCCTTTTGGTGAATTTTCAATCAGGTTTTCACAGCACAAACATGGGTGCCACAAAAAAAGGCTTTGAGATTTTTACGCCAAGATGCAAAATCGAATACAAATGGTCGCAGTCCTTAAGAGTAAGCTATGGCGACAGGACAGAGGAATTTTCTATTTATAACGACGAGGGTCTTGAGTGCCTAAGGGAATTTATCGAAGCCGCTAGAAATGGCGAGCATTACAGGGTTAGGTGCGATTACAAAAATGCCATGGAAACGCTAAAGCTCACGCTGAAACTTTTAGAGCAGGCAAACATTTGATTTTTTTGGAGGACTTATGATAAACGCTATAAATTTAACTCATAAATACAAGAGTGACAAAGGTGTTTTTGACCTTAATTTCTCTCTTAAAAAAGGGAGTGTTACGGGTTATCTAGGGCCAAACGGCGCGGGAAAAAGCACTACTATAAGACTGCTTATGGGCTTTATTAAGTCACAGCTTGGCAGTTGTAGCATAAATGGCTTAGACTGCTTTAAATCCTCAGAGGAAATTAAAAAAAGTTTGGGCTATATCCCCGGAGAAATTGCATTTTCAAACAATATTAAGTGCGAAGAATTTATAAAATACCAGCAAAAGCTCAGAGGGCTTAAAGATTTAAGGGTGGCAAAAGAGCTTATCGACCGCTTTTCTTTGGACACAAGCGGAAATATCAAGACCTTTTCAAAGGGAATGAAACAAAAGCTTGCAATAATTCTTGCCTTTATGCACGAGCCCGACGTATTAATTTTAGACGAGCCCACAAGTGGCCTTGACCCGCTTGTGCAAAATGAATTTATCCATCTTTTAAAAGAGGAAAAAGAAAAAGGCAAGACCATACTCATGTCCAGCCATATATTTGAAGAGGTAGAAAAATCTTGTGACGACGTCATAATAATAAAAGAGGGAAAAATTGTAAATTCCTCCGACATTTCTGACATAAAATCTTCACTTAAAAAGTCCTACACGGTTAAATGCACAGAGCCTCATAGGCTTAAAGAGTTTGGCTACGACACAAAAATTTTAAGCGGTGATACCTGTGAAATTTATGTGGGACGGGAAAAAACGGACGAATTTATCAAAAAACTCGCCACGCTAAACGTGCTATCCCTTGACATAAAGGAGCAGAGTTTAGAAGAGCTATTTTTAAATTATTATAAGGAAGAAAAATTATGACAGCTATATTTTTTGATACTTTAAAAAGAAATTATAAACTACTATTAATTTTTATTTTGGTGCTAAACTTATATCAAGGCACTATTATTTCGCTTGCAGACCCTCAGGATATGTCGCAAATGGTGCAGATGTTTGAGTTTGCCGCACCTTATCTTGACGCCTTCGGCATAAACACCGCAGAGTTTAGCTCGGTCTTAAATTACACGGCCTCGGTGTTTTTCGGAGTGCTCGTAATGGCTTTTACCATGGTTTTTTATGTGATACAAAGCACGGCGCTAATAGCAAAACCCGTTGCCGATACCTCCATTGCAAACCTTTTGATGACGCCTGTAAAAAGGACAAATTTAGTAATAATAAAAGGCCTTTACCTGCTGTTTTCCATAAGTCTTCTGTTTTTAAGCGTGTTTATAACAGGCACTGTGCTAATTTCCCTTTCCGAGGATTTCGACGTTTTGGCATATCTTAATTTGGTTTTTGTAAACTGCGCACTTGCCTGCATGGTGGCAATGCTGTCCTACTTCTTTTCCGTGGTTTTTTGCCATAATAAGTGGGGAGTAAATTTAGCCGTCGCCGTGCCCATTGCCTTAATATTTATGAATATCCTAGGCGGTGTGGGCGAAGATTTAAGTTTTATAAAAAATTTATCGCCTTTTGGGCATATTAATGCGGTGGATGTTGCGACGGGGGACATAAACACTTTGCCGTACTATATATTATTTATAAGCCTTTCGCTAATACTTCTAATCTCATCGGCACAAATATTTAAAAGAAAAAATTTATGCATATAAGGAGACTACCATGAAATTAAGTCAAAATATTTTAACACAAAATAATTTATCAAGCGACTACACCTATCCAAAATTTGATGTCCTAAAAATGCGTGAAAAAACAAAAGATGCGCCTAAGTGGCTTCATTTTGGTGCCGGAAATATTTTTAGGGCGTATCCGGCCTGCCTCATGCAGGATTTACTCGACAAGGGAGTAGAAGAAACGGGAATAATTTGCTGTGAAGGCTATGACGGCGAGATTATCGACAAGGCTTTTTTGCCGTATGATAATTTGAGCATTGCGGCGACCTTGTGCGCCGACGGCAAGGTGAAAAAGCAGATAGTTGCAAGTGTCAGCGACAGTTTTTATGTGAATTTAGAAAAATTAAAAGAAATTTTTATTAAACCCTCTTTACAAATGATTAGCTTCACCGTTACAGAAAAAGCCTATAAACCAAGCGAGGAGGACATGAAAAATTCACCCGAAAACGCTCAAAGCTTTTGGGGCATGCTTGCATATTTATGCCTATTTAGAATTAAGTCCTGCAAAAAACCTCTTGCCTTTGTTTCTATGGATAACTGCAGTGAAAACGGGAGAGTGCTTAAATTTGCGGTAAAGAGCTTCTTTGATGCATGGAAAAGCAGGGGAGAAATTTTGGCCGATGAATATGATTTTTTCTGTAAAAACATAAGTTTTCCATGGACTACCATAGATAAAATCACCCCACGCCCCGGTGAAGAGGTGAAAAACGAGCTTAAAAACGACGGTTTTGAAGGTTTGGACATCATTGTAACGGGCAAAAATTCCTACACCGCAGGCTTTGTAAATGCGGAAGAGGCGCAGTACCTTGTGATTGAGGATAATTTTCCAAACGGCAGGCCCTGTCTTGAAAATGCAGGCGTCATATTTACCGACAGGGAGAATGTAAACGCCTTTGAGAGCATGAAGGTCGGCACCTGCCTAAACCCCTTGCACACCGCCTTGTCTGTTTTTGGAATACTGCTAGGCTACACCGACATTGCACAGGAGATGAAGGACAAGGAGCTTGTAAGTTTTATAAATAAAATGGTTGAAAAAGAGAGCATGCCCGTGGCGGTTGTTCCGAAAATTATAGACCCTAAAGTTTTTTTAAACGAGGTCGTTACAAAACGTTTTGTAAATCCATTTTTAAAAGACAGTCCGCAAAGGATAGCCACAGACACCTCGCTTAAACTTCCCATTCGCTTTGGGCAAAGCCTTAAAAAGCAGGCGCAAAATGGGACTTTGGTAAAAGATTTTGACTACATACCGCTAGTTTTTGCCGCATGGATTAGATATCTTTTAGAAATTGACGATAGCGGCACTGCCTATACTTGCTCGCCCGACCCAAAAATTTCTGAGCTTATGCCTCTTGTAAAAAGCATAGGATTTAAAAACAAGGCGGACAAGGACACGCTGTCCTTTATCCTTAAAAGAGACGACATTTGGGGCGTTGACCTTTATAAACTAGGCCTTGATGAAAAAATTCTTTCTCTTTTTAACAAATTAAACGAAAAAGAGGGCAGTTTAAGGCAAGAACTTTTACGCCTTGCGGCTTTAAACTGATTTGTACATTAAGATTTTATGTAAAGTTCAAAGTATGTTAATGAAATAAGGGTCAATAATATAGTATAATGTAAGCATAAAATTTTAAGGAGTTAATTTAAATGAAAAAACTTTTTGCACTAATCGCAGTGCTTGCAATGACCTTTAGCTTTGTTGCATGTTCAAACACAGAGCCCTCGTCTTCAGAGACTCCCTCAGAGTCTGAGGCTTCGGTATCAGAAGAAGAATCAGAATCAGAGTCAGAATCAGAATCAGAAGAAGAAGTGGCAGAAAAAACTTGGGACAAAGATGAGCTTGAAAATATACTTGACGACATAGTTGCAAGTACAGAATTTGCCGATGCGGATTATCAAGGCATGGTAGTGGACTCGACCTCGGCCGTGGAAATCACGGAGGACATGGAAGAATACCACATGGGAAGCACAGAGTACACATTTGAGCGTGCCGTGGTAAGAGAGCCTATGATGAGCTCGCAAGCATTTTCATTAATGCTCATAAACACAGCAACAGCAGAAGATGCGCAGGCAATAGCCGATGAAATTGGCGGCACCGTCGACCCTATGAAATGGGTGTGCGTATGCGTTGAAGAAGATGATGTGAAAGTCGCGACAAAAGATAATTTAGTGTTTGTCGTAATGGCACAAGACTCACAAAACTTTATAGATGCATTTGACGCAGTTACAAGTGAGTAAAATTAAAAGGGCGGTGCTTTGTGCACTTGCCCTAATTTTTATTACAGCACTTTTTTACATCGCCTTTGTCTTTAACGAGGAAAAAGAATTTTACACCCATAATAACTACGTGTTTAAGGCAGATGAAACTTTAAATCTTCACAATGTAGACAGGTTTTCCTCTGCAACAAATGAAATTTACGAAACGCATATTAAGGGCGTTTCTGATAATTATTATGTGAGTGTAATCCCCGACAAGGCGTATTTTGCTAAGGATATAGTGCCAAATGCCGACGCAAAAGAAATTGCAGAGAGTTTTGCCTCTTCCCTTACAGGCGCAAAATATATAGATATTTTTTCCGATTTATCGCTTGAAAGCTATTATAAAACCGACCCGCACTGGTCGCAGGACAAGCTTTTGCCCGTATGTGACAGCTTGTTTTTGGGCATGGGACTAAGTGCGTCGGATACCATTTATCAAGACGTCACTTTAGAGCCTTTTTTTGGAACGTATAAAAGACAAAGCCCCACCGACATGGGCCACGAAGAGCTTGTGTATCTCAACAGCATTTACACCGAGACAGCAGAGGTAAACAACTTAGAAAAGCCCGAGTTTAACGAAGTTTACGACCTTGAAGGCTTTTATTCAAACGACGGCTATAACCTGTTTTTATCGGGCGCAACGGCGTTTAGCGTCATAGAAAACGAGCATGCCAAAACCGATAAAGAGCTAATTATATTTAGAGATTCCTTTGCATCTTCCCTAGCACCGCTGCTTTTAGAAAATTATAAAAGCATAAGCTTAGTTGACCTAAGATATTTCCAAACGGCACTTTTAGGCGACTATGTGGACTTTGAAAATAAAGATGTGCTTGTACTATATAGCACGACCATTTTAAATTCAAATATAATTTTTAGATAAAATGCAAAAACTACTTGAACTTTATTACTAAATGCGATACTATCAGTGTTAGTAAGTTGATTTTTAAAAAACAGGAGGAATTATTATGTCAGCACCAACAGCACATAACACCGCAAAAGTGGGCGATATTGCAAAGACCGTATTGATGCCGGGAGACCCCTTAAGGGCAAAATTCATAGCCGACACCTATCTTGAAGATGTAAAATGTTTCAACACGGTGAGAAACATGCTAGGCTACACAGGAGTCTACAAAGGCCGTGAAATATCCGTAATGGGAAGCGGCATGGGTATGCCGTCTATCGGCATTTATTCATATGAGCTATACAGCTTTTACGAGGTTGAAAATATCATAAGAATAGGCTCTGCAGGCGCATTTTCTGACGAGTTAAACGCAATGGACATAGTAATTGGAATGGGTGCGTGCACCGACTCAAACTATGTTTCACAGTACAATCTACCCGGCCATTTTGCACCGACTGCAAGCTATGAGCTTTTACAAAAAGCGGTTGATGTCGCAAAAGAAAAAGGCACTAAGGTGACGGTCGGCAACATAGTTTCCTCAGACGTATTTTACGGTGCGGATAAAAGCTCTGCCGGCAAATGGAAAAGCATGGGCGTTTTAGCAGTTGAGATGGAAGCCGCCGCCCTTTATATGAACGCCGCCTACCTTGGCAAAAAAGCGCTTTGCATTTTAACAGTGTCGGACCATATCTACAAAGAGCAAAACTTAAGCCCAGAGGAAAGACAAACAAGCTTTAGGCAAATGATGGAAATTGCCTTGGAGATTTAAACATGGAAAGAGCTTTGATTAAAAATCTAATAAAAACGGCGATAAAAGCCATGGATAATTCATACAGCCCCTACTCAAATTTTAAGGTAGGGGCAGCTCTTTTATGCGCTGACGGAAAAATAACTTTGGGGTGCAACATAGAAAATGCGGCATACACTCCCACAAACTGTGCGGAAAGAACGGCATTTTTTAAGGCGGTGTCGGAAAATAATTTGGAATTTAACGCAATTTGCGTGGTAGGTGGAAAAGACGGAGTCTTAACAGATTTCACCGCTCCTTGCGGAGTTTGCAGACAGGTGATGGCAGAGTTTTGCGATGCAGATACATTTGAAATTATACTTGCAAAAAGCGAGGAGGAATACAAAATATTTAAACTTTGCGAGCTACTCCCCCTAAGCTTTTCTCCAAAAAATTTAAAGTGAGGATAAAATGAGTAAATTTAAACGAATTTTTTTAATAGTGATAGACTCCTTAGGTGTGGGCGCAATGCCTGACGCAAAGGATTACGGCGACGAGGGCGCAAATACCTTAGGACATATTGCGCAGTTTTCTAAAAATTTTAAAATACCAAATTTGCAAAAACTTGGCATTGCTAATTTATGCGACTTAAAAAATGTACCGCCCGTAAAAAATCCTTTGGGCGCATTTTGCAAAATATCTGAAAAAAGTGTTGGAAAAGACACCATGACGGGGCACTGGGAAATGATGGGCGTTATCACAAAAGAGCCGTTTGTCACCTTTACCGACACGGGTTTTCCGAGTGAACTTATAAAGGAAATTGAAAATTACACGGGTCGACATGTTGTCGGAAATAAATCGGCAAGCGGAACGGAAATTATTGAGGAATTTGCCGAAGAGGAAATAAATAATAATGCACTAATAGTCTACACCTCGGCGGACTCTGTGCTTCAAATTTGCGGAAACGAAGAAACTTTGGGACTTCAAAAACTTTACGACTACTGCAAATTTGCAAGAGAGCTCACCATGAAAAAAGAGTGGAAAGTAGGCAGAATTATTGCAAGGCCGTATGTGGGGCTTAAAAAAGGTGAGTTTAAAAGAACATCAAACCGCCACGACTATGCGCTCTCGCCGCCACAAAAAACCACCCTCGACAGCTTAAAAGAAAACGGTTTTACCACATATGCGATAGGAAAAATTAATGACATTTTTAACGGACAGGGCATAGGCGAGTACGTAACGTCAAAAAGCTCGGTACAGGGTATGGAACAGACCATTGAGGCGGCAAAAAACAAGGATTTTAATGGGCTTTGCTTTACAAATTTGGTGGATTTTGACGCACTTTGGGGGCATAGACGAAACATACAAGGCTATGCAGACGAGCTTATGAAATTTGATGAGAAGCTAGGCGAGCTTTTGCCACTTTTAGACGAAGACGACCTTTTAATGCTTACGGCCGACCACGGCAACGACCCAAGTTTTAAAGGCAGTGACCACACGAGGGAGTATATTCCGCTTTTAATGTACTCTAAAAATGGCAAGTTCAAAGGAAAACTGCCCGATAAAGACGGTTTTTTTGAAATAGGCAAAATTATTGAAGGTAACTTTTTTAATTGAGAGCGGAGAATTGCGGTGCAAATCTACATAAAAGCATTGACTTAAGTCTTATGTTAATATAAAATATAGATTAATAGTATCTAACTTTCTAAATAAAATGAAGAGGGAATAATTTATGACAAAGAAAAAACTTTTAGCCTTGCTACTCACACTAGTTATGACATTTACGGCACTGCCTGTAATGTCGGTTTCGGCGACCGAGGGCGACGCCGGTGACGGTGCAGACCCGAGTTTGATTGAAACTACACAGGAGGAGCCTGCTTCAACCGAGGATACCGTGGAAAATGCAGGTGTATTGCCGGCCGCAGCGGCTATTTCGCCGACAGCTGTCGAAGTATTTCCTTATGATAATCCTTTACCTCTAACCCATTCACTGTATAAAACTACATCTTACGATGACACCACTACCCAGTGGGCAAGTGCACTTGAAAATGCAAAAAGCACAGCAAGCGCCATAGAAACAGCTTCTGTTCTTGGCGTCGTTGATTTAGAGGTATATGATCCAAGCGTAGGCAACTTTGTTGCTCCTGAAACTTTTGCAGGCACTTTGTACACCTTTCACTTATCGTCCCTCATACCGCAGTACACATTGCAAAGCGGTGCAGAAATTGAAGTTTGGGTAAGCAATCCTTTCACAAACGGATGGATGCTTCTTGGAAATGACCCGGATGCCGTTGTAACTCACGCAGGCTTTGGAACATTTGCCGTAACGCTTAAAACCCCACCTACTCCACTTGCCACTATCCCCGCGCTTCCAACAGGGCAAACTTTATATGTAAGCGAGACATATGACGACACATCAACCCACTGGCAAGAGCTTCATGACTTGATGGCAGGACGTATGATTGCTCAGGAGCCAGTTGTCATAAACACATTAGTAGAGCTAAACGTTTTTGACGGTGCCACAAATGCGTACCTCACATCGGAAACTTTCGCAGGAAGCTCTTATACCTTTTCTATGGCAGATTTGATTAGTAATCACAATTCTAGTAATGAAATAAGTTACGAAATATGGATGAAGTCTAGCGCTACAGGCACTTGGGTACTGATTAGCAATGACACTGAATCTGTTACTGTTTCTAACGGTTTTGGCCTTTTTGCGGTGGTGGAACGCTTAAATGAGGAAAATGCTGAACACACCATATCGCCCAGTTTGCCACAAGGGCAAGCACTTAGTTTAGCGTCGGTGTACAATAGCATGAATTCACAGTGGATAAACTTTCAAGATTTTGTAAATACTAAGCTTTCATATGCAGCAGACAGTGAGGTTTTTGGGTTTGTTACGATGGCTGTTCTCGATAAAAATACGCAGAGCTATGTGCCAAATGCCAATTTTGAAGGCACAACTTATTCATTTCCATTAATTGGGGTTATTCCGTCTTATGATCAAAATTCAACCGATTTTGTCTATCAGGTTTGGCTTGGAAATGACATTACGGGCGGATGGATTCATGTAGGAGATGACCCTGCAGGCGTTATCACGACAAATGGATTTGGAGATTTTGCGGTTCTTAGAGTATCCGCTGGCAGTATAGCAGAACCAACTCCACCCCCTACCGAAACACCAAAAACAGGCGACGATAGCAGTTTTGCTTTATGGATAATGACCGCACTGTTTAGTGTTACTTCTGCAGTATATTTACTAAAAAGAAAATGTGTGAGATAAAATGGAAAATAAAAAGCAGTCTTCACTAAAAACCATAATCTTATACGTCGTTACCTGCCTGATGTGGTTTTCGATTTATGTATATGTGCCGGTTTTAAGCCCGTACTGTGAGGATTTAGGCATGTCCTACACCATGACAGGCGTTGTGCTTAGCTCCTACGGATTAATCCAGCTCATATGTAGAATTCCCATAGGAATTTTATCCGACTTACTCAATAAAAGAAAAATTTTTATAATAGTGGGACTTGTTTCTTCACTCATAAGCAATTTGGGTTTTTTCTTCGTAAAGGACCCAAATTTACTTGTGCTATTTCGCTCCCTTGCAGGACTTTGCGCCTCGACTTGGGCTATTTATGTCACATTATATCTAGGTTATTTTTCACGCAGTAAGCAGACTCACGCCATGGGAAGCATAAGCTCTGCCATGAATGTAGGGCAGATGCTCGCCACGTTTTCGGGCGGTTTAATTGCAATGTATTTTACTACGCAGTTGACCTTTGCCGTATCGGGCATCGCCTCTATTGTAGGACTTGCGATATGCCTATTTTTACCCGAGCCAAATATAGAGAAAAAGCCTATAAAAGTAAGAGACTTTTACAAGCTTTTAAAGGATAAATATTTAATTATTTTTTCTGTTTTAGCCGTGGTTTTGCAAATTGGACTATATGCAAGCACCATGGGTTTTGTTCCAAATATTTTAAAAGATTTGGGCGCAAACGATTTCATTTTAGGCCTGTCAACCACTCTTAACACCTTACCTGCAATATTTTCGGCACTCTTTGCAGGCAGATTTTTTCAAAAATATTTTGGAATTAAATTTTGCTTAATACTCAGTTTTTTATTATCCGCCATCACAATAGTAATAACCGCATTTACAAGCAGTATAGAGATAATTTTGCTCATGCAGTTTTTAAGCGGTTTTGCAAAAGGACTGCTCATAACTTTCCTTACGAGCATGGCAATAAAAAACACCGACATAAATTTGCGCTCCACCGCCACCGCTTTTTTCCAAGCAGTATACGGAATAGGAATGTTCATAGGGCCAATATTAAGCGGATTTTTATCAGACTTAGTAGATTTGCAGTTTAGCTTCATCGTGGTAGGACTTATAGTATTCATGGCGGCTGTGGTTTTACTGATGTTTAGAAAAATTGATTATAGTTGAGATTCGTAGGGGCGGTCATTGGCCGCCCGAAAAGTGAAAAGTGAAGAGTGGTGGTGAAATGCTTCGCATTTTTTGATTATAAACCTACAAAACCATAATTTGTGAATTGTCCCTACAGCCCTCAACTAAAAAAGGGGGCTGTGACGAAATAGAATAATTTTCGTCAAATTGACGGACAGATGTAGGGGCGTGACCGCCCGAAACCTTGGATTTTACCATTAGTTTCGGGCGAACACACAGGTTCGCCCCTACAAAAATTTATATATTATAACAATTACGACACAGCCTCTTTTTCTGCTTTAATAAGCTCTCAAACGGCTAATTTTCTATTTTTCCTTTATCGACATTTGCTTGCGACAACTTTTTATACGTTAGAGCTATAGTTTGGTGCTTCTTTTGTTATGTTTATGTCGTGTGGATGGCTTTCTACAAGGCCTGCGCCCGTTATTCTTACAAATTGTGATTTTGAATGTAGCTCGCCTATGTCTTTACAGCCTGTGTAACCCATTCCTGCACGCAGTCCGCCTATCATTTGGAAGATTGTGTCGGCTAGTGGTCCTTTAAATGGAACTCTGCCTTCTACGCCCTCTGGCACTAGTTTTCTTTGGTTTGCTTGGAAATATCTGTCGCCACTGCCTTTGCCCATTGCGCCAAGGCTTCCCATGCCACGGTATACTTTAAATTGTCTGCCGTGGTAAAGCTCATAATCGCCAGGTGATTCTTTACAGCCAGCAACAAGCGAGCCTAACATTACCACACTTGCGCCTGCCGCAAGTGCCTTTACTATTTCACCGCTGTATTTAATTCCGCCGTCGGCAATTACTGGTATGCCGTACTGTGATGCAACACAGGCCGCGTCGTAAATAGCCGTGATTTGCGGAACGCCTATTCCTGCAACAACCCTAGTTGTGCAAATTGAGCCAGGGCCTATTCCGACTTTTACGCAGTCTACGCCTGCATCTATAAGCGCCTTTGCGCCGTCTGCCGTTGCAATGTTTCCGCCAATTAGTTGAAGGTTTGGATATTTTGCCTTAACTTTAGAAATTGCCTGTAGCACACCTCTATTATGGCCGTGCGCAGAGTCAAGCGCTACCACGTCAATTTGAGCCTCTACAAGGGCCGCAACTCTTTCTAGTACGTCTGCTGTTGCGCCTATTGCCGCACCGCATAAAAGTCTGCCCGAGTGGTCCCTTGCAGAAAGTGGATATTGCACCGCTTTTTCTATGTCCTTTATGGTGATAAGGCCTTTTAAGTTGCCCTCACTATCCACAAGCGGAAGTTTTTCTATTCTGTGTTGCCTTAAAATTTCTTGCGCCTCTTTTAGTGTAGTTCCGACAGACGCAGTCACAAGGTTGTCCTTAGTCATTACATTTTTAATCGGCTGAGTAAAATCCTCACCCGTCATAAATCTTAGGTCACGGTTGGTTATGATACCAACAAGCTTTTTGCCCTCGCAAATGGGAACACCCGAAATTTTGTATTTACCCATTAATTCGTCTGCCTCTCCGACAAGGCAGTCAGGCGAAAGTGAGAAGGGGTTTACTATTACTCCGTTTTCAGAGCGTTTTACCCTGTCTACAAGGTCGGCTTGGTGCTTAATACTCATATTTTTATGTATTATGCCTATGCCACCTTCCCTCGCAATGGCAATCGCCATTTCCGCCTCTGTGACTGTATCCATGGCGGCTGTCATTATTGGCGTGTTAAGCTTAATAGTCTTTGTTAAATTTGTCGAGAAATTAACTTCATTTGGAAGCACGTTAGACTCCGCAGGTACTAAAAGCACATCATCAAATGTAAGCCCTTCTTTTACAAATTTTTCACCATAATTTTTTTGTAACATAAACATCCTCACTTTCATTATATAACGGCTGAAATTTCGTTTATTTAATATCTAATTATAGCACTGCAATTTCCTGTTTGCAAGTGTAAATTTTGTGGAATTTTGTTCCTATTAGAAGATATTACTGTCTATTTCTCATAAACATAATAAGTTGTTTTGTTTTCGCAGTAAGTACTTTTCTCTATTTTGAAAAATAATGTAAACTTTTAGAAAAAATGTGTTGACTATTTCCACTCTTTGCATTAAGATGTCACTAGCATACAATTAAAATTTTATTGGCTTGGGAGTATAAAGCTATTATGAATATAAAGAAATTTAGCCTTGGCAGAATGTCACCGCAAATGAGAACTGTGCTTAGCTTGGTTGGCATGCAGGGCCTTTTTTGGTGGGCATGGTCTACGGGCAGTTACGGTACGGTATATCTTCAGGACATAGGCTTTTCCGCCTCACAAATCGGCACCATAAATGCGCTTTGTAGCATGGTGGCAATTTTTGCCGTTGCCATTTGGGGCATGGTGAGTGACAAGATAAACTCTGTAAAAAAGACCTTTATCATAGCCCTTATCGGTAACATGATTTTTTACACTGCAGTTCCCTTTGTCCCTCAAAGTATTCCATTTTTGTTCTTTCTCTATTATCCTGTTTTTAATATTTTCCGGTGCACACTCATGCCTCTTCTTGATAATTTAACGGTTAGAACCTCGGCAAAAACCGGTGCAAATTATGGAATTGTGCGTGGTTTGGGCTCTTTAATCTACAGTTTAGGCAGTTTCTTGATAGTTGCCTTAATCCCCCTAATCGGCATAGGCAACACATTTGTCATGGCCGGTATACTAAATATTCCTTTGGTAATTTTACTAATTTTTGCAGACGACCCCAAAATGCCCCAAAGGCCCAAGGGCGCCAAAAAAAGTGGCGGCTATGGTGAACTTTTTAAAAATTACTACTACGTGTGTTTTCTAATTTTTGCAGCAATTGCTTTTATCGGCTTTTCCGGCGAATTTTCGTTTATTTCGTACTTTTTAGAAGAAAGAGGCATACCAAAAGCAAATATGGGTACCTTCCTTGCCGTTCGTGCCTTTGCAGAAATCCCAATGCTTTTCTTAATGGCGAGGATAAGAAAGAAAGTTAAACTCAAGTTTTTAATTATCATAGGCGTGTGCTTCATGGCAACTGAGTGCTTCTGCTTTGCGTTTTTCGTAAACGATTTATTCACCGCCTGCGCATTTGGTTCTATGTTCGGCTTTGGAAACGGCATATTTATAGGCTCGGTCGCAATGTATATTTATAAGCTAGCCCCCGATCATTTAAAGGCTACGGCACAGGCGCTTTATTCTTCCGTGGCATCAATTTCGGGAATAGTCGGAAATCTTTTGGGTGGATACCTATTTGACACCTTAGGCGTCACAATTTTCTATGTGTGCGTAGGCTCTATGATTTTTATCGCAATTTCAATTTTTGCCGCAACCACACTCTTAAGAAAAAATCTTCCAAATCCTGCGGACGAGTTAGGATGATAAGTTTAACTATATTTATTAGACAAGTTAGTTTTAGCTAGCTTGTCTAATTTCTTTTGTGGAATTATGGAAAATATTTTATACCCTCCAATATATGACAATATTCTCAATAAGCGCATGTTAAACTGTGTACAAGCTTAAGGCGCAAGGAGGATAAGAAATGTTATTTTTAGAGAAAAAACAAAGATTAAGTTCTATTCCTCTTTTCAAGATATCACCAAATCCTGCCCAACCGAGAAAACGTTTTTCCATGGCAGAAATTGAGGCTCTTGCAAAAAGCATAGAGGAAAATGGATTAATCCAGCCTATAATCGTAAGAAAAGCAGGAAACGGCTACGAGCTTATTGCAGGTGAGCGCAGACTAAGGGCGGCCAAGCTTGCAGGATTTAAAGAGATTAACGCAGTAATAAGCGACTGCACCGATAAGGACTCTGCAACTCTGGCTATTGTAGAAAATTTGCAGAGAAAAAGTCTTAGCCTGTTTGAAGAGGCACTTTCCATATATTCTTTAATTAAAGAATGGGAGATAACCCAAGAAGAAGCGGCAAAAAAACTCAACATGAGCCAATCTGCCATTGCAAACAAGGTAAGGCTCTTGCGACTGGGTTTTGATGAGCAAAAATTAATCGAAGAGTACCGACTTACCGAGCGCCATGCAAGGGCCTTACTAAAAATTGACGACAAGGCATTAAGGCTTGCAACGCTAAAGCATATCATTACAAAAGAGCTGAATGTAAAAAATTCAGAAGAATATATTCACAAACTACTTAATCCAAAGAAAAAGCAAAATACAAAGGGTTTTATCTGCGGAGATGTAAGGGTGTTTATGAACACCGTGAACAATGCGGTTTCGACTATGCTTACGGCAGGAATTTACGCTAACCTGCAAAAAATTGAAACTGACAACTATATTGAGTGCATAGTCAAGATAGAAAAGCCGCAACATTAATTTGAGTACAAGAGTGACCCATTCCCTTATTCATTTCCCAAAAAGGAAAACGCCTTCCGCTTAAACGGAGGGTGTTTTTCTGTTTTTTAAATACTTTTGAAAAATGTTTCACGTGAAACATATAATTTTACCGCTCAATTTAAAAATAATGTTTCACGTGAAACATTTGAATTTTTTTCAAAATAATTACACTTAGGCTTTATTTTGATACGTGTTTGTGGTAAAATAAATCAAGAAGGGAAGTGATATGGTATGGGAAAAATAATTTCGGTTGCCAACCAAAAAGGTGGAGTGGGGAAAACCACCACGGCAGTAAATTTGTCTGCTGCCCTGAGCAGTGCAGGCTCTAAGGTTTTACTTGTGGATTTAGACCCTCAAGGAAACTCGACCAGCGGTGTTGGGATAGACAGAAGAAAGATAGATTTAAGCTCTTACACCTTAATTACAAGCGAGGGAAAGGCAAAAGAGGCTGTAATTAAAACAGAATTTAAGAATTTAAGCATAATTCCATCGGATATTAACCTTGCAGCGGCAGAAATTGAAATTGCAAGCATGGAAAATCGTGAATACAGGGTAAAAAGTTTCTTAACCGAAATTCGGGAAGAATTTGATTATATAATTATAGACTGTCCGCCGTCGCTCGGAATGATTACGACAAACGCATTATCTGCAAGCGACACTATATTAATTCCAATCCAGTGCGAGTATTACGCACTAGAGGGTTTAAGCCAGCTGATGAACAGCGTCAGGATAGTAAAACGGCAGTTAAACGAGCGATTAGAGGTAGAGGGGGTACTCCTCACCATGTACGACGGAAGACTTATTCTCACACAGCAAGTCGTGTCGGAGATTAAGAAGTTCTTCCCTAAAAAGGTTTTCAAAACCGTAATTCCAAGGGCGGTAAGAATTTCAGAGGCGCCAAGTTTTGGCCAGCCCGTAACATATTACGATAAAAACGGCAAGGGCGCACTAGCATATACAGAGCTCGCACAAGAATTAGTAGCGAAAAACAGATAGGAGCATAGAAATGAAGAAATCAGCGCTTGGCAAAGGTTTAGACGCCATTTTTGCCGAAAATACAAATGAAAACGGTGCAGTCTCGATAAAAATACGAGACATTGAGCCGAATAAAACGCAACCAAGAAAACGCTTTGACGATGCGGCACTTAATGAGCTTGCAGATTCAATTGCGCAACACGGAATAATCCAACCAATTTTGGTAAGACCAATATTTACAGGCGGCTATCAAATTGTCGCAGGCGAGAGAAGATGGCGCGCGGCAAGAATGGCTGGGCTTTCAGAAATACCTGCACTCGTAAAAGAGATGGACGACATGGTCTTTATGCAACTTGCGCTAATAGAAAATTTGCAAAGGGAAGACCTAAGCCCCATGGAAGAAGCCAAGGGATTTGAGAGCTTAATCGAGGAGCACGACATGAGTCAAGACGAGCTTTCAAAGGTAATAGGCAAATCAAGGCCGGCAATAACAAACGCATTAAGACTATTGCGCCTACCAAAAGAAGTACAAGAAATGCTTGATAACGAAGAGCTCAGCGCAGGACATGCGAGGGCGCTACTTAGCCTAAAAGAAGAGGATAAAATTCTTTTGATTGCAAAACAAACGGTGCAAAACGGATATTCTGTAAGAGAGCTTGAGGCAATTTGCAAAAAACTGCAAAATGAGGAGCCAAAAAAGAGAGAGGCAAAGCCAAAACTACATTTTTACAGCGAAGTACAGCTTGCCTTAAACGAATTCTTAGGCAGAAAAGTAAATGTATCGGGCGGCAAGAAAAAGGGTGTTTTAGAGATAGAATTTTATGGAGAAGACGACTTAAAACAACTTATAGACAGCTTAAATCTTAAACAGTAGAAATGGAGGAACCGATGAAAATAACCGAAAATTTTGAGGCTTGGGCAGGGTTTAACGACGGACTTTGGCAAGAAAAAATTGATGTAAGAAGCTTTATTCAAGCAAATTACAGCCCATACGATGGCGACGCGAGCTTTTTAAAGGGCTCGACAAAAAGAACCGACAAGCTAATGGATAAGCTTAACGATTTATTTAAACTAGAGCGTGAAAACGGCGGAGTTTTAGATGTAGACACAGACACAGTTTCCTCGCTCACAAGCTACGCACCTGGCTATCTCGATAAAGACGAGGAGCTAATCGTCGGGCTTCAAACAGACAAACCGCTTAGACGAGGAGTAAATCCCTTTGGTGGAATTAGAATGGCGAGAGACGCATGTCTTTCATATGGATATAAATTAAGCGACAAAATTGAGGACGAATTTAGTTTTCGAACAACGCACAACGACGGCGTTTTCAGGGCATACACCACCGAGATGAAAACGGCAAGAAAATGCGGAGTAATAACAGGCCTTCCCGATGCCTATGGCAGGGGCAGAATAATTGGCGACTATAGAAGAGTCGCTCTTTATGGAATAGATTTAATCGTTGCGCAAAAGACAGAGGACAAAGACAATCTATCCCTACAAAGCATGAAATCAGGCGTTGTCAGGCAGAGTGAAGAGCTTTATCAGCAAATTGTCTTTCTTGGAAAAATGAAAGAAATGGCAGAAAGCTATGGCTTTGACATATCAAAACCTGCGACAAATGCAAAAGAGGCGATACAGTGGCTGTACTTTTCATATCTAGCCGCAATAAAAGAGCAAAATGGCGCGGCGATGTCGCTCGGCAGAGTGAGCACATTTATAGACATCTATATACAAAGAGACATGAAAAATGGCCTTCTAACAGAGGAGGGCGCACAGGAGCTCATGGACGATTTTGTCATGAAACTTAGAATGGCAAGACATTTAAGAACGCCGGATTATAACGAAATTTTTGGCGGCGACCCCATGTGGATTACTGAGGCACTCGGCGGAATGGGCGAGGACGGCAGGACACTTGTTTCTAAAACGACATTTAGAATGCTTAACACTCTCTACACTCTAGGCAGCTCACCCGAGCCAAATTTGACTGTACTTTGGTCAAACAAACTGCCAAAAGGATTTAAAGAATTCTGCGCAAAAGTCAGCATAGACACAGACTCTATTCAGTATGAAAATGACGACATAATGCGTCCGGACTTTGGCGATGACTATGCGATAGCATGTTGCGTATCGGCAATGAAAATCGGCAAGCAAATGCAGTTTTTTGGCGCACGCTGTAATTTGCCTAAACTGTTGCTACTTGCGCTAAACGGCGGACATGACACGACGAGCAAGCTAAATATAGGCCCACAAAAACACGTGGTATCGCAAGAGGTTCTAGACTTTGAAACTCTAAACTACAGGCTCGATGAATACATGGAGTGGCTGTCACATCTGTACGTAAACACCATGAATATAATTCACTATATGCATGATAAATACGCCTATGAGAAATCTCAAATGGCTCTTCACGACACAAATGTCGAAAGACTAATGGCCTTTGGCATAGCAGGGCTTTCCGTAATGGCGGACTCCCTAAGTGCCGTAAAATATGCAAAAGTAATGCCCATAAGGGACGAAAACGGATATATAGTCGACTTTAATGTCGAGGGCGACTTCCCAAAATACGGAAACGATGACGACAGGGTAGACCTGCTTGCAAAGGACATCTGCCACAGGTTTATAACAATGCTGAGGAAGACAAAGGCATATAGAAACGCCACTCACACGCTTTCCGTTTTAACCATAACTTCCAATGTAATGTATGGCAAAAAAACCGGAGCTACACCCGACGGACGCAAGGCAGGCGTCGCCTTTGCACCGGGCGCAAATCCAATGCATAACAGGGAAGAGCACGGCGCACTTGCCTCTCTTAATTCCGTTGCGAAAATATCCTATAAAGACTGCAAAGACGGTATTTCAAATACTTTCTCGATAACTCCGCAGGCTTTAGGCAATGAAGAAACACAGCGAATAGGAAATTTAGTTACGATACTAGACGGCTATTTCATTAAAAAAGCGCATCACATAAACGTTAATGTTCTAAATCAGAAAATGCTTATGGAGGCATACGAAAACCCAGAGGCATATCCAAACCTTACAATCAGGGTATCGGGCTATGCGGTAAACTTTAATAAACTGTCGAAGGAACAGCAAAAGGAAGTCATCAGCCGTACCTTCCACATGAGCCTATGATTGGCAAAATTCACTCACAGCAAAGCCTTGGCGCAAGCGACGGCCCCGGCATAAGATATGTAGTTTTTATGCAGGGCTGTAACTTGCGCTGCTCTTGCTGTCACAATCCGGACACTTGGAGCATGTCGGGCGGCACTGAGATAGGCGTTGACGAAATACTAGAAAATGCGCTTAGATACAAACCATATTTTGGCGACGACGGAGGAATTACGATATCCGGCGGCGAAGCGCTTTTGCAGGCAAAATTTGTGCGGAAAGTATTTGAAAAATGTCGGAAAAAAGGCATCCACACCTGCCTTGATACGGCCGGAAATATAATAAATGACGAGGTCGTAAAACTGCTAAAAGTCACAGATTATATACTGCTCGATATAAAATATAACACCGAAGAACTATATAAAAGGTATGTAGGATGTAGTTTATCAAGCGTTTTGAAGTTTTTAGATTTAATTTCTAATATGGAAATTAAGACTTTAATACGTTGCGTTATAATTCCAAATAAGAATGATAATGCCGAAATGATAAAATATTTGTGTTCTATAAAGGAAAAATACAAAAACATCGTTGGCATAGAATTACTGCCATTTAACAATATTTGCACCACAAAATATGAGCATATGGGAATACCTTTTCCTTTCAAAGACATAAGTCTTCCCACGGCAGAAAAAATGAAAGAGCTTCGGGAATTAGTAGCCAAAGAAATAAACAAAAGGGGCTGTGACGAAATAGAATAATTTTCGTCACATTGACGGACAGATGTAGGGGCGGTCCTATGTGACCGCCCGAAACCTTGGATTTTACCATTAGTTTCGGGCGAACACACAGGTTCGCCCCTACAAAAATTTATATATTATAACAATTACGACACAGCCTCTTTTCGTCTGTGGGTTTTTCGACTGCAAAAAAAGTGACCTTTCGGTCACTTCTTATTAGTTCAATATATAGACATCCATGTCTCGTCTTCCAAATTGGATACATTCTTCTGTTGTGTCGTAGTATAAGTCGACTAAAACTCTACCACTCATCAGTGCTCCACCTGTGTCACCTGCAACAGCGTAGCCATATACTATGCCTCCACCAGGAGATGTTATATAAAGCTCGGTTCCGTATGGGATGATATTTGGGTCAACTGCAACTATTCCTACTTGCGCTAATTGCCCTGTAGAGGTAATTCCTCCATCGCTTGTGTACGCTGTGGTCTCGCCTGTAAGTTTACTGCTGTAAGACACTGTGTTTCCGTATAAATCAACAAATGTATTTCCCGATGGTGCCGGTGCCGAAACTTCAGCATCGTCCTCATCTTCATCTTCGTCTTCTACTTCTTCGTCGTCGTCATTTGACTCTGGCTCGTAAACCTCAACCTTCACGCCTCTTAAAATAACGGCGTCTACGGGTTCTTTTGTGACTTCGGTAGAAATAATTTCTTCCGATACTAACTCGCCGTCTTTGTAATGTCTTTCATAAACGGTAGTCTCTTCGCCTTTAACGCCTGCAACCTCTACCTTTGTTTCGCCTTCGCCTAAAGATAAATCGTTTCTATATGAGGTGTTAAAGTCAATTTCAGTTATCTCTTCTACTTCTTCAGTGTACTCTGTGACGATGTCAATTACCAAACCGTCTTCAAGCATAGTGTTAAGAGGAATCATAACAGTTTCCTGCTCGGTAAGCTCTATGCCTTGCTCGTCTAAAAGAGTAGAAACATTTTTTGCATAAGTTTCGTATGATTTTGTAGCACCGCTTCTATTAATTTCAACACTATAAAGTCTTGAAACATTAATAGTCATTCCGTCTTCTACATTTTCATCAAGCTCAGGCGAAACTTTATCGCCCTCTAAAAGCTCAATTCCATTTTCGATTAAAACTTCATCTACCGTGCTCATATAAGTGGTAGCTTTTTGAGTTTCTCCGTCTGCCCATATTGCCAAGTCTGATTGCCTTGAAACTTTTATTGAAGTCTCCTCAGTTACTATACTTAATAAATCAGGGCTTACAATATCATTTCCATCAATGTCAATTCCATTTTCACTAAGCACGTCTTGAACGCTTTGTCCAGCCAATGTGGAAAGATATGCAAACTTGTTATTTTCTTCATATGGAACACTAAATTCTCTGTCAATGATAATTGCAGTTTCATTTGATACGTAAAAAGTGTCTTTGCCTTCAAGTTGTGGCATACCGCTTAAGACCGCCTCGTCAATAATCTCCTCTGGATTATTATTTAGAAGGCTTACTTCATAGGTATTCTCACCATCAATTACAGTTGCATTAACTGTGCTCGCCATAACAGTAACAAATGAACTTACTACTACTGTCAAGACAATAAAAATAGGAAGAGCAACTTTAAGGGAAAAACTGCTAGACTCTTTACGATAGCGTCTATGTTTTCTCATATATTAGGTTTCTCCTTTTATTCCGAAAATTTATACACATAATATAATGCGTACAACTTCGTTTTTTCTACCCTAATTTGGTAGCTTATGTACTGAATTATAGCCTTTATTTTGGGTAATGTCAATGCACAACAAAATAAATTTTTGTCTATTTTGTATAAATTTGAGTATAATATTACTTTACATAAACTCATAAATAGTGCTTCCCAGGTCGTTTTTGTTTGCTTCCTACGTAGCTTTTACAATATAATTTGTGTAATATGTAAAAATTAGTGAATTGTATTGGTTTTGAGGGGCTGAGCATAAGCTAAAAATGCATAATTATGCATAAAAATAAAGGTTTTTTCAGTATTTATAAATTAATATTCTACAATTACGTATATTTTTTTCCTACAGCAGATAATAGGCACAAATTTCGACAAAATAAGCCGCACAAAATAAAGTATATAAAAAATGAAAAAGTCAATATAATCCCCAAAATAAAAGAAAAAGGGGAATTTTGCAATATTTTCCTGTAAAAGTGGGGCAAAATATTATGTAAATCAAGGTTTTTTACATCAAAGTGGAGGAAATTCTTCAAAATTTGCATATTTTCTCTTAAATGCGATTTATTATTATAATTTATTTTAGGTTAAAAACATTATTTTTTGCCTTAATTTGTAGAATTCTTTACATTTACAGGCATATACGTTGCTTGTTATGGAATAAGAAAATTAGTTCTTAATAGTATGGGCGCTCCTATATTGACAAAGCTTAACTTGGGTGGTAAAATTTACTTTGTTGGCTAATAAATTGCGTTTAAATTTTAATACTTGCCAATGGAGGAAAGAATGGACAATCTATATTTTTTAATTACCGCCTATGTACTAACTGCCGTTGCAGTTGTTTTTTTGTCTAATAAGGCATCAGTTTACGTCGACCTTATAGATAAGAAGACTCACTTATCCGGCGCATTTATAGGAGGCGTCATGCTATCGGCAATCACATCTTTGCCGGAGCTCTTCACAAGCCTTTCATCGACCCTAGGTCTGGGCGAAGCTGGACTTTCCATGGGAAATATTTTGGGAAGCAATTTATTTAACTTATTAATACTAGCCGTGCTAATAATTCTATTTTTAAAAGATTACTCTAAAAATAGAATTGCAAAAGGACATTTTGCGGTATCGGTGTTCGTGGTACTTATTTACGGGGCAATGCTCTTAAACTTTTTAAATGTATTTAATTTTGAAGTTTTAACTGTAAACTTGACATCACTCGTAATTATCGGCCTATATATACTTGGTATTAGATTTTTATCAGACGAAAACACAGAAGGTGGCGAAGGTGACGTTGAAGACACCAGCGGTAGCGACCTTACAATAAAACAAATTATACCACGCTTTATATTAGTTGCAATCGGCATCGTTTCTATAAGTATAGTAATTACATTTGTAACAGACGAGCTTTCAGAGCAGTTAAACCTTGGCAAGGGTCTTGCCGGCGCATTGTTCTTAGGCATAGCGACATCACTGCCTGAACTTGCCTCAACCGTTTCTCTGTTTAGACTCAAAAACTACAACATAGCAATAGGAAACATCTTAGGAAGCAATTTATTCAACTTCACAATTTTAAGCCTTACAGACATTTTCTATGTGGGAAGCGGCTTGTTTGATTTCTCAGACCCAAAAACCGTCAACCTATTAATCTTTGGTTCTATAGCATCTGTGGTGGCTGTCGCCTTGATGAAAGTAAAAAAAGGTGTGCTAATCCCCATAGCATGCTCCGTGGCAATAATAGTTTGCTATGCGGCGTTTTTAATAATTTGATATAAAAGAATTCAGAAGTCGGTTATTTTTTTAACCGACTTCTTTTTCTTGCTCACTTAGAGTTTCTCTCATCGCTGTTTTCTAGGCAAGTTACCCTTTTGTTCATGGTCTTAATCTGCTCTTCCATAAATGGCAGCCTTTGGGCAAAGTTGTTGTGTTTGTCTACTTTAAGCTCTAGCTGTTTAATTCGATAATTTGTGAGCCTGCTCGCAGCAATTAATCCGCCAAAGGAACCTGCGCAGGTTCCTAAAAATGATAATAATGCTATAACTAGTTCTGTCTCGTTCATTTTTTTCCCTCTAATCTGTAAGGTAAACTCCCGATCCTTTTAGAGATATATTTTCTCCTTTTATTAAAGATATTTCTACATCTGGATTTAATTTTACCTTTATTTCGTTTTTCGGAGGGTCAAATAGATAATCTTGCGACTTGTCTAAGCCTTGAGTAGCTGCGCTCCCCGTAAAAATATATGGGAAATTTCCGTCCTCAAAAGGCTTAAACGGCAGTCCTTTTACTTTAATTATAAGCTTCTCTTGTTCTTTTATCTTAAAATCAATAATAAAATTAACAAAACATATCCTGTCAAACTTTATGTAATTTGCCGCATTAAAGCTTGTCTCAATTTTCTTATTGTCTGTGTGTAGCGTCGGTGTCCACTGCCCTGCACTGTATAGCGCGTCCCTACTTAAAAAACCGCTGTCATTTTCAATTTGACTTGTCTTTGTAGGGATTTTTTGCTTAACCAACTTAAAAAAACTTTGCAAACCATTTAAATCTAAATATTTCATTATCCCTCCTTAAAAGTTGCATACTTCCTGTATTTCCGCATTGCTAATTGGTCTGATATCCCGTTTTTTAACGTAATTTTTCTTAATTATCTTCATCTGTGCATATGAATTTTTAAGTTTTAATTTCTCCGCATCATCAAAATTATTTTCTGAAAGACCCATACCCTCTATCATGTCTTGCTTTTTAGCAAGGCGCAAATGCACCTCTTTCCAAAACGGGGCAAGGCCCGGGAAATTTGAAAATTCCACCAGTTACTCCTCCTCTTTTGCCGAAAAGAAGAATTTACTGATAAATGAAAGCATCTGATTCCTCCCTTTCTCCCTCTGATTTTAATGTTTTTGCATAATTTTCCTTTAACTCCTTAAGCCTCACACTTTGTGTTGCGCTCATATTTTTTGTACTTACCAATTGATGAATTTGTCTTGCAATTTGTGTTCTCAACAGCCTCTTATGTATGCATTTTCCCTTTGAACAGTAGTGTACCCCCGTTTTCAAATAGTCATCATAAACGCATTTTGTAGGCAATGGGCACTGTGTTAGATCCTTTGAACTGTGCATCAGATTTTCCCCCTTTTTTATATTTATTTTCTCTAACGGAAATGCGACCAAATTTCACCATTACTTGACTTTCATATTTTCAAGTAATAATATTTAAGTAACGATTACGTAAGTACGTAACTATATGTATATTTTAATACGTAGATACGTAATTGTCAATAATATTTTACGTTTTTACGTAATTTTGTGTAGATTTTACCAAAAGGGGTGAGTTTTATGTCGAAAACCTACGAAATAATAGCGAATTTGTGCAAAGAAAGGGGTATAAACATTACCCATATGTGCAAAAGCAGCGGTGCATCACGAGGAAGTCTTACCGATTTAAAGACAGGAAGGATAGATTCCCTATCTATAGAGAGCCTACAAAAAATTGCGAATTTCTTTAATGTATCGACAGATTTTTTGGTAAGCGGAGTACATGAAGAGCCCAGACATATTAGCGATGAAGAAATAAAGCTTGCACTTTTCGGCGAGAGAATCGACGACAGGGCGTGGCTTGATGTGAAAAACTTTGTTGAATTTGTAAGGCACAAGTATTCTAATGGATAAAAATTTACTTTTAAAACTCTTTTATTATGAGTTAACTTATGTTAAAATTAAATAGATTAAATTTAAGGAGCTACATATGAATTTACCTAACAAATTGACGGTTTTAAGAATTCTTTTGGTGCCTGTCTTTTCTGCACTGCTAATGTTTTCATTTATACCGCATAACTTTTTATTTGCACTTATAGTCTTCATTTTCACGGCTTACACAGATTATCTTGACGGCAAAATTGCAAGACGAGATAATTTAATTACCGATTTCGGAAAAATTATGGACCCACTTGCAGATAAAATAATGGTTATATCGGCGCTAATCTGCTTTGTCGCACTAGACCTTACTAATGTGTGGTTTGTAATTTTAATTATGTTTAGAGAATTTGGAGTAACGTCTATAAGGCTTGTCGCAAGCGGAAGCGGAGTTGTGATACCTGCAAATATTTGGGGCAAACTTAAAACAGTAACGCAAATTATTGCAATTATTGTAATCATTACTTTATCTTATGCAGGGCAACTAATTTCTCTTGGCATTTTGCCATCATTTGCAGAATACGAATTTACTTTTTATATAATAGGCGAGGCGTTTATGCTTATCAGTGTTTTCACCTCAATATATTCCGGCATTATTTATGCGCTACAAAATAAGGATTTTTTCAAACATACGTAATTTTTGGGGGAGAATGCTTTGGCAAAAAAATTATTTTTCCATATAAACTGGTTTTTAAAAAAGTCTGAACAAGACAGTATCGATGCCTATTCGGCTCAGGTGTCTTATTTTCTAATCATTTCATTTATACCATTTATTTTAATTTTTCTTTCGTTTTTGAGTTTTATTAATATAAACGGCACATCACTGCTCTTAGCCTTTGTCGACCTTTTACCGACAGAGGCCAGTGTGCTCATACGCCAATTACTAGAACTTAATTTTGAGCCGATAGCGCTTATTTCCATATCTGCACTTACTTGTGTATGGTCCTCCTCAAAGGCTATGTTAACGCTGATAAAGGGGATGAACTCGGTTTTTGACGTGAACGAAAAGCGTAATTTCATCCATTTGCGAATAGCCGCAATGGGGTATACTATTGTTTTTGTTGGCGTGCTTATTGCCACAATAATACTGCTCTTAATCGGAAATGCCGTGTATGAAAATATATTTGATGCGCTTAAAATAGAGCTATCTTTTAACATTTTGACTTTTAAATGGGTTTTGGGTATTGTAATTTTAACTATACTTTTCACCTGTTTTTACAAATTAATTCCGCAAAAATCCAATGTCAGCCTAAAAAACTGCTTTATAGGTGCGCTTTTAGCCTCAATATGCTGGGCGCTGTTTTCCGTCATTTTTTCTTTTGTTGTTGAAAACTTTTTGGATTATTCTGTGATTTACGGCGCACTTGCTTCGCTGATTATATTAATGCTTTGGCTGTACTTTTGCATTTTCATTTTATTTTTAGGCGGAGAGTTTGCCGTATGGATGCAGTTAAAAATATGGAAAAATTATAAACTTGAGGAGATTAACAAATGATAATAGGTGTACAAATTTTTGGTTGTTCAAAAGAATTTAGGAAGGACCCTAAGGCTTTCTTTGAAAGCATGAAAGAGGCGGGCATCTTGCAAATTGAGCCCTGCATTCTTTTTGACGACCCGATAGAGTTTAAAGAGAATGCCCTTAAAGAGGGTAATGAGTTTTTCTCAAAACTTCCGGAGCTTTTGTGGCTTCCGCATGAAGTAGAGGGCTTTTCTAAAATGCTAGCTAGCATGGGCATGTATCTTACAAGTGCGCACTGTTTTTATTCTGATTTATCAAAATGTAAAGACGTGATGATAGAAACGGCGAAAAAATCGGGGATTAGCTCCTATGTTTTCAACGTGGCTCCTCTTGCATTTTCTGATAAAGAAAAATTTGCGAAAGAGCTTGATGATTTTGCGCTTGAACTATCACAAAATAAAGTTGAACTTTGGCTACATAATTTAGATGAGGACAGCAAAACTAAGGTAGAGGGCGACACAAGCCTTTATCAGTGGCTGCTGGAAAACTGTGAAAATGTGTATGGACAACCCGACACAGGCTGGCTATTATACGGCGGAATCAATCCACAAAAATTTGTTTATGAAATGGCCGATAAAATTAGAGGTGTCCATTTTAAAGACCTAGTCCCAAATTTTATGGAAAAAGAAGGAACAGACATTTTTGCCGTCTTGGGAGAGGGCTGTGTCAATGCAAGAGAGGTGCTAAAATACGTAAAACCTTATATGTCGGTGGTAATTGACCAAGACTTTAGCAAGGGCGATTTTGTAAAGGACCTTCAAAAAAGCGCAACGCTTTTATACTATTTTGAAAATGTAATTTGAAAGGAATTATTATGGAAAAAAGTAAGATAGACAGAATTAATTATTTCGCAAAGGAATCAAAAACAAGGGAGCTCACCCCAGAGGAATTTGAGGAAAGAAAGGCGCTAAGAAAAGAATACATCTTAGAGCTTACAGGCAATTTAAGAGACCAACTTGAAAACACTTATGTAGTTGATGAAGACGGAAATAAGAAGAAATTGAAGGACTAAATATGTATTATAAATATGAACTTCACTGCCACGACAGGCTTTGCAGTGCCTGTGGAGAGAACACACCAGAAGAGCTTGTAGAGGCCTACTATAAAAAAGGATATTCCGGCATAGTGATAACAAACCATTTTTTACTTGGAAATCACTGCGTGCCGAGAAATATTTCTTGGACAGAAAAAATGGAATACTATGAAAACTCCTATTTAAGGGCAAAAAAAGTTGCCCCAGAGGGCTTTTCCGTATTTTTTGGAATAGAGCATTATTACGGACATGGCAAAGAGGTGCTCACCTATGGAATTACGCCACAGTTTTTAAAAGAGCATGAAAATATTCACCTTTTAAGCCTAAAAGAGTACTGCGACTTGGTGCATAGCGTCGGTGGATTTATCTCACAGGCGCACCCTTTTAGAAAGAGGGATTATATAGACCCGAACGTGATGCCTCAGACAGAGTGCCTAGACGCAATGGAGACTTTTAATTTCTTTACAGAAGAAAGCAGCAATAAAGAGGCAGAAATTTTTGCAAAAAAACATGATATATACGGGCTTTCAGGCGGCGACATACACAATATTCACGACCCCGTCGGAATGGCAGGAGTTGCCTTTGAAAAACCAATTTTAAGCGACGAAGAATTCATAAGCGCCTTAAAATCACGCCTTGGAAAAAGAATAGTTCACGGTGAAATCGAAAAATAAATGGAGGAAAATTTATGTCTTATGTTAACAGAGAAAACGACAAATCGACCATACATATTTATGATTTAGACACGGGTAAAGTGGAAGATGTAATTAAATTTGACTATTTGGTGGAGGCACCAAACTGGTCAAACGATGGAAAATATCTAATTTTCAACAGCAGAGGCAAAATTCACAAACTAAATATTGAAACGAAAGAAGTAAGTTTAATAGACACGGGAATTGCGGATAAATGCAATAACGACCACGTACTTTCTTCAGACGGAAAATCAATTGCGGTGTCGCATATGACAAAGGAAGACGGTCAGTCGAGAATTTACATATGCCCATTTGGAGAGCCTGAAAATGTAAAACTGATAACAGAAAAAGGCTGGAGCTTTTTACACGGCTGGTCGCCCGACATGAGCACACTTTGCTACTGTGCAAAGCGAGGGGACAGATTTAATATTTTCACAATTAAGGCAGACGGCAGTGAGGACGAAGTGCGGCTTACAGACATGCCGGCACAAGAGGACGGCCCCGAGTACTCGCCCTGTGGAAAATATATATGGTTTAATTCCGACAGAAACGGACTTATGCAAGCGTTTAGAATGAATGCCGACGCAAGCGAAGTCACGCAGATGACCTTTGATGAAAATAGAAACACATGGTTTCCGCACATATCGCCAGACGGCAAGACGGTAGTACTTTTGTCATATAAAAAAGGCGACTTAGAAACCTACCAACACGAGCCGCATAAAAATGTAGAGCTAAGGCTAATGCCGTCATCAGGAGGAGAGCCGAAGACGGTGGTAACTCTGTTTGGAGGGCAAGGAACAATAAACGTAAACAGCTGGTCCCCATGCAGTAAAAAATTCTCATATGTAAGTTACGAGACAGAGTGATAAATTTAAAGACGGAGCGATTTTTTCGCTCCGCCTTTTATTTTATTCTAAATAAATTCTACATACTTTTTCCAGTCGTAATTTGTTAAATTGTGTACACCCTCACGCATGTGGTATGCTATGTTTCCTTTGTTTAATTCAAAGGCCTCACGCCTAAATTCTTCGTCTACTACTAATCCTTTTAAACCCATCTGCTCGTAAATTTCACTGGCTTTTACGGCGCACAAAAACTCGTTTTCAGGGCACGCCCAATCGTCGAGACTAGCGCTTGCTACGTATAGTTTTCTGGGTGCAATAAGCGACAGTAAAAAGTGTTGGTCAAATGGCATTTTATCTTCGTTGTCTGCATATTTTTTGTAGTTGTTTGCAAACCAATAAGGGAAATTTTGCGTGATAACTTGAACGCTCTCGCCCGTGTTTCCCCTTGCTAATGCCGCACCACTGGCACCCGAATTATTTGACACAGTAAGGTAAATTCTCTCGTCTAATGCGCCTGTCCACAGTGCTGTTTTTCCAAATCTTGAATGCCCCACGACGCAGATTTTATCCTTGTCTACCATCTCACTCTCAGTTAAGATATCAATAATTGCTATGGCCGTATTTGCCCAAATGCTAATTTTTCCCGGACGATTATCTGCATTAAAATCTTGGTCTAATATGGTGCAAATTCCAGATTGAAAATTGCCGTCGTCTTCCGTTACACTCTTACAGTCTACATTTACAAACATGGCACCGCTATCAACAACGGTTTGAGTTATTTCTTTTTCGATTTTTTCAAGCGCTCCAGCCCCAATATGTAAAAAAACGGGGAGATTTTTTGCATTTTTTTGGTATGCAAAATCGATGTCGAAGGAATATTCCCCCTTCTTTGCTCTTGCAGTGAGGCGAACTTTTTCCCATATTGCATTTTGTAAGTACTCGCTATTTTTGCTCAAAGTCTCGCTCGATACAATCTTAATCCTGTCTTTTAACTCACCAAAAAGCTCGTCTTTTAACATTTGTAAAGCCTTTTCTCGTGACTGAAATTTAGGAAGTTTACCTAGTTCATTTTTCATAAGCTCCATAACTACTCTCCTTTCTAACTTGTAAAATACGAATAAGCTTTAGCGCCATTATACAGTAGGGGCGAACCTGTGTGTTCGCCCGAAACTAATGGTAAAATCCAAGGTTTCGGGCGGTCACATAGGACCGCCCCTACATTTGTCCGTCAATATGACGAAAATTATTCTATTTCGTCACAGCT